>MTMF02000001.1:0-1196 GCA_002011125.2 Candidatus Hydrothermarchaeum profundi
AAAGAATTTTGAGTGGTGAAGAAAAGGAAGAATCCTGAAAATGGATATTGAAAGTGTAATTTTTAAGTACTTTTTGCCTTTTTCGATTTCCTGAAGAAAAGGAAGAATCCTGAAAATGGATATTGAAAGTATCGTATTCGCTAATGAAAATATAGAGTTACACAGAAGAAGAAAAGGAAGAATCCTGAAAATGGATATTGAAAGATAAGGGATTCCCATACAGTTTTCTTAGGCTCATCGAAGAAGAAAAGGAAGAATCCTGAAAATGGATATTGAAAGGCTTTTTTTTTATCCTGTGAGGATATGGGATGTGTGGTGAAGAAAAGGAAGAATCCTGAAAATGGATATTGAAAGCTCCAATTCATTCTATCACCTCCTATTTTTTTTTTGAGAAGAAAAGGAAGAATCCTGAAAATGGATATTGAAAGTAGTTGGATGATATACCTTGGGTTCGGTCTGATGAACGAAGAAAAGGAAGAATCCTGAAAATGGATATTGAAAGGAGATATCCTTTGTTTTCTCTCTTCTCTTTTGAGTTAGAAGAAAAGGAAGAATCCTGAAAATGGATATTGAAAGACAACAGTCTCTGTATGTACAATCAACACAGAAATGTAGGAAGAAAAGGAAGAATCCTGAAAATGGATATTGAAAGGCGTCCAGATTAACCTATTTGCCACATATACCATAACGAAGAAAAGGAAGAATCCTGAAAATGGATATTGAAAGGTAGGTAGCTTCGTAGCGTATGTATTGTCTAAGATATGAAGAAAAGGAAGAATCCTGAAAATGGATATTGAAAGACCGTCTTACCTCTCACCAATACCTCTACCTCACCAGAGGGAAGAAAAGGAAGAATCCTGAAAATGGATATTGAAAGCTTTTTTTTTCCATTCCCATTTTTTCATCACCCCTTTGAAGAAAAGGAAGAATCCTGAAAATGGATATTGAAAGTTAAGCAGTTTTTTAATCAGTTTTCTTTTTCTTTCCTTGAAGAAAAGGAAGAATCCTGAAAATGGATATTGAAAGATTTCGTCTCTTGCAAGCAACCCGTCCAGATTTGGATCTGAAGAAAAGGAAGAATCCTGAAAATGGATATTGAAAGCAGGTAGATAATCTGGGGATTCCCAGAAAGTTGTTAGTCGAAGAAAAGGAAGAATCCTGAAAATGGATATTGAAAGCACTTTATGAACTCGAAT
>MTMF02000001.1:1296-2638 GCA_002011125.2 Candidatus Hydrothermarchaeum profundi
CTCAATAGAATGGAAGAAGAAGAAAAGGAAGAATCCTGAAAATGGATATTGAAAGCACTTTATGAACTCGAATCTCAATAGAATGGAAGAAGAAGAAAAGGAAGAATCCTGAAAATGGATATTGAAAGATCAATGGTCAACATAGCTGGAACTGGTTAAACACCAAGCGAAGAAAAGGAAGAATCCTGAAAATGGATATTGAAAGTCAACAAGCGGTCGAGCCTTCTCTGGTTCTTCGAGACCTGAAGAAAAGGAAGAATCCTGAAAATGGATATTGAAAGTTGGTTATATCGGTCTCCCCACAATACTTGCAAACATGAAGAAAAGGAAGAATCCTGAAAATGGATATTGAAAGTCCTTATATCTCAGAACTACATCCACATCCATTTAATGAAGAAAAGGAAGAATCCTGAAAATGGATATTGAAAGATCAAATCAGGTCTAACCTCCAGTTCCATATAATTATGAAGAAAAGGAAGAATCCTGAAAATGGATATTGAAAGGATACTACTGCGCATTGAGAGCTGGGGAGCTTGTGAGAAGAAAAGGAAGAATCCTGAAAATGGATATTGAAAGTTATTGATCTTCTGAGGAGAACTTGTAGCTCATCGAGAAGAAAAGGAAGAATCCTGAAAATGGATATTGAAAGTCTTGGATTTTTTTAAGCATGTCTTCTTCCACTTCCTTCGAAGAAAAGGAAGAATCCTGAAAATGGATATTGAAAGTCTGTACTCTTTCGCCTGAAGTTTGCAGCTTGCAAAAGAAGAAAAGGAAGAATCCTGAAAATGGATATTGAAAGATCACCTCCTATATCCCTCCCACAATTCAGCCTCCGCGAAGAAAAGGAAGAATCCTGAAAATGGATATTGAAAGATCCCATTGCTCTTCCAAAGGGAACATCCGGAAGTTGAGAAGAAAAGGAAGAATCCTGAAAATGGATATTGAAAGAATATTTCACATCCTGAATCTCTGCCCATGAGCTTCCTGAAGAAAAGGAAGAATCCTGAAAATGGATATTGAAAGTTCTCTAATACTGATACACCACCAACAATTGGCTGAGTGAAGAAAAGGAAGAATCCTGAAAATGGATATTGAAAGCTCCAATTTTGTCGTATGGCACTGAGAATACTGTCTGAGCGAAGAAAAGGAAGAATCCTGAAAATGGATATTGAAAGTCTTGAATTGCGTCATATTCACTTGTGTAAGTAGATCTGAAGAAAAGGAAGAATCCTGAAAATGGATATTGAAAGTCGTAGTAATCGGCTGTGAAAAACTCTCCTACAACTTTGAAGAAAAGGAAGAATCCTGAAAATGGATATTGAAAGTCTGTTTGTGGTTCGTA
>MTMF02000002.1 GCA_002011125.2 Candidatus Hydrothermarchaeum profundi
AATTTTATTATTTTTAGAAAAATTTTAGCTATTTGTTTTAAATTTACCTCTCTTCAAAATCTTTAAATATAGTCTGCATGTATGTTTTATAAACATTGCGGTGAGAACATGGCTCTCTTGCGTGGAGAAGTGGAACTGCCGGATGAGGATATAAGAAATCAAGCCTCTAAAAATGTTGAAAAGCCTGAGTCAGTTTCATCAACTCCACAATCCAGACCAACAAGAGCAGAGTTTATAGAGGTAAGAAGAGAGAGAAAAGAATCACATCAAGATGGTAGAAATCTTTCAGAAAGCCCGAGAGTGACACAGATTCCCTCAGGGGTGGTTGAACACAGTGACAGAGTTAAGAGAACCTACCACAAATGGCAGAAACTCTCTCCAGCTGCAAAAACCGCCGCAGCAGAGATGGGTGAAAAGGTAATAGAAATCGAAAAAAGCCTGGAAGAGAAGTCCAGCCTCTACAGCATCGGAAAAGGGATTACAAAGAGAGGAGAAGATATTGCCTCCACAGTGAAAAGGATTCTCCCCTTGGAAAAGATACCTGGTGGTGAGTTTGCTGAGGAAAGTGTTGCTGGTATTGTCGAGGCGCCTCTGAAAGGAGTTGGATCATTCACTCAGGCAATGTCACTTTATGAAATCAAATTAAAAGGTGAAGATTTAACGGAAGAAGAGTTTAAAGTTCTTGGTTCGGCAGCTAAGATCACAGACAGATTGATGTGGGAGAGCATAGCTGCCGACGCCGGAATTCGTGCAGCAGGAAAAGCGGTGGGTAAGGTTATAGACAAAATCACTTTCAGAAACAAAAAGTTCATTCCTATTGAGGAGCTAACTCAAAAAGGGGTTGTCGAGGGCAAAGTCAATTTTCCAAAGCCTACGAAAGTCGGTGATGGTGAAGCAATTGTGAAACAGTTCTATGAGAGTAGCTCTATAAAACACACAGATATAGGAAAATCTTCAAAAGTATCCGGTTTTCATGCCACAAGCCAAGCGAGAGGTCCGGCAGGCACAGGAAAGGGATTCATAACTCATAGCGAAATCTCCAGACCGAAGGATATGCCCGGGCTTTACATAGCCCCCGATGTTAGTCCTCACTTTCTTAGAATAAGCGAAGGTGTGGGTTATTCTCTCATACCAAAGCCAAGAAATCCCTTTAAGCGACCGGGAGTTCTTCAGGTTGGTGTTGATGATGTTATAAGACTTCCTAAGGAAATCAGGCGAGATATCAAAAAAGCTCAGGAATTCATGAAAAGTGGAGCTGAAAAAGGAAAAGCGTATGTCACGCCTGAGGCTGAGCTGGGTAAGCCCGAGGCTGAAGCTGTTATAACTCCTTCCACACCTGTTGTGAATATACGAGGAAAATCACCTCTCGGCGGCAGATTCGAGTATTACACAGAGTGGAAAGGCAAAAAAGTCCCACTCTACGAGATGAAAGCGGTTGGAGATGATGTTGAAAAGACTGTAGCGAAAATGGTCAAGGAAACAGGTGAAATCAAGAAACCTCTCAGAGAGGTGGCTGAAGAATATTCCCTTAAGCCAGAGGAGAAGTGGATATTCTCAGAGGCTCTTCAGAGAGCAGCAGTTTCCAAGTTTATCGAGAAATACAAACCACCTGAAAGTGTTTACAAAACCCCCAGTTATAAAGCCCCATCTTCAAGGAGACCAGTTCCTCAATCAGCTCTGGAGAATCCGTTAACACCGCCAAGAAGAATGGAACCCAAGCCGAGTAGACCAAAACCTCCAAAATCTCCTACTGGAATATATAAACCTCCAAGTGAACCTGCTCCACCATATAAGGTACCTTCTACACCATATAAGCCTCCCTCAACTCCACTGTATGAACCGTATGAGCCTGTTCAACCATATAAACCTCTAACTGAGCCTGTTTCACCTAAGCCTCCTGCAAAAAAGAGAGGTAAATCCCCAGCACCTCCCCCAGGCATCGATTTTGATTTTGATCCTCTCAAGGACATAGATATCTTCAGTCTTGGAGCGGGTATTAAGTATAACCCCGTCGCCGAGGATCCATTTAAGCTGCCTAAATCCTTAGAGTCTGTTATAACAGACTTCACAAAGCGTAAAAAATTCAGGCTGTGATTAACAAAATGTTAAATTTAGCAATGTTAATTTTAACAAAATGTTAAAAATATAGCCTCTGAAACCTCCAATTTTGACAGATATATAATAAGCAAAAAAGTTAATTAATTAACTAACAACAAGTTAATATTATTGAGCTAAAATAAAAAAACAGAATGTTTGAATTTCTATAGATATATATGTAAAAAAATAAGGTTGTTTGTTTTGACTTTGGTATCATTTCAAAACTCTATGGATGGTTTCTGTTGACCTATCGATTATCTTAGAAATATCTCTGTACGATAGATTAAATTCTTTTAGCATTTTTATAATAGTCTCTTCCCATTCGTTTACTCTCGCCACATCACCGTGGATGAATTTAAGGAATCTAACCAAAAAGATTGTCAGTGGATCCACATCCTTTCTTAGAACAATTTTGTCGTCAAATTCAGATAATGTCTGAAGTAGCTTATCCTCGAAGAGAACCATAGCCACAGCAACGC
>MTMF02000003.1 GCA_002011125.2 Candidatus Hydrothermarchaeum profundi
ATGACGTCGCCCTTACAAGGCGGAGGTCGCCGGTTCGAATCCGGCCGAGCCCATTCTTTTCGGTTGTTTCTTGCTTATTTTCGGGCTTATTCGTTGAAATAAGTTCAGTCAACTTCTCAATAGCCTCTTCGATCCTTTTGAACCTTTTTTCATATTGTTCCAATTGGCTAATTGATACAAACTCGTTAGCTAATTGGCTAATATCGCGAACTTTTTTGGCTAATTCGCTTCTAGAGAGGATAATTAATTCTTGACCATCTATTTCAGCGAGGTAGACGATGGCTTTTTGATCAATCCAATTTTTAAGGATCTGAGGTAATCTAACCCTAGGATAGATAAACTCTCTGATTTTTTCCCTTCCGATCTTTACACTTCCAACTTTTCTAACTCTCATTTTAGCTAATATGTTAGCTAAAATATTTAAAGTCTTCTATTTGTACTTCAAATGCCTTACGCTTTTTCAGCCTTTATTTCTCTTTTCCCATAGTAATGGCAAGAAGAACCCTTCAAAATCTCCCTTTCTTCTAAAGAAGGATAGTAATGACAGAAACCCTCCAAGACAAACCAATCATCTTTGTGACGAAACCTACAGCTCCAGCAGTGCCTTCCTATGATAGCTACAACTGCTTTTACTGCCTCAACTTTCACAGACATAGCAATCCATCTCCTCTTCTGGATCAAGATCAGAGAATTCATGCTTGTTTGCCTTGTAACAGTTCCAGAACTCAGAACAATTGAAACAGATCCTCGCTTTAGGATCTAGAACGACATAGTGCTTCTTGTTTGATAGAATTACTGTTCTGACCCTCTCCATATCCTCCAGAGCTGTAACAACTTTTTTGTAATAATCAGCATTTGATATTTTCAGAATTTCATGGACGAATTCCCTTTTGCGAACTACAATTCTGCCTTTTTCGGAAACGAAGTCGTTTATGCGCTGGATGCAGCGGTTAAGAACTTCATCAGCTATATCGATGATTCCCTGCAGACTGCGAACAACAAAGTGGAGTGTATCATCGAGCATTGATACATTTGGTACGTTGATCCAAAAGGAGGAAGGAGAATTTTTATTTTGTATCAGTGTATCAAACTGTATCTTAAATGTATCAATAGTATCAGAATGTATCAATGTACTATCTGGTAGAGGTTCTAAGAACTTTTGATACGTTGATACATCCAAATCTCCCATCTGTTCCACTATTGCTGTGATATAATTGAGCTTGAGGACGGCATTCAGCTTATAAGCGTACTCTTCAATTAAGGACCAGTATCTTTCGTTAACTTTGAGGGTTGACTTTTGGAAATGGCTTAGATTGTCTGCGTTGACCAAGAAGGCTTTGTCTTCCATCCAGTTTATCAGTTGGACGAGCTTTGCTTGATGGCCTAAAGCTTCCTCGCTCTGAGGTTCGTCCGGTTCAAAGGGTAATCTTGCTCTATGGATCGTTATCGGCAGGAATCTTCTTTCGAAGCCTCCCAGAAACTTGGCTTCGATCTTCTTCCAGTCTTCTGGGAGGCCAGCTAAAATAACTGATAAGTAGTAGCTCTTCCTTGAGATTGCTACGGTTTTCTTTGTCGTCCTTCCTCTCGTGATTCTGTCGAGATAGTAGGCCTTATTCAACAAATACTTCACCCTGTCCAAGTAGCTCTGCGATTTCTCGCCGAGCTCTCCCATCTCATCCCATATCAGGTAGCTGAACCTCCAGATATCCAAGTTCTCCTCAATGGATTCAACGCTTCCTGTAGGCAGTTCATAGATCCATGTTTGATCGATGACATCTCTCAAGCAGTCAATCACTCTGCTCTTACCGCTGGCTGGCTTTCCTACTATGGAAAGAAAGAAGTTACAGGGCATAGGCTTTGACCTCTGGACAAAAAGCTTTCCAGCTTGAGCTAGAAGCTGGCATCCTGCAAAAAAGAAAGCTTCCATATTCTTCTCCACTATTTTCGGGTAAGTTCGCAGGCAGTACTTCACCCAGTGATAAAGGAAGGAGTTTTCGGGTAGGTTTTTGAAGTTCATTGTTTTCTTGTTGAATTATTTTCTTTGAATCATCCATACAAACAGCCGTCAACCCCACAGAACCTCGTGAAGCCATTTCTTGAGTTCGCTCTCTTTTAGCATTTCAGCCTCCTTAACCGGAGCCAAGGCGTATCTGCCTCTCGCATCTCCTTTTGGATGCTTAATGAACTTCCACGAGTTGTTGAGTTTGATTTTGAGGAAGATTCCTTTGGGTAGGCCTATCAGATAATAGAAAGGGATGTTTAGCATTCTTGAAAGATCTCTAAGCAGGATGTACTGGGCTGCGTTCAGAGGAATATACTTGTAAAAGTTCTCCTCCCTCGATTTCAGCTCTAGGCCTAGTTTGAATTTTCCGTTCTTATGTATAAGCTTGTCTATATCCGAGATCGTTATCCCACCTATTTCCTTTGTTATTCGGTTGAATTCTAGATCCAAACCTATCTCCTGAATTCTGTTCCTGCAGAATTTCAAACCCCTTATCGTTGCCTTCCCGCTCTCTCCGTTGATTTCCTTTAACTTCAGTTCTGAAATCTTTTGATCGATTAAAGCGAGGACGAAATCAATTGCCTTTTTTGTTATCTCATAATCTCTTACCAAATCTGCTCTCCTCATCTCCATCCTCCTCAAAAAAACTACCCTAGAAAATAGAAGTAGTTCCCTGGGGTTGCTTTAAGCTCCCTAGCTTTTTCCTCCAGCTCCTTTAGTGTTTCCCTGCACCAGTGAAGCAATGCCCTGTCGAAGTTGTTGATGTTTCTTTGGTTCATCAGCTCCCTTATCTCCTTCGAGTTCCAGCTGCTCTCCTTCCTCTCCTCGTAAACCACTATCATATCGTTCTTTCTATTCTTCTCTTTTTTGGCAAGCCCATAAACTCTCATAACAGCTTGAATTCTGTCTATCGTTCCGTGCAACAGCTTGATCTCTTCTGCAAGCTCATAGTGCAGTCTCTTGTCTTTATCAACAATCTGAAGGAACTCTTCAAGGTTATAAACAGTCTCACCCATCATTGGGAGGCCCCCTTCGTGGTAGCTTCGAGTTTAGTTCCAGCTTCTTGGCTTGCAAGCTCTATTCCTTCAACGACTTTCTTATCAAAGTTTTCTGGACTCTCTGATGTCTCTTCATTGCCTAAAACCGCAATCAACCCGTACTTTCTAGCTTCCCTCTCTATGTACTCGCTCACAGCATCCCTCACAACTTCCTGCTTAGATAACTTCCATTTCCTTCTCCTCAGCTCTTCCAACAGTTCAACCGTCTCCTCCCTCAAGCTCACGATCAGCTGCTTGCTTCCCATCCTTCACCTCCTTTTTAGTATTATTCATATTATCACAATATTGTGATCTTTGTTAGTATTTAACTCTATTGGTTTTTCACAATCTTGTGATTTTGTAAAATCATAATAACACGATTAACAGAAAAGTATATTAATGTTGTATTGTGATAACATAAAATATGTGTGCAAATGAACTCAATAAACTCTATGATGAAGAAATTCTGAGAGTTATTGAGGGCTTAAGTCATCCTATCAGGTTGAGCATTTACAATTTGTTAGCGGAGAAGGGTGAGATGTTTACCGGCGATATTTTCAAGCTGATAAAGGGGGAATTTGGAGTAAGCTCTCACCAAACTCTTTTGAATCATCTGAATGTGATGCAGATATCTGGAATTGTGGAGTTGGAGAGGGTTAAGAATAGGTACAAGGCTAAACTGAAGAAGATGATTGGGATTGAAGTTAAGGAGATTTAGATTAAGGCCAATTGAAGGTGGGTTAAAATGAGAAAAGAACGTATTATCAATGGAATTCCCTTTGTGCTCCATAGAACATCCAGAAAAAAAAGTACTGCAAATTCTGTTGCACAAAACTTTAGGAATAAGGGATATTACGTAAGAGTCATTAAAACCGCCAAAGGGTATGAAATCTGGGTTTCAAGAAATCCTAGATGGTTCTACAAGATGATTAAGTAAAATAAAGGGGAATTGATGAAACCTTTTCAGATATGTGTAGATACAAACATTTGGATTGATTATATTGAAAAAAGAACCGCTCCCGAGAAATCTAGAGAGTTAATTCAAATGTTGACCGACGTACACTCACCACATAAAATAATTGTACCAAAAATACTGTACATTGAAATCGTATCTAAGCTCATTGATAACAGGAAGGAGAAATATTTGATCACAAAGCAAGGATATTCCTCTATTGATTTCAAAAGTCCTGAAGGCAAGAAGATAAAATTCAATTTTAAGCTACCAAAAAAGGAGATGAGAGAGATCAAAGACATTTTGTTAGAATTCGAAAATTCTGATAAAATAGAGATAGTTTCGCCAGGAATTGACCTAGGTAGGGCTGAATTCCTTGTAAAAGAGGGATTTGAACTTATGGATTCTTTAATAATTGTTCAGATTGCAGATGGAAAGGCCGACTATTTTGTCACAAGAGATAGAGTGGCCAGGAGAATCAATGAAATTAGTCTAAAATGGGTTAAATTTAAGGCAACCACTGTTAGGGGAATGATTAAGTTATTAAGAAGACTCGATAACAATTTGGTAGGTTAAAATCACAAAAGCTATATTTCATCAAAATTTAGACCTAAATTAATTTAACTTCGGTTTAAAGAACTAAAAAGGGTTATTGAGTCTACGACTTACCTATATACAATCTCAGCCAAAGATTTCAGTAACTCTTTTTGATCATCTATATCCAGCATCGAGATTATTTCCAGCAGCCAGTCGAGGAAGTCCTCTTTAGGCATCTCTCTTGTTATGCCTTTCTCTCTAAGCACTATAGAATCGTGAAGCTTTCTCATGAACATTTCCCGCTTGAAGGCTGTGTAATTTAGCTCTAAAAGTTCATCTCTACCATCTAACTCTATTTTAAGCTTGATCCAACTCATACGATTTGGTTGCAAAAAGGGTATTTAAAAGTTGGAGTGTGATATGAAAGTGTGAGATCGATTTTCAAATTCAGAAATTCTTCTACAATGGTACTTAAAAAGACGAGGGTTCTTCCTCGCTTGTAAAATTTTTTAAGACTTTAAAATATCTGGTTTTTTTGAGTCTTTTGGTAATAAAATCCTTTAAAAAACTCTCTTCAAAAGCGTTGTGAAAAGCTTTTTCTTCACATTTGAATACAAATGCATTGTGAATTGCCCTCTTATAAAATGTCCCTTGTTTAGAGTTATCCAATGCATTTTTTCTTTCTTTAAGCGATTTTCCATTGCAAATTGGACAGTTACATTCTTTCAGCAACTTGTACTCTTTAAATTTCCTTCTACCGTTTTTAGGTGAGATAAATCTATCTCCTATACTTGGTAATTGAAGCGCACCGTATGCAGCTTTCATTCTCCAACTCATAGAATCGACAGAGTCAACACCTAAACTAAACATTAGGTGCATTGTCGAAACGCTACCGACTCCAAAAACATGAAGGAATGTGTCGGGAAACTCTTCCCTTACAATCGATATTACTTTTGCCATAAATTCTATTGTATTTATACCGTTCAACTCCGAAAGTACTGAAGTTTTCATGTACCTTACTATTGGAACTAAACTTCCTATCCCTACCATTTTAGGGTAGGTAATTTCCTTTATCTCTTTACAAGCTTTTTTAACGTCATCTATTGTATAACCGTGAATTACGGGCATTAAGGCGATATTATGGGAATTTTCAAGCATGAATTCTGTATTACTTATAGTGTTTTTCCATCTCTCAAATCTGCTTTCTAAGTCCATAGGATTAAATGGGTGGTCCAAAACTACACCAATATCCGGTTCAGCTCTTTTATAGATATCAAGTAATAGCTCAGGAGTTACAGGAATGTTCTTTTTCATAAGCTGGAAGCCTCCAGAATCCATCATAACAATTCCGTTTACATTCAGATACTCATGAATGGAATCGATTGACATTCTCTTTTCAATTATTTCATAAGCGTTTACCAACACTGTTTCTACCTTAAAATGATCCCATGGGTGGGGTTTGCTTTTAAGTAAGCATCCCAACCATAAAACAGGAGTTTTTACTTCTTTTCCGTTAATTTCTAAGATCCCTAAACGGGCATTTGTGCTAGAATCCTCTTCTATAACATTAAACTTTACCATCTAATACCTCCTTTATTGTTTTTAAAAGCATAGGTAACTTGTATAAGTTATAGGGTACTGTGATAGGGGAAAACAAACCCTCAGAGGCAGCTAAAATAATTTTTTTGTGATGATTTGGTGCAAAAACGATAAAATGCTTATGATGAGATATAGCTTTGCTCAAGAACCTTTTCAACCTCTCAACGAATACCTCTCTACCACCTTCTCCCAACATCTCAGGTGGAAATTCATAATGAGCTGCAGGGTATTTTTCCTCCCACTCTCTGGGCACTACGACTAATGGTTCTCCAATGATATATTGCTGGACAAATTCATCTAGGCCATGCTTTACCAACAATCCAATAGTTTTTTTGTGCATAAACGAGGCTGAATATGGTTTATGTTGACTACAACCCATTAGTAATGCAATCATTTTTTCACTCTTCCATTCTTCCATAACAGAAGAATAAAAAGAGACTACATCAGGGAGAAAAAACATCTCCTCTCCCCCTCTCAGAATTGTACGTGAACCCAAGTTTCTCAACCTCCTTCAAATTGTCAATGAAACTCCTAAATTCAGGTAACCATCCTTTACGAGCTTAATCACTATTTCATAAACTTCGGAATTATCGAATTTGGATTTCTCTTTTACTTTATTAACAAGCTGATCTATCCAAATAACCTTGGACTTCTTGCACATTTCAACAACACTTTCTAAAACAACCAATTCTTTCTCACCTAAAATAATTTTAATCTTTTTATAAAATTCATTCTTTATTGATTCTTTTTCGCTCTCGATTTCACTTAGTTTAGCAGTGGAAGTGATGAATTCTGTATCAACTATTTTGAATCTTATTACATCAATTTTATCCAATAATTTTGAGACATCCAATTCACTATGTTTTTTATATACTATATCTATCAACTGACTTAGATCCCGCAGATACTCTAGAGTTTTTTGAGTATATTCGTCCCAAATTTCGTTTAACTCGTCTATCAAGTCCTCCGAACGAATCATAATACCATCTAAATATTTAATCAAATCTAGTTCTTTCTCAAGCGATTCCAATAATCTATTTGGGTCAAAATCATCGTAATTGTAGGCCATAGAGGGTTTTGCAGATAAACTTTCTACTAACTCTTCTAAGTTTACTTTAATATTTTCAATTTTTGGCTTGCAACTTTCCAGATCCAGAAATTCTTCTCCTTTTTCGATGAACTTTTTAGTTCTTTTAATCTTCTCATGCACCGAGTTTTCTTTCCTAACAAGCCTATCCAAATAGTTAACTAATGTTTCTACAGCAATTAAATTTCTTTCGATTGGTTCCAAAGATCTGTCGATAATTTTTACCAAATCCATTATAGATACATTCTTTATTTTCTCTTCTCTCAAGCCAGGCATAAGATTTTTTGAATAATTCCTTAGGTATTTTAACAATTCACGTGAAAAATTTAGTTGTTCATCTATTTCCTTGGATTTGACAGTTAAAGACACTCTTTTAAATTTCTGTTCAATACCTTTAAATTTTTCATTAATATTTTTTAAGACGTCGTATTTTCTGTCAAATTTATCAAGAAACTCTTTGGCCAAGACATTGATTAAAAATAATTTTACATTAAAATATGGAAATTTATTATCTTCTTTACTGAAATAAAAGTCATCGTAGATTTCATCTTTGTATCTATCCAAGATATCTCTTAGCTCTTCAAAATTTGAACAATTCTCAACACTTTTGATCTCAGAGATGAGGAAAGTTAACTCTCTACTATCCTTGACATCTTGTTTGTATATTTCTATTTTTAGCCACTTTTTAAAATACTTACAAATGATTTCCAGAACATCTTCGAAATCTTTCTTTCTTTCATCTATTTCATTTATTATTTCTTCACATTCAGCTTTTGCAATGGATATATTTTTTAGCCATGTACTTGAAAAATAGTTTGCTAACTTATAAATCAAAAATGTTTTCTGAAGTCTAACACTCTCGTCTGTTAGAGTTTCAATATAATCATATTGTCTAGAAATAAAATCCCAAAACTCGTCTAATACTATAAGTCGTTCATCTCGCTGTTTAACCACATAACAAAAACCATATTTTTTAAACTTGCTGTCTAGGGCTGCCTTTCTGATTTTATTAAATTCAACATCCAATTTTTTCTTCAAACTAGTTTCATTTGCGATTTCAATTTGTTTTTTCTCAACTAGGATTTTCCCCTTATGTTCCAAAACATTCAGATAAAGATCTGAAAGAATCCTTTTATTAGAACTTAAAATTATGAAATAATTCTTTAAATTTTCTTCACTTATTTTCCCCTTTTCAGATTTGATGATCTTCATAATCCTATTTTCTACTGGGTGTTCCTTGATCTCATAGCCTTGTACGGGATCACCGATCAAAAACCCATTGTTCTCTAGATCTTTAGAGAGGCTTTTCAATTTATCAACAGATTCTATATCCGGTATAAAACCTATCCTAGAGCCGAATTTAATGAATTTCTTTAACTCATCTCTATTTAGATAAAAGGCATTTTCTGGGGTTAATTTACTCTCCGAAAAATTTATATAAAATTTTAGAGCATCAGCAAGTTCTTTATGGCTGGCAGCAAAATTAAGAGTTGGATCTGTTATCACGAGTCCCAATTTTTCTTGTTCTTTAAGCCAGTCTCTTAACTTTCTTTCAAGGTTGGTATCTTCTTGGATAATTTTATGTGATTCTCTGGAGAACATTTCCTTATCTATATACTCATAATGTTTCAAATAAGCTCTGTACATCACAATTATCTTCTTCAGCAAAGTTGGGTGTAGTTTAATAAGCATGATTATATTCTCTCCATTTTTACCTAACTCTTTGTTCTCTATCTTTTCTTCTGCTTTAAATGTTAATTCCCCAGTGTATGTAGCCAATATTAAATGTACAGGAGCGTTAAAGCTACTTAATACGCTATGAATTTCATCGATGTCTTGCCCCTTAAGATCTCCATTTGCAAAGTAAAAAAGCGTATTAATTGTAGCATCATCTAAGATAATCTTAACAAAACTGATATTTCTTTGCTCTTCCAGCCTCTCAATTCTAAAAATTTTTGATTCCTCTAATACAATTAAAAGAGCTTTAGGGAGAAATTCTTGAGATTGATCAGCTAATTTTCTTGTAACGTCCCTCCATAACCTCATTCTTAGTTCTCGGTCCGTAATAAATTCTAATTCCTTTGGAACTGGTGTTGGGAATATTTGTGAAAGTAGTTGCTCACTTGCAAGATAATATACTTCTGTATCGTCACACAATTTTAGCAATTTATTTCTAAATTCTACTATTTGATCTTCACCTATTCCTTCGAAAAAAGAGGAAATACTGTCATCATCTGTCGGTAAATAGATTTGCGGATGTATTTTGTCTCCAAAAATGTGGGGGAATGTAATTTTATCCAAGAAATTATCCATATTCTCAACATAGCTGCCAACTCTAAGCACTTCTGTATCTTTTTCTTTAAATATATAATCGGATAATCTAGCTTTAATGTCATTGGAGTCCAGTTCTTCCTTCAACCTTCTTACTTTTAACACAGCTTTAATAATACCAAATCTTTCCAAACTCTCATTTATCTTTGAGATAATATTGCCAATATCGTCGAACCCTAATCTCTCCTCAATTTGTGAAGGAGAAAGAGGCCCGTATTCTCCAATCAGTAGCCTAAAAACTTCAACACATTTCCTACCCATCTCTATGTTTCTTTGATCTTCAAGTGCATTCAACATTCTATCTAGGTTATCATTTTCAATACAAGTTGTAGAACCACCATACACTGAGACAGTCTCCCCTCTCATATATTCTAAAAATATATCATAGTCAATAATTTTAACTCTTGAATCATCCACTTTTGAGCTTCCTAATAATCGGGTGAGTAAACTTACCATATTTCCTAAGTTTCCGTGCGCCACTCTTACTATCCCATTAAAAATGCCCAGACTCTCTATAGGCAATTTTTTTGGTAAATTGTAATTATATGAATACTTTAACAACTCCCAAAGAAATTGTATCCCCTCTATTTTCTTGATTCCAGGTAGCTCAATAATACCTATCCTTCTACCTAAACCTCCAAAAATTAAAGATGTCTCTTCACTGACTTGTAGTTTATAGAACGCATCTGGAGTTGCTGCAAGTATGAAGTGTAAACTTCCTTCAAACTCTCCGTTTTCAAAAATTGGTTTAAATTGCCCATTAATTGTCTCTTTGATGCCAGAAATTACTTTTTTCAAAATATCCATATTTAAAAGTAGCTCCTCGAATTCATCAATAAAAACGATTATTTTTTTGGTGTTTATGGTTAATTTCCTAAGTGCATTCTCAACAAATTCATTAGGACTACTGAATTCAAAAGGTTCAGGAATAAGTTGGGGGTCGGATTCAGCTTTGATACTAGCAAACAAGGCTACCAAAAATTGGAGTGAAGAGGAAGGTGTAGAGTTTATCAATTTCTTGACATCGTAAACATCAGTAAAAGCATTTGAAAGAGTTGAGGCCGATACAAGAATCGGGAGGTATCCCTTAGTCTCAGCAAATGGCTTGATACATCTTTCAAATGTATCAGTTTTCCCTTCACCCCACTCACCAATAATGACACGAATGGTAGGTTTTCTCTCTGTTGTTACTACCGAGTCGATATATTGTTCTAATTTTTTTCTAACGGTTAACCTACTTTCGATTGTGATATTTCCGAACCCTTCAAAAACAACTCCCGCATCACTTGGCAGTCGTGAAAAAACATCTGTAAACTCCATATTACCACCTATAAATTGTCAACAACTTTTGTTTCGCCAATTGTTGGTTTGACCTTCCTTTCCTCATAATTAACTTCAACTACCAAAGGAAAAGGAACTGTCACCATCTGTCCCGTAACAATTAATTCGCCAGTATTTAAAGTTGTAAGTCTCATAGATAGCGATTGGGGCAGTCCCCCAGTTACACTCCTAACGAAACTAACATCTTCTGGTGAAACTCGATGAATAAAAAAAGTATTGCACATTGAAAGAACTATTCTGTCGACAAACGAAGGTCTTTGAGTGATTAGGCATAAAGAGAGGCCAAATTTCCTTCCTTGTGTAGCAATGGCCGATAGTTTCGAATGCGCAAGACTAGATCCTATTGGATAAGATTTATCTGGGCAGAAATTTTGAGCCTCCTCGATAATGAACAACAAATACTTCTGTGACCCCTCTAATTTATATTTGGTGAATTTATTGAACAAAATTGTCGTAAGATACATCATTACAAACTGTTTAGTTTTCAAATCCACCCCAGGTGCTCCTTCGGCTGAAAAGTCAAATACTGCTACACCTCTGTTATTTGTGATGTCATCAATGAAATCCTCACCCTTCATTGGCGAAGAAGTTGAGAGTAATTTAAATACTCCCTCTAATTTAAAAAATTCTTTAAGCTGCCTTCTTATTGCACCAATTGTGGCTGTGTGATAATTAAACGGTTTTTTATCAAGATGGTCTACGTGTCTTATCAGTTCCTCTATATCATTACATATAAGATCGTGGATAGAGCTGTAGCCTAACGCTTCCATGTATCCAAACAAATCTATTAATGCACTGATTTGCTGTTCAGCCCCTTCTGTAGTGCCTCTCAAGAAAGTTACTATGATTTCTGCTAACTCAGCATAGCTGAGCAAATCAATGTCAATGCCTATAGGATGGGTGAATTCGTTTCTGAATTCTGGTTTTTCAAAATAGATATTTGGAAAAACAAATCTTTGAACCCACCCGGATTTTATCCATTCTTTGTTTTCTGACTTACTTTCATTAGCGTATCTCACGTAATCTAAATAATCACCATGTGCATCTATAATTACCATAGGATACGAAACGTGCTCAAAATCATTTTTGGGAATATTCATGAGTTTTTCGATTAAATATCCGGTATTGAATGATTTGCCGCTTCCTGTAACTCCAAAAACAGCCAAGTGCATTGGGATATTTTCGACATCTAGAGGGATAGGTAGGCTTCCATATCCACTTAGAGAACCAAATTTAATTATTCCCCTATACATTCCATTTGAAAGTCTTTTTTCCCGCGAGACCCCAAAGAGATCTTCTTCGTAGTATTCATACAATTCGGGATCTACTTTGACAACAACATCCCCAGGCCAAGGAGGATATTGAATTTCTCTTCGAGGAACTTCTATAAGTAATTCCAGTTTACATATCTCGTATTGTCTAGCAATCGCTTCAGGTATAGGTCTTCCTTCCCTTCTAGCCTCGCTCCAAGGATCTCCCTCTGTATAGAAGGCATTATAAGGTAGGATCTGGGAAACTCTACACAAAATTTTTCTCCCTCTTGAATTGATAATCAACAACATACCCTCTCTTATTTTTCCTTTTTCGGCCTCTTTTAAGAGTTGGCATGCCGCCTCTCTTGTTGTTGCACCGCTTAAGATTATTCCAATTTCATCTTTCTCAACCATTTAATTCACCTCATTCTACTGGCTACAAGTTGATCGAAAGGATCGATACTCCTACTTTTCGTCAGTATTTCTTCATAAAGAATTTCTGCAGCCCCCCTCCTGATATTACATTTCTCATGAGCAAGTAAAACTGGAAGGGGATCTTGTCCAGGGTAAGTCCAATAATCAAGCGTATTAACGACTTTCTCAACTGTTGAATTAACTAAATCTAAATTTTCTCCAGGTGGAAAGCTGAAAGGGATATCAATTCTTAATATTTTAGATCTTATATCCCTCTCATAGAAAAAGGAAATGATATATATATCGTTTTCATAATATTTTGAAAATGGTATTCCTCTCATTTCCTCGCTTAAGTCGATCCATTGAGTATATATTGAGCCAGCGGGGAAATCTCTCCTTAATTTTGTAAATAAGAGGAGCATTAAGTGTTGATCGGTAGGAAACGTCTCTGCTTCCTTAATACCAAAATTGTTAGTTATATAATGAATAAAAAATCTATCACGTACTCTTTTTACACATCCGATAACTAACGAATTTTTTAAAGATACTCTAAAAGCTTCACACCTGAAGTTTATGTAATCCTCATCATCGGAAAATGGAAAAGGGGGATCTACAATTGGACCATCTATAAAAATAACCGATTTAAAACCCTTACTTCCCCAATTTAGAATGGCTTTTGATTCTGCAATCAACATCCTCTCCTCTGCTGTTAGTTTAATACTTTGATTGTTATGTTCATTGATTTCATCTATATCTGCCCAAAAAACTTCAACTTGCGGATTAGATTTTAATCCGTTTTTAAATAAAATCCTAGTTACACTAAAAAAAAGGTACCACTTTCCTCCTATCCCTCCGACGAGTTGTTGACTGCCGTCTATTCCTACTGCAAACTTTTCAACTTTGGAGTGGTCAATAGACGGATTTATTGAAAAAAAAGATTTTGATTTTAGATTGTCTAAAACCTTGTCAGTTAGTTTTTCTTAGCCTCCTCAACTCTCTCTGGGCTTTCTCTCCTTTACTTTGAGCAGACTCGATTAGTTTAATTAGTGTTTCAGGTTCTGTTTTGTTAAATTCTATTCTTTTAAGTAACTCTTTTAATTCTTCATAATTCATTGTAAGTTAAATAGCAAGTTTAATACTTCAATGTTTCGATTCTCATATAATTACAACAATACTCACACAAAAAATTGAATCCATGGTGAGAGAGATACTTTTTAAACCGAAGTCAATCGCTCTTAGTTTTTGTTACTTGTATTAAATAAATACAGGGGTTAGTATAGGTCCCAGAGTACTGGCTGAGGAACTAGGGCACAAAAATTTGAAAAGATTAGGTGGTAGATTTTACTACAAATTTCAAGATTTGTTACTTTGGGGTATCTTAGAGAAAGAAGGAAAGAGATATAAGGTGATAGAATTAGCCAAACAAGCATTAGATCCTTACGATAAAGAGGGGGCTAAAGAAGCCAATATCCTCGAAAAGCGAATCAAGAAGGGGGGCGAGAGTGAAATTGGGTACTAGAAGACGGTTAAGGTACACTTTCCCACGTCAAGGATAAAAATACTATTTCCACGACTCAAGGAATTCAAGAAGCACGAATATAAGTTACTCTCAGTAGATAGCTATATAATCTTGCATTTCAGAAAAAGGTGCGACTCTTAATTTTTTATTATCTGCTATTTTTATTTTTCTAAAATTCTATATATAAATTCAACTATATAAACTCTCACGCTAATGACGAAGATTTTTGTCGCCATGCCGAACCACTATAACTACGATTGAACGAGTTCTATAACACATTTTAGATAAAATTCAATTTCAAGAGTTCAAATTACAAAATCGAGACAATGTATCTTTTCATGAAAATATTTTAAATTTTAATTTTTTTATTTGTTCTTCCAAGAAATTCTCAAATAGAGATGACTTATATCTCACTTTTCCGAACTCCTCCCACTCAGATACAACGGAAGATGCATAACATCGCTGAAGATTCGAGAAGGATAGACAATAATGGCCTTATCGTTCCTAAGGGATTGAAACAAAGCATTGAGCCTTTGTAGCTTCGGCTGATCGTTAGTAAAGAAACCTCCCCTCCTTACCAATAACCAGTTGAAGGAGAGATTTTACACCCTTTCTTATCTTGAACCATCCTTGAGTTGTTGCAACGAACCTGATTTTCAGGCTTCTGAGCTTCTTGATGTTCAGATTTTATCGATTCAAAAGACATGTAGAGACATCTTAAAGAAGTGCAGATGTTTTGACAAGATATTTTAAAAGCAAAATGGAAAAATAGATGAGGATTGAAATCCAGTTTAAACTTTCAAAGGGTGTCAAAATGCAAGTAAAATATGCCAGATTTAAATCGGAGGAGGATTTATTAAAATCAGTTCTACAATCTCTACCCTTCGATGTCTATCCAAGAGTTTCAGCAATAGCCGGAAAGAAGATTAATCCTGATATAGACATATTGCAAATCAACAGGGTTTCTGATTACCATAGATTAATAGGTTATGAATTGAAATTGATGAAGTTTGACAAAAGGAGTAAAGGATTGAGTTGGGAGGCTTTTTATAAGGGGATCGGTCAAGCATTGTTATACCTAAAAAACGGTGTTCATCGTGTGTTTCTGATTTTAGGATTTCATGAGAATATCCCAAACGATAAAATGATTGAGAACTTTTGCAATTGGTTATGGGATAAAAAAGAGTTAATAAGCCAAGTACTCGGGAATCACATCTCCATCGGCATGTGTCTGTACGAAGGGGGTTCAATTTATGAGATAATAGAAGCAAAACTTGATTTTCACCCTTCAGACGATGAGACTAAATTCCTTACAGAAGCGCTATTAAAAGGAAGATTTACTTTTGATAAAAAGATAAAAAGACCGTATTAACATCAATCAAATTTCCTAATTTTCTTGATACTCTCGTACATTTGTGAAGCTGTATATCATCACATTGCTCACTCCAAAAACTTTTATGGATTTAACTAAAGCTTTTTCAAATCTATTTCTTATATACTCTCCTCCCACATCTCCTCCTTTCCTAAGCATTACCACTGCGACAAACTTCTCCCCAGTTTACTTTCGCACCTTATCTTACTATTTCGCCCTCATCCGGAACATTTCTAATGGTTTCCTATTGAAATTAAGAGCATAAAAAATTACAGTAATCTAATAATTGTTGAAGAAACAATGTGTTAGAAAAAGCCTTTTTCAGCCTCATTTGAAAAATATTCTTGACTGACACTTTTATCAAAAATGTTTAAATTTTATTTTTCAAATCTAAGAAATTATTTCCTCTAGTGAACTTTTCAAAAGCAAACGATCTGTATCTTACTCTCCCAAATTCCTCTCCATTTGGATAGAGAGGAAGATGCATAACATCGCTGAAGACTCTTGAAGGATAAACGATTACTGCTTCGTCATTCTTCAAAGACTGAAAAAGTGAATTGAACCTTTGTAGTTTTGGCTGATCGTTGGAGAAGTAGCCCCCTCTCCTGACAAGCAACCAATTGAATGATGATCTAACTCCCTTTCTTATCTTGAACCATCCTTGAGTTGTAGCTACAAATCTAACTTTCAAGCTGCGAAGCTTCTCGATGTTTAGCTGAATTATAGATCCAACTTTGCCTACTCCCTCCTCGCCATGTCCTTGTGCTGGAGCAACGACGTGGAACTCGTCGAAGAAAATTGAGAGTGGTGTAACATAATCAAGGTGGGCATCATGAGCTAGATATATGAGGGATTTGAAGATGGCTGAGAAGATTTTGGCGTAAGTTTCTGGATCGTGTATGTATGGATACAAGGAGAGAACGTTGATTTTATTGGGGTCTAGATTTAGCCAGATCAGTCGGGGATCGTCGAACTGGCTTATATGGATGTCATGTAATTCGTCACAGCTTCTCTCGTTCAGTAAGATCGAAATCTCAAATGTTTCTGGGATCATGACGTTGAGGGGTTTGAATAGAGCGAGAGTCAGAAATTCGGAGGATTTTCCTGTATCAAACCAGACAATCGTCTCGTTTGAGGAGTGAGTTAACCCATCAAGAATCCAGTAGAGTCCTTGGGTCTTCCCACTGCCGGTAATTCCTATCTCCAGGATGTGCTGTCCTGGAATTTTCAGGCATTCCCTCTCAAATTTCTCCTGCCAGCCCATTTTTCCTCCCTGATTCAACAGATTACTTCCTTTTCCTTCCTTTCTTTTTCTCGAGGTAATGATGGGTCTTGGCGATGAGATAGCCAGTAATCAAGCAGATCGCTCCAACAATCAGAACTAAAATTCGGATATCGTGCCAGGTTGTAATAACGAGAGATGGGTCTGTGAGGTCTAATGAGTTGTTGAAGGTTTCGTTGAGGTCTATCGTTTTGTTTACGATGAAATTAACTCTGGTATTGATCTTATCTCCAATCATCTCTGCCTCCCCACCTTGAAGCGTAGACTTCCTCCAGCACTCTGGGAGAAACAAGATCATAATCGTCGATCCACCTTAGGCAAGAAGAGTAGACATCGTAAAGATAGATCTCGTATAAAATCTTCTTCTCAAAGACATAGGGGGATAAATCAAGGATTATCTCGTAGGTTTCATGCAAAGTGTTGACTCTTCTTTTCAGCTCTTTGAGTTCTTTGTTCAGCTCCTCATCCCGTTCGAACTCGTCTCTCAGTCTAGTTTCGATGTTTGCAAATATGGAGGCGATGAGGTTCTTTCTTTGAGCTAAGGATGAGTTCTGGGAGATTGTGAACTGATACAACAGATCGGCTAAGTGGTAGGCTAAGGCGTTTTCTCCCATTGGATCACCTTTATCTCTGTTTTACTTACAGCTCCTACCATTTCTACCTCTTCTTCCGCCTGAACAGCTTTGAGATTATGCCTTCTTTTTGCTCGGTTATCCCTTCACTCTCTTCTTCGAAGGAATAGGGGTTGATTATGTAGGAAGGCCTCCGCTTATATAGTTCTACAAATTCCTGTCTGCCAAGACGGTCCCTGGACCTTCTCAGCGAGATTATGTTCTCGATGAAGCTCATAGTAGTTGGGATTTGGATTATGTTATTATTGAAGGCTCTGAAGGATGCTATCGCCGTTATTTCTCTTTCGTGCAGGTCAGAGAGTGCATCGTTGATCTCTGTGACAATCAGATCGTATCTTTTGAGCCTTTGGAGTTCTGGGGAGGTTTCCGTGACCTTTTCTTTAAGGGATTTTTCTATCTGCTGGAGGTTCATACTTCCAACTACCTCACTCATTTTATCACTTTTAGAAGAACAATCCGACAAACCAGCCAATTGCAATTCCAATAATGAAAGCTATCAGAACGATTCTCATCTCTGGCTTGATTGCAAAGGCCTGCTGGATTAGTCTGGAGTCTATTACTTTTCCTATCAAATCGGGGTTCGTTTTGAGCTTTAGAAGTTCATCATCTTTTTCTATTCCAATCGTGCAGCCCTTGTCAGCATCTAAGAAGTACTTCAGCTTGGTTCTTCTTCCCTTAATCCACTTTACCGGCTTGGTTGCTATTGCATAGGATCTTCCCAGAAATGGGTCAATAATCAGGTTGCCGTCTTTAACTGCTTTAGTTTCGATGAACTCTTCTCCTTCTTTGTCCACGATAACAACTTCTACCTTTTCTCCTCTCCTTAAAATTCCCATCTTTCACCTCCGTTGAATTTTTTATTCGTGATGAAGAGCAACCTAAGACAGAGCTTGACTGGATCTTGGTCTTTCATCTTGAGAATTGCTCCAGTTCCTTCTTCGATTAGAATAACTCGGTAGAGCATACACATCACCTTACCTCAAATTGGAATTAGGGTGTTCACGATCTTGTAAACAACGTCAGCAACGAACCTGATAACGTCCATCAGGAAACGGAGAAGTGAGACGTGGGTTCTGATGTACTTGCGGTAGAAAGAAAAGATGTTTCTGGAGGTTCCGGCGCTCCATGCAAGAACTATGGCTTCGAATAGTCCGAATGTCAGCAAACCATTGTCGATGAAGATCAGGTTGAAATACCAGATGATCCCGGATAGAATGCTCCAGGATTTAGAAGAGAAGTCCTTTACCAGGTTGAGGTAGTGGGTAAGGTCTGGAGCTTCCTCCTTCCTCTCTCCTCCACCGCTTCCATACTTCCTTGTGGTTTCCCACCCTTCGAAGTAGGTATTGTAGGTCAGCAAACCAATTTTCAAATCTATTGGGCTGTTTGCATTGGTGGAGAATTTCCATATCGGGTTCATTTCCAAGTTCTCAGCAGGGATACAAATGGATGGTTTGAAGATCTCTCCTCTTTCATAGATTAAACAGATTGAGGTTTGTGGATTCGTGTTTTCATTGAAGATGTATGTGAGTAAAACGGTTTTCTGAGATCCAAGCAAATCGTAATCCGTTAGTGTTGCGCTCTGGTTTCCTAACCTCAGATAGATCCCAGAAGTGTAGAAATTTGGTCTGTCGTATTCAATTGAATAATCAAAGTTGGAGCTCCCGTAGTGGATTGTCCCGTTAACACTCTCACCTGAATCCAAATAAAAGTATACATCGGTTACTACTTTGCCTTCAGGGGCTGTGTAGATGAGATCTTTAATGTTGGTTAGAGATAGGAAAAGTTCAGTCTCAAAAAGTGAAGCTGAAGTAATGGAGATTAATAAGAAGATCACAAGGAAGATCATTATCAATCTCCCCTTCATCACTTCCACCTCATAAACTTAAGCAGGCCGAAGATTGTGGCAAGGATGCAGAGCCCGATTATTGCTTCGGCATTCGCGTAGAGCAGGTTGATTCCCCGATCGAGAGTTGAGCCCTCTGGTTGGGGCAGGGGTGTATAAGTGAGAGAAGGAGTAGGAGTGGCAGTAGTAATTTCAGGAAGGAGAGTTACCGCTACTTCACTCTGATTTGTTCCAACGCTGACAGTTCCGGATCTGGAGATATAGCCTTCTTTTGAGATCGTGTAAGGATAGGTTGTGTTTGGAGCAACATTGAAAACGAAAACTCCATAGCTGTTCGTGTTTCCGGCATAGGATGAGCCAGCGGATAGAGGGCCGACAACAATGGTGGCATCCTCTATAGGATTGTTATCCTCATCTTTGACTATGAAAACAAGGGGCACACCTCCTCCCTCAACTGTCAGGTTTGTGGGAATCATTCCGATTGTTACCCAGGTGTATTCTGTTACCTTAATTGAAGGTGTGTAGCCGTAGATGTTGAAGTCGGCTATGTAACCTTCCTTTGATGCATTGTAGGATATTATAGAGCCATTTGGTACTTCAATTGAGAATCCTGAGTCAACAGTTCCATTAAAAGAGTAGTCTCCTAAGAGCGTTAAGTTAACTCCGTCTATCATCGACTGGGTTTTTGAATCAATGAAGTAGAAGGTAACGGTTTTGTTCAGGAACCCCTCAAATCCCTCATAACTTTCTGGAGAGGTTAAAGTGACGTTGAAGTAAGTCATGACGGGATCATAGACAGTAAAGTACCAGATCGGAATTATCTTCTGCCTATGGAGCGTATCGTTTGCCTGATTTCCTGTTATTATTTCAGTAAACCCATCCACCGTGGTTACGTTGTAGCTCATCTTGTCGTCCATGTAGACATCCAAAATATACCGAGATCCTTCCTTCTGGTAGATGTAGCTTCCTTCCCTTGTAGTTGAATACTGCACTTTGTAGGTCGTGAAACTCTGTCCGTAGGGGCCATCGAAACCTCCAAACCCGCCGAAGATTTCATACCAATTGTAGTAATTCCACCCTTTGCCATAGAACTGGATATCCCACGAATCCAAGGGATGGGTTATGTTTGTGAGGGAGGGCTGTTTCCTAGTGTACTGCTTAAAACCCCAGATATTCTGTGAGGGTTCATAGTATAGAGTGCAGTAGCCTATTTGATACGTGGGCTTCATATAGATTGTTACTACATCTCCAACGTTCACCTTTGACTCGTTGAACGAGCTGACGAAATACTCGTAAACGATCTCTCCTCCGTAGGAGTACTGATTATACCAGCCGTAACCCACGATATCCGATCCCTTTCTAAATTCCAAGCTTCCAGTGAAAGTGTTTAGATTGTAGAAGTTTGATTGGCTCCCTTCTTGACAGATGTAGGCTTGAAGGATGTAGGGGGTTTCAGACTTGAACATGAAGTATTCAGGTTTGTAGCCCATGTACTTGAATCTCATCACGGCATGCCAAGTGTATCCAGTTTCGAAAGTAGATCCTGCACCGGCATCAGAATAACCCTCGCCGATGCCTATTTTCTGGTCGGTTATTGACAGATAGAGATCTCCCTGTTGAAGTACCTCGGCCTTTGCCAACCAGACGGAGTTGTTGATGAGTATAAGTAGGTAAGCTGCAACCAAGAAGAATAGGGCTATTTTCGCAAAGCTGAAAGCTTTGAAGCTTATTCTGTCTTTGTGCCTTCTGAGATATTCGATTAACAAGAGAATTATGGCGGAGGGAATGAATACCTTTGCTACGAGGTAAGCTTCGGGCGAGCTGGTGATCAGGAAAGCGACAAAAGGATTGCCCTCGTTGAATCCCCTATCGAGTAGATAGAGGGTTGAGGCAAAGTCAAGAAAATTCAGAACCAGAAATAAGAAGAGTAAAAGCTCGAGTCTCAGAATATCACCTTGGATGTTTTACTCTATGAGGTTTTCCAGCTATGATAACTCGCTTATGAGGGGGCTTTCCCATCTTGCTTCGATTGTGAATCCAGTTGTAGGCTAGCCACTTCTGATAGCTTCGCTTGTTTTTGAAGTGGAGGGTATTGGCTTTTCTTTTTCTCCTGCTTTTACTCCCTTTTCTTCCTTTTCTAGTCTTTTTTGACATCAATTCACCCCCTCCCTTTAGCGGAACAGCCTCGTAATCAGCCATGCTGAGCTTACTATCACGATGAAGAACAGGAAGAAGGCTAAAATGCTGGGCGTGGTTAGAGTGAAGAGTTCTATGGCATTCAAAGGGTTCTGGAACCACACCTGCTCACTTGGCTTGAAAACGAAGATGTAGGATTCGTTATCTCTAAGCTTAATTGAGTCTGTGGAGTTAAACTCGCCAATAAATTTGTGTCCTTTGTCTGTGACTTTGTAAACCAGTATTTTGACGTCCTTGGTTAAATCGAGGTCTGAGAAGGCAATGAAGACCTTTGCATCAACTACAGAACAGAAAACTACGACTGAAAAAGCTGTAAGAACAAAGAAAAAAGTGAGTTTTAAAGGAGAAAGTTTAGGCATTCTATCGTCTCCCTTTCTTGGTACTTTTTGTAGATTTCTTATTTCTCGCTCTCTTGACTTTCCTGACTTTCTTTACCCTCTTAATTCTCCCAGCTTTCCTAAACCTTCTAATCCTTTTTCCAGCCATCTTTAATCCCTACAACCAAAGCTACCTGAAAAACCTGAAGGCATCTCTGATAGCTCCGACAATCGAGTCAAGCAAACCGGTAACGAAGCCGACCATGATAAGGATGAACAGCACAGGAACAACTTTGATAACAAGGTCGCCAATTGAAGGCATCAGATCTCCAACGCCTTTGATAAGATCTCCAAGCTGGGTCCAGTTAACGCTCCCATTCTCGGCAGAAGCAACTCCGAAAACTCCGAAGTTGACGACGATCATTAGGAAGAGGGCTTTGACTTTCTTGGACTTCAATCTGAGCTTGAGCCATTCTTTCATAGTCCACCTCCTGATCTAATTAAATAGAAATTATTTAAATCAATTATTTTTATGATATTTGTAATATTGATGATGTTGTCGATTAAAGTGGAATCTTTGAGGGTGTAATGTTTCCGACAGTATCGTAGTGTACTTGCCAAATAGCCCGTTGGATTGGAGATTTTGAGTTACGTTTCAAGAAAGAATGGTCTTTTGAAAAAATGTTTAAATTTAAATTGAGGCACAAACATTGTTTATGTAGTGGAGAAAACAGGGTGCGTAGATCTTTTTATTAGTCACTAAAAACGCTAATCCATAAGTAAAACCTGAATGAAGTCTTATAAGTAGTCTGAGTGGATCTCCAACCCAATCAACATGTAAATCCGAGAAAAGTAATCCCAAAACAAAAATTGTAAGAATAGATGTGGTTAATTCCTTATTATTGTCTGGTAGATGGATCAGGAATCTATCTTTGAAAGTAATATGAATACCAATAAAAGCTAGTCCTAACATATATGACCTAAAAATCAACTCTTCCGAAAAAACCACCCAAACGATGTTTAGATTGAAAATCAAAAAAGGTTTAAGTCCGTATTTGATCGCAAAAATTGAACTAAATAACACGATAATTAAAACCGTACTTAATACAACATTTCTTAGCTCTTCCACTTTTGGAACCAAAGAATCGGAAATAAGGTTTAATCGCCTGATAACGAATAGATGAATTACTATTCCCAAAATTAGAGGAAAATAAAATTCAATGTTGATGTTAGGCATTATTATATTCCTTAAAATAATGTAAAAGCCAACAAATATTATGCCGAAGATCAAATGCCCTCCTAAAGGATTAACATAAGGTCTCGAATCTTCCATTATTTTTTTAACAAAACTTAACAAAAATTAGGTTTCTGTCTTGTGAAGGTCAAAGTAGTTAATATTTACAATAAAAATCCTCGAATGATTTTGCAATAATCCATTCAATGCGGAAGAAGATAGGACAAGAGTCAGATTTTACTTTATCTCCACAGACTTTGAGGTATAGCTCAAAGTGACTGGTTATTTTGATTTTAAAATTCACTAAGAAAAGCATGCTGACGAGGAGAAGAACGAAAAGGCTCTGAAACCTCATGTTTGGAGATTGGATTCCTCGGATATATTGATTGCGTTTTAAAAGTGATTAGGATAACTTAAATTCGGAAAAAAGAGTTTAAGGATTCTTGAGAGCTCCTGCGTTTACGTTTGAGCTTATCAGCTGGAGTAAAGTTGGTTATCCAGAGGTATTTGCTCTTTTCTTTAACTTGGTGGAGCACAGAATAGCTTTGCTTTTCAGGAAAAGACAGTTATGTACGATGTGAAAGTGTTTGGTTTTGTTTAATTCTTGCTGTAGTGGATCTCTTGAATGAACCTCCTCGTTATTCTGAACTTGTTACAAACATCCAAGGGAGATTTCACGGAATCTGAAAGTTCGCAGTATCCCCCGTCTACTGCACCTTCGAAGTAGTATTCACAGAGAAAGCAACAGAGTGGCAGGATTATCACAGGTCGCATGGTAGGAATAAAACGATAAAAGAGGAGAGACTTTGGTGGTTGTGATGTTTTAGTTCCAAAAATTCATTACTGGGCCCACTAGTTTTATCCATTGTTAACCTATTTGATTTGATCTTCCACCAGTACCCAATCAGTTTTAATGGCGATATCAGTGATATTGAAAAGTTGCAATTGCATAGAAGTTAGTCTTACTGACATAGGTAGGTCAACTCTACTGTGAAGATCGATAGAACTTTAGATAAAGTGTCAAAGAAGTCCCTTCTCCCTGAAATGCTTCTCTAGAGCAATGTTTACCAAATCTGAAAGTCGATAGTTGTTTAGTCGGATGATGTCATAGAGTTCCTTCTCGATGTGGACTGTGGTCATAATTCTGTTCTTCTTTTCTAATTTGAGAATTCTCTTCATTGCGATTGAGTTTGTAAGTTTGGTTTCAGGTAGTGGTTTGATTTTATCGTCTTTTTCCATAATCGCCCTCCAACCTTCTTACAATTTCAAGGAGTTTAGGCCTACAATCCATAGGTATGAGTTCAACACTTCCCATAAAAGCCATGTATTGATTGTAAATCCTTTGGGGTGTAGCCCGATCGTAGAATTCCCTTGAGATCCCAGAGATCTCATGAGCCATGATATACTTTCGGAGCTCATCGTCCATTCTTTGCTCAAGATCCCACTTGGTGAATTGCTCGAAGAAATATCTGCCGAACTGGAAGTTTATCCTTTCTCCTTCCTCTTTGGTATTAATATTCAGCCTTGCCAAAATCCTTCCTATTCTGTCGTTGTCAAAAAGTCTCATCCACCTAGGGTTTTCTCGGTAGGCGTTCAGGTAAACCTCTAGCAAAGGCTTGATCTCTCGATGAATTGGAATGTAATGGTGATATATAGCTCCAGAATGGGAAATCTTTGATTCAATCAGATCGAGGTAATCGCACGATCCATTGAACTTTATGTTTTCCTCTGTTATCTCATCAAACATCTCACTCCTTAATCCAGTTGAGCATTTTAGCAACCACATAACCGAATATCTCAGCTTATCTAAGTTTTTGAGATCTGAGTTCAAGATTCTATTGAGAACTTCATGGACATCCTCAAGAGAAACATAGGGAGTTTTTGATTGCTTGGTTACATTCTTGAACTTGTTTCTCTTTAGGATTTCAATTATGCTATCATAGAGTTCGCTATTCTGATAATCAACAGTCTTAAGATAGTCCATGAACTGCTTGGCAAGTTGTAACCTCTGATTTATTTCCCAAGCAGATAAATTATTTCCAGTCGTTTCCGATTTCAAACTCCTTATATAGGCAACGAATTGATATATACCATGGGGTGAGAACTCAAATTTTAAAAGATCCCTAATGGTCTTCTTTGCCTTCAGAAACCGCATTTTGCTAACTTTTTCCTTCATTAGACTGAGCCACCTATCCGACTCTGCTTTTAAGTCGAATTGTGCTTTATTTTCCTCTCTTATATGAGCCCTTACAAGGCGGAGGTCGCCGGTTCGAATCCGGCCGAGCCCATCCTATTTT
>MTMF02000004.1 GCA_002011125.2 Candidatus Hydrothermarchaeum profundi
ATCCGCAAGGATGGCAAGATAGACCTGAGGTATGCATTCAAGGGGTTGAGGTAGCCTAACCCGCGGAGACGCTCCTTAACCTTTTCTTCATCCTCCTCGCTCAGAAAGTACTCCTCTTCCTCGTTTCTGAGATTTTAGGATCCTCCCTAGATTCACCACTCAGCGAGCCTTTGCGTTGCACTTGAGCATGAGAAAAGAGGAGGTTCTCGAATTGTCTGCACTTTCAAGACAACTTTAAAATTCTGATACATTCCCTGCTGAACACCTCTTTACCCTCAACCCAGTCGTAGCTCTCGGGCACAAGTGCGCAGGAATCAATGATTACGTAGCTAACATTGAGATTTTTCAGGCAGGCTGTGCTCCTATTCCCCAAGCATACATTTATTTTTCTCTGCTCCTGCGTCTCAAAGCAGTAATCGAATGCAGGGTCGCAGCCTGTTTTCACCATCTTCCTAGTGACGGCGTTCATAGGGTTACCTATCCTCCCATCCAGCCCAGCGTTCAGCGACCAGTTATATGTGATGTACTGCTTCCAGGGCAGGTAGACCACCTCCCCCTCCATATGGTCCAGAACTCTTCCAGCCTCTTTGTAATCCTCGGGGTAGTCTATTGGATGGAGCTGCCCCGCTAGGAGTATCTGCATGTGGTTGAAGTACAGCAGCACGGCAGCCACCACAAGAAGTATGAGCTTAAACCTCCTATGCGCTTCTACACCACGGGGAATTAAGTAGGTGTAGCCAAGGAGGGTGAAGTAGGCGAACTTGTGGCTATCCCTAAAGGGCTTGAGGTCAAGGTACTGGACTGAGAGGGCAAGGATTACACCGAGAAAAATAAGGGAGATGAAGAGGATGTTTCTGCTATCTCTGGGCGCGCTCAGAAAGCCGTGAATGGAGAGGTAGATCAGCATAGAGACAAAGGCTATAAAAACGTAAAAGGGCACTTCCTCGTATATTCTTTCAACCGCACCCTCCCTCCAGAAGCCGTATAAACCTGCGAGCTTACTCGCGCTGTTCAGGTCGAGGCTTGGTTTAGGGTAGAAGAATCGCATATGTTGCTCTGTTACCCCTGCGATTGCAACTGGCTTGAGGAGAGGCACGAAAGCAAGCCAGTACAGGTTCACTAGCAGTATTGCGATGGAGGCTACGCCTATTTCCCTTATTCCCGCCTCCCTTTTTAAGGCTAAGATGCCAGAGTACAGCAGGAATATAACAGCGTTGAGTATGAAGAAGTGAGCCTGAAACATCGATACGAAGGTGTACGCAAGCGCTAGTTTAAGCGCTTGCGCGCGCGTGGGCACCCTGTAGTAGGTGAACAGGTAGTACAGAAAAACAGGTGCTAAGACCGTGGCAGCGACCATTCCAAGCTGCCCGGCAGCGGTTATCCTGAGGTAGACAAAGGGATTGTAGAGGAGGAGAAGCACGCCGAGGTACCTCGCCGACCGCCTAACCTCCAGGCTTTTGAAGAGAAAAGCGCCGCCTACCAGGAAGCACGCGAGCAGGAACAGCTCACGGAATAAAAAGGGAGAGAGCAGCTTGGAGCCCACGACAGCGAGCACCTGGAAGGGCAGGCTCGCCAGCGATGCAGCACCCCAGGTGTTTGCCCCACTGAAGACAACTGCAAAGTACCTCTCAGGGTACAGCGGGGGCACGCTGTCGAGATATATCAGCGTCCCCGGCGAGAAGAGGAAGTTACCAAAGGTAAGGAGGTATACCAGCGCTGCTATAAGGAGCGCATACCTCAACCTGTGTCACCCCTCCTCCCTTTCCCAGTATTTTAGCAGAAACTTCACAAGCTCCTTCACCTCCTGTGAAAACTCATACTCTTCGTCTTTCGTCAATAAAGGCGTCTCCGATTCCAGAGCTTCTTTTACCATGCTTTCTTCAGGTAGTATAGCCAGCACAGGCAAAGAGAGCATCTCCTCAAATGCCTCAACGTCTGCGCCGTTCGCCTTGTTTATTACCACTCCAAGCAGTTTTGCCCTGCCTTCAAGCACTCGCTTCACATTGTAGGCGTCGGCTATGGAAAGCTTTTCCGGGTTGGCAATTATCAGCACATAGGTATCCTCACCAATAACATCCAGGGCTTCAATGCCAGGAGGGAAGTCAAGCACTACCACCTCGTAGCTTTGCTTCACCTCCTCTATCACCTTTTTGATTTTCTCCACAGTCTCTTTACTCCTGTATCCATTTTTTATTGGAAGAGTCGCCAGTATGCTGCAACCATGCTTTCTTACCACAGCTTCCTCCACGCTTCTCTGCTCTTTCAACACTTTGTCCAGCCCCTTTGCATTAACCCCCATTGCTATGTCAAGGTTGGGCATCGCCAGGTCCAAATCAACCACGAGCACGCGCCTATTCAGCTTCGCAAGGGCAACAGCGAGGTTGCTCGCCAGCGTTGTCTTGCCAACACCACCCTTACCGGAGGTTACCGCTAGAACCTTGCCTTTGAGCTCCCGCGTTGGTGTGTATTCTTCTTCCTCCCTACTCTCTCTTAGGTACTCCACCAGGTTTAGAAGCACCCCTACTACGAGGAAATAGTAGGCGTAGATAGCCACGCGGTTGGCTAGGTCTTCTTTGCGCTGTGCAAGCAGCACCGCCGCAAGCACAAGTGATGCTATTGCGGCAAGCACAGGATAGCGGGCGTCTATCCTGTAGATAAGCGCCGCCAGGAAGTAGAAGGCGAAGACTATCGCAACCCTAGCCTCTTCGCTGCCCCTGTACTTCAGAAGGAACACAAGGAATGCCACAACAAGCAGCGCCTTTACAGCCTGCTCCCTGTTTATATTATCCAGATAGTTCATCTTCCTCCTTTCCTCTAATGTGCCACTTTAATAAGTTTCTTGCGCACATAATACAAGAACAATTGTAGCAATCGCCTCGCAGATAAATGTGGCGCTTGTATGACCATTTTATCTTTCTCCACTCCCGCAGGCGACGCAGTAAATTTATATAGCGGTAGGATAATTCTATACTGCGAGGGGCGTCTACATGGACGAACTGGAGGAGAGGAGAAGGAAGATTAGAGAAAAGATCAAAAGGCGGAGCAGCCCTGAACTTTTCGGCATTGTGCTAGTTGGGTTGATCTTCGCCTTCCTTTTGTTTACTTCTCTACCCGGCGAGGAGAAAGCGGAGCAGGCACCCGCTACTCCAGCGCCAGAGAAGGCAGGCGTTGAGCAGAAAACTGTCCAGCAGATGCCTCCACCTGCTCAGAAACCCGCTGAACAAGCTGCGCAAGAGAAAGAATCACCCGAAAAAACAGCACCAAGCGGTAATGTACCACCGCCAAGAATCGTACTCTCCGAACCCGAGAACACCACCTACACCACCTCCCTTCCACCCGTGAAATTCAGGGTTTATGGTCCCTACCTAGACACCATATTGCTAAGCATAGACGACGGGGAGAATATCTCCATACCCCACGATGGCTACATCGCCGAGGTGGAAGCTTCAAGCACCTTTGAGATGTTGAACGAATCCTTCGAAGAAGATAACTCTCTGTCAGCCTGGTCTGCACCCAAGCGGGGATATACAATCAGCATAGACAGCGAGAGCTATGACGGGAAACGCTCCCTCAAGGTAACAACCACAAGAACCTCAAAAGACTGGAGCTGGATTTCCAGAGAGATGGACGTCATCCCCGGAGCGAAGTACAGGATAGTAACGCACGTGAAGGCGGAGAATGTAAAAGGACTGCACATCGCCATAGACGCTTTCGACGGAAGCAAATGGTTTAGATTAACAAATGTTCCAAGCGGCACCGACGGAACCTTTGACTGGAGGGAGTTTTCAGCTACGGTAAACATCCCAAATAATGTAAGAAAAATAAAAATCCATCTCAACCACGGCTGGTCCCTCGACGGGAGCAACCCAGCTACCGCCTGGTTTGACGGCATAGAGATTCACCCATTAACGCGGGTACAAACTTTGAATGAGAAGAAAATCCTCCTACTTCAAAATTTCAGTAACGGCTTACACAACTTAACCCTCTTTGCCAACAACACCCTTGCTAATGCCACCTCTCGCACAATCTACTTCACCATCAACGCCACCTCAGAGGAAAAAGAGAAGACCTATACCATCGGCGACACCAGTAGAGCAGGAAGCCTTGAGGTTACGCTTAAGAGATTTTACGGTATGGTCGATGTTGAAATAGTCAAGAACACGCTCTCAGAGACCTATGCTAGAGTGGACATAGAGGTGAAAAACATTGGCAATAAAGAGGCTAAGCTTCAGTTCACCCCTTATAATCCAGTGCTAATAGATAACGAGGGAAACACCTACGACTACACCTACGTCAAGATAAAGGACGCCGCTGGGAGGTGGGGTACACATCCAGACCAGCTAAAGCTTGATGTCCTCTACCCTGGCGCCACGAGAAAGGGCGCCATCTTCTTCAAGCCAGATGTCAGCATTAAAGCGAAGAACCTGACCTTAGTGATATACCTGAACGGCGAAAAGTACGAGTTTAAATTTAAGAGATGGTGAGCTTTTTCTTTAGAGCTTCTAAGTATCCCTTCACCCTCTTCTCCAGCCTTCTCGCCCACCCGTCTCCTCTTTCTCTCCTCCAGTCGTAGAAGAGGTAGCCAACACAACCAATAAATGTGATTACGGAGATTATTAACCCCCTCTCAAACCAGTCCTGAGGTTTGTACCTTATTACTATTTCAAGATTACCAGTCTCATTTATCCAGAAGCCGTTTATCACAGAGTAGAGCGGGATTGATTTAACAACCTCAATCTTCCTGCCATCTCTGTAAACCCTCGCCTCCCAGAGAGGATCATAAGCTTCTGCAAAGCTGAGCATGAAGGGTTTTGATGCATTTAATTTTACTTTCCACAAAGTAGGGTTAATTTTCGTATAATTTATTACTTCTGCGGGTTTTTCCGTTACTTCGAAGAGCTGTTCTATTGTTTGATTTGTTTCTGTTGAATATAGCCAGATAGTGTCTAAAATAGTATTACCTAACGAAATTATTTCAATCTTGCGTTCCCCTTCGTTGAGATAGAATATTGGAGTATATGTGAAGTTTAGAGAGCTTGAATTTAAAATGAAGGAATGATTTCCAATCTTAACTTTAAATTCTCCTATCCCATTTAGAGCAATTCTATAGCTTCCATTCTTAAAAACCTCTATATCTTGCCATACCTTGTCATTCTTACCCAATAACAACACCTCTCCGTTATTAGTACTCACATTAACTTTGATCATCTCTGTATTATTACTTCTGTATAGGTCAGATTCTGATTTAAATAAATATATTAATTTTTTGTTTTGTAAAAGTTTTCCAATTTCTTTTTTAGCTTTAAAACATTCTTTCTCAGGAATTATTACAAATAAATTGACAGCATTACTTCCTTCTATATTCTCTAGTTTAAGTGTATATTTGCCCTTAGTGAGATAAATTTTTCCAACTTTTATCCAAACAAATTCTGTTTTGGTTTCGTCTGTTGTATCAATTTTCTTCGAAAAATTGGCTACGCTTATTTTTATCTCTCCACCTTTGGTGTTCTTCAGAACTCTTGTAAGAATTAGATAATTCGTGTTTTTTTCTATTATTATAGGTATTTCTAGTGAATCTTGATAGTTAGATATGAAAATAAAACCATATGATATTCTATAGCTAAATTCCCATTTTTGATTAGGAAAAGAATTTATAAAACCATGCCAAATTCCGTGGTGGGGATCAGTTATATATGCTCTCGACCATTTATCTCTTTGATAAAATCTCGAGTATTGAGCAACTTCAATAATATAATCTTTAGGTATAAATGGCACAGCTAAGTCAATATTATTTTTAAAAGGTGTTAAAATTATTTTATTTATATAAGACTTATTTAGTAGATTTATCTTAAAAGCATCAGCAAAAAGTATCGGATAATTATTCAGGTATAATATATGTTTACCGGTTTCTAATCCACCAAAAACTAAAATTGGATCATTTTTTATGCTAATATGATCATCATAATTTTTAATCTCAAATATATAAATAGGATCAAAACTAGCTACTAATTTAAGATTAGGATTATTTCTCAATTTATATAATGTATCATTAAACTTCTTTTTATACTGAGGTATATCATTATGTAAAAATATATATTTTATGTTTAGAGGGGATATAAATTCATGTAAAGCATTGATTTGATCTCTAACAAGAAGAGAATTGTATCTGAAAGATAATGTATATGCATAATAATGTGTCATAATATTGTTTCTAGCAAAATATGTTGGTTTTGATGAACCATAATATGTTAGAGCATCAGCACTTTTCCCTTTGGACCATTCAGGCTGATAAGGCCCCCAAAACTCTGGAATCCATATTACCTTAAAATCATCATCTTGAAGTTGTAGCCATTCATTCGCTTTTTTATATCCTTCTGGTATCTCAATTGGATATAATCTTCCGGCAACATCACCAGTAAGTAAAGGAGCCGAGGAAAGTAAAATTAAAAATAAAGTAAATAATATTACACAATATCTTATAAAATTTCTATATTTAACATCGTATAACTTGTCTAGAATACTTCTAATAGAGAAAGTTAACAGAATAGATAAAGATAATACTACTATTTGGTCTGGAATTCTAGTAGTTCTAAATAATCTTCCAATAAAATGATTAAATGGCGAATCAAGAACAAACCAGTAAATAAAGTTTTTCGATAGTTTTCCCAAACCAGCAAATAACCCTACAACAATAAGAAATAAAAATAAAAAAAACAAAACATATCTATTTTTGTTGTGAAAAAATATAGATAATAAAGCTATCATAGTTAATATTAATCCTGTTGGGACAACTACATATATTAAAAAGTCGAAAGGAACATGATCAATATACTTTGGAAGCTGAAAATGAGATGATGCTCTCATAAGATTGATTATATTTCCATTGCTCCAAGTAATATCAACAGCAGGTTTTGTAAGAGCTGTAGCAACCCCCACTGTAGTACTAGCTATAATACTGAAAAAGAGATAGCCTCCTAGTAATGAAAATACTAAGCATGAAATAACAAATATATTTAAACCATTTTTAAGGTTATTGATAAATTTTTTAAGGTTATTATCATACGAGAAAATAAGTAAATAAGGTAATATCACAATTAAAGGAGCAATTAGATATCTCTGATCAAATGCCGCTGCCTCTACCCACCAGAACCCAGATAATATTGCATACCTATAGCCTTTTTCATAAAGTGCTTTTAAGAAGAAAAAAATTATAAGTGGAAAAACTGAAAAGGAATATTGTATCCCTATATAGTGTGCATCTCCGACCCTAAAAGATAAATTTAGCATATACATAAGCCCAGAGAGAAAACAAGCAACAAAACTATTTACAGATTCTTTATTAAAACCAGCAATTTGAAGCATATATCTTGACAAAATAAACATTGAAAAACCAGATAAGGTGCAGAATAAAATATATTCCAACTTTATTAATGTTGAAACATCATACCCAAAAATTTTTCCCAAAAAGTAAAATATAGAATGTGGAGAGTATATCCATCCACGAGTTGGTTTACTTAGCATTTCGTGCCATGATGGTTCATATACTACATTTTTCAAGAATATATCAAGAGTAGGAGCAAAACTTCCTGCATCTCCAATAATTATACCTGGCTTAATAAAATTACGGGATATAAAAAGAGATATAAATAAATATAACCAAAATATATACAACAAATATATAGTTTTGACTTCAAATTTTAAATTTTTCATAACTATTACTCCTTTATACTATAACAAGTAAATCTGCTGAAAAAATTTTTGTGGTTTAACTCCATTTGGCACAACCACAACGCTGATTATATGAAAAGTTTTTTTCATGTCGTGGCCGATATTGGTTGATGCCAAGTGTCTTGGGCAGCCGTTAAGTTGACTGATCTTAAGACCCTATTGCTGATTGTTGCCCAAGACAACCAAAACCTTGGGCTTCGAACCCTCATGGATATTTGTCCTTTGCTCAGACCTGACATCGCGACACCTGCACAGGAGGTGGTCGTTATATATGTAGGTGTTGGATGTGCATGAAAATTTGTGCTATGCCACGTTTATAGATGAATTTAATTGAAGAAACGTTGAAATTTTCCAACATCGGAGGAGGATGAGTCAGTTTGTATCAGCGCTTAGAAGCGATGATTCAGTTGTAATGGAGGCAAAATCGGAAAGTAAAGAAAAACTGAGCAAATCTGTCACAACTCCTATAAGCAGGGTAGCTTTAATGCTCATGTATTAGTAGCATTATTTTTCATTATTTTTCTCTCTTGAGTTTAAAGCGTGATTAGTGACTTAAAGGAGAATGGAAACCTTCAGATTTTCGCAGGTGGTGTAGATTTAGATGTGGAGCAGATATACGAATCTCTGTCGCGATTCAATGGGAGGACTTTTATCAACTTTCTCTATAGCGTTCAGAGTAGCGTTTACTTTCGAAAGATGAGGTCACCAGCGAAAATTGAAGATTTCGTCCCTCGGACTTAAATCTCTTCAGAGGCTAAAAAGCAAGCTATAGTAGGTATTCCTAGGGTAGGAAGGTTCATTATCCTTTCCCGACGCTGAGAAACAAAAAACTGAAAAATTGATAAATTCATCGCTTTGATCGTACTTTTTCTGGGGACAATAATTTCTCATAAAATAAAAAACAGAAACTACAGACGCTGGCTAAGAGATATAAGATTTCTTTAATTAAATCTACACAATTATTTTTAGTAATCACTATTTATAACCTCCGTATATAACATGTAAGTTTCTTTTGCTGTATTTTTCCAGGAGAACTTTTCTACTTGTTTTATTGATTTTCCTTTTATTTTTTTTCTAACAGTTTCATCAATTAGTAGTGTAATAATAGAGTTAGCAAAAGATTTATAATCATTAGGTTCATGGAGTATCGCAGCATTTCCAGTAATTTCAGGGATCGCATATTTGTTGGAAGCTATAACAGGAGTTCCACATGCCATTGCTTCTAATATTGGGAATCCAAAACTCTCATGATAACTTGGAGAGAAGAAAACTTTAGCTCCACTATATAAAGCAGGTAAATCTTCTTGAGGTGTCCAACCTAAAAATATTACATCTCTTTTATTAAGCTTATATTGGTTGAGTTTTTTCTCATATTTTTCTCTCCATTTATTACCAGCAATTACAAGTTTTATCCCATTAATCTCTTCTTTTACTAATCTAAATGACTTAAATAGCGTATTAGGATTCTTTATTTTTGAATATACACTAACATGGAAAATATATGCTTCATTAATTCTATATTTTGCTTTAATCATTTTCACTTCCTCCAATGTTCGAGGATAAAAAATTGAATGATCGATACCTTCATATATAACCTTTATTTTTTCTTCTGGACATTTTAAATAATTTGCTAAGGTATTTTTTATACTATAAGAAACTGCAATTATTCTATCAAAGAATTTTATTACTTTAGGTTCTATAAATCTTTTCAACGCTTCTATAGTCTTGTTGTATCCAAGTTCAGGCTCTACCCACCATATGTCTCCATGTACGGTTACAACTTTTTTACATTTTATTTTATTTACAAAGATTCTCCAAGACCAAGGTATAGCATTAAAATGAATAATATCAAGATTTAATTTATTGATAAAATATTCACCTAGTAAAGGGGATTTTGGTATTATTGCTTCTTCGTTTTCCTTATATATTTTATGATAGCTCTTTTTATGATGAATTAAAACAATTTCTATATTTCTGAACATTTTCTGTAGATTTTCAATTAACTTTATTTGATAGAGACTCGGTGCTAATTTTGGATATTTATCTAAATAGTGAGTATAGAATCCTATTCTCATAAAGTGCACCTTTTTGAAATTTATTAATATTCTAATTCAAATAGATTATTATCAAGATTTTATGCTTCACTAGATTTTCATATCTTTTCACTTTTCTTCAAGAATTCTTTTATGTCGAAATATACATCAGCCAAAGTTACATTAGGAATATCTCTTTTTTTACAAATAATAATTATTCTCTCTGACAATCTTGGAAATATATTGGCTATAAATCTACTAATAATATTATTAAAAGAATAGATATAGGTACCTTTAATTCGTTCTATCTTAAACCCATTAAACCTTAAAACAGCTTTTAATATTCGAAGTGTATAATCTCTAACATGGATAGATTTATATCTTGCAGATTGCATAGGAGGCAAATCTAAGAAAATTTGCATGAACCACGAAGCTGGGTGTGAAACGTTTGGCACATTGATTATAAGCTTCCCATCATTTTTTAACACTCTATGGATTTCTCTCAATAAATTGTCAGGATCAATTATATGTTCTAGTAAATCATTAATTATCACAACATCGAAAGTATCATTGTCAAAAGGCAATTTTTCACTTTCCACATCGCATAAATATGTTTTATAACCTCTTTTCTGCGCTATTTTTAGAGCTTTTTCAGATATATCAATTCCATACACATCAATTTTGGGAATTCTTACAAATGATTCTAATAGTTGTCCTCCCCCACATCCAACATCTAAGATTCTAAACGTCTTTTCTTTATTTCTATTTGTAACAATAGATCTCACAATAGATAAAACTACGATGTCTGACATTTCTTTGTGTTCTTTAACCGGATATTTTTCGAATACTTTTTTTTGAAATTGGGAATTTTTCATTTATATATACCTCCTAATTAATCTTCCAACATCCCACACACATTCTACTTTTATTGGTGGTTTAAAATTACTAATAAATATTCCATAAAGTGCATGATCTCCAAACCTATTTTCAATATTTTCAAAATAATTGCTATTTATATTATAATCCATTATTTCATAACCATCATTTGGTAATAAAACAATTTCTGGGTATTCATACAAATTTATATCTAATTCATCCTTTGACAATACGTTTTTAAAAACTTCAGTACCTGTTAGTGGATCTTTAACTTCTTTCAATTTTAATTTTAGTTCATTTACTAGATTAATGACTTCTCCATCAATAACACAACCTTGTGGTTCTCTTCCTTTTATATTTATCCTTATTAGTCCATTTGAGCCTCTGTAGAAGAATGCTTTTGTATTGGTCCAATCAGCGTTAAATAGATATTGATGTGAACTACTTGGTATAATTTTAAGCAAATGCTTTGTAAATTTACTATGCTCTATTTTTCCGAGAAATCCTTTTAAACCTATCTTTTTCATATAATTTCTTACTTTTTCAGCATCAATACCTAGTTTTAGGAGGGTGTTAGAATTAGATCTTAGCTTTAGATAACCCTCTTTCTCTAACCATGTATTTACATAAAATCTCCTATATACTCTCCTAAATCCGTGATCTGAAGCTATTATAACTTTTATTTCTTCTTTATTTTCACTAATAACTTCTTTTAGGATTTTACCTACTAATTTATCAACTCGTTTGTAGTGTTGCTCTACAAATTCTTTATTATCAAATGCAAAATGTTGAATTACGTCTAACGATCTTAAAACAATTGCTCCAAAATCCCATTCATTCTCATTTAAAAGATAAACAAATAGATCAACCTGATCATTTTCTGTCTTAATAATATTTTGCTCTAGTTTGTAGATACTAATTCCCTGTTCTAATTTATCCTCACCAAGATCAACGTCAAAATGTGGAAAATTTCTGATTATAAACCTCTTTAAGGAAGGGGGGTAAACGAAATTAGAAGTTTTTCCTGGAGAACCTAAACCAGTTATCATGATACCATTAATTCTCTCTGGAGGATATGAAAATGGAATATTCACAATAATAGATTTTTTGTTTTTCTCACTGAGCATATTCCAAATTGCTCTGACTTTCCTATCTTTTGACGTGACAGGCCTATAGAAGTATTCCCCTTCTTTTTGCTTTAAAAATCCCCAATTGCCATGCTTATGGGAAGGGACACCAGTAAATATTGATGTCCATGCTGCAGGAGAAAGGGGTGGTATTGTACTCATTAACCGTGAAAATTGACCGTTCTCAGATATTTTTGCAAGATTTTTTAGTTCGTTATTGTCCAATAATCTTTTTGTTATGTTATAATCGGCCCCATCTATTCCTATTAGCAAGACTTTTTCCATTTTAATCCACTCCAAATTCCGTTTAAATAACTCATTGCTATCTTTAACCTCTCCCTCAATGGCTTTTTAGATCCAAACAAAATCACTCTCAAATAGTATAAAGCGAATAACCAGTTGAAAATGAAAATGAAAAAGAAAAATTGCCATAATTTTGAGTATTTTTTGTGGAATATAATTCTATTTCTCCCGCAATAATATGCTCTATATTCATTATGACAGTGGAACAATCTTGCCTTATCCTTTTCTTCCTCTGGCAAAGGAATGTCATGCCAAACTTTTGCTTTTGGATTAAAAATTATTTTATATCCTGCTCTTCTCACTTTTTCCCCATAATCTGCCTCATCATAATGTATAGGAAAATCTTTTTCATTAAATGGTCCTACTATATCTATAACTTCTCTTCTTATCATGAAGGCATTAAGAATATCGACAGATTCTATCAGATCTTTAAATGGTATATTGACAATTTTTTCTGCTCCTATTTTTTTTGTTAATGAAGTAATCATATTTCTTCTGACTCCAGCACACCAAATCCTATTAGGTTGCTTATAATAATACATTACTGGTGCAATAACCCCTATTTTTGGGTATATTTCTAATATTTTAACTAATTGAAAAATACAACTTTTATCAACAATGTTATCGTCATCTATTAAAAAAATGTACTTACCATTAGAATTTTTGATACCGACATTCCTAGAACCTGCAAGAAACTTTTTTTTATCATTTCTAACTATCTTAATTTCAGGAAAATTTTTTTTTACCTCTTCATAAGTCCCATCAGTTGATTCATCGTCAACAACAATTATTTCTAACCTCTCTTTTGGATAATCACTATTAAAAATTGAATTAATTAATCTAATCAATTTTTCCTTTCTATTATATGTTGGAATTACAACTGAAACTAGGGGATAACCTTTAGACTCATTCGATGACATTCTCAATCACCCTTTCAAACTCCTCGGTGCTTCTATCCCAGTTAAACCGCTTAGCCCATTCTATTGCGTTCCTGCTCAGGCGCAGTCTGAGCTCTTCGTCGGTTAAAAGCTTCACCATCGCCTCGGCAAAAGTTTGGATGTCGCCTCTCTCTACGAGCAAGCCGTTGTACTCGTGCTTTATGGAGTCTCTTAAACCCGGGATGTCGTAGCCCACTGCAGGCGTGGCGCAAGCGTTGGCTTGTGTTACTACTTGCCCCCATCCTTCTCTTACCCCAGGTACCGCGATAATCCAAGCTTTCCTTAGCAGTTCCACCTTGGTTTTGCCGTTTACGAATCCGAAGAAATTTACATCCTTGGCTTTGTCCTTGAGCTTTCTTCGCAGGTAGCCATCCCCAACCATCCAGAGCTGAGCATCCTTAACCTCTTTCTTCACCAGCCTGAATGCCTCGACAACATCCTGTGGCTTTTTTGCCCTCTTCATTCTGCCCAAGAAGATTACTGTAGGGCGCTCGCTTTTCTTGGGTATGGCGTCGAGGGGTTTAACGTCTAAGCCGTTGCGCACGATGAAGACCCTCTTAAAGCCTAGCTGCTCTAGGTCGTGCTTCGTTGACTCTGAAACGGTGATGGTGGGTACGCTCCGGTAATGGCTGAGCCAGTAGTTTTCAAGAAAGTAGTACCCTATGATGCTTACGGGAAAATGGGTCTCGTAAAACCAAAACTCCCTGGCGAGCTGGTGTATCAGAGCGATAATTTTTTCCTTCGCAACGAATTTGGGGGTGAGGAATGGCCTGGTGTTGATCTCGTCGATTACCACGTCGAAGCGGTTACCATTCTTCCTGTAGAATTTCTTCGCCTTCGCGTAAACTGTGTATTTTCCACCATATCTGAGCACCTTAACTCCGTCCAAACTCTCCTCCTTTTCACATCCCTTAAACTCAGCGGTAAACAGCGTTACGGAGTAACCTTTCTCCACCAGCCTTTTTGCTATTTCATGGGTGTAGACCTCTGCACCGCCCGCTTCTGGATTTTTTATGTCCCGCCAGTTAAACCATAGAATTTTCATTCTCTTCGCCTTCAATAGGCAAACACTAAGCGCTACCTGTCGTAGTACTTTAGGATATGCATTCTGTAGGCAATCGCAAGAGTATCCACAAACATGTCACATATCGCCTTCCAGTTTATTCTGCTATCATTGTTAAAGGTTAGCTTTACTGGTGCTTCCACTATGCGATACCCCCTCCTAACCGCATTTGCTAGTAACTCAACATCAAAGGCATACCTCTTTACAAGAATCTTTGGCATCACCTGTTCCAGCACCTCTCGCTTAAAAAGCTTTAAGCCAACCTGCGTATCCCTGACATTCAGGTTGAAGAGCGCCTTTGTGAGCAGAAAATAGGCTTGACTCAACATCTTTCTTCCGGTTGGGTAGTTTACAACCATTGAATTCGGGTGTCTCTTTGAGCCGATCACAACGTCAGCTCCGCTTTTGGACATTATTTCAAAAAATCTATCTATCTGCTTGGGTGGCAGGTCACCGTCTGCATCTATGAAAAATATCAGCTCACCCTTAGAGTTCTCAAAACCATACTTCAGGGCGAATCCCTTTCCTCTGTTTTTACTGTAGGAGAGCACTTTAACTATGCCGTTATGCATTTTTTCAAGTTTCTTTGCTTTTTGCAGGGTGGAGTCGGTGCTTCCGTCATCCACGAGGAGTATCTCGTATCTTTTATTTAGCGTGTACATCGCTTCCTTAAGTTCATTCACCACCTTTGCGATGCCATTGCTCTCGTTGAAGGCGGGCACGACAAAGGAGACCATCTTCCAATCCGCCTTGTAGTGAATTGGTGAACTGCTCGAGACGCTACTCTCCATTATGGACCCCTCCTGGGATAGGATAAAAATCCTGCTTGTTAATAAAGCTTTCTCAAATATTGATATTGGCTTTATAACAAAGCGCTCCTCTCAGGGATACCCGCTCTCCAGGTATAAGCTAGGCTCGCAATGAGGAGAGCAAGGTTCGCAAAGAGAAGCACCTCCACCATGGCTAAGGGTGAGGAGTGGAAGACTAACAGGAGGAAAATCTCAAGAAAGGTGAAGCCCGCGAAGAGCGCGACATAGCGCATGTTTCTTACCGCTAGGTGATAGTTGAGTATAATTACCGAGAGGGAGAAGAAGAGCATGGCTAAGCCGTAGGGGCCAACCAAAGGCAGAGCTTCGACGTAGCGGGAGCCAAATAGAATTACTACAAGGTGGGGGAATAAGAGGTAGGCGGCAACCACTGAGCCAGAGAGCAGGGAAGCGTAGGCAAGGCTTCGCTTGAGCACTATACTGGTGTCTTCTCCTCTAGCATGAATCTCGGCAATCATTGGGAACATCACCGCATAAATCGCCGAGGGGAAGAAGAATATTATCTTGCCAAGCACACTTGCCGAGGTGTAGAGTCCCGCCTCGCGGGCGGAGAAGAAGTACTTGGCGAGCACCACGTCTAGGTTTGCTGGAACAGAAAAGCAGAACATTGCAAGCATTACCGGCGCGGAGTAGGAGTAGAAGGCAGAGAAGTTAAAGCTTGGTTCATAGCTACTCCGCCTGATGTAGGGTGCGATGAGAAAAAAGGAGATAAACAGGGCGACCAGCGTGCCTAAGGCAACGCCTAGAAGGGCGCCAGTAACTCCGTAGCCTAGGGTAACAAAGGCAATGCCGGAGACGAGCTTGAAGAAGGCATTGGAAACGTTGAGCATTCCCATGGCAAAGAAACGCTTTAAGCCGCGGAGCACACCGCCGTTAATCGGCGCAACCCAAGCGAGGAAGATAATAAATGCGAGGACCACCACGGGCTCAGCGTCGTGAATTTTAAGCAGGGAGGCGATACTTTTGCTCGCGAGCAGGAAGAGCAGCGCAAGGGTAAGCCCTATGATTGCAACCCGCTTAATAGCGCCCAGAACAAAAAAACCTATCTCTTTACCCTCAGCTATGAACTTGGAAACAAAGTTCGTAGCGGCGGTGGAGAGCGTCTGGGAGATCACGCCTATCATGTAAAAAATCGCAAACAGGGCGCCGAAGATGCCATACTGCTCAGGTCCTAAAGCCCTGCCCATGTACACCTGGTATACGTAGTTCAGGGTGTTGGTCACGAGGGAGGCGATGAACATCACACTGCCATGCCTCAAAAGCTCATCCTTAAGTAATACCTGAGAAAATTTCATTGCCATGCTTGAAGATGCCTCCGTGTGTTACTCCTTTCCTTCTAAACCGGTAAACCTGCCTGCCCCATTACCATTGGGGATACACATTAAAAAAAAAGCTTAAGCCTCCCGTACTCATCCTCAAACCTTTCTATGTCGTCCTCTTGGATGTACTCTCCGGTCTGGATTTCAATAAGGTGGAGGTTGACTTTGCCCGGGTTTTCTAAGCGGTGCTTCACAGATTTAGGTATATATATGCTCTCATTCTCGTGCACGAAGACTTCCACGAGCTTGCCATTCTCCTCTCTGGTTACCTTGGCGGTGCCTTTAACAACAATCCAGTGCTCAGCCCTGTGATGGTGCCTCTGCAGTGAGATGCTTCTCCCAGGGTAGATGCACAGCCTCTTGACCTTGTAGCGTTCCCCATCTTCCAGCAGGGTATAATATCCCCAGGGCTTGTGCACTGTGGTGTGAATTTTAGCTTCTTCTCTGCCCTCGGCGAGCAGCTCTTCAGCTATTGCCTTAACCTCTTCTGACTTTTCCTTGCTGGCTACTAGGAGAGCGTCCTTTGTGTCTATTATTGCCAGATTTTCAACGCCGAGACAGGCGATAAGGCGGTCGTCTCCATAGATTAGACACTCCTTAGCGTCCCTGAGTATAGCTTTGCCCTTTACAGCGTTTCTCTTGGCGTCTTTTGGCATAATCTCGTAAACACTTTTCCAGTTCCCTATGTCCTGCCATCTGCCGGAGTAGGGCATTACTGCCGAGCGAGAGGAGCGCTCCATTATGGCATAGTCTATGCTGATACTGGGCAGTTTCTCGTAGTCATTCAGAAGCTCCTCATAGCTGTGCATATATCTGGCTATCTCGGGGGCATGAGTTTTGAACTCTTCCATGAGCACAGAAGGAGAAAAGAGGAAGATGCCTGAGTTCCAGAAACAGCCCTCTTTTATTAGTCGCTCTGCCTTCTCCCGAGAGGGCTTCTCAATGAATTTCTCTACTCTGTAGCCGGTGCTCAGAGGTTCGCCAGGCTTTATATACCCATAGCCGGTAGCGGGATACCTTGGATTGATTCCGAAGGTTACAAGGTGCTCTTTTGCAAGAGTCTCTGCTTTTGCAACCACATCAAAAAAATCACGGCTCAGAACATGGTCGCTGGGCATGGCGAGGAAGCTTTTATCTCCATAATTCTCGGCAATGAAGAGCGAGGCTAAAGCTATTGCAGGAGCGGTGTTTTTTCTATGGGGCTCCAGAATTATATTATCCTCAGATACAATATCGCCGATTTCATCTCTCACATTAAAGAGGTGCTCTCTGTTGGTGGCAACCACTATCTCGTCGGCATGCTCTTTTGCAAGTTCAGCAGTACTCCTGAGCAGGCTACTACTTCCATTCAGAGAGAGAAACTGCTTTGGATAAAGCTCTCTGCTCAGTGGCCAGAGCCTTGTTCCACATCCCCCTGCAAGTATAAGTGCTATCATGTTATTCATCCTCTATGTTCTAAATCGCAAAGAATGGATCAATCGTTGAGGGCAGGGATTACAATTGAGACTCTTTCCATTCTCAACCCCCATTGGGTGCATTATATTTCATGAAAACTTTACCTAGGTGAATTACTCTCTAACCGATTCAAAGGATGTAATGCGCTTCTATAGCCCAAGCTACCCCTGCCTGCCCTGTTATCATCGCAACGCTCAATTCAGGCAGGCTAAAGGAAGGATTCCACAAAGCTTCTGGATAGCCCGGTATACTTCTGTACCACATTTATGAAGATGTTTCTCTGCACAGAGCCGAGCATCACATAGGTGTCGGCAAAGTCTTCTCTGCTTTCGAGTTCCTTTATGATTAGCCTGATCTGAGCCTGGGAGAGCTTCCCTCCTTTGTAATCGAGGTGGCGTTTAATCTCCGCCAGGACGTTGATAAAGTACCCTAACCCGTGAGCCTTATCGCTGGAGATGTTCTTAACAGCACCGCAGCTCCTGCAGAAGGGATGAGGCTCCAGGAGACCGTTCAATGTGGGTAGCCACACCCTATCGTGAGAGGACCTGTGAATGTGAATCTTATCACCCATAGGCCTCCTCCCGCAGTCGTACGAGGGAATCTGTATCTACTTTTATCTCCTGATATATAAATGTAACTATATGGACAATGCATGCTTTTTTTCTACATTGAGAAAATCTACAAAAATATTTCTAAATAAGCGCTCAAAATGAAATAATTTTCACAATTTCAAATCATATTTAATACATTTTCACTTCAGAACAGATTCACAGGTAGCCTAACCCGCGGAGGCGCTCCTTAACCTTTTCTTCATCCTCCTCGCTCAGGGGGTACTCCTCTTCCTCGTCTCTGAGAAGCTCTTCCAGCACGAAGGTTATATACTCCTCAACGCTCTCAAACTCTCCGCTTTCTTTGACCCTCTTCTCTATCTCGGCGTAAAGCCTGTCTGGGATGTTCACACTAACCATGGAATCACCTATGCTCTTCAAAATAAAAAAGGAAAAGAGTTGCTCACTGCTTTCTTGTGTAGTAGTATGCTGCCGCTACGATTATTGCTAGAATGACCAGCGCTACTACCACCCACTTAACCCACGGCTTTCCTGGAGGCGCCACCGTAGGTGCAGGTGTAGTGGGTGCGGGTGTTACCGGCGCTGGCGTGGTCGGAGGTGGTGTTGTTGGAGGCGCCGTAGGCGGAGGTGTGGTTGGCGGTACTGTGGTTGGCGGTGCTGTGGGTGGCGCAGTAGTTGGAGGTGGAGCAACCTCCTCCTCACCAGCTATGGCAAAGTAGCTGAATCCTGGAGAGCGGGCCTTGTAGTAAACGTAGCTCGAATCCTCGCCTACCTTTGAGGTGGAAAGCTTTGTCCAGGTGCCGGAGTACCTGTACAAGGCTACATTCTCCTGGGCTATGCCCTTCTCCTCTAGCCACTCTTTAGGCACGCGGAAGGTGATGTCGGCGTAGCTTACCTGCTCTTCTTTAATTACTGTCGAAACATCGATGTAAGCTAAAACCTCGCCAGGGGCTGAGGGAAGCCCCACCGGCTTGGAAATGGTCCTGCCCTCAATGGTTACACCAGTTATCCAGTCCTCAGCGTTTATCGCAATCTGTGTGAAGTATATCTTACCATCTCTGGTTATATTGTAAACCTTGGTATCGCCGGGCTTTATGAAGTCTATTGTAATCTTAAACTTGTCTGGCGGAATGGTGCTCACGCCTGGGACAATAACACCAACAGGCGCTGACGGTGCGGCGATAACAGCACCTCCTATACCGTAAACACTGAAATGAGAGAGGTTTGCCCATACATAGTTGGCTGAGGTGTTAACCCCGGAAGCATACACAACTGTGCCATCCGCCAGAGTCTGCTGGGGAGGTGCAACCAGGCGAACCCAGCTACCGTTGGTGTATCTGAGAGGTCTCAGGCTGCTCTCGCTCACCCCTGGGGGTATCTTCGATTCGTTATAGTATATTCTGAAGTGTATGGTTACGTTGTCGTACCAGCTCGGGTCGCTAACATCTAAGGAGAAGTAAACATCTGGTATGGCTCCTGCCACACCGCTCAGGCTCATGGCTCCACTGGGCGGATTTACGCTGATGTTCACGGTTAGATTCACCGCAGGGGTGGAGCCGTTGGTGTATATAACCCACTCATAGCTGCCAACAAGTGTGGTGACAACGCCCGATGAGGCAGTGGTGTTTGGCGGAAGGGACGGGACTGGTACTGTTATCTGCCTTGGCAGGATTTCAAAGTTTACCGGCGTAGAGGCGAAGTAGGGTTTGCTGGAGTTTCCTGTGACAACATAGGCTACGGCGGTGTAGTTGCCGTCGAACATGTAAGTGGTATTCAGCTTTATGTTGTAGGTCTTATTTAAGGGAAGATTGCCAGAATGACCGTAGCCATAGCCATAGCCGAAGTTGTGGTAGCTGCCGGCGTTTTCATCATAACCATAGCCAAAACCGTAGCTCAGATTTCCGAAGTTGCCAGTGGTAGTAATCACAAGCTCATTGGAGGAAAGATTGCCGCTGATCACATTTCCGTTGAGGTCAATAAGAAAAGTTCTGTTTAGAGGTCCCGTGAGGTTGAGCATAATGTACTGCATAGGTACGTATTGATCAGGGCTTTTTAGCTCAACGGTTAAGTTAAACTCGATAATATCATTTGATGGGTTCAAAGGTTGCGCGGTAGTTTGAATGCCCTTAAGAGTTACCTTCACAGCTGCAGCAGGGCCAGATAGAATTAGAAGTAAAACGATAAGTGATGTTAACCCAATACTTGTAATAGTTCTATTTTTCAAATATCCCATAACACCCACATCCCATTTATGGGGTAGCGACGTCTCCTGTGTATATGCCTTTTATGTATTCGGTTATATATAAACCTTTCTTTATGTTTTTTAGAATTCTTGAGGGCAGGATTCTATCAAACTTCTGAGAGGTTTGTGTACTTCCTAACACAGAATATGAATATATTTCCCTGCACATTGCCTTTTGTAAAGTAGGTGTTGGCGAAACCTGCTTCTCCCACGCTTATGGTGCGTAGATATCCCCACGTTATCTGCAAAATTTTTTATGGTAACATGAAAATAAGAAGGATAAATTGAAGGATGAAGAAATTAACGGGTGGACATTAATACCCTATGTATTTTTAGATGAAAATTAGGAGCTTGTGGAGTACAACTTTCAATGCATGCGGATGAAGGAAAGTGGGTTTGTCGAATTTATCAGATTCGACCTTCACAGGAAGGGAAAGATTGAGGAAGACTCTCCCCACGTGCATATACGTCTTGAAAGTAAAAATCCACGCAGCGACGAAGAAGCAAGAGAAAAAATCGTCAAAATTATTAAATCTATACCACACCTCGAGAATGTGATAAGATGAAATTTAAAATTCACAAGAATAGGGTAGAGGAAGTGGTTGACTACAGCAAACTTTCAACCAGCGAACTTAAGATGAAGCTGAGGGAGCTTAAAGCAGAGCACGGGAAGGAGATGTCGCGAAATTACGACGACTCTCTCAGAGATGCCCTGGCTTTAAATGAGTATAGAATTATCAAGGAAGAGGTGTGGTGAGATTAAATATAGACGAGAGCCTCTCAAAAATATTCACACCAAAGCGTATAGCATTGTTCAACGCCATTACTGGAAGAGAGACCATTAAAAGTCTTGAAAAGAAGCTCAACAGAAATCCAAAGAGCATAGCCAGAGACATAGCTATTCTGGAAGACTTCGGTATAGTCAGAAAGAAAAAAAGAGGTAGAAGTAGAACTCGCTGTAAAGGAGATTGTGATTTCCAGGTGATGCCTAAGTTCCAATCTTCTCCATGATTTTAGCGAGGGTTGCCTTTATTCCGTCTATCTCCTCGTAAATTCTGGCAATATCCTGAGCGAGGTGGTCCTTAACCACCCTCCTGTTTTTCTCCCCCTCCTCCTTCAAAACCTCTATGGTCTCGTCCTGCTTGACAAGCATCTCGTCCTGCTTCTTAAGCATCGCTGAGGTGTCCGCCTTTACAGACCTTATCGCCTCTATGGTCTCGTCCTGCTTCGCTAGCATTGCCGAAGTGTCTCGCTTGATGTCGCCCAGCTCTCTCTTCATATCGTTCAGTATCTCAATACCCCTTTCCAGCTTTTCGTCTGTGGATTGAGAATAGGATGCCATCTTCAGAAGAATCTCCTTCACACCCCTTTCCTCCAAGCCCCCGAGCACATCCTCCCCCTTCCTCTCAAAGTCAGCAAAGGCACCTCTATATTCATCCCTTCTTTTTGTTATGCGCTCCACCTTAATGTAAGCAGGAGCCTCCCTCTCTATTACATCAATAAGCTTGTTTATGCTTTCCTCCTCACCTTCAAGTACTGCGACCACCTCCCCCGTTGGCAGGTTCTCAGCATAGCCGGTTACCCCCAAGAGGAGGGCATGCTTTTTGATAAAGCTCCTGAAACCTCCTCTCTGAACCCTTCCCTCTATAAGCAGGAAGTATCTCACCATAGCCATGCAAACTCCTTTCCCTGAGGACATATAAATCATTTTCGACTAATGCTGAAAAACAGCCTTTCAAAACAGCGGCGGAGCGTGCACCGCTAGGATAATAAGCTCCTCTTCGCCGCGAGGGACGAAGATGTAGTCACCCTCGCCTATGCGGAGCCACTCAGGGGGCTTTTTATATATTTCTATATGTGTTACGTTTTGAGCATTGTACATGGAGGTTGTTCTGAGGATTCCGGGGGATGTCGTGGAGAATCTTCGCCTGCCACCTGAGAATATAGAAGAAGAATTAAAAAGAGAGCTCGCCCTTGTATTGTATCAGAGGGGTATCCTGTCATCTGCAAAAGCCTGCAAGCTTGCGGGATTAACAAGGTGGGAATTCGAGGAGCTTCTGGGAAAGAGAAAAATCAGGAGGCATTATACGGAGATGGACTTAGAGGAAGACATTGAGTATGCAACCGGTGGTTTGTGATTCCTCTGTGCTCATCCATCTGGCAAAAATAGAGAGACTCCATCTCCTCAGAGATTTTTACGGGAGCGTTGCGATAACGCCTGCAGTGTGGAGGGAAGTGGTTGAGGAGGGGAAAGATAGAGAGGATGCCAGACTAATTAAAGAGGCTTTTGATGCCGGATGGATAGCTGTGGATTCACCGGCCAACAAACCCCTCGTCAAAATTCTGGAGAGGCACCTTCACCCAGGAGAGGCTGAAACAATCGCCCTGGCTGTGGAGAAGTCAGCCTTGGTTCTCCTGGATGAATCAGAAGGCAGGCGAGTTGCCGATATTTATGGACTGAGATAAACTGGGGTGGTAGGTATCTTACTCAAGGCTAAGCTGAAAGGAGTAATACCTTCCCTTAAAAAAGAGCTGGACGCGCTGAGACATAGAGCCGGGTTCTGGATAAGCGACGACCTATATAGTAAAGCTCTGAAGTTTGCAGGAGAAGAATGACAAAACAGCTCAAACATGCTCAAAAAAGCGGCGGGGAGTGCACCGCCAGGAGAACAAGCTCCTCTTCACCGGTGTTTTCAATCCCATGCTCCTCTCCCGGCGGGACGAAGATATAGTCACCCTCGCCTATGCCAACCCACTCCCCATTCACATAAGCTTTTCCCATACCCTTTAAAATGTA
>MTMF02000005.1 GCA_002011125.2 Candidatus Hydrothermarchaeum profundi
CAAACAAAAAGGACGCCTCCACTGCTCATTTATAGCTTAAGTTGACAGCACCCCTGACTCATCACATCCTTCTCAAATGCAGAAAAAGCCGAGAATGAGCTGGGCGAGCGGACTGAGTGAGTTTCGAGAGAAGCACACTTTCCTTAGAGCTTCAGAAGAAGGACCTAGAGTGGTAGGGTGACTGATGTTGCCTGAAGCCTTACGGACGGGAGAATCTGCTGGCTACGGGAGATACTTGATTGATACGAACGTGTGGTTGAAGCTGATTCTGCCATCGTCTTTTCAATAGGTGTAGTCCACTTTTACAATCTTAGTAACCTTTCAATAGATGTTATATAATGGTTATAGATTTCTTTTAGGAGTTTTGGGTCAAATTTTTCTCGTGCTTTGTGATATTTTTTAGGGAGGTCAATTATATCAAATGGGACATTATATTTCTTTTCTAAATTTTCGACTAGTTTTACATGTCCTACATTTTCCGTGAAATCTTTGCTTTTATTTCCAAAAGTGATATAGAGATAATTGTAAGTTGAATGATCAACCATATTCATTAGTGCAGAATTGTATATTTTGCGCTTCAGATGATTCTTATTGATTTTTATTTCCCGAGATGTTTCTATCACAATGAGCCTTTTATTTTCAGGATCCCAAAGATAACCATCCATTTCATGAGCTTCAAATGGTTTTATCATTCTGGCATTTACTCCAATTACCGAACATCCTGTTTTACATGCAATATACATAACAACGAAGGAATTAAACAAAATTTCAGTAGGGTCTTTATATTCTCTAGCTGTCTCTGTTCTCGGTTTTCTTAATGTAGGTTTTTCTAGATCGACCTCATTACCTATCTCTGAACTTACATCGTAAGATTCTATGCCTTCAGGATCAGGTGAATAAAAAAATTCGAAGAATTTAGAATCTACATTCAGCAAATACGTATTGCCACCTAATACCCTCCCATAAACCTCATTAGTTTTTATCTTTTCTTTCAACCATTTTATTATATCTTTTTTGCATTCATGACACTTTTCCTTACTTCCACTAAGGAGTCCATTTATTTCGATGACTATATCATTTTTAATGTCATTGTCGGTCTCAAGTGTGCAGAGATTGTAAAGCATCCAGTATTTTATTGGACATAAATTACAATTCAAACCCCCTGTTGGAATACCATTAAAAGGATTCTTTATAAATTTTAACTCACTTATCTTTGGTAAAAATTTTTCTTCACGTACTAAAAAGAGCACATGATTTTTATCAAGTTTGATAAATTGCCAAGTTCTCCTCGGGGGCATATTGCTATAGAAAAAAGAGAGAAATATCCCGAATCCTAACTCTTTGAGTTTTTCTTCGTCAGAAATCCTAAATCGACCATTTTCTAACTTCATTAACTTATTATTCAACAAATAATTTTTAAGGTCCTCAAACGTTGATGGCGAAGATTCAAATTTCACCCTCTGCCCCTCACTCCAAAACTATGTCTAGAGGCTTTGCTTCTCTCATTTCAGGAAGATTATAAACAACTTTCAAAATTGAATCCAATGGGTAAGGCCCATATTCTTTTATGACGAAATCAATAATCTCTTTTTCCCTGTCTTCAAATTCTGGCTCGAAGCGTGGCATGTTTCCAGGAGTATACACATAATAGGAGGCAAAGTCCAAAGGATTACCAATATCTCTTTCAATAATCTCCTTTCCTTGCATGTCCTGTATCGCACTAGGTATCTTTCTGGAGAATGGCCCGTAATGGTAATAATGATATTTTATGCCTGTAATAGTCCTGCCTATTCTCATTCTCCTCCCCTTTTTTGCTATATAATCAATGATGAAAAGAAGTTTCACTAGCTTTGTTCTGTTAAGGTGATAACCTAATCTATTCATTTCCCTTACAATATAGTAGATAACCATCTTAAGTTTCTTATCCGCTGTTGCCATTCCCACTCACCCTTACTATTAATTACTTAACCACTATTGGTTTATTTATGCTTTACGCAGAGACGTGAAAAGTGTTTTCATTAATTATTCTCAATATTATATCAGAGCTTTCTGTTACAGCAAAATCCTATAAATATCAACTGTGTCACCCCGCCGGAAAAGTTAAGTAGCCTCGCGGGGATTATTAAACAAAAAGGAGGCGAGGCG
>MTMF02000006.1 GCA_002011125.2 Candidatus Hydrothermarchaeum profundi
GTCTAATTCTAGAACGTGGCAGGCATGGGAGAATGGCGCTAGGAACGCGTATTTCAATCCTACTTTAGTCTTATTCTGACTTCCTTTGCTTCAGAGGAGGCGAGATAAACAGTTATATTTCAATCCTACTTTAGTCTTATTCTGACCAGCGGTTGTTCTTTCCACTTTTCCTCTTCTGCCTCTATTTCAATCCTACTTTAGTCTTATTCTGACAATAAAGAGAGGTGAGTGAAGTATGGCAGAGTATAAGATTTCAATCCTACTTTAGTCTTATTCTGACTGCGTCATAAAATCCGTTCTTTTATCGATAATAAGAATTTCAATCCTACTTTAGTCTTATTCTGACGTTCGTGAGCTTCTCAAGCTCTTCGAAGTACTCAACATTTCAATCCTACTTTAGTCTTATTCTGACTTTTAAACCCAAACTTTGAGCGCGAGGCCGCGACACATTTCAATCCTACTTTAGTCTTATTCTGACAGCAAAGACTCTGCCTCTTTTATCTTTCCTCTCTTAATTTCAATCCTACTTTAGTCTTATTCTGACTTCCGGGGGTGATTCAGAGTGATGCTCACCAACCAATTTCAATCCTACTTTAGTCTTATTCTGACGGCTTGGGATATTTACATAAACGGCTACCTTCTCAAATTTCAATCCTACTTTAGTCTTATTCTGACCTACATTCTAATCAGACTAAAAAGTTTCAAGGTTCAATTTCAATCCTACTTTAGTCTTATTCTGACCACTTGGCGCTGAAATACGACAGAACTACTTCACGTATTTCAATCCTACTTTAGTCTTATTCTGACAGGAATTGTCTGATCCAAGGGGATTTCAAGCTGCTTGATTTCAATCCTACTTTAGTCTTATTCTGACAGACGGTGAACATTGAGCCGCCTTCCCCGCCAAGCGGATTTCAATCCTACTTTAGTCTTATTCTGACTGTATAGCCACTAGCTTATCATCCATGTCCACCACTAATTTCAATCCTACTTTAGTCTTATTCTGACGCCGGGTAACGTCGTAGAAATACGAAGAACATCAACATTTCAATCCTACTTTAGTCTTATTCTGACGGAACAAGCCTGCAACGATTTCTACTATTATTATCTGATTTCAATCCTACTTTAGTCTTATTCTGACCAGCTATTTAGCTCAGGTCTATAGTTATCTGGACGTATTTCAATCCTACTTTAGTCTTATTCTGACCCGGGTGGTGGAGGGAATAACCAAGCTCATGGACGAGATTTCAATCCTACTTTAGTCTTATTCTGACAGTGAAAGAAGGTGCCAAAGAGGCCCTGCAGGAATTCATTTCAATCCTACTTTAGTCTTATTCTGACGCAAAGCTAAATTTGTGGCTCAGGATTAGAATTATGATTTCAATCCTACTTTAGTCTTATTCTGACGTTAATATCTGCCTCAACGAATCCATAGTTACCCCTATTTCAATCCTACTTTAGTCTTATTCTGACTTTGTCAAATATCTACATATCCTTATTTTTTGTGTGATTTCAATCCTACTTTAGTCTTATTCTGACGCGCTCTGGAATATGCTTTGGGCGCTCTGTGAATACATTTCAATCCTACTTTAGTCTTATTCTGACCCTGCGTATCTCCATCTCCTGCTGCCTAATGCTCTTATTTCAATCCTACTTTAGTCTTATTCTGACGTGAGTGGTAAGTTCTTGGTTATCGTTAAGGCTGAATTTCAATCCTACTTTAGTCTTATTCTGACGCGGTGATGGTCGCACAACATTACGGGGTAAGCTATATTTCAATCCTACTTTAGTCTTATTCTGACGGGTTTAGGTAATATTTAGGTAGAGGTGAGGAAAAGATTTCAATCCTACTTTAGTCTTATTCTGACAGGCAATTATCTTATCGGTGGTCAAATAATAAATGAATTTCAATCCTACTTTAGTCTTATTCTGACACATATACCTCAATACAACTGCTGA
>MTMF02000007.1 GCA_002011125.2 Candidatus Hydrothermarchaeum profundi
GTACATGATAAGCGGAGGCTTGGCAGGCGGCAGCTGGGCGATAATTATGAAGTGTTTCGTGGAGATTAAGGATTTTGTAGAAAGGTTGGTGAAGGGTAGATTGCTAACAGTTATGTTTGATTTCATAAAAGACGTTAAAGGTATAATTACCGCGCCAATTTCGGCATATGAAAAAGGTGCCGCAATTAGTCTTGCAACATTAATTGCATTTCACACAGCAATCTATGTTTATGCCGTTTGGCAAGCTCTTGTACTTGGTGGCATCGGAGTGCTTGGGCAGGTATTATTACTAACCTTTATATTTGTCGCTATAACAACAGTACTCTATATTTTTATGAAGATGATAATCGGAGATCCGGCATTTAAGTCATGCAGAATACTTATTTTAGGGTGATATTATGAGGAAAATGTTAAAAGATCTATTTTATCCAATGGTTTTTCCTAAAAAATTCTATAATTACAATTTCGCAGATAAAAGCATAAAACATGTATTTTATCATGTTTGTGGGATATATCTATTGATAGTTATATTGTCTTTAATTTTTGGAGCATTCATGAATAAAAATATATTAACTGTATCTGAGCATATAATGATGCTATTTGGTTATATTATAGTCTGGATTTCCATATCTCTGATTAGCCCCCTTCCTCTTTCAATATTCGTACGTATGCATCTTCCAAAAGATTTAAAGGAGACTTTTGAAAAAGATCGATGGTTAGGAATGAAATGGGCAAACAAACAATACATTAACATAACTAAGGTGGTTGGATATAGTATGGCGCCACTGATAATTTTTACTCATCTCAGTCTGATTTTTTCTGAATATTTCTTCTACCTATCTTGGTTGTGGATTTTACTTGGTATGATAGGAATAAGTGAAGTATTAAAGATAACTAAAATTGAGGCACTTATTAGTTTATTTTTCTCCTATATCTTAGCGTCATTTTTGTTCCTTGAACCTCTGATGCAAATAATATGATTAATGAGGTATTTATAACCATTAATACTGATATGGCAGTGAAAATGGCGACTTTAAGCTATGTACCAGCAACACAGGATGACGCTGCAATAATAGAAGAGTACGGCGGTATAACGAATGTGCCAGCTTATCTTGTAGAAATGAAGCCGGTATTGAGGGTGGAGGGGGAGGCAGTAGCCACAGGAACACCAGTTACCTTGGGAGAAACCCAGCAGTTTGTGATGGAGTTCATAGCACCTGGAGGAGAGAGGGATAGAGTGGTGAACGATGTAACCGTGGGAGCTTACTATGCTGTAGGTTTGGACTTAGGGAAAATACCCCAGCGGTTAGTTGAGGAGAGGCGTGCGGAGCTTGCCACTTGGAAGAATCTGCTTGGTGTAGAGGATGTTCCGCTCGATTCAGTTGTAGGAGAGCTGCTTTACACCACTGCGCTGACCTATTTCATGGAGCAGGACGTGCTCGACGGGATTTCTGCAAGGCTGCATGGAGTAGTATTCTTGAGGCACCCATCTGAAGCTGTGGTATCCACCACCTCCAGCGTGGGCTACCTCTTCTGGAGTCCTTACAGCTTTGACATCAGCGGAGTGAACATAGACGTGGATAGAAATATCTACTCGGTATTCTCAACTGCTGGAGATTCAGGCAAGCCAAGAGACTTCATGCTAAGCTCTGGCATACTTGGCTCGTCACTGGAGCATACAATCTTTGAGCAGCTTTTCAATGTGCAGGCGGTTTCGGCGATTAAATTACTTCAGGTGGCGAATGAGCAGGGAGTTAAGATTTATCATATTAACAGCACAAACATTGCTGAAGTGCTGCCAAAGCTTCAGCTATCTCAGGAAGTAAAGACAGCGGTTCAAAACGCAGTTAACGCTGGAAAAATTGTGGTCATCCCTGAGAGAAACATCCAGTACTACAACTGGACGGGAATAGGATACATTG
>MTMF02000008.1 GCA_002011125.2 Candidatus Hydrothermarchaeum profundi
GGAAGGAGATTCTTCAGATACATACTCGGGGCATGCCCCTGGCAGAAGACGTAGATTTAAATGTGCTCGCAGATGTAACACATGGCTTTGTAGGAGCAGACCTTGAATCTCTTTGCAAAGAAAGCGCAATGAATGCTTTGAGGAAAGTACTGCCGAAGATTGATTTAAAGGAAGAGACCATACCCTCGGAGATCCTTGAAAATCTGCAAGTAAATAAGGATGATTTTATGGATGCTTTAAAAGTTGTTGAACCTTCCGCGTTGCGTGAAGTTTTTGTTGAGGTACCGAATGTAAGATGGGACGATGTAGGGGGTCTTAGAGAAATAAAGCAGGAGCTAAAAGAATCTGTGGAATGGCCATTAAAGCATCCAGAGGCGTTTACTAAAATGGGGATCAAGCCTCCAAAAGGCTTGTTGATATTTGGTCCTCCTGGTTGTGGTAAGACTCTTTTAGCTAAGGCGGTGGCAAACGAGAGCGAGGCTAACTTTATATCCGTTAAGGGACCGGAAATACTGAGCAAGTGGGTTGGAGAGAGTGAAAAGGCTATAAGGGAAATATTTAAGAAAGCACGGCAAGCAGCTCCTTGTGTTATTTTCTTTGATGAAATAGATTCTCTTGCTTCAATGAGGGGGATGGAAACGGGCAGCCGGGTTGGTGAAAGAGTTCTAAATCAGATGCTGACGGAATTGGATGGTCTGGAGGAACTCTATAATGTCGTGGTAATTGCTGCTACAAATAGGCCTGATTTATTAGATCCTGCTTTGTTAAGGCCGGGTAGGTTTGATAAACTTATGCTGGTAAAAATGCCTGATGCTGGGGCTAGACTGGAAATATTCAAGGTGCATACGAAAAATATGCCGCTTGACGAAAGCGTTGATCTTGAAAAACTGACTAAACAAACTGATGGTTATGTAGGTGCTGATATAGAAGCGCTTTGCAGAGAGGCTGCTATGGCGGCTATAAGGGAAGTTTTGCTTGAAGGTGGGGACCTTGATACTAAAAAGGTTACGTATGAGCACTTCCTTGAAGCGATGAAAAAGGTTAGACCAAGTGTGGATAAAGGAGTTGAAGAATCCTACGAGAGATTTTTGAAGAGATTTGAGACTAAAGAACTCGAAAAGTTGACGTACATGGGCTGATTTTATATTCTAGTTTAATCTGAATTAGTTAATATGAGCTTTAGCTCCATTATCACTTATCTTGTTCTATTTTCGGGTATTGGGGGGAATTAATGTTATTTCCAGCTGAAATGATGAAATTATATGCTATTTTCCCTCGGGATTACCTAGATAGGGTAATGTTTAAACTCCAAGAAGTTGGGACGGTCGAATTTTTTGATGTAAAAGAAGATATACGGAATATGTTTGATACGGATAACTTACGATCTTCTTTGGAGAAATTAAAAATAGATGGTGAGATCTCGCTATGTCCTCTTGAAAGCAGGCAAGATCTGATAGTTTCTGAGAAGGAGAGAGTTAAAAGTCTTCTTTCTGAGTTCAAGCCAGTAAGTAAAACATCTTTTCTCTCAGATCTATTAGGGCCGCCAGTAGTTCCAATATCAATAGTGAAAAAGCCTGGAGATAATCTTTTGGAGAAAATTAAGGCTGAAATAGATGAGATTGAAGATGCATATCGTACTTTACAGAAAAAAAGAACCGAATTAGATAGGAAAAAAGAGGATATAACTATAGTAATCGCGAGAGAAGCTAAACTCCGCTTATTAAAACTCATGGGCACCGTTAAAGATGCAGAGATAGCGCATCTGGAAAAATTAAAAAGAGAAGAAGTAGAGGTTTCCGCTAGACTTCAAAAATTGGATAGAAAAATAAGCCAGTTCAAAAAAGAAAATTATCATAAACTACTTGCCTTGAATGAGGAGTTGGAAAATTTATTAAGGAGAGCCAAAGCCATTTCCAATCTCGTTTCCACTCCACATGCGGTTATTTTAGGTGGGTGGGTACCAAAAAGTGATGTTGGAAAAACTATTCGGGCATTAGAAAAAGCGACTAATAATATGTTGGTAGTGGAAGTTCAAGAAGCATTACCCGAAGAAAATCCCCCCATAAAACTCCAAAATCCGAAGTTATTTGAGCCTTTTGAAATACTTATTGAGAGTTACGGTTTACCAAAATATCGTGAAATAGATCCAACTCCGCTTATTGGGCTTACATTCACAATATTGTTTGGCATAATGTTTGCAGATGTGGGGTATGGTCTTTTCTTGCTCTTATTAAGTATTGTATTGCTCTTAGAAATTAGAAGTTCTAGTAAGTTTCTCAGAAGCCTTAATTTAGTCTTGATGTATGCTGCTATGTCCTCAATAGTATTTGGATTTATTCTCGGAGAGTTTTTTGGAGGCTTAATAAGAGTAGAACCTATGTGGAAGGAACCTTTGGGCAACCTGGGACTTTTATTTTTACTATCTATGATACTGGGAGTTATTCATATCTCTATAAGCTTATTTTCAAGACTTTATGAAGAGCTTATTCAAGGAAAAAAGGGAGTATATCCGATTTCTCTTGTAATAATACTTTTTTCCAGCCTATTTATTCTAATCTTCCCAGAGCATTCTAGAGTTTTATTCTTACTTTTTTCTGGAGGTATAGTTGCACTCTCATGGATAAGAAAGTTTAAAGTTATTGAAGAGCTCATGGCGTTGTTTGCAAATATAATTTCTTATGCTCGGATTGCTGCATTATTGGTTCTTCATGTAATGGTCGCTAGAATATTAACTGCATTGATAACTTCATTGCCTTTTTCTTTCAGCAGCTTTATTCTTGGAGTACTTATATTCTTCGCAGGCACATTACTAATATTAGTATCAGGTACATTTTTGGTATTTGTTCATTCACTAAGGCTCCAGTGGCTAGAATTTTTTAAGAGATTCTATTCGGGAGGAGGAAAGAAGTTTGAGCCGTTATCCTTTGAAAGAAAATATATTTTTATGACGCAGTTATAGTTTTTTGCATAGAACCGTGCCGGAAATCTTGATTATACAGCTAGGTTGAGTATCAGATTTTTAAAAAGCTGTGGATCGTATTCAAAAACTTTAGAGTTAAAGAAAAGATAAAGATGCCTCTGGATTATGTCAGATATTAAACACTTTCTACAAGAGTCTGATAGATGATGTGTAGGAACCATGTTGAAAGTAAGGGATAAATGGTTAAGTTACTGATACCTTCTTTAGGTTATGATGGATAGCCCATAGATATAGAAACTTCCGAAATACCTCTGCTCTTTCATTATTTTAAGCTTTTTAACCGCTCAGCCATTTGCCGAGATATTATGATCCGATCCCTAAAGCTCTGCAACGGGGTCACACTCACATCCATCAAGCCCCAGCCGGGAAGACTCATTAATAGTCGGTCTAACTCGTCATGGGATGCTGCATCTACGATAAATGTAATAATCCTAGCTCCAGCTACAATACCCCCTGACAAGATTTTCTCGTCTGTATCAAGTTTCTCATGCATGGGAATAACTATTTGTTCTATGTGTTGAGCCAATTCCTGAGGAGAAGCTGAGGGACTTCCAAGAAGTTTCAAGGTTACAAGATACTGCGTTTATATCACCTCCTTTATTATTTTTTATGCAAGAATATTAAGAGATACTTCTAGTGATAGCAGTTAGCAACAGTATTAAGAACATCAATAATAGCGCAGCGAGGCCATCTAATTTTAGTGTTTTCTCCACTTTTTCTCGCTCTTCCGGCGATAACTCTCGTAATCTAGCTTGCTTTGGTATCAAGACTTCGTTATGGTATACCGCAAGTCCTATCAATGCTAATACAACCACATGTTTCAAAAGTAGCACTTGTGACCAAAGGCTTTCAAAGGTTAGGAGCCCTTCGTAGTTCTTATTCAGTACAGTCATGATACTACCAGAGATCAAGAACAAAATTATGCTGGTATATCCTATCATCCTCCCCTTTTTTGACATCATACCCATCAATTTACCTGCCATTGGTGGTTCAAGGGTTTTCTGAACTGTTGGGATAAGTACCAGCAGATAGATGAAAATACCACCCATCCATGCTACAGTAGCTATGAGATGTACGAATATCGAGATGATTAGAACTAAATTTACTGCCATCTTAAATTACCCCTTAATTTATTTTCGGCGAGTTCTCGCTGTGCTGTAACATACAAAGCATATGTAAATGAAGACTTTGAACTGCCCTCACGTAGTATTTGTGAGCATGTAGATAGGCTCCGAGCACGATCTACCCTTTGACTAAAAGTCCCTCCTTGGGTCACAACTCCTCTAGTCAAACTTCTACTCATCTTTTTCTCACCTACCTTAAAAAATTTTGAAAAATCCTTTATTTTTCACACACTATAAGAAAATATTTAAGAAATATGTATTATATTATTGAACCATAGTATGAAATTGTATGAAGAAATAAGGCGCATAGTAAATGAAGATAAGAAAGACCATTTCTTTAGAAGAGGAAGATTTTGATTCACTCGAGTTTCTTCTCAAAAAAAATGATGGCAATTTCTCAAAAGCTATTAGAGAACTCATACGAAACAATAGTAGTAAGAGAGATGTAATATCTCTTAAGAAACCTCTTTCTCCTAATGATCTAAAGGAAGAAAGAAAAGAGATTAGGAACTTATTGATCGAGAAAAAGCTGTTTTGTTCTGTACCTATGGACTTACTTGGATATTGGCTTAAACTTGTGGCAGGTATGATTCCGCCTTTAGGATATTATAGATTTTTATTTGATAGAATTTTTCCAGATTTCATCGGGGTGGAAAAGGTAGATATTAAGACGTATTCTGAGTACGTTAATACCTACACATATCTGACAGGGAGCTGGGGTAGACAATCAATAACCTATGATGACCCTAAGAACCCAACGTGGGTTAAAATTCGCATCGAGATGAGCAGAGGTCAGGTAGAGCCTATTGCAGCATTAGCTACTTATATAGTGGCGCATGAGCCTCTGCGTTTGAAACCGGTTAAAGTGACTCGATCACCTACCTTTATTGATGTGGACTGCGTTGTTGCAGAAAGTGAAGATGAGGCCTATAAGGGAGTTGTAGAACACTTCGGTTTTAATCAAGATATATATGAGGGCCTTCAGAGGGATCCGGATTATTGGAGAGGGGTTTTTAAGATGGCGAAGCTATATGACAACTCTCTCGCTATCTTTGGCCTTCAAGATTTTCTAAAGATTCAAAAAGGGGAGAGTCACGATAGCGCAATTTTGACAATTGAGAGGATTCTTGGAAGCGCCATCACTGAGGTACCATTGGAGAAACTTCTTGCGGCTATTGAAATGATTGGTAGAATAAATGGGATGATTAAAAAAATCGATGTAGATGAGGAGAAAATAAAGATATATTTCACTTTCCATGACTCTAATTTTGCTCAGAGGATATCCTGTTGCACTCTTAATATCTTGGAAAATGCGGGACATAAGTTCACTCTCAAAAAAGTCTATGAGGACTGGTGTATTTTTACTAGGTAAGGTGATAAAAGGGCCAATTTAGGACATTTTTTTGTTTAGATTAATCCATGAAGGTTCTTATAGGAGTTAATATAATCACTATCCCCTCCGTTATCTTTAGTTTCAAATCAATATTCCTCATAGAGGGATATTTTTCAGTGTTATGGATAGAATATTAAACATGATCAAAAAAATCTTATTTCCAACGGATAGTTCGGTTTTCTCTGCGAGAGCGTCTAGGTTTGCTATTTCTCTTGCTGAACATTATAATGCCATGATAACAGCACTTCATGTGATTTGTGTAAAGCCATCAAAGCATTTACATGCGGAGAGCGTGAAGAGAAAGATGATAAAGGATGCAGAGCTGTGCTTCAAACATATTTTAGCTGAAGAAAGGGGAATAACTGTAGGTACGAGGGTATTGGTTTCTCATTCCATTAGTGATGCTATTCTTGAGGAGGTTGAAGAAGGAGAATACGACATAATTGTTATGGGTTCAAAAGGTACCACAGGTCTTAAAAAATTCTTCTTGGAAGTGTTTGTGAAGCCGTTGCCAAACGAGCATTTTGTCCGGTCTTAATTGCAAGGTGAAACTTTTAAATACTAGATAACTTTAAAATACGCACTTGAGGAACGATGGTGACGAAAATAATCGGAAAAAGTCTAATAGGGAGAAATGTTGTCAGTGATAGAGGGACTGTTATAGGGAAATTGATAGACCTGTCAATCGAAACCCTAGCAGGCAAGGTTATGATGCTCATAGTTAAACCTGATAAAAGCATAGATACAAAATATTTCCGACTAAACGAGAGAGGAGAAATCTTAATACCTTTTGCAGCTGTTAAAGCAGTAAAGGACGTGTTAATAATAAACGAAGGCGGGATACCGAGGGCATAAACGTAGTTTAATGATAATGGAAAAGCGTCTATCTGTCACTTTAGTAATCTGTATTATTTTAGTAGGTGTTTCCGGATACCTATTTGCTAAAACGTCAACTCTAGAAAAAGAGATCGCCAAGAAAAACATTGCTATAGAAGAGGCAAAAAAGGAGATTAATTTGCCTATTGGATCCCAAGATGCAATTGATATAGCTAAAGTGGACCAGGAATTCATAACTTTCGCTAGTAAATACTTCAGAGATCCAAACCTTAGAGTCGAACTTGCCTCATTACAGTTAGATGAGCGATTTGGATATGTATGGAAAGTTGAGTTTATCGAGCGAGCCTGTGGATGTGCTGGCATTGAAAACCTTACTTCAATGGAGTTTTATATTGACCCGGAAACAGGAGAGATTTTGAAAAAAGAAAAGAATATTGGAGTAAGTGAAGAATTCCTTGCTAGGAAAAACTGTGAAAAGGGATGTCACTGATACCTCTGAAACTCCGACTTAAAGTCATTAAATCTATCCTCTATGATAGCTTGCCGTGCTTCTTTCATCAGCTGCTGTAAGAAATATAAGTTGTGTATTGTTATTAGTCTCATACCCAAAGTTTCGTAGACCTTCATCAGATGGTGTATATAGGCTCTTGAATAGTTTTTGCACGTAAAACAAGAGCATCCCTCTTCGAGAGGAGAAAAGTCTTCGCTAAACTTCCCTCTAGTTATATTATATTTTCCTTTCCAAGTGTAAACTGTGTTATGGCGAGCATTTCTTGTTGGAAAAGCACTATCAAATATATCTATGCCTGAAGAAATTGATTCTAAAAGCTCTAATGGAGAACCAACGCCCATGAGATATCTCGGTTTTTCTTCAGGTATAAGCCTGCAGGTATATTCTAAAATGTCTAACATAACTTCTTTTGGCTCACCTAGTGAGAGGCCACCTATCCCATATCCATCAAAGTCCATTATAACTAGTTCTTCAACAGCTTTTCTTCTCAAGTCGGGGTATGTTCCTCCTTGGATTATTCCAAATACAAGCTGCCCATTGCTTCGTAGGGTGATGCTTCTCTTTGCCCATTCGATTGTTCTAATAAGTGATTCGTTTATATAGGAGAATTCCTTGGTGAAAGGTGGGCAGTCATCTAACACCATAGCAACGTCACTTTTAAGTGATGATTGTATTTCCATACACATTTCAGGGGTGAACAGGTGTTTAGTATTATCGAATGGAGATCTGAAGACTACACCTTTTCTGTTAACCCCTAAGAGAAAATCTTTTTTGAGCATTTGAAAACCCCCGCTATCAGTAAAGATCGTTCTATTCCAATTCATGAATTCATGTATGCCTCCAGCTTTTTCTATCACTTCTACGCCTGGTCTCAGAAAAAGAATAAAGGCATTTGAGATTATAGCTTGAACTCCAAGATCTGCAACCTCCTGAGAGCTTAAAGTTTTGACGCTCCCTTTAGTTGCAACAGGCATGAAACATGGAGTTTCCACTTTTCCGTGTTTAGTATAGAGTTTCCCGGCTCTGGCAGTTCCCGATACATGTACTATCTCAAACAATAGGACCACCTAAAATTAGCATAGAGTCTCCAAAACTATAGAAGCGGTATCCCTCTTTAATCGCAATATTATATGCATTTAGAATTCTGTTGTGTCCAGCATAAGCGCAGACAAGCATCAGATTTGTCGATTTTGGTAAATGGAAGTTTGTTATCAACCCATTTAGTCTGCTTTTAAAGCTATATGGAGGATAGATGAATAAATCTGACCATCTTGATATAGGGGTTATAATCCCATTGGCATCTGCAGCACTCTCGAGAGCTTTGACGCTTGTGGTTCCACATGCAATTACTCGCTCTCCTTTATTTATTATTTCAGCGTTGATGTTATCTATTTCGAAGTATTCTGGATCTAGCTTGTGTTCTTCTATTTTTTCAACTTTAACAGGCGAAAATGTTCCTACTCCTACATGGAGGGTAATCTTGGCTATCCTTACGCCTCTCTTCTTAATTTTTCCCAATAATTCTTCAGTAAAGTGAAAACCCGCCGTTGGCGCTGCTATTGAACCAGGTTTTGTGGCGTATATAGTTTGATATTTTTCTAAAGAGATATTTCTTTTAATATAAGGGGGTAGAGGTGCCTCGCCGTACTTGTCTAGAACTTCTCTTACCGTGGTGTTATCTGGAAATCTAATTCTATATTTTCCGTCTCTAATTTCAACTATTTTTCCCTTTATATTTTTTTTAAAAAATATTTCTGTTTCCAAGCGTATTTTTTTTCCTTTTATCAGGAATATCCCATCTCTATCTTTCTCTTCTATGAATAGGCATTCTACCTTTCCGCCGGTCTTTTTATTGCCTGTAAGCTTCGCTGGAATTACTTTTGAATCATTTAAAACGAGGACATCTCCTTTACGGAAATATTGAACTATATCTGAGAATTTCTTATGTTCTATGTTCTCGCCCTCAATCACCATCAGCTTTGAGGAACTCCTTGGTTCTGCAGGCTGTTGGGCTATTCTTTCCTTTGGCAATAGGTAATCGAAATCCGATAGATTCATGGTGTAATATTTTATTAAACAATATTTTTTAAATTCGATGGGTATACTTGGAGGAACATTAATACCAACTTATCTTTTCTCCTCAAGGCATGAAAGAGTACATTTAGATTGGCGTGAGGTTTGAATATGCAGGATAGCGTACATTTTTTAACTTTTTTCTTACTATAGAAAGATTTTTAATTCCAGTAGCATGATTTTGATTTTCATGGAAAGAGAACAACGGAGAATAGAGCAGGTATTGGAGGTACTCGGATACGCAGTAGGTCTCACTATGGTACAGATGGTTGCACTATATTTATTATTAGCGATAAAACTATTCCACCGAGATATCAATGTTTTTCTCCTTTATAGAGCATTTTTTGAAAAAGTTCTATTTATATTTGATAATTTATATTTTTTAATAATAGGAATAATGTATAGACTTTTCGGAGAGTCTTATTTACATGTAATCGGATTCAATAATGTCTTTAAGCTAACCTTTTTCACTATATTCCTCATCAATATAGTGTATTTTAGTTACTCAAAACTTAGGTCAGAAAAATGAAGGTTGTCGATATAAAAGAAGGTAGACTGTTAGGTATTAATTTTATTGATATTTTTGTCGTTGTAGTGGTAGCGTTTCTCCTATTTTCTTTTGGTTCAACAATCTTGTTTAAAGACCTAACATTTAGTGGAGATGAAATGTATAGTGCCATAAAAGAATTTGAGAAGCTTAATGAGAAAGGCTTCTTAGTTGAAGCAGTTGCTGAAGGAAAATGGATTGGAACAGAAGATGTTCTATTCAATAGTAGAGGTCTAATAGTAAGACCAACAAGAGGCGCGTTTGAATTTAAACTAAAGGATGGCAGGATACTTAAACTAGGTGGCTCTATGAGCTATCTAGAAGATATAGCTCTTGATAAGATAACTCTAATCCCTTTAGATAGGCATATTGCAAAGCTTAAAACTTCTCCCGGATACCAGTTCAAAAGCTACAATGAGATGATATCATACTTAAAGAACTTGAAGGAGAAGAATAATGCAGATCATCTTATAATAACTGCAGATTTCTCTTTTATTAATAGCGTAGAAACTCCTCAGGAACTTTATAATAAATTCAGGAGGAGGTATCTTATAAGGGATGTCGGGAAGGGCATTTCAACAGAGAATGCTGTTACATTACGTCTGGAATTAGCGGAGTTATCTGAGCTTGAAAATACTCATGTTAAATGCGATTCAATTGCTCTTGGAGAGGTGGTTATTTACCTAGGTTATGATACTGAAGAAAAACCCGAACAACCAACGGATTCAGGACCTGTAATCAGCTATGAGGACCTGTTATGAGTTCTCTATCCGTGAGAGTCATATCTAGAATAGAAGAGACTATTAAGAAAAATTTCCAAAAAAGCAAAACTAGAGAGTTATCTTTACTAATACTCTCCTTCTTAGAAAACTCTTTTATAAAATCTAAAGTCAGAAAAACTTCATTTCTTTTTGTCATGTTTTATCCAGGTAGATTTTGGAGTAAGATAGATAAATTAAATAAGAGGTTCAATCTTGAGTTTTTTTTAGACCCATTCATATTGTTTCCTTTAGTCTATATAGGATTTGTTGGTATAAGCACTTATAGACCATCCTTCTTAGCAACGTTCAGTATTCTAATAGGATTAATTTCGTTCATGTTTGGAGTAAAAATTGCGAGGAAATCTGAATTTGGAGTAACTGCTCTAGAAAATTATTCGTCTCGTTTGGCGATTAGTTTATTAGTCATAGGCGTGTTTGCTCTTGTTTTAGATATTGAAAGAGCTGGTGCAGTTCCTCTTTTCGAGCCTTTCGCAAAAAAGGGATTAAGTGTGAGTTATACTATGTTAGCGAGTTTGATTGTACCGGGTGGTATACTCGCGATATCAGTTATTGGAGTAAAGCTTAGAAATGGGGAAATAGGGTTAAGAGAAGCGAGGGTGTATGCGCTTTTAACGTTGCTAACCACTACTATGCTGATTTCTCTAGTGGGTTTTAGAACACAGATAATAGTCTCAATTCTAGGTTGTAGTATGGCGATGTACTTCTCAAGGATTTTAGGATGGATCGAAATCGTTAGTTTTTTTATGGTTTCATTATTTGGTATTAGTTTCTTCGGATATTTGAGAGCAGTTGAAGAAGGAGCAGGGATAGGAATCTTAGAAGTACTTGGAAGAAGAGTGGGGCTCACATTAAGCATTTATGATACGCTAGTTAACCTCTATTGGCCATTCGGAGTAAATAGAGGGTCTGTAGCGTTAGCTACTTTTTCTTCATACTTTTCATTTATTCCTGGACCGTCGTTAGGTCCAAGGACGATTGTTGCTAGAATGTTTGGCGTTTATGATATTTCAATGACTTCCACTTTATTTGGCACAGTAATGCTGGATTTTGGTATTATAGGGATAATGGTATTTGCTTTGATTCTTGGCCTTATAATCGGGGCTGCCTATAAAGCAACTCTTCAAACCCATAGTGCTATTGCGATATCTATATTATCCTTGCTATTTGCATATGTGCTAGTGGGAATAGAAACTGGGTTAGTTGATTTTAATGTTTTTATGTTCTTCTTTATAGGAGCTTTAATAATCCTAAAGTCAAGAATTCCTAGGCATTATTAGCGTCTTTTACCTAAAATCCTTGCTTCAACTGCGAGTATGGGTATCTCAATTATTGGAGCTATAGCGATTACTGCAGCAGTAAGAGGCAGGCTTGGAAATGCACCAAGGGCTATTGCCAGGGCAATTGGAGAATTCCTGGCAGAAGTTGTGAAGTTTAATAGCACAGTTTCTTCGTATCTTAATTTAAAAAGTCTTTGAACAATAATAGATAAAAAGTACATAGAAATGAAGTATATTAAAATTGGAGCGGCTATAACTATAATTTTGTCTATGTTAGCGATAAACATCGATTCCTGAGAGGCGAACATAACCGCAACTACGATGCCCAGGAAAAAAGTTTGGAGATCTGAAACCATCTGATTGAAGGATCTTTTACCTAGGTGCCTCGAGATTAGTGCTAAAGAGAGAGGGATTAAAAAAAAGAGAGCAAGTGTTTTTAAAAATAGTATCAGATCTATTCGGATAGTATTCCCCATAAAAAGCAGTAGATATAAGGGTAAAAGTACTATTTGTATGCTTAGGTTTATTGGAATTAAAATAGTACCTAAAGCTACGTCTCCTTTAGCCGAGCTTGTAAATGTAAGAAACCAATCGGTACATGGCATTACGAAATACATTAGGAGACCTAGGAGTATAGCGGGATCATTAACAAATCCTGAACTCAGTCGCCATGTAAATACGGGTACTAAAATAAAGTTCACAGCAAGGCTTAATGTAATAAATCTGCTATTTTTTGAAGCTTCAATGATGCGTCTAAAAGGGATATTTAGCATCACTCCGTAGAGCATTAAAATTAGTCCTACAGTTATTATAGTGTCGGCTTCATCATGGAAGGTATATCCTAAGGCACCAGAGATCAAACCGATTATTATGCTTAGAATTAAAATTAAAGGCTCATTAATTTGCATGCAGTGCAATCTATTAGGATTATATTTAAAGCTGACTTTTTACTAGAAACACTTTTCATGAAGACCGAGTTTTATTGTATAGATCGGAATGGCATCTGTGGCAAATACCCTCCTTAGACACATAGCAGGGCTTTCTCTTTCGGTAGATTTTTAATTACCTAGGTTAACACGAATAGCATGAAGGTACTGCTAATAACCCAGTGGAAGCCTCGGAAGGGTGGTATAGTCACTCATGTGGACAATCTTATCAAAAATTCAAAAAATGATTTTATAATATTAACTTATGAAAAAACTATTGATCTTTCAGTTTTGAGAGCCTTTAGCTTTATTGTATATGGATTTTTTAGTGGTTTAAAAAAGAAATATGATTTAATTCATGCTCATTACGCTTTTCCGCAAGGTTTCTTAGGAGTATTGCTAAAAAAAATATCTAGAAAACCTCTAATACTCACAATACATGGATCTGATATATTAGTTCTTAAAAAAAACCCATTTACAAAGGCTTTTGTAAAATATGTTTTAAAGAATTCTGATAAGATTATTGCGGTGAGCGAATACTTACGTAAAGAAGCCATAGAGATGGGCGTAAATGAAGATAAAATAATAGTTGTATACGGAGGAATCCCAAGAGCTATTAGACGAAAAAATGTAGAACCTGAGGATTCGATATGCTTTATCGGCAGCTTAGTGAAACAGAAAGGGGTTGATATCCTAATAAACGCTGTTAGAAAAGTAAAAAAGTCGAGGCCTAATGTGAAACTTTACATAGTGGGGGACGGGAAGGAGAGGAAAAAACTAGAGGCTTTATCTAAATATGATCCCGATATATATTTTACTGGAGAGGTAGGGGATTTGTCTGAAGTTTTAAGTAAATGCAAGGTGATGGTACTCCCATCTAGAGAAGAGGGATTTGGACTGGTACTTCTAGAGGCTATGGTTGCTGGCGTGCCTGTGGTTGCAACAAATGTTGGAGGGATCCCTGAAATAATAGAGGATGGAGTAAACGGGCTCTTAGTTGAGAGCGAGGACCCTGATGGACTTGCGAGGGCTATCTTGAAAGTGCTTGATGATGAGAAGCTACGTGTGAAGTTGGTTGAGAATGGGAAAAAAATAGTGCAAAAATATAGCTGGGAGAGAATGGCTAATGAAATTGATAGGATATATGAGGAGTTTCTTGTTTCCTGAGATAGCTTTTCCATTTTTATATTTTCTTTTCCTTTTTTCGGCTTTTTTGTCTTATAATATTGAATCAACCAGCAGGTTTCTCTCTAGCCCGAGCATAATGAGCTATATTTTAAGTGTGCTTGGTATAACTATTTTTATTATTTCAGCGAGATTAGCTAGGAGAATTAAAATACCTAACTCAAATCTATGGGTAATACCTCTCATACTCGGCGGCTTTGGCTATATCACTCTAGATCTAGCATTTTCGATGAATCCTGTGGTTAAAATTATGATCTCAGGGGGATTTGCTATTTCACTCTGGTTTATATCAAAAAATATAGATAAAGTCGCCTTACTAACTTATGCATCGTTTTTTTTAGCTTTGGTTGCAACTCTTCTTATTCTCTCTAGAGGTGTTCCGATATTAAATCCAGTTTTTAGAGAAGAATCAGCGGTTACTCCTCTCAGAGCATTATTTCATGGGTTTGCTGTGTTCTCTGCCGCTCTATTATCAATACATCAAAATAGGAGATATATTTTAGGAGTCTTTTTTTTAGCTTTTTTGGGCATTATATCCGGGTTTAAATCAGATGCAATAGCCATTCTCATCTCAGCCACTATAGCAGGGATATTAGTAAGGGAAGTTAAAACGAGAGATATCCTAGCGGTCTTCGCGACGATTTTGTTTATATTAACTATAGTAAGTACTTACATAGCTAGAAGTTCCTATGGCGAGTGGAGTATCCATCCTATGTTATATATTTTTTATAGAATGGGTTTTACTTTCTCGGTGTTTGACAAGATTGTTGCAATGAGTCTTCCTTTTGGTGTTACATTTGGAAAAGCTCTGTTAAGTCCCTCTCAAGAGATTATTAGTACTGTTGTATTAAACTATGATACTCCTCATATTATAACTTCTTCTCTCTTTGGTCCTGGGACTTTAGATTTCGGTATTTTAGGGTTAATATTAACTGCGTGCACTATTGGAGCTTTACTTGGAATTTTCCATGAGATGATCGAAAAACCTGTTCAGGCTTGCTTGTATTCCATTGCCTTAACGCACGCGTTTATTTTAGTAGAAGTAGGGCTACAACCAACAAGCTTTATATTCCTCTTCTCATTATTTTATTTGGCCATTGAAGCAAGAGAGAAAGAATAAGTTTATTTGAGAGGTGCTAAAATGCGACTTGACAGGTTTTGGGTCTCATTACTTTTAACGTTAGTAGTTTTACAATCTGTTACAATAAGTGCGTATAGGCTAACTTCAGAAGTGTCCCCAATAGAAGAATCTGGACCGCTTCAGTATACCGTGCCCCCTACCTTAATTCCTAAAGAAACGCCTATCCCAACTACCACTACTCCACCAATCATGACTACCACGCCCCCTCCGCTAGCTGAGCCTTTACAGCTTTTATGGAACTATGATACTGGGTGGGATGTGTATGGCGTAGACATATCCAGTAATGGAGAACTCATAGTCGCGGGCTCAAGGAACTACATTCTATACCTCTTCAATAAAGATGGTGAAGTAATCTGGGAATTAGATATTGGTGCGCCTATTGATGATGTAGCTATATCTAGTGACGGAAATTACATTGTGGCTACAAGTTATATTGTCCCAAAAGGAAAGTTATATCTCTTTGATGTTAAAGGAAACCAGCTCTGGAGTAAGGAGATAGCTAGCCCAATGAGGGGGGTTGACATAACTGCTACTGGAGAGCTTATAGCAGTAGGAGCTGAAAATGGATATGTATACCTCTTTGATATAAAGGGAGAAGAAAAGTGGAAATTTAAGACCGATAAAAGCGCATATGGTGTTTGGGATGTTGCTTTTTCTCCAACAGAGGACTATATTGTCGCAGGGGTAGATGATATGAACATCTACGTCTTAGATATCAATGGTAATCTATTATGGAAGAGGACTCCTGGAGAAAAAAGCTATATTTACGGAGTTGACGTAGCTGGAGGATATATTGGTGCAGCGGCTCAAAATTTGAATGTATACCTCTATGATGAAAAAGGAAATAAGCTTTGGAGCTATAAAACCGAGTTCTCTAATTATGATGTAGCTATTTCCCCAGATAGCAGATTCATCGCAGTAGGCTCGTGGGATACTAATCTGTATTTGCTTGATAAAGAAGGGAATTTAATTATGAAATATGAGATAGGAGATTACGTTAATAGGGTATCTTTCTCTGGAGATGGAAGATACCTAGTAGTCGCTTCTGAGGATGATAACGTATACTTTTTCGAGCTTGGAGGTTGAGTTTCTTTTAATAGTACCTCTGATACTCAGCTTTTTAGTCACTTTCTTGCTGACTCCTTTCTTATCTAAAGTACTCAGGGAAAGAGGAATAGTCGGGGTAGACCTTCACAAAGAAGAAAAACAGTATGTCCCAGAGATGGTTGGAATAGCGATTCTCATCGGGTTTACATCATCAACTCTCGTAGCTTATTTAATCCTGAAAAGCCATAATATATCCCCCATAACTTTGGTAGCACTTCTCACGGGATTCCTCGGCATTATTGATGGGTTTAAAAAACTAACAGCACTACAAAAAATAGTTTTCCTCTCTTTAATTGGAGCAATTCTCATACCCTATTCTAATCTAGAGATATTAGGTTATGATGTTGGGGTCTTCTATCTTTTACTTGTTCCCATACTATTCATGTGCCTATCTAATTTTACTAACATGCTTGCTGGCTTTAATGGACTAGAAATCGGAACAGGAGCTATAGCGACAGCAGGGTTAGCTGTTATTTCATTCTTAGATGGTAAAGAATTAAGTTTTCTTATAAGTACAGGGTTACTCGGTTCTCTTATTGCCTTTTTATACTACAATAAGTATCCCGCTAAAGTATTCCCCGGGGATGTGGGTACTCTTATTATCGGTGCGGTATTATTTTCATGTGCGGTTATAGATCAGCTTGATTTGATCGTGATAGGTGTACTTTTTTTTCCATATATTTTAGACGCTTGGTTAAAATACTTCTCAGCAGGAGTAATGACGCGAGAATCTCAGAGTCCTACTATAGTTAAAGAAGGAAAACTCTATATCCCAGAGAATAGTAATCTCTCACTTCCGAGGCTTATACTTAAAATTAAGCCTTTTACAGAGAAAGAAATAGTCTTGTGGATATGGCTAATAGAGGCAGTTTTTAGCGGACTAGCAATTTTGGTATCCTTCGCTTTTTAAGATGGCTTCACAACTATCTCGCCGCTTGGGAGTACTCCCACCTCGAATTCAGTAAGCACTCTTCTACCTTTAATTTTATCGCCCGTTTTTTCTTTTAAAATACTAGAAAGATATGGAAAGCTATGCTTAACCCATATTCCCTTTTTATCTGCTGCTTTGTATATCTCCCTAACTGCATCATTTAGGTCGGTTTCTGGTTTTATGGCGATCCATATCGCGGCATCTAGTGTCTTTACTAATTCCAAAGTATTTTTTGCTTTTTGAATATTCTTTAATGCACTTTTTTCAGTCGCAGATATGTTTGCCTTCGAAGTACCTAGCATTTTGGCTATTTCAACTTGGGAGTATCCTTGATTTCTGAGACGCAGTACCTCTACTTGACGTTCTGTTAAGATTATATTCTTTTTATCCATTCTTGTACCCCTCTATGAGATCGGCAAGTTCTTTAATATCTTCAAATTTAAAGAGAGGGGCATCCGATTTTACAATGCCGTCACTAACCACTGCTATAAGGTTTTTTTTAGAGAACAACTTAAGGTCTTCTTCACTTTTTACTACCGCTATTTTGGGCGTATCAGCCTTGGTATAACCTTCAGTTAGTACAAAATCTTCTGAATCTAAATATTCCGATACCAGGTTCTTCAGAAGATATTCCTTCTCTATATTTTTTGTGATCACAAGTCTGTCTGGTGAAGATATGATAACCGTGTCTGCCCCTGCAGCGAAATGCCTCCAAGTATCTTTCCCTGGCTCATCCATGGAAAAGCCATAGTGAATATGATGTTTTACGGTACCGATACGATATCCTCTGCTTTTAAGCTCAGCTATTAATCGTTCTATTAAAGTAGTCTTGCCAGATTTCTTTTTACCGACTATAGATATTATTGGGGGCATACTCTTCTTTTAAATTTTTATAGCTAAAAGCTTTTTTCTAAACTTTTTTTAAGCGCTCTTTAATATCTCCCTACTCTAAAAAACTAATCAATTATCTATGTTGCGATAACTTGGTAGTATTCGTTATTCACACAACTTTTGCAAATTTTTGTCCCATTTTCTCTGACTACAAGTGCTAAAGGAATTAAGTCCCCACAATAATCGCACTTTACTATTTCAGAGTTTTCGAACTCTTGCGTCAGTGAGATTTTTACTTTCTTAATGTCCAGATATTCTTCATTTAACTCTAATAGTTGATAGCTCAATTCTTTCTCTTCATCTCTGGTAAGCTTCCTTTCTCTCATCATCCATCTCTTCATCAGGCTGGATAACCTATAGGCATCTTCCTTTAGTCCAACCCGTATCCCTACCTTCGTGTCCACCCTTGCTACCGTTATTGCAAGTTTACCATAATTCTTCACAATAGCGTTTCCATGGCCAAGAGTACATCCAGTAACAGCTTGAGCACCGTCAGCTAGACATCTAGCAGTTTCTGCTATGAGTATAGCTTTTTTGTTTCCTCTATTTATTCCTAATTTTTCCATAGCTATGCTACTCATCCTAACTCCCAGAGCGAGTCCAGGAGCGAGATGGCCATGCAGTTTAACCGCAAGTTCTAATGCTTCATCCTCGAGCATCATTAACATATTCCTCCTTTAAAACAAGTTTACCTCAATAACCTCTCCTTTCTCAATATTCCTTTCAGTAATTACATATCCATCGGCGACTGTAGCTCTGAGAGAAGATGCTATGGTTGAAACATTGTAAAAATCGTCTGAGCGCATGAATTGCATATGTGAATTCTGGAACCCTATCGGAATCGCCTTCTCGTCATTAACTTGTACGAATACAATATTAGCAAAGCCTTCAGTAGCCATTTTTATGTTTTCAGTAATTCTCAGTTTTTTTACAGGTCTTGCCGCATCTCCTAAGAAGTACTTCTGAAGATTAAGTTCGGCAGCCACAAAAGCACCGGTAGGTTTACCTGGAAGAGCAAAAATTGGTGTACTCTCAATTATTCCAACAGCTAAAGGTTTACCTGGTCTAGTTCTTACTCTATAAAAAATCAGAGTGCCGAGTTCCATTATAGCTTTGAGTACATAGTCTCTATTACCTACGGATACTCCGCCACTTGTAATAATCACGTCATATTTGCTTGCTTCCAAAAGTTTTTCAGTTAGTTTTTTTAGATCGTCTGGTACAGTTCCTAAGAATAGTGGATCGCATCCCCACTCCTTTAAGCAGGCCATTATCATAGGGGCATTTGTGTCTATAATCATATTATTGTGAACTTCGTCCCCGGTTGATATGACTGCAACGTTGGGTTTCTTATACACTTTGACTTTACTTACTCCAGCTCCATAAAGTATTCCTATCTCTTGCGGGCGTATCTGTGTTTTTTTTCTGAGAATTATCTCCCCTCTACGATAATTACTTCCGGCTTTCACTACTTTAGTCCACTTTTCTACGGGTTTGCCGTAAAGATTTTCTCCTTTAACTTCTGAATCCTCCAACTTCAAGACACAGTCGGCACCGTCGGGGAGATATGCACCTGTAGCTATACTGACAGCTTCTCCAGCTCTTAGTCTCGGAATATCCTTTTTTTCTGTACCAGCATAAACAGAGCCAACAATCTTTAATGGATAACTTTTAGAGTCTTCATGGCGAATTGCAAAACCATCATAAGAGGCCATGTGATAAGGCGGAGAATTTTCTTCTGACACTACATCCTCAGCTAATTCCCTATTGAGAGATTTTTCAACTGTCACAAATTCAGAATCACGGTTGTAGTAATATTTTTCTCTTAGTTCTGCGATTAAAGATTGAGACTCTTGTAAGGTAATTAACTCCTTCATTTTTTTTTCTATATTGATTTTACTAAATCAAATACTTTTATTTGATTTTGTGATAAAATCAAATATAAATACTTTTTTTTGAAAAAAAATTTCAAATAAGTGTGAATGACTTATGTAATTTTTTTTTAAATAGCTCTTAATTTTCGTTTCATGGTTAAGTAAGTAGATCAAGTGAATGAAAAATCTCACATTGAAAAAGGTGTTTAGAAATGTATTAACCACATAACTTTTTGAACTACAATTTAAAGTTTTTTATTAAAATTTTCTTAATTTACGTATATTTATACGGAATCTAATATTTTAGAAAAAAAAGTTATTACTTAATATCTTCAACGTTAAAATATACCAGCTGGAAATCTATCACACAATTCCACTTTTCTATTTTTTTTGAAATACTTTCTAAATCTTCTGTTGTTTTTGCTTCTAATACGATAGCTATACCTTTACTACCCACCCCTTTGATCTCTACTCCTTTTAATTTTTTCAGAAGACTTTTAACTTTTTTTTCTTCCCTAGGCATAGGCACTACAACAGCTCCAGCAATTGGCAAGTTCATACCTCATTTTTTTTACCAACAACTAATTGATGTCTTTAACATTATCCTATTTTCATAAAAAAATGAACCTCCTTCTAATAGAGGAGGTAAAATTACCAGTTTTATGCCCTTTCGACTTTGCACTTACATACCTTATAATTTGGTTCTCCAGCTTTGGACCAGCTTTTAGGATCGTCTACTGTAAGGTCGTTTATAAGTTTGTTTTCGTCGAACCATGGCACAAATACCATGCCCGGTTGGGCTCTATCAGTAATCCAGGCAGACAAAACAATACTCCCTCTAGGAGAAGTTATTCTAACATTTTGTCCGTTTTTTATACCAAGTCTATCAGCGTCTTGAGGAGAAATCTCCACATATGCTTCGGGGTTAAGTTCACGCAACAATCTGACCCGCATCGTCATAGTTCCAGTGTGCCAATGTTCTATAACCCTCCCAGTGTTCAATACATATGGGTACTCTTTATCTGGCATTTCAAAATCGACTTCTGCGTTTACAGCCCTGATTAAAGCTTTTCCCTTTGGTTCTCCGTGTAAAGGATTGGTACCGTAATAATTTACAGGTCCTTCAAGCTTCTTATCTTCGAGGTGTTGATCATACAAAGTAACATATCCCGTCGAATATTTTTTGGTTGTTTTTCCAAATACTTTCTTAGCATATTCTTTTGAGATAAATCTCTTATTTGAACCTCTATTATCAAAGTCTGTTGATGGACAGGGCCATTGTACGCCCCCTGCATGGGCCTTTAATTTTTCTCTTGTAGCTCCCCAGAGATCCACATCGGTGCCTTTAGTGCATCTCCTATACTCGTTCCAAGCTTCTTCTTCTGTTTCAAAGCCTAAATCCTTCCTACCAAGCTTTTTAGCTATCCTTTTTGCTACTTCTTTTATCTGCCAGAAATCTGGCTTAGCCTCACCTGGGGGGTCAATCAGCTTGGGGATGAATTGACTTCTTCTATCTGTCTGGCCCATGACACCTTCTTTCTCTACCCACATTGCTGATGGCAGTATTGCTGTGGCTACTTCAGTTGTTCTATCCGGATATATGTCGCTTACCACGGTAAAGGCCTTACGCATTGCTTCGCGATAGCGATCTGCGTTGGGAAGACTTTGTGCAGGGTTTGTAGTATTGATCCAGATAGCTTTTATATCCCCCTTCTCTAATCTCATAAACATATTCACTGCGGGACCGGTAGGTTTAGTGGGTAGCTGTTCCACTGGATACCCCCATATTTCTGCAATCTGTCTTCGATGTTCTTCATTAGCTAATAATCTATGGCCGGGCAACAGATGAGTTAGTCCTCCTTGCTCCCTTGTTCCTCCGCATGCATTAGGTTGCCCAGTCAATGATAAAGAATCGCATCCTGGCTTACCAATTTTACCAGTAATTAGGTGCAAATTATGGACTTGGCAGTTCAGTTGTACTCCCTTCGTTCTTTGATTTAGACCCATTGTCCATAAGCTAACAGTAGAATATCCTTTTCTTGCAAACCAACTAGCAGCTAGCCTTATATCTTCTGCTTTAACACCAGTTATGCTTTCAACTTTTTCAGGAGTATAGTCTTTTAAAAATTCTTTAAATTCTTCAAGATTCATAAGTTCTCCAGAGCTACCCAACTCTTTCTTAAAAGTGCAGTATTTCAAATGCTCGTGGTCTACCAAGTCTTCATCTATTATCACTTGCGCCATGGCATTTAATAGATACATATCAGTTCCAGATTTAAATTGTAGATGTAAATCTGCATATCTAGCGGTTGGAGTATACCTAGGGTCTGCAACTATAACTTTAACTCTATCTGGATATGCGCTTTTCCTGTCAATAACACGTCTAAAAAGCATTGGATGTTGTTCAGCCATATTTGCGCCGATGATAAAGAAACAGTCTGCCAAATCGAGATCATCATAGCTACCTGCTGGTTCATCTGTTCCGAATGTATTGAGATAGCCTCCTACAGCGCTTGCCATACATAGTCTTGGGTTTCCCTCAACATTTGCAGTACCGATTATACCTTTAAAAAGCTTATTCGCTGCGTAGGCTTCCTCTGTAGTATTTTGGCCCGATCCATACCATGCCACACTATCTGGACCGAATTTTTTAATATTATCGACAAAGGTATCTGCTATTAGGTCCAGAGCTTCTTCCCAGCTTACCTCCTTGAAACTGCCGTCTTCTTGCCGGATCAGGGGCTTAGTCAATCTTTTTTTTCCTCCCCCACCATAAAGTATCTCTGGCAGTTTGTATCCTTTCATACAAAGCCTACCAAAGTTTACCGGACTATCTGCGTCACCTTTTACTGCAACTACCTTGCCGTCTTTAATGCCGACTAATACAGTACAACCTGTGCCGCAGAACCGGCATTGTGATCGTCCAAATTTCAGTTCACTTTCTTTAGCGAATACGGGTTTCACAGCTAGACCTGCATAGGTCATAGCAATAGCAGTTGCTGATGCTTTTATGAACTCTCTCCTACTCAGTTTCATTGACATTTTATTCACCTCTTCTTTGTAGCAGTGTAACCAGCTACTGCTAGCGCTGTAATTGCAACTAGTCCAACTAGTATTAAAGCGCTCTTTGATATACTTTCCTTCTCAAGTTCTTTGATTTTTCTAGCTTGCGTTAACCAATCCTGCATTATATTTAGCTTGTCTAACAGTGCATCAACAGCACCATTCCAGTGAGTCCAGTCAGGACCCATCATACTTGCTCCCATTCTCCACCGTCTACCATCATGGTGCCAGATATAGTAGTGCATAACTTCCGGTATCTCGTCAATAGGATTATCAGCGCTGATTAGTCCCTCTTGATAAGCTTCTTGCAGTAAATCATCTACGTAAAAAAACACCTTGTTATAGTCATTAACTACTCTATCAAATTCTATAAAGTATTTATCAGTCCATTGTTTGCTGTGGCACTCCTTGCATATCTTTTTCATTTTAGCTCTTCCTTGCTCGGCTTTTTCAGGATCGGGAATTCTCTCAAGTACAAGATCTACTTCATCAGGTCCCTTCCATTGAGGAACAGATATTTTTGGTTGAAGTTCCCAGTAGAGCCTCTCACCGACGTCATGAGTACTTTCAACAGCTCCTCCGAAACCTGACATGTGGCATGTTGCACATGTAGGAGCAATTATATCTTCAGGTCCCCACTGTCCCGGAGGCACATTCCAATTCCAGTTATCTCCTGATGATTCATATATATTCCCATGCTTTGATTCTTCGTATATCTCTATTTGAGGATGATCTGGCCCCATATGGCATTGACCGCAGGTATATGGTTTCCTTGCCTGAGCAATACTAAATTCATGCCGAGTATGACATGAAGTACAGGAACCTAAGCTCCCATCGGGATTTACCCTCCCTATACCTACATTTGGCCAACCTTCTAGTTCTCCTTCCTCTCCTGCGATTACAAAACTTCCATGGCATTGGATACAACCAAGAACTATGTTATTGTGATCGTACTCTGGGTTATCTAATAAGCCGGCATTTTTTAGTGCCCCGCTGTCAGGGTAGAGAGGGGATAACGTGCGTTTAGCTATTTCTACGGGATTAAATTTTTTAGCAGTTTCTTGGCTTAAAGGATCAAGCCCCTCTTTTTTTGCTTTAATGTAATAAGGTTTAAGTGGGCCCATAAACGCTGCCCATGCATGTTTGCTCTTCCAAAATTCTTTTGTCTGCTTTGTGTGGCATCCTTCGCAATATTTGGGCGAGGGTATAGCTGTAATAAAATACCCATTGTGATCGTAACCAGATGGGTCGTCCTCCTTTGCCTCATGGCAAACATAACACTTAACTCCAACTTCGCTGTGTTTACTGTTTTCCCATTGTTTTACAATTCCAGGCGTAATAGTATCGTGGCAACTTATACATGGAGCTCCGGGAGTAATTGCATATACTTCCATATCCTCTGAAAATATCATTAGTGCTAGGAAAACCCCCAAAAGTAGTAAATATGATTTTTTCATATTCCTCTCACCTCCCTATAGTAAATCGACTATTATCCCTCTAATTAAATTTGAGTTTTTCATACTTTTACCATTATAAGTCAATCTTTTAAGTAATATTTATACTTTTTTTTGAAATTAAATTTCAAATAAATAAATTATTTTTTAAAAAAAGTTTTAACTAGGATAAAATTCTATATAACACTCTTTTTATAGTTTTTTATTTATCCTTTTTCCAAATCCGCAATGTTTCAATAGCTTTTTCACCGTTTTCCGTAAGAAAATATCTCTTATCTTTTCCTTGGTCTATCATATTTTCAGATTTTAATACTCTAAGATGAAAGCTAAGTTTTGTAGGGTCTTCTACCCCTAACTCTTCTTTTATATCAGTAAAACGTAGCTTCCCCTTATTAAACAATAGTTCTCCGATATTTCTGCGAAGCGGATTAGAAAAAGATTTTACTATAGAGCGTCCTAAAGAGATAGCCGAGAGATCACGAGCCATCTCTTGTTGTTTAGCAAATTTTGATTCTTCTATTGCCCTCTTTATCGTAACTTGAACTTCATTTAGTTTAAATGGCTTAGATATGTAATCACTAGCACCACTTTTTATAGCCTCAACTGCACTTTCAATGGTGGCAAAGGCTGTGATAACGATTACCGGCACCCATGGTCTTTGCCTTTTCACTTCTCTTAATACTTCTAATCCGTTTAACCCAGGCATCACAAGATCAGTTAGTACCACATCGACTCCCTCAATATTCTCTAATCCCTCTTTTCCATTTGAAGCCGTTATTACCTCATATCCCTCGCTGATGAACATCTCTTTCAAACCTTCTCTCATCTTCTGGTCGTCTTCGATTATTAGTATGTTCATATTGGCAACTCCACGGTTACAATAGTGCCCTTACCAACTTCACTTTCAACATTGATTTTGCCTCCATGTCTCTCTATTATTCCATAGCAAATAGATAGACCTAAACCCGTGCCCTTACCTACTTCTTTGGTAGTGAAAAAGGGGTCAAAAATTTTGGGCAAATGTTCTTTAGGGATACCTATACCTTCATCAGATATTTTTATTTCCACTCTATTTTTCTTTTTTCTAGTAGATATTGTTATCTTTCCTCCATTCGGCATAGCTTGTATAGCATTAGTTATAATATTCATAAAAACTTGTTGTATTTGTATTGGGTCAGCTTTAATTTTGGGAAGGGCTTCATCAAACTTTTTAATCATTTCAATTCTTGGGTATTGATGCCCGATTATCTCCAAGACCCTTGTTATCTCACGATTGACATCTACTGCTGTTACTTCTGGCTCACTTTGCCTTGAGAACTCCAACAATGAATTCACAATCTTCGCAGCTACATCAACCTGTTCTTCGATTATTTTAAGTTTCTTTATATCAGGTTTTCCTTTCTTAAATTCCTCTAATAACATTTGGGCATACATGGAAATATTGGCTAGAGGATTATTTATCTCATGGGCTACCCCTGCTGCAAGTTGCCCTACGGTTGCAAGTTTATCAGATTGTAAAAGCTGTTTCTCAAGCTTTGCTCTCTCTTTTTGGGCTGTGATATCTCTAACCACACAGACGAGTGCTTTTAATTTTTCATTTTCATCTAGCAATTGTCTTATACTGATATACCCTGGAAAAGTTTTACCGCTTTTTTTTAATCCTTCTATTTCCCCATCATATTTTCCGCTTTCAATTGCTTTTTTAATGTAGCTAATTGCTTGTTTTCTATTAGGAAATAAGATCTGAATATTTTGTCCCAATATCTCATTTACTTTCCATTCAAAAATGGCCTCCGCAGCTTTATTCCAAGACTGAAGTTCACAAGCGAGATCAATAGAAATTATAGCTTCATCTACGTTTTCAACTAAGCTTCTAAATCTTTCTTCGGATTCTTTTAGAGCTCTTGTTCTCTCTTCAACTTTTTGTTCTAACTTTTCGGAGTATTCTCTCAACGCTTGCTCTAATCTAGCTTTTTCTATGGCTAGACCTGCCTGAGCTCCAAAATTTGCAAGTTTTTGGGAGTCTTTTATAGACAGCTTTTCTTTGCTTCCTATTCCAATTACTCCTACAACCTTATCTCCAGCAAGAAGAGGCACTCCTATTCCGGATTTCATTCCCGATAGCCTAGCGATCAATGGAGCTAGTTTTAAGATTTTCTTGTCCTTAGTGTTGCTCTTAACAACTTCTATAATATTCTCAGTTATAATTGGCTTCTTTTTACTTATAATTTGATAGAACAAGCTACCTTTAAATAAAGGCACTCTGTATCCTACTCCCTGTAGTCCAGTAAGTTCTTCTAACTTTTTTGCTACTTTGGAATCTGCAGAATAACTCTTGCATATGAGCGAATTTTCTTTCTCATCTAACAAATAAATAGCCGCAGAATCATAGCCATAAACAGAGGTTATGCCTTTTGTTATAGAATCTAAAATTTCTTCTAACTTTGCCCCTGAGTTGAGTAAGTTATTAATTTTTTGTAATAGTCTGAGTTCTCGCTCTGACCTCTGTATCTCGGCTGTTCTGTTCCTTACTTTTTCCTCGAGATTAGCATAAGACTCTTTTAGCCGCTGTGACATTCGATTAAATGATCTTGCAAGGTCACCTATTTCATCCCCTGTGTTTACATCTATATTAATGTCATAATTACCCTTGCTTATTTTATGAGTAGCGTTTTTAAGCTTCCCGATAGGCTTTAATATAATATTCCGTAGCGAGAGGTAAAGTATAGATTCAACTAATATAATTATAACCAGCGCGGAAATAAAGAGGAATTGTTTGTTAGTGGATAGGGCCACAAATGCATCATCCATGGGCATAAAAATACTTATGCCTCCCCTAACGTCACCTACTTTGTAACCTTGCTTAGCATGGCATTGAAGGCAAGATTCTTCTATATAGAGGGGAGCCATATACCGATAAACCCAAGTGCCATTTACTACCTCTATCTGAGTAGCCTCTTTTTTTCCTTTTTCGAATTCTAATAGCGCCTTTTTTTCAAATTCATCTGGGGCATTGGCAGGATTAATCAACTTCAAACTTGTTATGTGAAACTTATAAAGCCCCTCCTCTTCAGCGTACTGGGATAATTCTCTTGTTACTAATGCAGGATTTCTTTTTGTAAAAATTTTATCTCCTACTCTTATTTCAGGATTTTTAAGATATGGATTGGATTCTACTCCTGGTTTTTTTTCTACAAATACTCCACCCTGATCCGCTATCCAGCTTCTCGTTAGAACTATTTGCTTGAACAAAATCTTTGCCTGTTTATCTACTTCACTAATTATCTGTGTTTCTTGTTTCTCAGAGACCCAGTAAAAGATTGAGGCTATTGCAATAGCTGTAACTAAGCCTATTGCTAGCATTACTTTTATTCCAAGCTTCATTAATGTCCCTACCAAATTATTCACTAATCTTTATCTGAAGAAATTTTTTCCAGATATAGAAGGAGTTTTATTATTTCACTACCTTCTTTCGTGAGGGAATATATTTTATTCTCGTCTTGCTTTACTAATTTTATTGATTTAAGAGTACGCAAATGGAAGCTTAATTTAGTCGGGTCCTCTATCTCAAGTCTTCTTAGGATTTCTGTAAAGCTGTAGTTCCTAGCGGCTAGGAGTTCCAAAGTATTTCTACGTATTGGGTTGGCGAGAGTTTTAAGGATTGAACCCTTACTAATGTCGACCTTTGTTATCTCGTGGTCAATCTCTTGTTGAATAGTTTTGCTTTTTTTCTCAAATGCTGTTTCTTTAAGAGCCCTTTCAATTGCTTTTTGAACTCTTGACAGCTCAAATGGTTTATATATATAGTCGCTGGCCCCACTTTTCATAGCTTCTACGGCACTATTCACAGTTGGATATGCTGTTATCATAATCACCTTGGTATTAGAGTCGAGTTTTTTTATCTCTTTTAAAACTTGAAGTCCATTTATACCTGGCATAACAAGATCTGTTAGGACTATGTCAAAGGATTTTTGTTCAATCATTTTGAGAGCCTCTTTCCCAGAGCTAGCAGTAAAAACTTCATATTTATCTTGCAATGCGTAAGCAAGCCCCTCACATATTAAGGGGTCGTCATCTACTATCAGTATTTTCTCGCTCATGTTCACTTAGCGCAGGGAGTTGTATAGTGAAAGTAGTTCCTTTTCCGATTTCACTTTTAACATTTATTGTACCATTATGTTTTTGGATTATCCCATATGTTATAAATAATCCTAAACCCGTTCCTTCTCCCACTTCTTTAGTTGTGAAAAATGGATCAAATATTTTAGATAAATTTTCATCCGGTATTCCGTGGCCAGTATCCGAAATTTTTATCTCCACAGAGTTGTTATTATTACAAGTAGATATTGTAATACAACCTCCATTTTCCATAGCGTCCATAGCATTTGTGAGCATGTTTACAAAGACCTGTTGCAACTGGCTTTCATCTCCTCTTATTTTGAGCAATGTATCTTCTAACTCTAACTTCACTTTAATGTTCTTCCTACGAAACTGCGGAGTCATAAAATCCACGGCTCTTGATAGTATTTCGTTTAACTGAGTTGGCACAAAATTTTCTGGATGGTGATAAGAAAACTCTAAAAGATTTTTTACTATTCTAGCTGCAATGTCTGTCTGACTTTTGATAATATTAAGCATCTTTTTATTCTCGCCTCTGGCTTTTTGTCTCATGATCTGAGAATATAAAGAAATATTAGTTAGTGGATTGTTTATTTCATGAGCAAATCCCGCTGCAAGTCTACCGATTGAAGCAAGTTTTTCTGACTGCATCATTTGCTCTTCCATTTTCTTTTTTTGTGTGACGATTTTTACAGTTTCTACCACAGCCTTTAACTTTCCATCTTCACTTGCTATGGGATATGTACTTATCAACAGATATTCTTTCAGCTTGTCATGATATGTCTCTCTTATAAACGATTTTCCTGATGCTAAGGTTCGTCCAGCTGGACACTCATTGCAGGGGGAATCATTTTCCATCAATATTTTGTAGCATTTATTACCCACTATTTTGTGGCCGAAGATCTGCTCTGTGACCTTATTTGTTCTAATTATATTATACTCAAGATCCCTAATGAAAATCATGTCTGTTATAGAATTAAAGACAGAGTCTAGAAATTCTTTCGACTCCTTAAGTTCTCTAGTTCTCTCCTGGACCCTCTCTTCCAATATTTCATAAATCCTCGCTCTTTCTACAGCTAAACCTGCTTGCCTTGCAAAATTAAGTAGTCTCTCCAAATCTTTTTCTGTAAGTTTTTTACGACTTCCTACACCTATTACACCAACAATCTTATCCTCAGCGAGTAGGGGTACTCCTATCCCATATTTTATCCCTGAGAGTCTAACTATCGGTCTAGCTAATATTTGTAGACTAGGTTTATTACTATGATCTTTTACTAAGGTGATGATATCCTGGGTTATTACTGGCTTTTTTGTTTTAATAAGCTTGGTTAATATACTCCCCTCAAATAAGGGAATTTTGTATCCTAAAGCCTTTTTTCCACAGAGTTTCTCTACCTTTTCAACCAATTTAGAGTCAGCTGAATAGCTTCTGCAAATTAGATGATTTTTTTCCTCGTCCAATAGGTGAATAGCAGAAATGTCATAACCAAAGTCATGAGTAAGTCCATTGGCTATCGTATCGAGAATTAAATCGAGTTTTATCCCTGCATTAAGTAAATTGTTGACTTTTTGGAGGAGCAATAGTTCCCGGGTTCTCTCATCTACGATATTTTCAAGTTGAGTATAGCTATGCTTAAGCTTGACTGCCATATCCTTAAATGAAGTAGCGAGTTCGCCTATCTCATCCTTACTTTCAAATCTTTTACTATCAATCTTAACATCAAAGATCCCCTCTCTAATCTTTCTACTTGCATCCGCTAACATTGAAATTGGTCTAGATATTTCTTTAGCGGCGATGATAGCTATTGTAAATGCTATGAGCATACCAAGTAACGTCACAAGAGCTATTGCCTTTATATTATTAGCTTTTAATATCTCGAAGTGCTCTTTTGGCACTCCAACAAAAAGGGCACCTATTACTTCTCCTTTATTATTTATTATTGGTTCAACAGCTGTTTTGTAAAACTGGTCTCCAATTTTTTGGTCTCCACTAAATCTTTCTTTTAAAGAAATGGTTTTTAATATAGATTCAGAAATTTTGGCTCCAAATTCAAGTTGTCCGCTTTCCCCCTGTATGTTAGTCGAAATAACCTTTTCTTCTTGTATAATGGACACTTTGAGTCCCGGAATTTTGTTTTCAAGAGTGTGCGGTATAAATGTGTCTCCATTTAATAGGTCTCCAGTTATGATGGCACCAACAACTTCATCGCCCATTATTACTGGTGTTACTACAAATAGTACCATGCCCTCGTCATTAGCCAATGATTGAGTTACCCCGTTCTCGAGTAGTACTTTTTTTGGCAGTAACTCAGTAGATATTATGGCCTCTTTGTGTTTTAGGGCTTTCTCAATTAGCCCATTCAACTTTAAATAGTCGCCAGATTTATTGTTTCCAAGTCTTTTGATAACTTTTCCTTCTGAGTCAACAACAGCCCAAATATCAACGTAGGGCCTGTATACTTTCCATCTTTTCATCAGTTCCAAAAGAGCTTCTTCATTTTTTTGATAAACAGCAGTTTGTATTTCATTCTCTGACGCTGCTTGCAACATTCCATATTTCATCTGATCTCCTCTAACAAAATACTGGATCCAAGCAGCTTTCAAGTTTTGATTAATAGCTTCTTGTGCGCTTTTTTCCATGCTAGTGTTTATCATGTGAGTCGTGACTATTGCGAGGATACTCATCGGTACTATAATAACTATTAGGTAAGAACAAATTAGTTTTACACTTATTTTCATTTTAATCAAATCTGTAGTTATAACTATATATTCTATTTTTGTAAGATAAAGAGGGATTTTCTATCCAAAGTTTGATCTCATATTTATCAAAACATATAAAATATGATTTGTAAAATCTGGTAATAGACGAAGATGATCATTATGTTCAAAGGTGCTCAAATGAACTTTTCTTCAGCGGTTTTAAAAGTATTATTGATTTTAGTACCCTTAGAACTTTTTTTTTATAGAACCTTCACGAGGATAGGCATATTTATCCCGAAGAGTAATGAAATATTTACGATATATTCTATTTTTTCTGAATTTGGATATATTGTTTATAATTTTCTTCTGGTGTCGGTGTTAATAATGCTGATAGCCTTAGCTTATTCTTTATTAAAAGAGAAGGGAACGTCAGAAGTCTTGATCGGAATATCAATCTTTGCTCTAGTTTTAGAGAATATTTTTATGCTTTTTTTTACTGCACAGTCACTAACTCTTTTATTTTATCTTACATCTAGCATTATTATCATTCTTTTAGGTTTTAAGGGTGTCAAAATCCTAAAAAAGGGAGAAATTATTTTTATCATATTGCTTACTATTTCCTTCTTATTATATCGCTATTATGTTATTTCTCATAGTATATACGGACTTCTAGAAATACCCTCTCTGCCAATTTTCTCGATAACAGCTCTCTCCCTGGGTGAATTGTCCCTTCCATTAAGTGTATTTCCTCTATTTTTTTCTCTTGTTCTTAAGCAAGGAAAGGATCTCTCAAAAAATATAAGTATAGTCATTATAGCATTAGTGGTTGTAACGGGATTTGTTTTATTTTCTCTAAAATTGCCTTCTATGAGCTCAATTTTCACAATTTGGACACTGGGATATTCCTTAGCATATCCTTTGCCGGTATATGCTATTGCATTTTTGTTTTTTTTAATAGTGATTTTGAAGTGTGTTAGAGAAAATAAATTAGATATTGCAACAGGATTGCTGCTCATTTTTGCGTCTGGCTATGCGCATACCCTTACTTATCAACACTTTCTCGCAATACTAGGACTTTTATTATTTATTAAGAATTGAATTTATTTTCAACAAATTAGTGCATCATTTTTTGGAATTTTTTACAAAAAAAAGCTTTTATATTTTGATTGATCGAAAAAAAGCAGTGAATATCCATGGATGATGAAATAGCGCATAAATCAGACAGGATGTCGGTCTCTAGAAGGAATTTCCTGAGAACTATTGGCTGGGGAAGTATAGTTGCCTTCTTGAGCGGTTCCCTTTTGGCTGTTGTGAGATATTTATTTCCAAAGGTTTCTTATGAGCCTTCTCCCTCTTTTAAAGTGCAGACACCTGAAGATTATGAGATTGGGACAGTAGTTGTTGATAAACCTCACAAGGTTTTCATAGTACGTGAAGAAAATATAATATACGCTCTTATTGCGGTTTGTACCCATCTTGGATGTACGCCCCGATGGTTTCCGGATGAAGGAATTTTCAAATGCCCTTGCCATGGAAGCAGATTTTATAAGAATGGTATTAATTTCTATGGTCCTGCGCCTAGACCATTAGACAGGGCTTTCATTACGTTAGCTCCCGATGGCAGGATTTTGATAGATACGAGTAAAAAATTTAGTTCTGATGGCAGATCTTATGGTGAGGGATATTTAGGAGACTGGAAAGACCCTAGATCGTATTTAGAAGTGTGATGTGATCTTTATGGGCTGGATTAAAAAAATAAAAGAAAGCAGGGTGTGGAAATCCTATTTTAGGGAAGAGTATGATGACACTTCTCGTGGAAGGACAAGAAGGATCCTCAGTAATGTTTGGTTCCACATACATCCTGCAAAAATTTCAAAAAAAGCTATAAATCCGTCATATACTCTTTGTCTTGGGGGAATTTCATTTCTTTTATTTATTATTCTTACAGTAAGCGGTATCCTTTTGATGTTTTATTACGTCCCAGATGTTAATAGAGCTTACGATGACATGCTTGATTTAGAGACAGTGGTGCCATTTGGTATTCCTTTAAGAAACATACACAGGTGGGCTGCCCATGGGATGATCATAGCAGTTGTTGGCCATATGTGCCGAGTATTCTTTACTGGAGCTTATAAGCCTCCGAGAGAGTTTAATTGGGTTGTTGGAGTTTCTCTTTTATTACTTACACTTCTATTGAGTTTTACTGGATATTTACTCCCCTGGGATCAATTGGCTTATTGGGCTATTACCGTTGGAACAAATATAGCCTCTTATGCACCTGTTGTGGGGCCAAAAATTAGATTTCTCCTTCTTGGGGGAAATACAGTAGGACAAAACGCTTTAATCCGTTTCTATGTGCTTCATGTAATCCTTCTACCTACGCTAATGATGTTGCTTATGATTCTCCATTTTTGGAGAGTGCGAAAAGATGGCTTTTCTAGGGGACTATAAGGAGGAAGATTAATGGATAAAGAGGAAAAGACAGAGGCAAGGGTGCATACCTGGCCGCATTTAATGGCTAGGGAATTTATAGTAGCTCTGGCGTTAACTGTTTTCCTAATGGGCATATCGCTTGTCTTTAATGCTCCATTAGAAGAACATGCTAATCCTGAGATTACACCTAATCCTGCTAAAGCTCCTTGGTATTTCTTGGGCGTACAAGAACTGGTTTCATATGACGCATTTTTAGGTGGTGTGCTAATTCCGACACTGATTGTTTTAGCATTATTTGCTACGCCCTATATTGATAAAAATCCAAGGGGAGTTGGAATATGGTTTTCAAGAGAGAGAAAACTCGCTATACTCCTCTTTGCATTGTTGGTGATAATCTGGACGATATTAATAATAATTGGGGTTTATTTCAGAGGTCCGGAGTGGAGATGGTTCTGGCCGTGGGAATCTTGGGAGATCACATGAGGTGAAAAAATGAGGATGCTTACATTATTTGTTGTTCTCAGTATGGGATTACTTGCCGTCTTTGCAATCGGTGTTTATAAAGAAGTATCTCCTGAGTGGAAAAAATATCAAATTGAATATTATGAGGAGCTTAAAAGTGACCTGGAGTCTAAATATAATAATGTTATAGATCCTGGCGAAAAAGAAAGACTTAGAATGCAGTTAGAAGCTCTTAAAGAAGAAAAAATTGGGGTAAAACAGATTCTATTGCGTAATAGAGAAGTAGATCGTTGTCCAACATGTCATATAGATCTAAATACGCTTGCGAATAAGCATCCTACTTCAAAGCATTTTCCTTTTGATATTTATGGTTGCACTGTATGTCATGGTGGTGAGGGCAGAGCCCTAGATGAAGAGGAAGCCCATAAAGGAATATATGCGACAAAGGCTGATATGTGGTGGCGTTTGAGGGATTCAGAAACTATCTTTAACTTTTGGAAGCAACTTGCAATTCTGACTCCTCCTCAAGAGATAGGTAGACAGAAAGAAAAGGAAATGCTTGACTTCCGTGAGTTCACAATTACTGGAGAAAAAGCTAAGTATTATGGTACGGAGAGCTGTTTGAAATGTCATAAGGATCTTGCTAGCAATCATATTGAAAGATGGGGGAAAACTAAGTTTAAAACGATGGAAATAGTGAAAAACTCTATTGATTTTATTGAAGGGGATCAAAGTTACAAGGAGCAATGCTATCGGTGTCATACGACTGGCTATGACGAAGATACAGGAAATTATAAAGAGGAAGGAGTAAGGTGCGAAGCTTGCCATGGTCCTGGAGAAGTATATTACTATTTGATGAATATAGGCAAATATCGAGAAGCCTCTGAGATCGCTATGATAGGGGTAGACTATAATGTGTGTTTTAATTGTCATACTGCTAGGCGACATGAAATGCGGTTTGGAGTCTTTGAAAAAGGTGACTATCAGGGCGACTGGTATTGGCATGGGTATGATACTATTAATGAAAATAGACAGGAGGAAGATTAATGCCTGAGGTATACAATTGGCAACTCGGGAGGAAAATGAAGTTTCCTTTTCAGGAAGCTTATCCAAAAAAACAATTTGCATTTGTTTTCAATCTTAACCGTTGTATAGCTTGTCAGACTTGTACAATGGCATGCAAATCTACTTGGACCTTCAGCAAGGGTCAAGAGTTTATGTGGTGGAATAATGTTGAAACAAAGCCTTATGGGGGTTACCCACAGCACTGGGATATAAAACTCCTTAAAATGCTTGATGAGTCTCATAAGAAAATGGGAAGAAAGCCTATTTGGAAAAGTGAGATGGAGAAGGGTACTGCCCGGCCTTATGGAGTTTATGAAGGTTTGACTATATTTGAAGCTCTCCCGGGGGAATCCACACCGATGGGTTTTACTCCTAGCGAAGTAGCATTGGGTTACTTACCTGGCGATAAAGAATGGCGGTTCCCAAATATTTTTGAAGATTCTCCTTATGGGCCACTAGGAAAAAGAAATGCATTCGTGCATTCGAAGGGTACCTCTTTGCCTGAGCATGAGCACTGGTTTTTCTACCTTCCACGCTTATGTAATCATTGTACTTATCCTGCTTGTCTTGCTGCCTGCCCACGCAAAGCGATCTACAAGCGGGAGGAGGACGGTATTGTTCTGATTGACCAAAAACGTTGTAGAGGATATAAAAAATGCGTTGAAGCATGTCCTTATAAAAAACCAATGTTCCGGTCTGCGACTAGGGTAAGTGAGAAATGTATCGCATGCTATCCTAGGATTGAAGGGAAAGATCCATTGAGTAATGGAAAACCAATGGAAACTAGGTGCATGACCGCATGCGTAGGTAAGATCCGAATTCAGGGGCTTGTTGATATAGATTCTAATGGGGTTTGGAAAAAAGATCCCCAAAATCCTATTTATTTCTTAGTGCATGTTGAGAAGGTTGCGCTACCCCTTTATCCTCAATTTGGTACTCTTCCCAATGGATATTATATCCCCCCCAGGTGGGTGCCTAGGAAGTATCTCTATCAAATGTTCGGTCCCGGTGTAGATGAAGCGATAGAAAGGTATACGGCTCCTTCTAGGGATCTTCTAGGTTTGTTGCAACTTTTCAGAACTACTCAAAAAATCATATTCAAATTTGAGGTACAAAAAACTGGGGAAAAAATCTATGAAACAACAATCAATGGCAAAAAATGGGCGATGTATAATGACAGGGTTATCGGTTATGATAAAGACGGAGAAATAGTCGTCGATACAAAGGTTCTAGAGCCTATTTTTGAAAGAAAACAGAAGGATCAGTTTGGTTATTATAAGCATTATAATTCAATTTAAGGTGGTAAGATGGATATAGTATCAATTAAGGCATTGGCTCGGAGTGTTATATATAAGCATCTTTCCTTATCTTTTCTTTATCCTGATTTAGAGTTTTATGAATTATTAAAAAATAGGATGTTTATAAAACGAATTCGGGATGCTTCTACGCTTTTAAAAAACGGAAAAGAATTAGAAAAGGGACTGAGGATGTTAGAAGAAAATGTTAAAAACCTAACATTTACATCGTTACAAGCTGAGCATCGTGTGATTTTCAGTAATATACCCTCAAATGAGTGTCCCCCTTACGAAGCCGAATACGGGACAGCTCACATTCACCAGAAAACAAAAGAGTTAGCTGATGTTTCAGGATTCTACAAGGCTTTCGGTTTAAACCCTTCAAATAAAATAGGGGAGCGATTTGATCATATTTCAGTAGAGTTTGAATATATGCATTTCTTAACATATGGAGAAGCTTATGCTCGAGATAAGAATGATGCAAATATGGTGGAAATTTATGTTTCGACACAGAGAAAATTTGTAGAAGAGCACATTGGAAAATGGGTGCCTGTGTTTTTGAGGTTGCTAAAAAAGAAAGCCAGAAAAGGATTTTACAATGCGCTCGTTGTGTTTGCATCTGATTTTGTATCTTATGAAATTTCACTATTAGGTGTCAATCCAGAGGAAGTTGGTAAGCCTGAGATTTCGTCATTAGCTATGGAAGATGAATGTTTTTCGTGCGGGTCTTGTGGGTGATAAAGATGGAGATAAAATATGACTCTAGGCTTGTGGAGAATGTTGTAGTAGAAATAATTCGTCGAAAGGAAAAAGAGGGAGATTATGAACTTAGTGAATATTATCATCGAATCGCGGACCAAATTTACGATGCTCCAAAAAAAGATAGAGAAGATGAATTTAAAAAACTTCATCTAAGCATTTTCATGCGATTAGGCTTAAATGAGGTTATAAACGAAGTAGTTGGAGAATTTCCGCAGTTGAGCAAAATAGATGAAATGGTGATATTGGAGGCTAATACCACAGAGGAAGCAGATTTACTAGTTAGTGAGAAAGGACAAAAAAGAATAGTAATAAAACTTCCTCCAGAAGGATTTCTCAGTTCACATCTTCTTTCTAGGTTTATGCGTCATGAACTTATGCATATATCGGATATCCTTGATGAGGAGTTCGGTTATAAAAAAGAAAAATTTTCTAATTCTTTAGCAAATGAAATCGTGATTAAAGAGAAATATAAGTTACTCTGGGATATTTATGTAGACTCTCGTTTAATCTCATGTGGAAAAGAAACGATAGCTGATAAAAGTTTACGATATAAGGAATTCAATAAGATTTTTCAAAAAATTCCAGAGGAGTACAGAGAAAGAGTCTTTAACTCTCTTTGGAATTCTAAGAAGTTAACTCATAATGAAATCTTAAGTTTATCGAAAGAACCGCGGAAACTCCTTGAAAGGTCTGGTATAAGTTCCAAGGGAATTCTCTTAAGAGGTACACCATGTCCCCTCTGCGGATTTCCCACATATAATTGGTTTGAAAATCTAAGCGAATTTCGAGATGTTATAGCTGCTATAAAAGAAGACTTTCCGGAGTGGGACCAGGATGATGGAGCTTGTGATAGATGCGTGGAATTGTATAGTTTGCAAGTTAGGGGGTTCTAAAGTTGAAAAAGGAGGCTAAAGAAATGGCATTAACTAGAAGAAAATTTTTAAAGATGAGTGTAGCAACCGCTGCAGCAGCTATGGGATTAGGGAAAAAAGGGCTATCTTTAACCATTCTTGAACCTGTACGGGTTGATAATCCATTAGAGTCTTATCCAGATAGAAACTGGGAGAAAGTTTACCTTGATCAATATAAATATGATTCTACCTTCACCTACATATGTTCTCCAAATGACACTCATGCTTGCAGAGTTAAAGCCTTCGTTAGAAATGGAGTGATAGTGAGGGTAGAGCAAAACTATGACGTGCAGAAATATAAGGATCTATATGGAAATCAAGCAACAGTGCATTGGAATCCTAGAATGTGTCTCAAAGGATACACATTTCACCGCAAGGTATATGGGCCCTATCGCCTTAAAAAGCCCTTGATAAGGAAAGGGTGGAAGGAGTGGGCGGACGATGGTTTTCCTGAACTTACTCCAGAGAATAAGAAAAAATATAAATTTGATTCTAGGGGAACTGATGAACTTCTTCAGATAGACTGGGAAAGCGCATTTGAATATGCAGCTAGGGGGATCATAGCCATAGCAAAGAGATACAGCGGGGAAGAAGGAGCTAAAAAATTATTAGCTCAAGGATATGCACCAGAAATGGTAAAGGAGATGGGGGGGGCTGGAACTAGGACTATAAAATGTCGTGGAGGAATGGGTCTTTTAGGCGCCATAGGAAAATACGGGATGTATAGGTTTTCCAACATGTTGGCATTACTGGATTCTCATATTCGGGGCGTCGGTCCAGATGAAGCCAAAGGCGGACGCAATTGGGATAATTATACATGGCATGGTGATCAGGCTCCTGGTCATCCGTGGGTACATGGTTTGCAGACAAGTGAATGTGATTTCAATGACTTGAGAAATTCAAAGCTTCACATAGCTGTTGGTAAAAACCTAGTAGAAAATAAAATGCCTGAATCTCATTTCTTCATAGAACTAATCGAACGAGGTGCCAAGGTCGTTGTTATATCACCGGACTATTGTGCTCCTAATACAAAAGCAGATTATTGGATACCAGTGAGACCTAATTCAGACACGGCTTTATTCTTAGGGATTACTAAAATATTGATGGATAACAAGTGGTATGATGAAAAATTTGTTAAAAAATTCACTGACTTCCCGTTGCTTGTTAGAACTGATACACTAAAGAGGCTGAGAGCTGACGAGGTATTTCCAAATTATGTGAACCAAGATATTTCCAATGGCGTAATGATGAGGGTCATGGGGTTAACAAAGGAACAAAGGGATAAAATAGGAGATAGAGTGATATGGGACAAAAATACTAATGGACTCAAAGCCATATCCCCTGAGGACGTGGGTAAAAAACTTGAAGAGAAAAACATCGATCCTGACTTAGAGTGGAAGGGCAAGGTAAAACTCGTTGATGGATCTGAAGTAGAAGTAATGACTCTCTGGGAGATGTACAAAGTTCATTTAAGAGACTATGATATCGATACAGTAGCTGAAATAACACAAGCCCCAAAAGATCTAATTATGAAATTAGCAAAGGACATTGCTACAATTAAGCCTGTGGCTATACATGTTGGTGAAGGAATAAATCATTGGTTCCATGCAACAGAGGTCAATAGAGCTACATATCTCCCTCTTATGTTAACAGGTAATATAGGAATCCATGGTGCAGGAAGTCATACTTGGGCAGGAAATTACAAGGCAGCTTTATGGCAGGGAAGTTCATGGTCTGGTCCTGGATTTCTTGGTTGGATTAAAGAAGATCCGTTTAATCCTAACTTAGATCCTAATGCAAAGGCAAAGGACTTAAAAATAAGGGGCACCGTCAAGGGAGAGGCAATTGCTTATTGGAACCATGGCGACACACCTCTGGTAGTAGAGACACCGAAATATGGTAGGAAAGTGTTTACAGGCAAAACAGCTATGCCTACGCCAACAAAGGTTATCTGGACTACAAATGTCAATTTGTTAAACAACGCAAAACACGCCTATGACATGCTTTTCAATGTAAATAATAATGTTGAGCTTATAATGCAAAATGAGATTATAATGACCTCTAGTGTAGAATACGGAGATATAACTTTTCCAGCTAACTCTTGGGTTGAATCACAGGCATATGAGGTACATGTAAGTTGTTCTAATCCTTTTCTACAAATTTGGAAAGGAGGAATAAAGCCCCTCTATGATTCTAAGGACGATGTCAGAATATTAGCAGAGGTAGCTAGGGCAATTGGCCGAGAACTTAATGACAAGCGCTTCGAAGATTACTGGAAGTTTGCACTAGAGGGGAGGGAAGAGGTATATATAAATCGCTTACTTGACGGTTCTGCAACAACCCATGGATATACAGTGGAGGATATCATAGCAGGAAAATATGGAGAGCCTGGAGCAGCTTTAATGTTATTTAGGACTTATCCTAGAGTTGCATTTTATGAACAAATTCATGATAGCTGGCCATTTTACACGGATACAGGAAGGCTACATGCCTACTCAGATATCCCAGAAGCAATTGAATATGGAGAAAATTTTGTGGTACATAGAGAAGGACCAGAAGCAACCCCATATCAACCAAATGTAATAGTAAGCAATAACCCCTATATTCGTCCTGATGATTACGGCTTGCCTGACGATGCTAAACACTGGGATGAGCGCACAGTGTTGAATAAAAAGATGCCATGGAGTAAAGTAAAAAACACAAAGAACTTCCTCTGGGAAAAAGGCTATAAATTTTATTGCATTACCCCCAAGACTCGACATCGTGTGCATTCTTCGTGGAGTGATGTTGACTGGCATATGATATGGGATTCTAACTTTGGGGATCCTTATAGGATGGATAAACGAACTCCTGGTGTTGGCGAACATCAGATCCATATTAATCCTATTGCTGCTAGGGACTTGGGATTAAATGATGGAGACTATGTTTATGTGGACGCTAATCCAGCGGACCGACCATATCGTGGTGCTAAAAGCAATGACCCAAGATATAGGGTGGCGAGAGCCATGCTCAGAGTTAAGTATAACCCTGCGTTTCCTTATCACTTTACAATGATGAAGCATGGAGCTTTTATAGCTACCGAAAAAAGCGTGGATGCTCATGAAACTCGCAGCGATGGACGTGCCTTATCCAAGGGCACTGGATATCAGGCAAACTTCAGATATGGTAGCCATCAAAGTATTACTCGCGACTGGTCAATGCCGATGCATCAGACCGATTCTCTTTTCCATAAAAAGAAGGCCGTTATGGGTTTCATGTTTGGTAGCGAGTCTGATAATCACGCTATAAATACAGTTCCAAAAGAGACCTTAGTGAAAATATCTAAAGCAGAAGACGGAGGTCTAGGTGGAATAGGAATCTGGGAACCAGCTACTACAGGTTTTTCTCCAGCTAATGAGAGTGAGTTTATGAAAAAATACTTGAGGGGGGATCTAATAAATGTTAAGAGGTGAACTCATGAATCGCAAGGGTATTTTAGCTTTTGGAGTCGTCTTTCTTATATCATTAACTTTAACATTTTTAAATATCAAAATTGCAAATTCTCAGGGAATTATACTTGAAGCTAAATATGTCGAGCATATCTCTATCGATAATATTAATGATCCAGTCTGGGATGAAGCAGTGCCTGTAATAGTGCCTCTTAGTGCTCAGTCGAGAATAACAGCTCCGCGGGGAGGTGGAGCAATTAAATCCCTAACTGCTAGAGCACTTCATGATGGAGAGGCGATATATCTTAAACTCACTTGGAAAGATGATACTGAAGATGTAAGCTTTTTGAGACAAGAAGATTTCAGAGATTCTGTCGCGGTTCAATTTCCAGTGAAATTAGATAATGGAAAGTTACCTTCTGTGTGTATGGGACAACTTGGAGCAGCTGGCAACATATGGCATTGGAAGGCAGATTGGAACGAGGAATACTTAAATGGGTTCAAAGATATTGATAATGTGTATCCAAATATGATGGTGAATTTTTATCCAAGAGAAGAAGAGGAGATATTCTATCCTGCAAAATCTGTCGGAAATCTTTATTCTGTAGATAAACGGACAACCCCTGTTGAAAATCTAATTTCTACTGAATACGGTACAATAACTCCCTCAGCTGAACAGAATGTAATAGGAAAGGGAGAGTGGAAAAATGGAGAATGGACTGTTGTTATGAGTCGATCCTTTACGACACCTTACGAAAGCGATGCACAATTTGGAGTGGGAAAGAGAACAGCTATCTCCTTTGCAGCATGGGACGGCTCTGCTGGGGAAAGAGATGGCTTGAAGTCTACGTCTACATGGATAGACCTTGAGATATCTGAACCCCTACCACAAAAATCTCCTTTGGATACGATAGTCGTATTTACACTATTTGCAGCGATTGTGATTTTTGTTGTATTTATAATAATTAGAACTGTTACATGAGGAAGGAACATGGTTGATGAAAAAAGTGTAGCTGAAATTTTACATAAGGAGTTCTCAGGGATAGTGGATGAAGATAAGATAAATAAAATTGCTAAGCAAATTGTTGAGTTAGAAGAAGAATGGGAAGAACTTAAGATAGTTGATAAAGAAATGGGCTGGCGGTTTTCAGTTCAATGCCCAGATATATGTTATCTTGGAGAAAAAGCTAAGGAGGGTGATGTGTTTAAAATTTTAAGAAAAAAGAGAAAGTAAAATATTCTCCTCTTATTTCAAAGGTAGGAACTCTGCAGGGGTGTGATAAAGATATATTTAAGCCGTTCATGTGTTACATTATTTATTGTTGGCATTGTTATTAGTGCCATATTTGGGTATTCTGTAAGTTATAGTGAGGTCTCTTCTATAAAACAAGAGATGGAAAAAGTGAAAGCTGAAAATAGAGAACTCGAAGCAAGGATACAGGCCGGATTCAGAGTTTTTTCGGAGTTAGAGAGAATGTCGTATACCCTCAGCCAGATAAGAGTGGCTCTTTTATTGGGTGACTATGAAGTAGCTACTTTTAGGGCTAATCAATTTAAGGAATCTGCGACAGGACTTTCTAAATATTTAAAACCTGAATATACTACTACCCTGGAGGAGCTAGTAGATGGGTTAATTGTTGCTATAGAGGAGGGAAATGAAGAAGCAATTGAGGAGAGATCTAGAGCTCTCTTTCTCCTAGTGCAAATATTAGAGTCAGAATTTGGTGTTAGAGAAGACGTAGAGTTAATAGGGGAGATAGATATCAAGAATAATATGAGAAGGATGAATCATGAACTTGCTAGAATACTCTCTGCTTTGGATGAGGATAACTATAACATGACAAAAGAGGCGTTTAATGATTTCAAAAAAATATATATGGCTTTATCTGAAACAACTCCTGAAGCATGGGATCCTTATTTTAGAACTGATATTGTATTTGAAATTGAAAAAAGCATTATAGAAAAAGACAAAAATAATTCATTAGAAGCTCTTAATAAACTTTCAGAAAAGAGTTGTGATAAGTGTCATACAAAATATCGTTGACTCATATTCCTTGGCATAAATGATAAAAAGTGATGGAAATTAAGGCGACAGAGCAATTAAAAGAAGAACATAAGGTTATTAAACTGATGTTGCAGGTTTTAATAAAGATTTGTGAAAAACTAGAGTCGGGTGAAAAGGTTCCTATAGAACACCTTAATAAAATAGTGGATTTTATTAGAACATTTGCGGATAAATGTCATCATGGAAAGGAAGAAGACCTCCTTTTTCCGGCAATGGAAAAATCCGGCGTGCCTAGAGAGGAGGGTCCGATTGGCGTAATGTTGGCGGAGCATGATAATGGGCGGAAATATGTTAAGAATATGGATGAGGCTATTTCTAGATATGGGAGAGGGGATAATACTGCGATACCTGACATAATAGCGAATGCAGAGGGATACATCAATCTTCTAGCTCAGCACATTGAGAAGGAAGACAATATACTTTACAAATTAGCAGATATGCATCTCCCCATGGAGAGGCAGGAAGAATTACTCAAAGAATTCGAAAAAATTGAGCGGGAAAGAATTGGTATTGGGAAGCATGAGGAATTTCACGAATTAATACATCAATTAAGGGATATATACTTACAATAACTTTTAAGATTATATTTTAAGTAGTTAATAATATGTATTATCACCGACATGTCGGTTAACACACACAAAGGAATCGAGTTGGGCATGCTTCAAATGCAGATTTTATGGCTTTTATGGCGGGAGCCCACTCATGGTTATGAGTTAATGAAAAGACTTGATAAAATAAAGAATAGCAAAGTAGAGCAGGGGACTCTTTATCCAGCGCTTCAAAAATTGGAAGAGAATAATCTTATAAGAGTTAAAAGGGTAGGGGAGCGGGGTAAAAAGATATACGAACTCACTAGCAGGGGGGAGGAGATTATGATAAAAACATGTGAAGAATTCTCAAAAACTTTTTCGGGGATTTTTAGTGATTTTGTATGTAAAACATGTAAAACAGAGGTGAGATAATGAGGAGAGTGTATATGGATCATGCGGCGACTACACCTGTAGACCCCCGAGTTATGGAAGCAATGAAACCTTTTTTCTCAGAGAAATATGGTAACCCGTCTTCACTTTATAGTTTTGCTCAGGAAGCAAAAAAAGCGATGGAGGAGGCGAGAGAAAAGATAGCTGACCTAATTAACTCATCTTCCTCTGAAGTTATATTCACATCCGGTGGCACAGAGTCGGACAACTTGGCTATAAAAGGGGTTGCTTTTGCTAACAAGAAAAAGGGTAAACATATAATAACTTCATCTATAGAGCATCACGCAGTGCTCCATCCATGTGAGTGGCTTGAAAAAATGGGTTTTGAGGTAACATATTTACCAGTTGACAATAAAGGCTTTGTTTCTGTAGATAAGTTGGAAGAGGAGATTCGCAACGATACGATCTTAATTTCAATTATGCATGCTAATAATGAAATCGGAACTATTGAACCTATAGAAGAGATAGGGAAAATAGCGAAGGAAAGAGGCATATACTTCCATACCGATGCAGTTCAAACTGTAGGAAAAATACCTGTAGACGTAGAAAAAATGAATGTAGATTTATTGACTATCTCAGGTCATAAAATGTATGGACCAAAAGGGGTTGGGGCTCTTTATGTTCGCAAAGGCACAAAAATAACTCCTTTAATACACGGAGGGGGCCATGAACGGAATCTTAGATCAGGTACTGAGAATGTTTCTGGTATAGTAGGATTCGGAAAGGCGGCAGAACTCGCTGCTCGAGAAATGGATAAAGAAGCAAAGAGGCTGGTAAAGCTGAGGGATAGGTTAATTGAGGGCGCCTTAAAGATCGAGAACTCTTGGTTAAATGGACCAAGGAAAAGAAGGTTGCCGAATAATGTTAACATAGGCTTTAAATTCATAGAAGGTGAATCTTTAATTTTAGAACTCGACTTTAGCGGCATTTACGCCAATACTGGAAGTGCTTGTTCCTCAAAGTCTCTTAAACCAAGCCATGTTCTAACTGCTATTGGGTTAAGACCCGAGGAAACCCACGGGTCACTACGATTTACTCTTGGTAAACAAAATTCAGATGAAGATGTGGACTATGTATTAGAAGTACTGCCTAATGTAGTTGAGAGATTAAGAAGAATATCCCCGTTTAAAAAAGATTTTGGGGAATATGAGGAGGCTTTAGCAAAGGAACAGTCTCATAAACACTAGGAGGAAACATATGTATAGCGACAAGTTAATAGACCATTTTCGAAATCCTAGGAACATGGGTAGAATGGAAAACCCTGATGGTATTGGAAAGGTAGGAAACCCCGTATGTGGGGATGTAATGTATCTATATATTAAGATAAAGGACAATAAGATAGACGATATCAAATTCGAGACCTTCGGATGTGCAGCGGCTATAGGTACAAGTAGTGTAATAACAGAGATGGCTAAAGGGAAAACCTTGGACGAGGCTTTAAAGATAACTAAAAAAGATGTAGTTGATGCGGTTGGAGGATTACCACCTATCAAGATGCATTGTTCGGTATTAGCTGCTGATGCTTTACGTGCGGCAATTGAAGATTATCGTAAGAAAAAAGGTAGTGGGAATGATAAGCCAAAAGATAGTTAAAATTCTAAAAAATCCAAAGCATATGGGAAAAATAGAAAGCCCAGATGGGGTTGGGAAAGTGACTCTTGGTGAACCTCATTGTGAGGATGAGGTATGGTTTTATATTAAAGTAAAGGATGATAAGATAGTGGACGCAAAATTCGAAGCATTTGCATGTGCGCCAGCTTTAGTTACAAGTAATATCGCGGCAGAGCTTGCTTTAGGCAAAACAATAGGCGAAGCTAAAAAACTTAGTAAGATGGATGTGTCGTCCTACTTAGGAGGGATTCCTCAGATAGAGAGAAAATGTGCCGACTTAGGAACTGATGCGCTTAAAGCTGCTATTAACGATTATCTTAAAAGAGGACAGTAAGATATAGGTCTTTAACTCCATAATTTTTGAAAATCTTAAAAGTGATCGACGGACGAAGTCAGGTTTAGGCATATTATTTAGTTGTTTTTGATATTTTATTTTGTATGAATACCTAGTTTATTATTTTCTCGGTTTTCTGTAACCGGAAGCTATAAATGAGTACGAAATTAGTTTAATGCACTTAATTAATTAAATTGGTGAAATAAATGAATATGTCTCCAAGCCCTCGGCGAGAACCTACAACTACGATAACGGTCAGCGTTACAACTGCTGAGAAAATCCGAAAGTTAGTTGGTGAGATGCAATTAAGGACAGGTAAAAGTGTAACCCAAAGGATGGTCATTGAAGCAGCTTTGGAGGCATATATTGAAAAATTAAGGGAGGATAAAAAAGATGATGTTTGGAAACTTTAGTTTTTGGAATTTGTTCCACCGTACCCCTAATTCACCTGAATTTGAGAGGTGGCATGAGGGGTCTTTAGGTGTTTGGGATATAAGTAGAATGCCTTCTAGAGATCTCGAAACTCTAAGCCGAACTTTAAATTATAAGCTGAAGGAGAAGCGATCAGAGTTTAAAAAGCTGGCAAAAAAAGCTAACATAAAAATAGACGAGAACGCAATTCACAGAGAAATCCAGGAAATATTAGATATGGATTCCGAATCCTTAGACGCTTTACAGAGGGAATTAGAAAGAAAATTAAGGAAAAAAAGAGCCGAATTTAACCAACTTGTAGGGGGATATTGGGGGTAAGTTTTTTATATCTCCTTAATCCCCATTTTCGACTTTACCAAGACTTTTCCATTTTCCGTGAAAAAAGTTACTGATCTTCCATAGTCTCCTCCGATATCAGTTGCTATTATCTTGATTCCTTCATTTTTAAGCGCTTTTGTAACTGCGTTAGTATTTCTTACTCCAATATCAAATATCGGGTCGTTTGTTCCGTTATTATAGAACATCGTAGCGCCTCCTGCAATCTTTGCTACAATTCTTCTTTTCAAAGCTCCTTGTTCTATCATTTCATCAAGTGTAACACCGATTGCAGTATCAGCGAACTTTGATGGTTTGAATTTTTTCGTCTTTGATATAGAACTATCCGGTAACATAACATGAATTAAACCCCCTAATTTAATGGCTGAGTCATAAAGACACACACCAACACAAGATCCTAGGCCAATAGCTGTAAGTATACGTGGGCAAGATGCTACTTTATAATCTCCAATTCCAACTGTTTCAATTAATGATGTGGACATCTACTCCTCTTCTCTATTAATATATTAAGAGATTTTGAAATTTTTATGTATAAGGGAAATAATCTATATACGAGTATATATTAAAGCTTCAATCTCCTTCCATACCGAGCGCTTTTAATATTTCAGAAAATGCCTCTGAATCGAAGAAAGCGATAAAGTTACCCATAGCAGATTTTGATTCCATTATGAACTCAGTTTCAATAACAAGAGCGTTTTCGACTCTTTGTGCCAAGTCCACCTGTAGTACTTCAATTATCGCACCGGCCATGTCATAAGTGATGTGTGGTATGGAAGGTAAGAGATTCATACCCGTAAATGTGCTTAATGCAGTTAAATAAGAGCTAGCCAAAATATTTCCTAATTCCTGCAGTGCTGATTTTTTTTCTTCGGTAATAAAGTCAGGGTCGTTTTCTTTTCCAAGTAGGGTATTCGATAAAAACAGTGCTTGTTCCTTAGAAAAAGTAATTAAAAGGTTTCCATTAATATTGCCCAATATTTTAAAATAAGCGCCCACTATGATATCTTCTGGGTCACCTATCAATTTCGATAGTTCTTCTATAGGAGCTACATAGGCTCTAGGTACACGTATTTTAACGTTCTTCATTACCATCTGAGAAAGAGCACTAGAAGCATTGCCAGCTCCAATATTCCCTACTTCTCTAAGAGCATCTAACTGTTTTTCGCTCAACTCCTCTATCTTCAATTTATTCCACCTCGCTTGTAAGGGAAGCCGTATCAATTATCAGGGCCACTCTTCCATCCCCTAAGATTGTGGCTCCCGAGAAACCTTTTGTTTCACTGAACATTTCTCCTAATGACTTAATAACTATATCTTGCTGTGATATTAGTTCATCAACGATAAGACCCGCTTTCTTATCTCCTTTCTCCACTACTACCACCGAATAACTGTCTTTAGATTCCTTCTCAGTATATTTTTCAAGCTTAGTTAAAGGAATCACTTCGTCGTAGATCTTTATTACCGGCCGATTTCTTATTGTCTTAACGTCACTTTTCTTAACACTAACTATTCTGTCTACATTAAGTAAGGGTATTGCATAGATTTCTCCATTTATTCCAACTAATAAAGCCTGTATTATAGCCATAGTTAAGGGTAGCTTCAATATGACTCTAGTTCCAACATCAACGGTTGACTGTATTTCTACGCTTCCTCCTATTCTCTCGATTTTTGCCTTAACTACATCCATTCCAACTCCTCTGCCAGAAATATCCGTCACCTTCTCGGCTGTACTAAACCCCGGCCTGAAAAGTAGGTTAAGAGCTTCTTTTTCATCTAATTTAGAAGCCTCTTCTTCAGTAATTATTTTCTTTTTTACCGCTGATTCTTTAACTTTATCTATGTTTATTCCCTTGCCATCGTCCTCAACGTAGATTTCTACATGGTCTTTCTCTCTAACCGCTTTTACCTTGAGCTTTCCAGTTCTACTTTTTCCTTTTTTCTCTCTTGTATCAGGGTCCTCGATACCATGATCTATTGCATTTCTAATAAGGTGAATCATTGGCTCGTCAATTTCATCTAGAATTGTTCTATCAACTTCAATCTCTTTCCCCTCAATTTCGAAGTCTACTTCTTTTCCTCTTTTTCGTGCTATATCCCTAACTGTCCTAGGGAACCTATTGAAAATCTTTTCCATAGGAACCATTCTCAATTGCATCACTTCATACTGTAAATCTCCAAGGAGCCGATCATATATTGCTATAGGGCCCTCTAGTTCTTTTAAATTGTATTTCCTTACTACTTCTTTTATAGTTGCTTTATTGATGATTAATTCTCCTACGAGATTTACCATCGTATCAAGACGTTCAATATTAACTCTTAAACTCTGGGTAGCTACTTTGGCTTTGGGCGTGGCACCTTTCGCTGATATAGTTTCTTTTTTAACTAATTCTTCCTCTGTTAAAACTTCAACTTTTGATACTTCAGGCGTAGTTTCAATAATTTTGGCTATTTTTTCTTTCTCTGCGTCAGTGGATAGCGATATCCTCATTTCAAATCCAGAATTCTCGCTCTCGAATTCATCGATTCTTGGTTTTATATCTAGAACTTCTCCCACTTTTTTCAAATTATTGACAACAATAAATGCTCTAACAGACTTTAACTGACATTTCTCGCTTAAATGAACGATTACTCTGTATTTTTTTAATGGTTTTTTCTCTGTAGACGATTTAGTACCTCCCCTGTACCCTTCTAACTTTTCTATTACAGATGAGATATCAATATCCACTTCTCCCCCAGAGGAAATTTTATCGAGAAATTCTTCAAGGAGATCTAATCCCTCAAATAGAATATCCACAATATCCGATCTGGCCTCTATTTTCCTTTTGCGTATTTCATCTAGAAGGTCTTCTATCTTATGGGTTAATATCTGTATTTTTTCAAAACCCATCGTAGCAGCCATACCTTTCAAGGTATGCATAGAGCGAAAGATCTCATTAATAACCTCTATATTCGAAGGGTTTTCCTCCAGAGCTACGATGTGATTATTTAGGTTATCTAGATGCTCACGAGATTCATTAATAAAGAGGTCCAGATACTCCTCATTCACCATCTTTCTGGCCTCATGTTAAGAAACTTAACATAGTATCAGATATTTTATCTAAGGGAACAACTTTATCCACAGCACCCATCTCAATCGCAGCTTTTGGCATGCCAAATATTACACAGGATGATGGATCCTCAGCGATAGTCTTCCCATTTTTTTCCTTAATGGCTAGCATACCTCTAGCGCCATCTATCCCCATCCCAGTCAACAGTACTCCCATAGAATCAGGGCCATACACCTCAGCCACCGAGGTCATTGTAACGTCTACAGAGGGTCTAACCTTATTCACCTTGGGAGTTTTTGCCAGTCTAATAATACCCCTCTGAAGGAGGCTGGCATCTTTTTTCTCCACAGTCATGTGATAGTCGCTAGGGGCGACAAAGATCCTTCCGGGTTTAATTTCATCTCCATCTATGGCTTCCTTAACAGGCAATTCACATACTTCATTTAGTCTCTCAGAAAAAGACTTGGTGAAACCGACGGGCATATGTTGAACTATTAAAAAGCAGGCAGGTACATCTTTTGGAATCCTGGAAAGAACCTTCATTACAGCTTTTGGGCCTCCAGTTGAGGCTCCTATCGTTATAACTTTGAATTGTTGAGTGACGAATCTAGGTCCTCGGGTCACATAACTCTTTTTTGATGGCATATACTGTAAACGCTTGACATCCACAGTAGCAGCCATCCTTATTTTGTCGATTAATTCTCCTTGGGTTTCTTCATCAAGTAAAGTAGCTGTCTTGCCTCCTGTTTTCGATACGAAATCAACTGCCCCAAGTTCAAGGGCTCTGACTACTATATCCGCCTCTCTCTTATCCATAGCACTGAGCATTACAACAGGAGTAGGAAACTTATTCATAATATGGGCAAGAGTTTCTAGCCCGTCCATCTTAGGCATTTCAATGTCAAGTGTAATGACATCCGGTTTTAATTCGCTAATTTTTTTTAAGGCATCTTCTCCATCCCTAGCTGTACCCACTACTTCTATGGAGGGGTCCGCTTGGATGGTGTCTGAAATAACTTGCCTCATAAATGTAGAATCATCTACAACCAGCACTTTTATTTTTGACAAGTTATACACCTTATGGAGCTTCAAGCACTTTTTTAATAGTCTCCATGACCATTACGGGCTGAAAGGGTTTTACAATATAGTCCCTTGCTCCCGCCTGTAGAGCATCAATCACCATTTGTTGCTGTCCCAGGGCACTACACATTACAATCTTTGCACTCGGGTCCTCTGAAATAATCTTTTTAGTAGTTTCTATTCCATCCATACCCGGCATTACAATATCCATAGTTACCAAGTCTGGATGTAGGGCTTTATATTTTAATATAGCTTCCTCACCACTCCCAGCTTCTCCCACTACTTCATGTCCATTCTTTGTCAAAATATCCTTTAGCATGTTTCTCATGAACGCAGCATCGTCGACAATCAAAATTCTAGCCATTCTATCACCTACTGGATTTCCTTAACTTTTGCAACCTCTTTTGGAGTTAATATTTTTGCTAGGTCTAGGAGAATAATTAGTCTATCTCCGTATTTCCCAACTCCTTTCAAATATTCAGCCTCTATCTCTGTAGAAATTGATGGAGTCGGATCTATATCCTTCACATTCATCCTTAAGACCTCTGATACTGAATCGACGATCATGCCTACTACTGTGTTTTCTACTTCTACTATTATTATTCGAGATGATATATCCTCGCCAGACTCCCCTTTAAGGCCAAGTCTCTTCTTTAAGTCTAATACCGCTGTTATTTGCCCTCGCAGATTTATTACACCCTCTAAAAAAGAAGGTGCTTTAGGTATTCTAGTTATCCTTGTCTTTTTAATAATCTCTTTCACTTGATTAATCTCAACACCGTACTCCTCCTCATTTAATTTGAAAACCACTAGCTGGATCTCTTCTCCCGTATCCCCATCCATCATTATGCCTCTTTTTCTATCTTAAATTTCCCAACTAACTCGTCAAGTTTAGAAGCTAAGTTAGCTAGTTCTTGAGCGGCCGCGGTCATCTCTTCTACACTAGCAGTTTGTTCTTCTGCCGCTGCACTACACTCTTCTGATCCTGCGGCTGCTTCCTCGGCCCCTGCCGCTATATCGTCGATAGCTCTAACTACTTTTTCCGAAGCCATACTCTGTTCTTCAGTAGCGGCGGATATCTCACCTACACGGCTTGTAAGTTCTTCCACAGAGTTTAATATATTCTCTAGGGCCCCTAGTGCCCTATTCACAACGTCGGCAGCTTCATCTACTTCCCTAGAACTCATATCCATAAATTTCACCGATTCTTCAACGTCCGTCTGGATTTCTCTTATAATCATTCTTATTTGTTCTGCCGCTTTTCCAGAACCTTCAGCAAGTTTTCTTACTTCCTCTGCTACAACAGCAAACCCCCTCCCATGTTCACCTGCTCTCGCCGCCTCAATAGCTGCATTCAAGGCAAGTAAGTTTGTTTGTTCTGCAATATTTGTTATAAGGTCAACGATCTCTACTATTTTCTTGGATCTTTCTCCTAACTCTCTTACAGCCGTAGCCGTTTGGTTAACTACTTCTGTGGTTTCTCTCATTTTCTTTATAGCTTGTTTAGCGGCTTCTCCACCTTCTTTCGCATTGGAGTTAGCTTCTTCAGCAACTTCGGCAGCTGCTTGTGCTCCCTTGGCAATGCTTTGGGCCATTTCTGCGATCTTTTTCATTTCTCTTGAGGCCAGATTCATTTGATTGACTTGGTCTTGTGCTCCCTGAGCAATTTGCTGGACGCTGGAGGAGATTTCTTGGGCCGAGGCATTCACTTCAGTGCCTGTAGTTGCTAAGTTTTGGGAAGTTGTTGCAACCGTTTTGGCGGCTGCTTTTACTTCTGCTATTAGGTTTCTCAAACTGGCCACCATAGTGTTGAATCCATTTATCAATTTTCCGATAGCATCGTCTCTTTCAGCAGTTATCTCGTGGGTAAGGTCTCCTTCTGCTGCATATGTGACAACAGGCAATAAGCGGTTAACTTGCGTTTCGAGATAATTTTTAGTATCTTCTATCTCCTTTTCTTTCTCCTTTATTTCACGAAGATCTGTGGCAAGCTTTATTACTCCAACACAGTTTCCGCTAGCATCTTTAAGAGGAGAAGTGCTAATCTTCACAGGAATCTTTTCGCCATTTTTAGATTTTAATAAGACCTCCCGGGTAAGAGTTTCCGCCTCGCCTCTAATGACCTTAAAAGAAGAGCAGTTCGGCGTATGGCATGCTGATTCCATCCCGTCATATTCTGTGAATTCGTAGCAATGTTTTCCTATGATTTCCTGTGGAGTAAATCCAAGCAGCTTAGTAGCTGCAGGGTTCCAGTGGGTTACCACGAGGTCTTTATTTGTTATGTATAGCGCCTCTCCTACGCCCTGCACTATAGAGTTTGTGCTTTCAAGTGAATCAAGAAGTGACCACACCATTTTTTTAGTGGCATCAGCTAGAATACCTATTTCATCCGATGATTCTTCGACTTGGATCTCATAGTTTAGATTTCCATTAGCTATCTCCCTGGCAGCGTTAGTTAGTTGTATTATCTGTCTTGCGATATTTCTTGAAAAGATATAGGCAAGTATTATAACGGCTACTAACCCACCGATATTCAGAAATATGAAGAGGTCTTTCAGAAATCCGCTTGGGACGAATGTGAATGTAAGGAAGCCAACCAATAAAACAGGAGGTAAAGCTAATACCAAGAATCCTAGAATCAGCTTGTTTTTGAGTTTCATATTTATAAAAAATTTTTTATAAATTTTCCATGTAATGTCTTCCATACTATCCTCTCCTAATTAGCCCTTCGTATTTATACCTCTATTTAATGTTTTCCAAAAAAAAGACGATTTTTCTTCAGATTTCATATCCTCTCTCCTAATTTCCCTTCAGGTCCTCCTATTGTATTTTGTTTATATTTTTGATAATTTATTATATAAATTTCTTAAGGTAAAACCCCCAGCCCCAGGATACCCCAAAGGATTACGAGAGCACCGGCAATTCGTATAACTGTCTCAGCCATTCCTTTACCGATAAATATAAGCAGTAACCCTACTATTAGGGGTATTATAGTATTTTCATTAGCTATTTCGTGAGTAGAGAAGTATTTCACTCCTCCATAACCAACAAAACCAAGGCCAACCAATTTTACAAGAAATCCTACTATCCGAGAGGCTATAAAAATTAAAGCGATTCCTATAATTATCTTGATAATTGAAGATTCAATAAGGACAACCATTTTAGTAGGGAATATTTATTAAGGTGTATAAAAATACCTTTCGGTCTGTATGATTAAAGGAGTATTCTATATCGAAGCTCAAGGGAATAATGAGCGGCTTGTGAGAGATTCTATAAAATCCCTAGCAGAAAAGATTCGAAGAGACAAAGATATCAAAGTTGAAAAAGAGGACTTTGGTGAAGTCATTGAAGATAACGGAAATTTTTCATCAACTCTAGAAGTTGAGCTTGAGTTCTCTAGCTTCCAGGCATATGTTATTGCCTCTATAAATTATGGGCCGTCAGCGATTGAAATTTATGAGCCTGAAAATCTTAAATTAAGCTCAAAGGAATTCTTAAAAGCAGTGGGGGAAGTAATTAGAATTTGTAAGACTTTTTACGATAAATATAAAGTTAGATTCGAATTTTCAGGAACAGAAGTAAAGGAAGTAGGGCTTACTGATGACGAAATCGAGGAACTAATTGATCAAGGTGGCATAAGAGCGAAAATTGTTGTAGAAGGAACGGGTAAAAATAGGAGAGAAGCAATTAGGCGCTTTTTAGCCTCGCTTCCTGAGGATGTAGCTGTAAATAAGGTTAAAAGTAAAAAAGTTGAAAGTGAAACACCCTTCAGCGGTGTTATAGGTATAGATGCTATACTCTATAGCCCTACAACTCTTTTTGATATAGCTGTTAAGTATACTCCCGTACTAATAAATATAATTGAACCCAGCGAGGTAAAGTTAAGTATACTGGATATTCAAGACATAGGCGTTGAGCTAGCAGGTGTATTTTTTGAGATAGCTTTCAATCTAGCGAAACCATAATAACTCTGGTATGAATTTTTTTAAGCTTATGAGGTTTGACCTTCATATTCACAGCAGATATTCAAAAGACAGCAATCTCCATCCCAAGGTGATTTTGAACACAGCTAAGTTAAGAGGATTAGATGGCATTGCAGTAACGGATCACAATACGATAAAGGGAGGAGTAGAAGCAAGTAAAATAGCGGAAAATATTGAAGTAATAGTAGGCGCTGAAATAAAGACAAATAAGGGCGAGATAATAGGATATTTTTTAAACGAGGAGATAAAATCTAGGAGCTTCTGGGAGGTAATTGACGAGATGAGATCTCAAGGTGCAATGATCAGCATACCTCACCCCTTCGATTTTTTTAGAATAAACAGATTAAGATTTAACGAAGAAATGCTTAAAGCGGTGGATGCTATTGAAGTAATAAATTCCAGATGTGTTTTTGATAAGTTTAACAGAAAAGCATTAGAACTTGCAGAGAAATATGGCCTAAGAAAGACCGCTGGAAGTGATGCTCATAGCGTAGATGAAATAGGGGCGTCTGGAGTAGTGGCAGATTCCATAAATGATATAATTGAAGGTAGAATAAGTTTTTTTGGGGGCAGGACCTCTGCTATGGATCTCATATTTACCCGGATTAAAAAAAATAAATGAGAGGAAAAAAATATGGAAGAAAAGAGAAAAGCCGCGGTATCAGCAGTTGGTTTAGTAAAAGATGGAGATATAGTAGGTTTAGGCACAGGGTCTACGGCCAGATATGCCATCTTGGAGTTAGGTAAAAAGATCGAGAAGGAGGAATTGGATATCCTAGGGATACCTACATCAAAAGCTACGGAAGCACTAGCTAAAAAGTGTGGTATTCCATTAACAACCCTCCAAGAATATGAAGTTATAGATATAGATATTGACGGGGCTGATCAGGTTGACAGCGATTTAAATTTAATAAAAGGTGGGGGTGGAGCGCATACACGGGAAAAAATCGTGGCATCATGCTCAAAGAGGTTGGTAATAATAGTCGATGACAGTAAGCTTGTTAAAAAATTGAACATTCCTGTACCAGTAGAGGTACTGCCTTTTTCTTGGAAACCTACGGCATCTAAAATAAAAGAACTCGGAGCCAACCCAATTATTCGTCAGACTGATGATAATAGAGAATATATTACTGACAACAAAAACTTTATACTCGATTGCGATTTTGGATTAATTAAGGACCCAAGAAAGTTGGAAAAGGAGCTCAACGAGGTTATAGGAGTGATTGAAAACGGCATTTTCGCTGGCTTTACTTGTGAAGTCCATGTAGGGTCCAAAAAAGGAGTGAACATATTAAAATAAGCCGGGGTAACTCAGCCTGGTTAGAGTGCCACGCTCATAGGGATTTCAGGCCTGGGAAACGTGGAAGCCGCGGGTTCGAAGCCCGTCCCCGGCACTCCTTAGTCATCATATCAAAAATCTACATAGGAGAGTTTGCATCTAAGCTTTTAGGTAATATTCTCTGCATCTTAAGCGTGTTTTTTCAATTTCAGATCTATGTACTAAGAACCTGTTAATATAAAAGCATAGAAGGGAACAAATAATCATAAATATGGGAGAAGCTTGATTATCTAATCAGGAGGCAATAATCTGACAGACAACAAAAAAGTGAGTGGTAGGATTATACCGTCAGCTACTACAGGTGTTCCAGAAGGGGTAGCAGGTGCGGTACATATCGAACTGCCCATAGTCAACTTGGAATGTGTCACATGCGTGGCTACGATAGAGAAGTCTCTAAAGAGATTACCTGGCGTAATCGAATGTAAAGTCAATTTCGTAAACCAGAAGGCATTTGTGGTATATGATCCCGCGAGTATAAATCTAACAGACATAGTAAAAAATATTGAAGCTCTAAGCTATAAGGTGGGAGGCGCGGAAGTAAGAATTATCATCAAAGATATGAAATGTGCCTCGTGTGTAACTAGAATAGAAGGCGTTTTAAACAGGACAGCGGGTGTGATTTCGGCAGTAGTAAACCCGGCTACAGGAGAGGCGCTCATACACTATCTCCCAGAAATTACCAATATAAAAAATCTTACCCAAGCAATCGAAACCGTTGGGTATCAGACAGTGACTATGCCGAAGGAGGAGCCGGTTGATAGAGAGGCAGAGGCACATGAGAAGGAATATAAAAGCCTCATGAGAAAATTCTACTTTGCTGGCGTAATTTCTGTTCCCGTCATGATCATAGGCTACCCGAAATTTTTCCCTGTATTAAAAGACATGAACATTGAAATGTTGAGACTTTTATGGGGTATAACAGGTATTGCCGCATTTTTTGTGCTTTTTTATTCTGGGAACCATTTTTTTAGAGGTGCATGGGGCGCATTTAAGCACCGGGCTGCCGATATGAATACCCTAATTGCGATAGGAACAGGTACGGCATGGGTTTACTCTTCCGTTACTATCCTATTCCCAGACATATTTCCCGAAGGGACATCTGAACCTTTTTATGATGTAGTCGCGGTGGTAATCGCGCTTGTAGTGCTCGGTCAAGCGTTGGAGATAAAGGCAAAGGGCAGGACATCTGAGGCAATCAAGAAGCTCATGGGTATGCAGGCCAAGACCGCTAGGGTGATAAGAGACGGCCAAGAGGTGGATATTCCGATAGAAGAAGTACTGGTAGGTGATACTATTATTGTGAGACCTGGGGAGAAGATCCCTGTGGATGGAAATGTGGTTGAGGGCAACTCATCAGTAGATGAGTCAATGATTACAGGTGAGCCCATACCGGTTGAGAAAAGAGAAGGTGACGAGGTTATAGGAGGCACTATCAATAAAACTGGTTCATTTAAGTTTATAGCTAAAAAAGTGGGAAAGGATACCGCTCTTGCCCAGATAATTAAAATGGTTCAGGATGCTCAGGGGTCTAAGGCCCCTATCGCAAGGATGGCTGACAGAATATCCTCCTATTTTGTCCCGACAGTTATGATAATCTCCGTCGTCACATTTCTGGTATGGTACAATTTTGGTCCTCCCCCGGCTTTGGTTTTTGCGCTTGTGACCGCCGTGACTGTCCTGATTATTGCATGTCCATGTGCACTTGGTCTGGCAACACCGATGTCGCTTATGATCGGCATTGGTAAAGGCGCGGAGAATGGTATACTCATAAGGAATGGTGAAGCACTGGAGAAAGCACAGGCACTGGATGCAATTGTTCTTGATAAGACTGGTACCATTACCTTGGGGAAACCATCCCTTACGGATGTGATCACTCTGGAAGGCTTCAGTGAGGAGGATGTGCTCATGAATGCCGCCGCCGTTGAGAAAGGTTCAGAACATCCTTTAGGAGAGGCTATAATCGAGGGAGCAAAAGAGAGGGGTATTAGCATTCCTGACTCCAATAAATTTAAAGCCATTCCAGGGCATGGAGTTCAAGCAGAGGTAATGGGAAAGATAGTGGTACTTGGGAACAAAAAGCTCATGCTCCAGAAGGGAGGTGTTTTATCGCATCTTGAGGAAGAATCCAAAAAACTTGCAGAAGGTGGCAAGACACCGATGTATCTCATGATAGATGGCAAAGTTGCTGGAATAATTGCCGTCGCCGATACCATCAAAGAGGATTCTGTAGGTGCGGTTAAGATTATGAAAGAACTTGGGCTTGAGGTGGTCATGCTTACAGGAGACAATGAGCGTACTGCAAAAGCTATCGCCCGCCAGGTTGGGATTGAGCGCGTGCTGGCAGAGGTGTTGCCTGAAGATAAAGCTCGTCAGATCCAGCTCTTACAGGCAGAGGGGAAGACTGTCGCAATGGTCGGTGATGGGATAAATGATGCTCCGGCACTCGCCCAGGCAGATGTAGGCATGGCAATTGGTACAGGTACTGATGTTGCTATAGAGGCATCAGACATTACGTTTATCAAGGGGAGCCTTAAAAGTGTTTCAACTGCCATCCAAATCTCAAAAGCTACCATGAAAAATATCCGTGAGAATCTCTTTGGTGCATTCTTTTATAACAGTATGGGGATACCCATAGCGGCAGGGGTTTTATACCCCTTTACCGGCGTGCTGTTATCCCCTCTCATTGCAGGTGCTGCTATGGCCTTCTCGTCTGTCACTGTCGTTACTAATGCCAATAGGCTTAGGGCATTTAAACCTAAGGAGGCGTGAGATGTCCGCGGTTATCGTAAATCTAGTAGGGATAGGACTCATAATATTCATTATATGGTTTTTCTGGTTCCCTAAAAAAGAAGGGGTTAAAGCTACTTTGACCGGTGATGTCCAAGAGGTACAAGTAACTGTCAAAGGAGGCTATAGTCCGGATGTTATTGTGGTAAGGGCTGGAAAACCTGTGAGACTGAATTTTCTACGTCAGGAGTCTTCTTCGTGTACAGAGATGGTGGTTTTCGGTGATTTTAACAAGTCTGCAAAGTTACCGGAGGGAGAAGTTGTTCCTGTAGAATTTACTCCAGAAAAACCCGGTGAGTACGAGTTTCACTGCCAGATGGGTATGATAAGAGGGAAATTGATAGTAGAATGAATATTCCTGTAACCAAAGGCTTCTTTTAGCTTATGCCTTCGCAACTTATCGCAGTAGTTTTCGGCATTCATCTTTGCAATGCCGCCATTCTTTGCTCCGTCTATAAGAGTCTTGCTCAGGTCTCTCTAGGTATCAGGTTGGTAGTTTCGTCTCTTGGAAAAAAGGAAATATGAATTTTTTCTTCATATCTTAAAGCCAGTCTAATTCAAAAGCCCTCCTTTTACAGCGCATTCTATAAGCCGTAGATAAACTAAACTAAAAAAGCTATTAAAGGGGAATTCCTCATTTTAATAGAGGAAGGTTACGCTTTTTTCTTAAAAGGTGTAGGTCTCCATTCAGCTGCTTTTCTTTCACTGTTTTCTTTCCCTACCGGGCAGGAATCGTGGCAGATAGTGCATTCCGTTAGTGCTCTTTTATCTACTATTCTAAAATACTTCATCGCTTCCTCAGACGGTTTATCAAAAAGTTCTTGAGGGACGATGCAACGATCAAAATTAACTTTTTTGCCTGGTTCAACTCCGTAGGAATACCCTGGGATTATCGCTTGAGTGGGACATGCCTTAATGCAAATCTCACAGTCTTTACAGAGGTCGCCTTCCCCGCCATGTGTAAACTTCCATGGCTCGTCAGGTTCTAGCTTGGCGGTTGTTAATATCCCTACCCATCGTTGGCGGGGACCATACTTTGGTGTTAATACCAGAGTCATTTTACCTATGAATCCCAATCCTGCAAGGGTTGCCGCCGCTTTTAGGTGGATCCCCGCATTTGTGGGTACAGCATCATAGCCTTTGTCCCACAACCATTTGCAAACTCTCCAGGCACGGGCCTCTACGATTTCATAATACATGTTGTAATAGACACTCCCTTCGACTATATCAAAAGGTATCTTGTCTGGTGGGATAGCAGAAGCCACTACAGTATTCATTGCTCTGTCCCAAACATGAAATCCTAAGACGATTACGGATTTAACTCCCGGCATAAATTCTGATGGTTTTGATAAGCCTCTGTGTGGTGGAAACGGGACTTTCTCCAGCTCTTCTAGGTCAGGAACTCCAAAAAACTCAAACTCATTCTCAAATGCTACTTTTCTTAACTCCTCCTTTAAATTAGAAGCCATATACCAACTTTAATTAGGCTGTGATATTTAAAATTTTCTATTTTAAACCATCTTAAATATACTCTCTTTTGAAAAAAAGAGTTAATATTAAATATATTATACGTATAGTATCTTAATAAGAATGTAAAATCAAAAAATAAGAAAAATAAATTAAACTTTTCAGACATAATCCTACATGTTTTAATGAGCACCTTAAAAAATAATTCATAATTTTCTCCAAAATTATGCTTTCATATGAAACTAAAGCTGTGTAAATTTTGTCAGTAATGTCGCAAAGAAAATAAAAATTAAATTACCTGATATAGGCACGCCAGCTAGACCTTGGAAATTTGGAGAAAATATTAAAAAATCAGGGAAGGGAATAAAGAATACCAACAAAAATAAGAGTAGAGATACTGACCCAGAAACTGGAAAATTAATTAGTGGGATAGTTGAACAAAATGATATTAAAATTTCGAGGATCAGAAACCTAGAGAGTTATTGTGAGATTGGAACATATGCTAGAGTTCAGATAGAACATCTGCCTGACAATGTTATTAGTTTAGTAGACAACCAGAGAATAAATATAATTTTAGAGTCACCGGACATTGGAGAGCAAACACTAGGAGTTGAATTAACAAATTCTGAAATTTCTAGTATTAAGGATAAAATAAATAACCCGACATTAACTGTTTCAACTAGCTATGGTGTCCTGAGGGATATTAGTGAAGCAAGTGATCCTAAGGCAGCATTTCTACTCGCCTTGAGATCTGGGGATATCAAGATAACATCAAAGAACCCAAAATTTAAATTCGCAAATTTTATTTCTCGTATATATCAAAAAAACCCATATAAAAGCTATAATATCAACAAAGGAAGTAGTAAAGAAATAATTTTCAACGGAGCGAGAGCAACGCTAACCATTACTGTCCATAGGATTAGAGTTGTGTCGATACCAAAGGATAACACATTGCGGGTTATTAATAGATATGGCACAGTCAGAGGGTATATGCCTAACTCAGGCCTGAGGATTATAAATCGTTGGCATAATCTCTATTCTAGAACAGCAGGAATTTATAGGCATCCTTCAACTTATTATAGAGGCTGGAGTACTCGAGTAACTTCGTATACTTCTTATAGATATACGCCCCCCCAGACATTTCACGGTTTATAATCCTGCTAGAAATCCTAGAATGTTCTTTTACGGTAGTACTTACACCCCAATAAACACTGGTTTGGATAATTCTGTGGTAGATGTCGCTTTCGAGAGAACTTTAGTTGGTGTCGACGTAGATTTAGGATATGATATTGAAAAGGTAGCTTATTATACGATGGGGGCAGTAGCAAGTATTGCTCCTGAAACCCCTGAGATTATTGTACAGGTATTTAATAATGGCACTTTAATTGCAGAGTTTGAAGTTCAAACACAAGCTGTTTTAGACTTAACCGAGGGACTAATCTCAGAGCAAGAGTTCATAGATAAAATTGACAAAAAAGTACAACGGGAGTGAAAACATTTTGAATAAAATTTTATGTTGCTCTCTTTCAATATTACTTTCCTATGAATAAATATGCCGATGGATTAAGTTTTAGTATAGAGTTTATTCCAAGTGAAGACTATCTCAAGACGATATACCACGGTGTATTAGCAGAGAAATCAGGATTTGATTGCATCTGGGTTACCCATCACTTCAATAACTTGGATGTTTATATAGTTTTAACCACTATAGCTAACTACACTAACAGGATTCTACTCGGGCCGGGGGTCACAAATCCCTATCTCTATCATCCAGTATTAAATGCTTCCACCGTCTTATCTTTGGATAAAATATCGGGCGGCAGAGCGGTTTTTGGAATTGGAGCTGGCGATAAAACTACTTTAGATTCTGCAGGCATTGAGAGGAAGAATCCTGTGGAAACTATTGAAGAGAGCATAGAAATAATTAGAGGGTTATTGAGAGGAGAAAGAGTAAATTACAATGGTAGAATATATAAAATACCTGGTGTTGCTCTAAACATTAAGGCTGATAGGGAGATCCCTGTATACGTTGGTGCTCAAGGTCCTAGGATGCTTGAGATGGCTGGTAGGGTATCTGACGGAGTTTTAGTGAATGCGTCTCATGAAAAGGACTTAGAATTTGCAATAAGGCAGATAAATAAAGGAAAGGGAGAAAGGCGCCGTAAGATAGATGTATCTGCTTTTACTTGTTTCTCGGTGGACTCGGATCCAAAAAAGGCGAAAAAAGCAGCGCGGCCTATGGTGGCATTCATCGTTGCAGGATCTCATCGTTCAATATTAGAGAGACATAATATCCCCAGGGAGGAGATAGATACTATAAAAGGATTCCTAACTGAAGGAAAATATAAAAAGGCCTTTGAATCAGTAACCGATCACATGATGGATTCTTTTTGTATTTATGGCACTCCTAAAGAATGTCTTCAAAAGATAGAAGAACTTGAAAAGCTTGGCGTTTCTCAAATTGTGATAGGCTCACCAATAGGGCCCGATAAAGAAAAGTCAATTAAATTGATTAGAGATAAAATCATGCCTGCGGTGAGGATTTAATTGTATCTGTTATATTTTCTTCGAAAAGTATACTCTCAAACCCAGAAGCCCCTCCGCCTCTTTTCTTTTTATAATAACCTATTAATGCGCCTATTACCGTAGTAATACCTAGAAGTGGAGGGCTAGAAACCAAGACTCCTATTAGCAGAGCACCTGCTAGATCTCCATTAAAGATTCTCAAAATCATTATTGATTGGGCAATAACCAACATAATTCCAAAACCTAAGCCTAATAGTGAATTAACTATGTATGTTCGGTCAAATAAATCTGGACAAGTAATGCTTAATGGAGCGAGTGCTATTAGAATAAATACAAAGAAACTGCTCGCAGTGGTTAAAGCGATAGTCATTAAAGCCGTGTAGAATAACAAAATTCTCCCAATGAGATGTATATCACCTGAGGGATAATCCAAAATTTTTTAGAACCTCCTTTATGCCTATTTTGGACCAGTTCAACTCGCTACTCCCACAAAATATCCTATTATTCAAATATTCGAGGTCTTCCCTTATCATTTGTGAGGACAGACCTTTAGCTCTAAGTTCATCAACTGTCTTTATGATCTTTCTAGAGGCATTTATCTGATAGAGAATCTTCTCTTTTTCATCTTGGGTTAGTATCCCGTAGTTTTCTTTTATACTTGCTAATTTCATAGCAGATCTATACGTCAACTCAACTATCTCGCTCCGTTTGAGGTATTGGGTTTCATAGCTTAGAAGGTCTCTCCATGTGATAGCAGTTTCTAGAAGATCGAAATGGTCTTTGAGGGTTTTGCAATGTTTAATAAAGCCATATTTATTGGGGTGCTCGAAAGCCAATGAACCCGGGTCTAAAAATGGCGCATATGGAGATAAGAAGGGCTGTATTCTACCGTCGTTAGAAAATTTTTCTAAAAGATGTTCGCAGTATCTTACAGTTTCCATTACGCTATTCCATGTTTGATGGCCGAGTCCAATAATAAAGTATATGTCAAACCTATTACAACCTTTTTCAAGCGCAGTGTCTATCATTTTAGTCAGTTCGTTATTAGTATAACATCTTCCTTGAAGACGTCGTATTTCTTCATCGTGGGATTCTGGCGAGATCTCAATAGAGAAATCTGGAATAGATTTAGATAATTTATCTAGAAAAAGTCTAGTTGGGGGTGAAAAAAACTCGAATATAACTGGGATATCAATATCTTCTTTTTTTAAGAGTTCTAGTATCCTTTCTCCATAATCTCTACTTATTTGGAGTAAGTCCCCTATTATAAAACAAGGACTTTTAAATGAGGAAATAGCAAGTATATCCTCAACTATCTTTTCTGGTTCCTTAAATGCGATATTTCTCCTTCTACATATATTCCTGTAAGCAAATCTGGAACCGCCACATGTCGGGCAGTTATTTTTACATCCTTTACAGCTCAATACAGCCATAATAGGCTTATCTAGGAAATTCATATATGGTATAAAATCCATTAGACTCCGCATGCTTTTCAAGCCTTTGAGGAAAAAAGAATAATTTATCGAAAAGTCATCTAGATTTCTTGGTACATAGGATAATGGATTTACTACTATTTTGTCGCTTTTTTTATATACTAGGTTAGGGACTTTCCCATAGTCTTTTCCATTTTCAAGAATGTTAAGTAGCTTTAGGAGGGGCAGCTCGCATGAGTCTCCTCTTATAACGAAATCAATATAATCAAATTTCATCAGTTCATGGTAATAATATGAGGAAGAGAGGCCCCCAAAAATAATAGGAATTTCCGGATGCCACTTTTTGAAGATCTTTGCTAGATTTATTGCTCCATGTACATGAGGAAGCCAGTGAAGGTCAATTCCTACTGCCTTAGTTTTAATCTTTCGAAGGTGTTCTTCAACGTCAAAGTTTTTCTTACAAAGCATTTTGAGAGCTATATTATCAATTTTTACATAGAATCCCTGTCTCTCCAGATATGAGGCTATTGAAGCAAATCCCAGAGGGTACATCTCAAATATTGGGGTAGAGGGTACCAAATCGTTTATGGGGCTCCATATGCCTAGGCGTTCCCTAAAATCATATATTGTAGGCGGATGTATCAGGGTTAGATCAGCTTCTTTCATTTTTCTTCCCTAAGCCCCCTCATCTTCAGTTTAGAAAGAATGATCATCATTACTTTGTGTTTCAAAAAAAGAATTACAACAGGGAGGGCTATAAAGCTACTTAGCACTACCGTAATTAATATTATAACTGATGGTTTAGGAATATAGAGATTAAAAGCAACTATTCGTAACCCCTGGCTATCGGCTTCTAGGTAAGGATAGAATTGATAATTTCCGATCCTTATTGGACCTAGGATAAAATCTTCTCTCTCAGGTTCCACTAGTGATTGAAGGTTAAACATCATCCACCGGGCCATCATTTTAATCTCATACGCACTTGCTAACTCTACTCGCTCGACATGTACAACAAATCTTCCTAATCTAAAAACATTCCTATAAGGGCGGTTACGAGACTTCTCAGAAGTAACAAAACCTTCGTCTCCAAATTCTCTAGAAGGTACATCTCCAGATGAAATAGCTTTTTCTCTTAAATCCTCAAAAAAAGTAATTGCTGAGAACTCATTTGGGAATTCTAATACTTTAACTCTTATTATTTTAGAACCCTTTACATATTCACATTCCTCGCTATAAACCCCTTCCTTTTCTCTATAAATAAATGATGACAGTTGCCAACCAAGCAAGGCATGGTGAGTTATTTCTTTAAAATCTAGGGACTCTTCGCTTAAATCCTGATCTGTCGGTGAATATTTAGGAGCTAAGTTTTCGATTTCACTTGCATAAGTAGGTAACGATATTAGTATACTAATCATAACGAAAAGTTGTAGCATCTTTTCCAAGAGTTATTCCTCCGGTATAACTTCCTTAGTGTGGAAAGCATTTATTATCCTCCTAATTGCTGTTGGTCCAATACTCCCTATGATGACCATCATCGTGAAGTAGAAAGTAAGGACAAAAACAAACTTTGGACCTTTAATGTAAAACGTGCCAAATGGAGTAGCGAGTGCAAAAAGAACCCCCATAAGATGAAGGCCTATGACAGACCCGATTACCCCATACGGAAGGAATCCTCTAATCCCAGTTTTTTCAAATAAAAATCGTCCAGTTAGTCCTATTATAAATCCCTTTACTATAGCCTCGGAGAGGATGTTAATTTTCGGCCACCAGTCCATAGGGATATACGCTAACATATTCCCTACTATCAAATAATAAAAGCCATTAAAGAAAAACATCGTATATAAGGCAGATAGAACGGTTGTGTAGAACTTACTAATCTTCTTCATGTGTCACCTCTGCTCTTATATTGCGTTTTAGAGTTGGGTCATAGTGGCATTCTTCGCAAATCGTGGGTGGCGGAAGGAATCTGTGTACATCTGGCGCATGACACTCTGTGCATGAGATCCCTTCTCTACCGACATGTACGTCATGACCTATTAAACTTGGATTGCTCCTCTGAGGCAGAATACTGCTATTTAATTTTATGTAACTTGGGGATACTATAGGATTAAAAATCGGAGTTACAAAGTCTTCACGTAGATGGCAGTTAGTGCATACCTTATCGGGTACGTGAGCATGTCCTTCTATCTCGGTTACCCTTTCAACAAACGCCATAACTAGTTCTAGTGGGACCTGATGCGGATACGCATGGTGGCAGTCGTGGCAGTTTGTAACCTTTCCATGTACGCTTTCTTCCCACAAGTAATAAGGTTCCTCCATAAGCTTTGCTCCGGCATGGCAAAAAACTAGACACATTCGAGAATCGAAATACATAAAATAATAAAACTTGAAACTCAGTACCATAAAGACTAACATGAAAATAGATAGAGTAGCTAGAAGTAAAATTTTGAATTTATTTGGAAGGCGAGATATAAATTTTACAATATCATATATCTTATTTTTCTGATAATAAATCCCATAAAGTAGGGATCTGAGTCTACCCTTAATATTGAACTTAATTATCAAAATCAGAGTTAAAAAGACTAGAGATGACAATAAAAGTAAAAAAAAGGAGAGTGATTTTTCTTTGAAGGAATTCAAAATTCTTCTATCGGGGTTAAGTGGATTTTCATCTCTAGAATCTATAATCCCATCTTTATCGGTGTCTCTATCAAAAAAATTAGTACCTAAGAAATACTCGTCAGCATCGTTAATTCCGTCTTTATCAGAGTCCTCTCCAACCATTATAATTTTAACGCTATTTCCATCATTTCCTATCAAAATTTCAGGCAGGCCATCCCCAGTAATGTCCCCAAGCGTTATAGAAGCTCTAACAGGATTCTCAACGTTATAGCTCCACTTTCTAATTCCATCGTGAGAGAGACAGTTTATTTTGCCGTTCTGATTACCTATTAACACCTCGTAAATGCCATCACCATCTATGTCCCCAGCTGTTGGAGAACTAAAAATTGCTCCACCAGTATTAAAAGTCCATTTTTTTGAGTTATAAGAACTAAGGCAGTACACCTTTCCTTCGAGAGTACCTATTAAAATCTCATAGTTGCCATCTAAATCCAAGTCATAAATGGAGGGAGGAGAATATATTGATCCATCTATCTTGTAATATCCTTGGATTTCTGTATTACGGATCCAATAAATATGCCCGTCTAAGGTTCCGACGATGATAACTGAATTTGGTAACCCTACTACTGATTTGACAGGACTTGAAAAATTAAGAATCCTTATAATCTCGCCAGTAGAGTTAAGTATGTAGATTTTTCCATCATTACTTCCCAGAAGTATTTCAAGAGTTCCATCTCCGCCTATATCTGCAACTTCTACCGGAGAAGAAGGTCTACTCGCATTAAAAATCCACTTTTCGTTCCCTTCATGGTCTAGGCAATATACGCCTCCTCCCTGGATTCCAACGAGTATCTCAAAATAACCATCTTTCTCCAAATCTACGATCGTAGGAGTGTCAGTAATCTGACCACCTATATTATGACTCCATTTTAATTCTCCATCAGGAGAAATAACATAAATTATACCATCATGATTTCCGAAGATAATCTCTTTAGAATTATCTCTATCTAGGTCAGCAACAGAGGGAGTAGCTGATATCCAGTTTCCGGTTTGAAATTTCCATCTTAGGTTTAGGCCATCTTGGTATGCTAAGTTGTATATATAATTATCATACGAGGTAATCAATATCTCATTTTTACCATCCAAATCTATGTCAACAATTAAAGGTGCAGCTCTTATAACTCCCTTTGTATTAAAATTCCATATTACGGCGTTACCCCATGAGCTTAGGTATTCCACTTGAAACTCATAAGGAGAATTAGAAATCGCAACAGCGTAGACCGCCGGGAAAGAAAGCAAAAATATTAATAAGATTCTTTCCCTGGTTCCTATATTCATTAAAAAATATTTGCTGAAAACTTTAATAAATAGTTTATTTGAATAAATTTACTAATTTTTTGAATAAAGTTTATATGCCTCCTAAAAATTTATGAAAATTATTTAAAGAGAATCTCCTCTACGGCTTTAATCTTATCTATACCTTTGACTTCTACAGGAAAATGAGGCAGTATTACAATTTTTATTTTTTCGCCATACTTTCTTTCCAAGTCCTGTATATAATGCTGTTGCATAGTGTAACGTTGTCTATGAAATGGGCACTCGGGATATTCAACAACAAAATTTATTATTAAATGACCAATTCGCAGTCCATATTTCTCAAATTCAGTGATGAGTCTTTCCGTCTGGTTTACTCCAAGACCTTCAGGAATGGTCACTGCTATAAATTCTGTAGTGTCTGGATCTCTAATTAGGTTTAGTATTTCATGAGAGAGATCTCTCCACCCACTTATAATCTCAACCATGCTCCTTTTCTTTTTTTTAACCCCAAGGTTCTGTCTTATCTTATCTATATAACTCTGCAGAGAAGCATAAACATGCGTAGCTGCGCTTAAGTGATCTAAGAACTTGAGAGGCATATTAAGAAGATGAAGTGTTGTAGCTGTTGGTGCGGTATCCCAAATTATCCTATCATACTTTTTATTTCTCACTAGATTTAGAATGTAATCTAACATAAATTCCTCTTCTATACCTGGAGATGAGCCTATATAATCCACTATTTCATATTTTACTGGAGCGATTGAGGAAATAGCTTCAAAAATTTCTGGCCCAAATTTTTCTCTCCATCTACGTAATATTTCCTCGGTAGTTAATTCTAAGGCACACAAATTTTTAACTCTCTTTATCTCCGTTTCTTGCGAGCCTATCAAAGTTTCAAATATATCGCTGAGAGACTGGGTAGGATCACTTGAGATTAGCAGAGTTTTTTCTCCCTCTAAAGCAAAATGTAAGGCAGTAGCGGAGGACGTCGTTGTCTTTCCTACTCCTCCTTTTCCTCCAAACATTAATATCTTTTTATTGCTTTTATCTAAATCAGAAAGGGATGAATAAGCCACTCTCCTTCCTCGTACATACTGTGTTGTCAGGTTATATATAACTTGGGTAGGAGTATCTTTACTCGTGTATTTTATCAATAAGCTCAATTACTTTTTCTGGGGGAGTTAATGGAATTATATCGAATTTCATGAATTTATACATAGGGTCCTCATGTAGTAGTTTATGAAGTTCAATATGGTCTTTTACATTATATATTGCACAGCCGCCTCTTTTTCCTGTAAAATTACCAAAATATAGTATCTTCCTACTCTTTTTTAAACTATTCCTATACTCTAATCCAGACTTAGCAATTTCCATTATTTTTTCAGTTTCAACACATTCTAGTTGCTCCCCTATAACTAAATATTCCATTTTTATCAACCTCCGTTACTCTATTAAATTAAATCGGAAGTAAATTTTTTGGTAATAAAGATTTGATCAAGTATGTTAAAAATAGATTAATGGGGTTAATATATATGTAAAGAGTAATGTTTAGTAAACCTCAGGATATTTGGGAGGAATTTAAATATTAAAAGTCAAGGATATCATGTCTAAAAATGTAGTTTCAGTTGATAAGAGTTCTTCAGTATTAGAGGCCGCTAAGTTGATGGATAAACATAATATAAGTAGCTTGTTAGTTGTTGAGAATAAGAAACCTGTAGGGATAATTACTGAGAGGGATATGGTCAGGAAGGTAATCCTAAATAATCTAGATTTAAACTCAAGGGTAGAGAAAGTTATGACTTCTCCCGTGATCTCAATAGAAGCTGATGAGGATATAACTAAGGCGGCGGAGATTTTAATCAACAAGAAGATTAGAAGATTGCCTGTTGTGAAAGATAAAAAGCTTGTGGGCATTATTACAGAAACCGATATTTCTAGAAGCTCCCCAAAGGCGTTAGAAGAATTTTCTTCGTCTATTGAAAAAATAGAAAGATTTTTAAAAGATCTTTAAATCATTGTCCACAACTCTCAAAGGTTTTAGTCTGTGCTGACCCCTTTCCAGCTGTTTCGCTCTTTATTAGTTGCTCAATAACTTCAAATGACACTGCCCCTCTAACAGGAATTCCATTAACAAAAAACGTTGGAGTACCCGATACACCTGCTTTTAATCCATCTTGATAGTCCTTCATAACTTCGGATTCGTATTTCCCAGAATCTAGACATTCATTGAATTGTACCATATTAAGGGCCAATTCTGATGCATATCTTTTGAAAATAGAAACCGCATCTTCATTTCCACTCCATTCTTGCTGGCCTTGGAATAACTTATCGTGCATTTCCCAGAATTTGCCTTGGTCATAAGCACACTGTGCAGCTTCTGCAGCTTTTTGTGCCTGGGCATGTATGCTACTTAGCGGAAAGTCCCTGTATACAAATCTTATTTTTCCCTCTTTTGCTAATTCCTTTAGCTTAGGTACTGGAGGTTCCCAATTTGGGTCTCTTGACTTCATTCTGGAAGTAATTCCTTCATTATATCCGGCTACTCCACTACAGAATGGGCACTGGAAATCCGAAAATTCAATAACAACTACAGGAGCGTTATCTGGACCGATACATGGATCATCATCTGCGCTTAGAGTAACTCTCTCATATGTTCTATTACTTTCCTCCGTAGGTTGTTGCAGTTCAGATTTGAGATCTATGACTACTATTCCATCTTGGTTTGGTAGAATAACTCTTCCATCTCTAGTAGCATATACGGAGAAAAACTGAGCTTGCTGTCCAGATTGAACTTTGAGTACAATGACATAAAGGTTTTCTCCGAGTTCTTCAACTTTCTCAAGAGTGCCTGTTACGCCTTGGGGATTAAGAATACGGCTATTAATAAACTCCATTGTCATATTTGCTACTTCCTCTTTAGAAAGCTCAGAGTTTTCTTCATTGACTACATTTTGGTTATCTACTTCTTGAGTTGTTTCTTTAGGCTTTCCACCTATCTGGTTGCTCTGTGATATAATGCCCCCGAAAAAAAGAATAGCTACACCAATAGCAATTAATATATATACTTGTTTCTGCTTCATTTAGCCTCCATCTTAAACTTCACAATATAAAAGAATTCTGATTTAAAGTAGATTTTATTTAACATATTTTGAAATTTTCTTAAGAAATAAAACGTTAAAAGTAAATTTACATGTTAATTACATGTAAAACACCGAAAAATTTTTATAATGGGCCGGGAGATTTTATCATACTTAGTCGAAGGAGGTGTATCCTAATGCTCGGCGACATTGTAGGAGCAATTGGTGCGGCCTGTATAGCTATATTTCTAGTTATAATGGTCGCTGGGATGGCAGGAGTTATCTAAAAAGCAACTCTCTCTAATCGGATAGAATATTTTAGGAAAGGGGTTTTTGACCCCTTCCTATTATAAAATAGAATAGTTAAAATTTAGTTACTCCATCTGGGACTCGATATAATTTGAATTTAACTTTGTTATTTTCTATAGCTTCTTTAACCATTCTCTGGGGTTTATCTAGCCCTTTTTTACCTGTTTTAATTTCTAAGAAAACTATCTCCTCTATTTTGTTATGACTTCTACCCTTAAAGACGACCATATCGATAGGGTCTCCTAGAAATTTGACGTCTGTTGGATCATAGTTAAAACCAGGTAGAAAGGGAGCAAGCTGTTCGCTAAACTTTCCTCCTAGAGTTACTCTGCTTCTCCTCTTTGCGTCCTCTCTTATTTCGCTCTCCTTTTCCTTAATCCATTCCTCAAATTTTAGATCATATTCTTTTTTCGTTATTTTCCTCGCTACTATAAAGCCGACTAGAAGTGAGATAAAAATTATTAAGGCTAAAGTAATTGTTTCGTCAATCATATATCCACCTCTTTTAATCTCAAGTTCGTAATCCATATTCTATTTCCGATACAATTTTAAAATAGATTTTTTAATTAATTAAGATATGACCAATGATATCTTTTCTAAACGACCGGCTATTTGTGCTTCGATAATTGCAAACACTGTTGAAGAATATCTGGAAGATGTTAGGGGGGTTGATGGTGCGGATATAATAGAGATAAGAGCTGATGGATTGAATGTAAGGTCTCATGATATCCAAAGAGCTTATAAATCTGAAATAAAAAGGTTGCTAAGGAATGTGAGGATTCAAACGGATTTACCAGTAATACTTACTTTGAGAGGGGAAAAAGAGGGAGGAGCATTCGCGGGTACAGAAGCGGATAGAATCGAGTGCATAAGGGACTCTCTTAAATTAGCTGACATAGTAGATATAGAGTTAGCTATGGAAGGCGAACAAAGAGACGAACTGATAAAGGAAGCAAGGCAGATGAATAAAAAGGTTATAGTATCGTATCATGATCTAAGTTCTACCCCTGCGGAAGATGCCATGATGAGTATCCTTGAAGAAGAAGTCGAGATTGGGGCAAATGTTGCGAAACTTGCGGTGACTGCTAACTCAAAAAAAGATGTAATTAAACTTTTAAATGTAACTCGAGAGATGGCAGAAGGAATGGAAGTACCCATCTGTACAATTGCTATGGGTGACTACGGCAGGATCTCTAGAATAGTAGCTCCCTTTTTTGGTTCTGTTATGACTTACGGGTATGTCTCAAATGAAACCGCACCAGGCCAGTTAAGTATATTAGAACTTAGAAGAGCATTAGAAATTTTGGGATTGAAATGAGGATTGATGCAAAGACCAAGGTTTTCTGTGTAATTGGAGACCCGATAGAGCATTCCTTATCTCCGCCTATGCATAACGCAGTATTTGAAAAACTAAATTTAGGTTGTGTGTATGTAGCGTTCATGGTTAAACAGGCGGATCTAAAAGACGCGTTAAAAGGATTTAAAGCATTGGGTATTAGAGGTATTAATGTAACTATACCTCACAAAGTGGCAGTTATAAAGTACTTGGATAGGCTGTCTGAGGAAGCACGTATAATCGGAGCTGTTAATACAATAAAAATTGGGGAAGAGGTAGTAGGTTATAATACCGATGGGATAGGTGCTCTTAGAGCGTTGAGGGAAGGGGGAGCTGACCCAGAGGATAAAAATGTTTTAATTTTAGGATCTGGCGGTGCTGCAAGAGCGATTTCTGTTACTCTTGCATTACAAGGGAATGTTAATTCTATCATGATTTTAGGCATTGATAAGGACGAGCTACTCCGATTAATAGCTGATATTACAAAAAAAACAGGGATAAATGCTAGCGGGAAGATTATGACAGAAGATACTAAGAAAGAAGAAATTATGAAAGCAGATATATTGATCCATTGTACTCCTGTTGGCATGTATCCCCGAATTGATGAGTCCTTAGTGACGGCAGAGATGTTAAAAGAGGACCTGCATGTTATGGATATAGTGTATACTCCTAGGGAAACCAAGTTGTTAAAAGAAGCTAAGAAAGCGGGATGCAATACCATCGAGGGGCTCTGGATGTTTATCTATCAAGCAGCTGAATCTGAAAAAATATGGCTGGGTGTCGATGCTCCTGTGGACTTGATGAAGGAGGTCGTGGTAAAGGAGCTGGAAAGATGAATGAAGATGAGATTCTTAGGAGACTTGAGCCTAACTACGAGGATTTAACCGCTAATGAGATCACTGATCTTATAAAAAAGAAAGCAACATCTGAGGAAAGGGCGTTTTTAGAAAGAAAAAAAGAAGAAAAAATGCGCCTTGCTATTCAGGCGGAAGAGCTTATAAAACAGGGCAGATTGAATAGAGCCTTAGAAATGCTAAACTTCGCACTCTCTTTGGGTACATATGGAAATGAGTATCCGTTAGGCCTATTAGGGGACCTGTATTTGAAGAGGGGGGATAAGAAAAAAGCTTTGGAGATGTATAAAAAATCTGGAACGATTGATTCTCTTAAAAAAGCTAGAAAGCTGGAGTAATGAGCACCTGTGAATATGTTCCTATACCCGATGAAGCTGCTAGGGAAATGCTTAAGGCCTTAGAAGTAAAGAAGGGGGAGCTGCTATATGACCTCGGAAGCGGTACGGCTAATATTTTGATAATTGCTGCTGAGGAATTTGGAGCAAAATGTATTGGAATCGAGGTGCGGCAGAGACTTGTAGAATGGTCGCTGGAGGATATAAAGAATTTAGGATTGCATGATAGGATTACTGTTATCAAGGATAACTTTTTTTCTCAGAGATTCTGGTATCATTTAGGAGGAAGAGAGCTCACTATAAGGGACGCAGATGTTGTAACTATGTATTTAACATTGCAGGTGCAAGAGGCATTGAGGGATAGGATTGAGAAGGAGCTAAAGCCGGGTACTAGAGTTGGTTCATACGCCTTTAAGCTTAGAGGATGGGAACCCGTGAAAGTAGTTAATTCTAAGGAAGCTCCAATTTATATTTTTGAGAAAGGAAAAAGCTTCTAGAGTTTATCTTTTAAAGCTTTTAAAATTTCATCAACTACTTCGTCTACAGTTAGATTTGAAGTGTCTATTTTAATGTCGTGGTTTGCGTAGAATGGGGCTCGGTACTCCATTAATTCTTTGATCTTTTTTTTAGGATCTTTAACACGTAAAAGCGGTCTATGGGTTTCGTTCTTTATCCTTTCATAAATAACCGCTGGATCGGCATAGAGATACACTATTGTTCCATTTTTTTTTAAATTATCCATATTTTCTTTATTTAAAACCACGCCTCCGCCTGTAATTATAATATGGTTACTTAACTTAGATACTTCTTCGACAGCTTTTTTTTCCAGCTCTCTGAATTTAATTTCTCCCATTTTTTCAAAAATATCTGGGATACTCATCCCTGTATCCTCTTCGATTTTATCATCGGTATCAATGACTTTCATTCCAGTCTTTTCAGAGAGTTTTTTTCCTACAGAGGTCTTTCCAGCACCCATAAATCCTGTAAGCACTATATTTTTCATTACAGCAAAATTTTTAAAATCTCATATTAATACATTTTTACCTTAATGTTCGTTGGTGAGTATACTCCTATACCGCGAGCAGCCGCAATTGAGATGTTAAAGGAATCAGGGATCAAGGAGGGGGATACACTCTATATGCTGAGCTGTGGAGATGGGGATCTGCTAATAATGGCGGCAAGAAGATTTGGAGTAAGATGTGTTGGTATTGAACGTAAAAAGGTCTTAACTGACGATGCATTTGAGAAGGTGAAAAAGAGCGGGTTGGAGGATAGAATCACAATACTCAACGATAACTTTCATTTTCCGAGGTTCTGGTCCCATATTGACGATAGAGAAGAAAAACCTTATGCCTTAAGGAATGCTGATGTTGTAATCTATTACCTAACCCTTCAAGTCCAGGAATTGCTTAGAGATAAATTGGTAAAAGAACTTAGGAAAGGTGCTAGAGTGGCATCCTATGCATTTAAACTTATGGGATGGGAACCGGTTAAGACAAAAGTTGTGGAAGGCGTTCCATTCTATATTTTTGAGAAAGGAAAAAGCTTCTAGCTCAGGTAACCTACTACTTTCTGTGAGGTTAGGTACGCATCTGCAGTACAATAATTTATACCGACCCCTCTAAATGCATTACCGGTCATAAATAATCCTGGATGTTTATTGAGTCGTTTTTCTATTATTTCAAGACGTTTTTTATGTCCTAAGGTGTATTGAGGTATCCCCTTTTCATGTCTAAAAACTTTCGCAAATATAGGCTCCGCATCTATCCCCATTATTTCCATAAGCTCTCCCTTAGCGATGTTAATCAGCTGGTCCTTAGAGAGAAGTGCTAACTCAGGCTGCATTGCTCCCCCGATCATAATCCTAAATAAATATTTACCCTCTGGCGCTCTGCCTGGAAATATACTACTGGTCCATAGACATCCTATTATTTTTCGTTTCTCGTTTCTTGCTACCAAAAATCCAAAACCATCTAGAGGGTGATTAAGCTCTTTACGGTTATATCCAAGGGCAACTACTGATATAGGCACATAGGGTATCTCTAGCAGCTTCTGGGATATCTCTGGGTCTAATTCTTTTATCATTTTGCTTGTTGTGTAAGCGGGTGTTGCTGTTATGATTATATCTGCCTCCAAGGCATCATTTCCCTCTAGCTCGGCGATATATTTGGGTTTTTTATCATCTATTCTACTGATCTTTTCAACCCTTTTGCCTTTGATTATATCTCCCTCAATTTTCTCTGCAAGAGTATCTATAAGGGTCTGTATTCCACCTTTGAAGGAAGTTAGTCTGCCCCCTGGACCAGCGGTAGCTTTCATTTTTATTCCCGTTTTCTTTGCCTGTTTCATACGCTTTATCATCCCTCTTATAAGGCTGCCATTTCCCTCCTTTTCCACTTCTAGAAGGAGAGGGAAACAGCTTTCCATACTTAACTTTTCTGCGTCACCTCCGAAGACACCGCTAACCATTGGAGCTATTAGTTTGTTAACAGCTTCTTGTCCCATATGCCTTCTTGCAAACTCCGCTATAGTTTCCTCTTCTCCCTCGGGTTTAGGTTTGGTGAATATCTCCATCGCAACCCTCATTTTACCTTTCAGCGAGAGGAGGTCAGATTTCAAAAAAGCTATTGGTGACTCTGGGAGTTGTTTTAATTTTCCATCAGAGTAGATGAACCTTTTTCTCGCAACATCGTTACTAGGTTGTAGCAGGTCGTTTATTCCTAAGGCATCTACTAGTTTTAGTGTGCTGGGCTTATTATCAAGAAATCCGTTGGCTCCTACCTCAATGGTATACCCCTTTTCCCGCATCGTTTGAACTTTACCTCCTAATTTTTCAGATGCTTCTATTAGGGTTATGTCTACGTCGATACCTTTGTCTCTGGCTTTTTCTTGTATATTGAAGGCGGTCGATAATCCAGAGATTCCCCCGCCAACTACAACTACTCTGTTCATAAAAATCCATTAGAATTTAAATGAGAGCAAATATAAAATCATTGTGTATTTGCCTTTACAATTTCTGTTAGTGCAAGAACGAATTCAGGATTATCGTTAAGTGACTGTGTTCTCCTGAGAGTCACTCCTAACTTCTGTGCATACTTTTTAAGCTTGATATCTATATCATAGAGGGTTTCCAAATGGTCGGAAACAAAACTGATAGGCACTACTAAAATATTTTTAATATCCTTCTCGCTTAATGTTTTAATAACGTCCTCTGTTTTAGGTCCTAGCCATTTAATTGGTCCAGATTGACTTTGGAATCCAAGACTCCATTTAATACCGTCTAGTTGTCTTTCTACTCCTTTTATCGTAGCCATTATCTCTGATAAGTAAGGATCTCCTTCTTCTATTACTTTCTGAGGTAGGGAATGAGCGCTAAATAAAACATGAACTTCTTTTTCTTCAAATTCTGAGAGTCCTCTTCTAATACTGTTTGCCAAGGCGGTTAGATAACCCGGATGATCATACCACCTGTCTATAACTTTTACGCTAATTTTTGGATTTATTTTCTCAATTGCAATATTCAGTTTTTTAACGCATGTGCCAGTTGTAGTTCTAGAATACTGTGGGAAAAGAGGTAAAGCCAGAATATCTTTTATTCCTGTTTTAACTACGCTTTCAACGGCTTCTTCTATAGTAGGATGCCAATAGCGCATTCCAACAAATACTTCAAAATCTCTCCCAAGCTCATTTTTAAGAGCCGCAGCTTGCCTCAAGGTTATATCTACAATCGGGCTTTTACCGCCTATTTTCTCGTACCTTTCCCTAACCTTTCTCGCCCGAAACTTAGATATGAGCTTCGCTGTAGGTTTCTGGAAAGGAAGTCTTATGATATCCCTGTCCGAGAAAAGATTATAAAGGAAAGGTTCAATGGAGGATATCGAGTCGGGACCTCCTAAATTCATCATGATTATTGCTTTTTTCTCGGTAGTCATCGTATGCTCCACTTTTTTACGAATTTCACCATGGAAATTACATTTTCTACAGGTGTTTGTGGTAAGATACCATGCCCTAAGTTAAATATGTGTCCAGGCCTATTTTCAGCTCTATACAAGATATCCCTAACTCTCTCCTTTATCAAAGGTTTAGTGGTTAATAATATCGCTGGATCAAGATTTCCTTGTATTCCCACATTATATCCTATTCTTTTCCAAGCCTCGTCTAGGTTAATCCTCCAGTCAATACCTATGACATCTCCCCCAGATTCTCTCATAAGCTCTAAGAGGGTTGAAGCTCCTGTAGCAAAATATATTATAGGGACCTTGTTTTTAAGAGACTTTATTACCTTCTTCGTAAATGGCAGTACATATCGCTCATAATCTGTAGGGGAGAGGCATCCTACCCATGAATCGAATAGTTGCAAGGCATGTACTCCAGAGTCGATCTGATAATTCAAATATTTAACAATAGTATCTGATAGTTTATTCATTAATTTATTGTAGGTGTTTGTGTCTTTCCACATCATAACTTTCAGATTTTCATAGTTTCTGCTTCCTTCACCTTCAACCATATAACTCGCTAACGTGAAAGGAGCTCCAGAAAACCCTATTAGTGGAACTCTTTCTTCTAAATGCTTCAAAGCGAGTTTTATGCTCTCCTCTACGAATGGGATATCTTCTTCTGGTTCTGGAATCTTCAATGATTCTACCTCCCTAGAGTTCCTTACAGGGTTCAGGATGACAGGGCCAATTGTTTCTTGGAACTCTATTTTAATTCCCATAGCTTCGATAGGGATTAGTATATCTGAAAACAAAATTGCAGCATCTACTTGCAGCTTATCAACCGGCTGGATAGTTATCTTTGCGGCAACCTTAGGATTTTTACACATTTCGAGAAAAGAATATTTTTCTCTTATCTCTTGATACTCTTCCATATATCTGCCCGCTTGACGCATAAGCCAAACAGGGGTTCTTGGGGTTTTCTCAAGGTTACATGCTTTTAGAAAAAGGTCATTTTCCAAAGTTTTCTCTCCTTTTATTTCAATATGACTCTAAATTCTTTGATATACCTGAGAGATATTTTCTATTTAAGTTTCTACAAGTTTTTTTCTTTTACTATCCTAATAGGGTTATATGTGCAATACGGCTCTTCTGCGAGATAATCTCCATGAACAGCATAGGCTCTTGCTCGGCAACCCCCACAGACCATTAAATATTCGCACTCCCCGCATTTTCCTTTATATATTTTAAAATTTCTAAGGTTTCTAAGTAATTGAGAATTCTCCCATATCTCTTTAAAAGATTGTTCTTTTATGTTTCCTGCATTTTCCGGGAAGTAAGAGCAAGGGTGAACATTACCTTTGTGATCAATGAAGGCTATTAATTGTCCTGCAACACAACCTTTATTGCCTCCCGTAGAGAAGCTTAGATTCCTACGTTTAAACTCTCTGCCCTCTTTTTTTGCTAGTTGCCTAAAGACCCTATAGTACTGTGGAGCACAAGTTGGCCTGACTAATATTTCATCCTCCTCTTTTTCCATAGTATAGTGCCACTTCAAAATTTCTTCATAATCTTCTCTGGAAATTAGTTCCTCCATAATCTCTTTTCCTCTGCCAGTGGGAACTATCATAAACATGTACCAAGCGGTTGCGCCAAGTTTCTTTGCAAGCTTATAAACATTGGGTATATCTGCTTGGTTTCTCTTAGTAAATGAGGAATTTATTATAAAGGGTATACTATGTTTCTTGAGTAATCTTGCAGCATTGATCGTACCTTTGAATGCTCCTTTTTGCCTCCTAAAATTATCATGAATTTCTTCCTTAGAACCGTCGAGGCTGAGTGCAACGATTTTAATACCTGAGGCCTTCATTTTTTCGCATATTTCATCGGTCACTAAGGTGCCATTAGTTGCAAGGCACATCCTTAGACCTTTACTCGTACCATAGCTAGCTATGTCGAATACATCTTCCCTTAAAAGAGGCTCACCGCCTGATAGCACTATGACCGGGTCATAGTATTTAGAGATATCATCGAGAAGTCTTTTTGCTTCTGTGGTAGAAGGTCCATTTTCTTCGCTCAAACTAGCTGATGCTCTACAATGAATGCAATTAAGATTACATCGGCCAGTTAGCTCCCACGCTATCCATTTGGGTTCAAAATCCATTAAAATTACCTTTCCTTAGAGTAAGGAAATTAACATTACAAAAATGTTTATATTATGCAATAAATAAGACTCCAGCATGAAAATTTCTATAATTGGAGGATCGGGGGATTTTGGAAGAATCTTTGCCAAGATTTTCAGAGAAGAAGGATATGAAGTAATTATTACTGGGAGAAATGTGGAAAAAGGAGCAAAAGTCGCCAGAGAGATAGGCGTGAAATTTACAAATAATAATAAAAAAGCAGCTGAAGCAGCTGATATCGTTATCGTATCAGTTTATATAGATAATACAGTTGAAGTTATAAAAGAAGTTGCTCCCTATGTAAGACCTGGTTGTCTTTTAATGGACTTTACCTCAGTAAAGGAAGAACCCTGTAGTGCAATGGTTAAGTTTGCGGGTGAAGATGTTGAGATTATTGGCGTTCACCCAATGTTTGGGCCTAGAATAACCTCTTTGGAGGGTCAAACTTTTATTTTAACTCCGATTAGAAGCGAAAGATGGTTGCCCTTTCTCCAAGAGTTCTTAAAAAAGCATAAGGCTAAATTTTACGTTACTACTCCTGAGGAACATGATCGCATAATGAGTGTTGTACAGGGCTTGACTCATTTTGCATATATATCTGTTGCATCTACACTAAAAGAGCTTGACATAGATGTGAAGTATACTAAAAAGTTTGCATCGCCAATCTACGGTTTAATGTTGGATCTGATTGCTAGAATCGTAGGGCAGAGTCCCCAGCTATATGCGGCAATACAGATTCATAATCCTAGAGTGATAGAGGTTCATGAGAAATTCATAGAAGAAGCCAAAAAACTGAAGGATATAGTTGCAAGGAAAGATAAAGAATCATTTATTAAAGTGATGGTTGAGAGTTCAAAACATCTGGGGGACATAGATTCCGCTATGGGAAGAAGTGATAAAGCGATTCTTGCTTTGACTGGAGAGCTGAAAAAACTGAGTAGAGCGGTTGGCGAAGAAGTTGCATTAAAACACATATATTCAGGTGTAGTTCACGTTGGAAAAGTAAAACAGGTAGACCCAGATAGAGTTACTCTTATTACATTTTCTGGAAAGGAAGTTAACTTGAAGTTATCCAATGTCGAACTTTTAAGCAGGGAAGAGTTGGAGAAATGGAAGCTAGAAAACCTACCTAGGGTTATCAGAGATTTCTCAATAATGTTTGACGAAAAAGTAAATGAGGAAATTATACTGAAGGTTGTAAAGTCTTTTGATAAAAGGATAGTGGATTGTTCATTGCTGGATATCTATAGAGGAAAACAGATTCCGAAGGGAAAAAAAAGTATTACTATAAGAGTAGAAGGATATGAGCTAGATTTCAAAAAAATAGAAGAGTTGTTTAGAGGAATTGGAGGAATATTAAGATAGTTCATCTAAAAAATAAGTATATAAGGCCTAACCAGCTGAGAATAAATACAATACTCCAAAGTTGCAGTAGTAGTATTTCGTATTTGGACTTTAAAGTCAGTCTCTCTTTAACTCTCATTCTACGTTTTTCATACATACCCTAATATATGGTAAAAGAAATATTTAAGCTTTATTTTGAAAAAAAAATTCCAAAAAATCATATATTTAAAAATTTATTTAAAATAAGGCTTTTAATTGTTTAAAAAAGTAAACAAAATCACAGAATGTGTAAAGAATATTTCACAATAATTCGGTTAATAGAACTTTGAACCATCCGAGCTTAGGTACTACGAGGACTACTCTCCCTTTTATGAGGTCTTCGCTTATTGGAGGGGCTATTCCTGACTGCTGATCTGAAAATCGATTAGTTATCCTATTGTCCCCTTTTGTTATAAAGTAGCGTCTACCGTCTACTTCTTCTATACCTATAACTCTATGTACTACGGGGATACCTCTCCACGGGTTTTCAAAAACTATAATGTCCCCAACTTTTATTTCATCTGGATCTACTCCTTTAACTATTACTAAATCACCTTTATGAAAAGTGGGCTCCATACTGTTGGATACAACCGCCATAATAGGTTTCTCAGTACCGAGCGCATGACCTAAACCAATATTAATAATGTTAGCGAGAATCAAGCCCAGCACTACATAAATTACGGTTTCCTTTATTTCTTTCTTCAAGTCCATATTCAAAAAGTTCAGGGGTATCCACTAAAAATATATGTGAAACATCTATTAAGATACCCAAGAAGAATTTGATTTTATTTAATGAATTTCTTAAAGGGTTAAATTCTCATCAACGTTAAGTTCAATTTAAATAACAAAAATCTAGGCGGTAGAATGGAAGAAATTGAAAAAGAGTGGGACAGGATATATAGGCTTTACTCGCCCTCTCAGCTTCCTTGGGAAACAGGCACTCCCTCTGAGGACCTAGTAGAACTAATTGACAAAGGCGAGATCGAAAAGGGCAATATTTTAGATATTTGTTCTGGCCTTGGTACACACTTGCGTTACTTAGCAAGAAAAGGCTTTGAAGTATATGGGATTGATATATCACCCACAGCTGTAGAGTATGCTATGAAGAGATGTAAAGAGGAAGGCTTAACTTGTCATATAACCTCTGGAAATGCAGCTGACCTCAAATATCCTGAAAAATTTTTCACTTTTGTATTTGATAGAGGATGTTTTCATCACATGCAGATTCAGGATAGGGAGAATTATATTAAGGGGATCTATAGGGTTTTAAGGGATAACGGTAAATATTACATGGCGTGTTTTAGTGATAGAAATGGGAGAGGATGGAATCATTTTACTGAAGAGCAGATAAGGAGGTATTTTGAACCTTACTTTAAAATTAAAAGCATTAGGGAAATAGTCCACAGGGAGCCAAATAGCGCAAAAGTCTACCTTTTTGCGGTATTTATGGAGAAGCGATGATTGTAAAAAGAGATTTGTAAGAATTTATAACTATTGTAAAAGTTTTAAAATTTGATATGGAAAACTAGTAGTATAAAAATAATTGATGTTGATTTAAGATTTTTCAAGGGTGGAGGGGCTTTTCAAGCTGTTGTCCTAAGTCACAGCTGTCGCATTCTTCAAGGTAAGGTCCACCTGCTGCGAAGCAACAGTCTATACATATATTAAACCCCATTACAGAACAGTTTGCAACGCTTTTAATAACAACTCCTAGCGCCTCTAACTGCTCTGCGGATACCCCGCAGATCTCGCAGTATTCATCGGACTCCATATCACTCAACAATTTGATTAACGTCTTAAATAAATCAAGTGAATTTGTATTCAAAAATGTTCATTAATTTTGAAGAAACAATCATTTACGGATAACTTTTATTCATATTTTCTTGATCGTGAGTGAGATTTTTAAAAAGGGTTAGGATATAATAATCAGCTAATATTCTTTAATAATCTTGTAGAGAGTCGTTCTTTGAGCGGCAGGCCTGCCTATATCTTTAATCAATCGGACTATTTTTTCTGGTGGTAAATAGTTACTTTTAACGCCTGCAGCTCTTACCACGTTTTCCTCTATCATTGTCCCTCCAAAGTCGTTCGCACCATAAAACAAAGCTATCTGTGCTACTTTTGTACCTTGAGTAACCCAGGATGCCTGTATATTTCTAATATTATTAAGAATTAATCTAGATATAGCCACAATTTTCAAATAGTCTACTCCGGTAGAACTCATGTAGGTCTCTCTTGCTAGCTTTGTATTTTGAGGTTGGAAACTCCAGGGTATAAACGCAGTAAATCCTCCTGTTTTGTCCTGGATTTCTCTAATTCTAATAAGATGTTTTATCCTACTTTTATAAGATTCACCAAGACCGTACACCATAGTAGCGGTCGTAGGCAAACCTAACGAATGAGCGGTAACCATCACTTTTTTCCACTCTTCCCAGCTAATCTTGTTAGGGCTTACCTTCTTCCTAATTTCATCATCAAGTATCTCTGCTCCCCCGCCAGGTAAACTCTGTAAGCCTGCCTCTATAAGCCTCTCCAAGGTTTCTCTAAGACTGATACCAGAAGTTTTGGATATAAAGTGTATCTCGCTGGGCGAGAAAAAGTGTCTTTGCACGTGGGGAAATCTCTCTTGAGTTGCCTTCAGAATATCTTCGTAATATTCTATCGGCAGATCAGGGTTTAATCCTCCCTGTAATAATATTTGAGTAGCACCTAAGTCGACAGCTTTTTTTATTTTTTCCATGATCTCTTCGAGAGTTAGAGTATATGCTTCTCTTGATTTTTTAGATCTGTAAAAAGCGCAGAACTTACATCCGCTTACACATACATTAGTATAATTTATGTTGCTGTCTATAACAAAGGTAACGAGGTCTCCGCAAACCATTTTCCTCAAGGTATCAGCGACGGTACCTAAACTTACTAGATCATTATTTTTGAATAAAGCTAAACCCTCTTCTATGTCTAGGGGTTCTCTTGCCAATGCTTTTTCATATATCGCCGTTAGCTCAGTTTCAATTAGCATTTCGCAACACCGAAAAAATCTAGCTCCGGTTTTTCAGTCAATATACCGTATTTAAAAGCTTTTTCAAAATAGACTTCAAGTCCCCTGATACTGCGTGCATCCAGATCGTAATCTATTAGTTCAAGATGTTTTTTCATAAAACTCTGACTTACTCCAAGCTCCTCTGCCAGCCGTGCTGATATGTAGTCCATCTCTTTAAAAGCTTTATCTCTAGATTTCACAAGATAATTATAGAATCTCTCTATCTCATGAGGCTTCTGGATAGCGGATTGTTTATTTATTACCCACAGAGCATACACCATCTTCTCTCCAGTTAGTTTCATCCATTCTTCCCCTAAATCACAGATATACCTTCTGCCAGCGTAGTTGGCTTTAAGAGCATGGTCTCCAATGAGGAGAGCAGCATCAGCTTTTTGAAGCATTGAGTCAAGATCTGGTTCCGGGTGATTAAAAAACTCCACATTTATATCATGTAATTGTAATATGATCCTCAGTAGTGCAGCAGAAGTAGCTGTTGTACCAGGTATAGCTATTGTTTTGCTCTCTATTTCTGAAAGTTCATCAAAATCATCTGAAAATAATATAATGCTCATGGTTTTACCTAACGCGCTTATGCTGAAATCTGGTAGAAGACAGAATTCTCTGAAATATTGCCCGTAGATTATTGAAGAGACAGGAGCAATATCTATGCTCCCCTCTCGAAGCATTACCCCTAGTTCCGGAGGGTGCCCCCTAACATAACTCAGATCATCTGCTGTGATCATCCCGTTGGTAAGTGGATAGTAGACGAAATCTGTGTTTTTGAAATAAGTTTGACCTATTATCATCTATTTACTCCCTATATACTCTCAAAATCTCATGGACCGAGGTGCGTAAGGCGGGGATTCTGCCAGCATTCCTTATAAGGGCAAGCAATTTTTTTTCTGTCATCATTCCTCCAGCAATACCTCCAGCAGCTTTAGTTATACGTTCCTCTACAACAGTTCCTTCGAGGTCATTTGCTCCATAATGAAGGGATATCTGAGCTAGTTTCTCTCCAAGCATAACCCAATACGCTTTGATATTAGTTATGTAGTCATTAAGCATTATTCTTGAAATAGCGATAGTTCTAAGGATATCAAAACCGCTTGGACCCTCCTCTGATACAAGTCCATCCTTTAATAGTGGGGTATTCTTTGGGTGAAACGGAAGAGGAATGAAAGCTTGAAATCCATTGGTTTCTTTCTGGGCTTTTCTCAGCCACAGTAAATGGTCCACACGATCCTCTTTGGACTCTAAATGTCCAAATAACATTGTGGCGTTACTTTTTATTCCAAGTAAATGGGCTTCTTTCATTATTTTTATCCAACCCTCAGCAGAAACTTTGTTTGGGCATATCTTCTTGCGCAATTCCTCATTTAGTATCTCGGCGCCTCCTCCAGGCATACTCCCCAGGCCTGCATCTTTAAGCCGTTGCAGAACCTCCTTTGTGCTTAACCCCGAGATTTCTGAAAAATAGTTGATCTCCGCCGCTGTAAAAGCCTGTATATGAACTTCAGGAAACTTCTTTTTTATCATTTTAACCATTTCCTCGTAGAATTCAAATGGCAAATCTGGGTGGTGACTCCCAACTATATGGAAGTCCTTTATACCTTTCTTCACAGAGCCTTCAACTTTCTTTAGGATCTCATCTATAGACATAGTATATGATCCAGCTTGGCCTTTTTCTCTGTAGTAGGCACAAAAAGAGCACTTAGAAATACAGACATTAGTATAGTTTATATGCCGATTCAAAGCGAAAGTTACAATATCCCCTACAGTTCTTTTGCGTAGTTCATCTGCTAGTGCTCCCAAAGCGAGTAAATTATTAGTGTTAAAAAGTGTAATACCATCGCTTCTATCAAGCTCCTCTCCTGCTAAGGATTTGTCAATAACATCCTTTAAATCGCTGTCATTAATATATTTGTATAATAACAATTCAGTACCCCTTCTTACCACTTCGCAGTAGTGGTATTTATTATTTATGGAGCCGGAACAGTTGTAAAATTATAGATATTTATCTTCTATATCACGGTCTTCGATTCTTTTTTCCAAAGTTGAAGCCTAAAAAGGTTTTATATTTTCTAAAAGAAACTAAATTCTTGGCAAAACAGTTATATTACTTTAGGAGGTAATCATCTAGGTTTGTATAGTGCAGTATCGATCACAAAGTGATTCTCTTTTCTGCATTTCCTTTAGAGTCTCTCGGAATCATTCCGAGTCGTAGTTCTTTCATCAGATTATCCCAGCGTCTTTTAATTTCAGATTCCGCATAAGTTGGTGTAGGGATATTTTTTGCTGTCATAAAACCCTATTTCTAAAGGATAAGTGCAAGTATTTTTGGTTTACATAAATGGTTGAAAAGGTATACGCTTATGTCTTAAGATTTAGAAAGCTTTTTTATTTCTAGCCTTGTAATCGAGAAAGATGGAGGATAATTGTGAAAGATTTAAGCTAATATTTTTAGGTAACATTTTGCTATTTGGACTAGTACTTTTCAATGAAATTAGTATAATCACCGGGAAAATAGAGTTAATGCGCTTTTTTATGGTGCTGGTAGTTCTCTTATTAGCCTTTAAAAATAGAAGCTACAGGCTCATTAATTCTAAAATAAAATGTTCGCGTTCGTTTTTTGAAATTTCTTTTAAAATCGCTATAGTGCTTTTAGGGGTAAGTCTGCTCATAGAGCCTTTTGGTTTTCCTGTTGTTAGCAAGTACTCTCTTTTTATCCTAGCAATTATAGGAGCACAGTCTTACCTTATGGCAAAAAAGCTGGATAAGCATTGATTTCTAAAACTATCCCAAAGAATTATAATTAAGAATCGATATTCATCAAAAATATGTCTAGGATACTAATAGCTCACAGTCCAGATTCAGACGATGCATTCATGTTTTATGCGCTGATAACAGGTAAAGTCGGATGCGAACAGCTGGAATTCGAGCAGATACTCGCGGATATTGAAACACTAAATCAAAAAGCATTAAAAGGCGAATATGAGGTAAGCGCAGTATCGATACATGCGTATCCTTACATAGCAGATAAATATGTACTCATGAATAGTGGAGCAAGTATGGGGTATAACTACGGGCCAATTGTTGTCTCAAAAGAGCCTATGGAAAGTTTAAAAGGTAAAAAAGTAGCAGTTCCAGGAAAATTAACTTCCGCGTTTCTAGAATTAAAGCTATATGAAGAAGAATTTACTCCGATCTTTATAAACTTTGATAGGATTATAGACGCTGTGGATAATGAAAAGGTAGATGCGGGGCTCATAATTCATGAAGGTCAGTTAACGTATAGGAGTAAAAAACTCTACAAGGTTGTAGATCTAGGTGAGTGGTGGTACGAGGAAACTGGTTTACCTCTGCCTTTAGGGGGAAATGTAATCCGAAAGGATATAGGAAAAGAACTAATGGAGAAGATTGCCTTATGTGTAAAGAAAAGCATTTTGTATGCACAGTCTCATGAAGATGAGGCTTTAGAATATGCGATGAAATTCGGGAGAGGTCTCCGTAATCAAGAAGCAAAGAAGTTTGTAAGAATGTATGTTAATGAGTTTACGGTTGATTACGGTGAGAAGGGCAGAGAGGCAGTGAGGCTTCTGTTGGAGAGGGGGTATGAAAGAGGTCTTATTCCTGTAAAAGTGGAACCGGAGTTTATTGGATAGTTTTCTGTTTTAAAGTAGAATATCCGCTCCTATGAATATCAAGAAACAGATTCCTACGACTGCATTAACATTGAAAAAAGCGATAGGGACTTTTTGCAGGTTAGTAGGGCTGATTATTAAATGTTCATAAACGAGGAGAATAGAAATAACTCCAATTCCTATCAGGAATATCGTTTGGAGATCTACAAAAAATCTCAATGAAATAAGGAAAAAAACGGTTAAGGCATGAAAAAGGGCGGATATTTTTAGTCCCTCTTTTATGCCAAACACCTTAGGTATCGATTTAAGTCCATATTGTTTATCGAACTCTAAGTCTTGGTAAGAGTAGATAACATCGAAGCCAGCCACCCAGAATGTAACAGCAAGACCTAATAATATAGGGGCGAGGTCAAGTGAGGCCGTTACAGCTACCCAAGCGCCGACAGGCGCTATCCCAAGGGTCATGCCAAGCACTATATGTGAGAGGCATGTGTATCTCTTGAGGTAAGGGTAAATCACGAAGAGGGCGACTGCGAAAGGATATAGTACAACACAGAGCCAATTGAGCATCAGAGCAGATATGAATAGCATAGTCAATGAGAATGCAATGTACATCTTAATTTCTTTCTCGCTGATTAATCCGGAAGGAAGTGCTCTGTTACGTGTCCTAGGGTTTTTTGCGTCAATTTCTCTATCTATAAGTCTGTTTAACGACATAGCAGCGGTTCTTGCGCTTATCAAACCAATAGTTATCCAAAAAAGAACCCATACAGAGGGGATTCCTTTCGCTGCGAGTATCGCTCCAGAATATAGAAAAGGCATGCTGAAAACCGTATGCTCTATTTTTATATCCTTAAAAAATATTTCTAGCTTGCTGGGCATCCTACCACCAAATAGGATTAGATCCCATAGTCTTTCCACTTCTTATCTACTAGTTCCTTAATCTCGCTGGTCATCGTGATTACCTCTGGCCATTCTCTCTCAAATCCCTCTTCTTTCAGTTTTCTTGTTGCATCAATACCTATTTTAGAACCTAGGTTTGACAATGGAGTAGCATGGTCAAGACTGTCCATAGGAGTTCTCTCTATGATAGTAATGTCTCTTGCTGGATCAATCCTTGTCGAAACTGCCCACAGGACTTCTGATAGGTTATGTATGTCAACATCGTGATCGACCACGACTATTACTTTCGTGAACATCATCTGTCCCAATCCCCATAAAGCTAGCATCACTTTCTTGGCATGCCCCGGGTATCTTTTCTTTATAGATACTATGGCAAGATTATGAAACACACTCTCGATAGGGAGATTTATGTCAACGATTTCTGGGAACTGTGCTCGTAGGAGTGGCAGAAATATTCTTTCTACAGCCTTACCTAGGTAAGCATCTTCCATAGGGGGAACCCCTACAATCGTAGTTGGATAAACAGGATTTTCTTTATGGGTTATGCAGGTTATATGAAAAACCGGATAAAGATCTGCCAGAGAATAGTAGCCTGTATGGTCACCGAAAGGGCCTTCAGTTCTCCTTTCTTCAGGATCCACATACCCCTCAAGCACTATCTCCGCATTTGCTGGCACTTCAAGACCTATTGTTTTGCATTTAACTAGCTCAACGGGTTTCTTTCGTATGAAACCTGCGAAGACTAGTTCGTCAAAACCTTCAGGTAGAGGTGCAACTGCTGAGAATATAGTAGCAGGGTCCCCTCCTAACGCTACGGCTACCTCAAGTCGCTCATTGCTTTTTTCGGCAGTATTAAAATGTTTAGCTCCGTGTTTGTGTATCTGCCAATGCATGCCTGTTGTTCTACTATCATAGACTTGCATTCGGTACATACCTACATTTCTTTCTCCTGTATCAGGGTCTTTAGTGAAAACTAAGGGAAGGGTGATATACCTGCCCCCATCTTTTGGCCAGCATTTTATAATCGGAAACTCGTTGAGATCAGCTTCTTCTCCTATTTTCACGACTTGTTGGCATGGGGCTTTTTTAACTATTTTTGGAGGATAAGAGAGTAATTCCTTCACTTTCGATATCCCTTTCATCTTTTCTATAAGTCCTGAGGGGACCTTTGGTCTCAGTAACTCAGACATTCTTATTCCAATTCCTTCAAGGTTATCTGTCTCTAAAGCTAACTTCATCCTTTCCATGGTACCAAAGAGATTGCCTACTACAGGTATATCACAGTCTTTGACGTTCTCAAATAGAATGGCAGGTCCCTTTTGTTTCACAGTTCTGTCAAGTATCTCGGTTATTTCTAGGTCTCTGTCAACTTCAGTGTGAACTCTCTTAAGTTCTCCCTTCTCCTCAAGTACTTCAATAAAATTCTGAAGGTCCAAGTAAACCATTAGAACTCCATTTTATAATAGGGTATTATTAAAATTTCCCAATCACTAATCGATTTAATACAATACTTATCTATGAAAATTTTAAATATAGCTCATGAAAGGGATTCAAATTGCGGCTAAAGTAACTGCTGGAATAAGTGCATTACTTGCAGTGACTATGACTTTGTATGTGGTATTGACGCCTGATTTTTATGTAACATACTCCGAAATAGTTGTAGAAACCTTGAATGGAGATTTAGATCGGGTTAGTAAAATTGGTACTTCTTCCTATCTTCAGGTAAATGGCTTATATGGGCTTATACCCCTTGCTATACCCATTATGCTTTCACTCTTTGGTTATTGGACGTTATTCTGGGTAACTAAATCCAGGTTGATTATAATCTGGACGATCGCGATTCTGCTACTTCTTTTTTCATTTTTGTTTATATTTTCGATAGGACTAGGCTATGTTCCATCAGGTATTGCTATGATATTAGCAGCGATTTTTGAAACTTTTCATTTTTGTAAAGCAAGATAAAATGCTGTTTCTTTTTATAAAATAGATAACACTACCTACTCTTTTTTCTTGTCTTCTTTATGGTGATATTTTAAAAAGTCTTGTAGTGAACAGAGGAGTCCGCATTTATCTGGATTTTTATCGTAATAGGGTTTTGCTTGCATCATATTACTAATTTAGAAAATTCACTATTAAAGGGATAACGGTAAAGTTATAAGTTATCTCTTCAATTTATTGGCATGGAAGATAAAGCCGAATCCATCAGAAATATGTTCTCTTCTATTGCTCATCGTTATGACCTCCTGAATACTCTACTAAGCCTAAACCGAGATAAGTATTGGAGAAAATTTACAGCTTCAAAAGCAGGTTTGAAGAAAGGAGGTTCTGCTATAGATTTTGCCACAGGAACAGGGGAGCTGGCAATTGAGCTTGCTAAGATAGTGGGAGAGGAAGGCAGAGTTGTTGGAGTGGATTTTAGCCAAAAGATGTTAGATATAGCAAAAATAAAGGTTGAGAAATCTGGATTAGAGAGAATTATAGAATTTTCTCATCAAAGAGCTGAAAGTGTGCCATTCCCTGAGAATACCTTTGATTGTGCAACGATAGGATTTGCCTTGAGAAATGTAACTGATATCCCTACGGTATTAAAGGAAATGACCCGCGTGGTAAAAGTTGGAGGACGTGTTGTATTATTAGAATTCACGCAGCCTAGGAACCCTGTTGTGAGAAGGCTCTATTTTTTTTACTCCTTTAACATACTGCCTATGATTGGGGGCATAATTTCCGGCAGAAAAGACGCATATGAATACTTGCCTGAATCAATTCTAAAATTTCCTTCACCTGAAAAGCTTAGAGATATAATGATAGACGTAGGATTAAAAAATATCAAAATTTACATTCTTACGGGGGGTATAGTGGCAGTTCATGTGGGTGTTAAAGCTTAGACTCGACTAAAAACGTCATATAGAAACGCTTATTTAAGCGAGCTTCAATATAATCTCTTGGATAAAATTGATAAAAAAGTGGAGGTTGGACTTATTAAACCAATAGAACTAATTCTGCATGTTTTAGCTGGATTGGCTATTCTTGGAGGGATATTCCGCGCTACTACCACTACAGACCCGCAACTGAGTTCTCTCTTGATGAGCCAGTATTTGCTTTGGGCTATCTTATTTGAGATAATAGCATTTAACACGAAAGAATAAAAAAATAAAGCAGGTATATCATGCGGTTGCAAAGAGCCCTAAAAATCTTGGAAGAGAAGGAACTCCAATGCGGAATAGTACTTAAGCCTGAAAACATCTATTATCTAACAGGTTTTTTCCCCTCTTCACGAGCTGTGCTTATTTTAAAATCAGATCCTGTGCTTCTAATTTCGAAGATGGATTCAACAAGGGCCGAAGAGATAAATATTGAATATCATATCGTTGAAAAATTTGAGAAAGAATTAAAGGAGCTTCGGTGTGAGGAAATTGCTGTGGAAAAAAACTACATAACCCTTAGCTTCTTTGAAAAATATCTTAATAATAAAATTGTAGAGAACTTGGAGTTAGAGGAAATGCGATCTATTAAGGATAAAGCAGAGATAAGAGAAATAATGAAAGCGATAAAGATAGCCGAGAAGGCATTAGAGGGATTAAGTTTAGAAGGCAGGACAGAAAGGGAGGTTTCAGCAGTTTTAGGGCAGCGCATAAATCTTAAAGCAGATTTGGCGTTCAAGCCTATCGTCGCAAGCGGCAGAAATTCTTCTAGACCTCATCATAACTCATCAGATAAAAAGATTAGGAGAGGGGAAACGGTAATCGTAGACCTCGGAGCGCGTGTTAACTACTATAACTGTGACTTAACACGAACTTATCTTACTGGCGAGAAAAAAGAATACCTAGACGTATACGAAGCGGTTCTTGAAGCTCAAAAGGCTGCTATCGCAGAGTGCTATTCTGGAAATGAAATTAGGAGGCCTGATGAAGTAGCGAGGTCGGTCTTACGAGAATATGATTTGGCAGAATCTTTTCTCCATTCTACCGGTCATGGAGTCGGTCTAGAGGTCCATGAAATGCCTGTGGTAAATGGCGAGTCTAAAGGAGCATTTAAGAGTGGGATGGTGGTTACCATTGAGCCGGGGGTTTATAAAGAGTTTGGAGTTAGAATTGAAGATATGGTTTTAATTGGTGAAAAACCAAAACTTTTGACAACTATAAAAAAATAAGTGGATGAACATGTGTATATTTTTTATAGACCCTTCATTTTCTGGTATTAGTGGAGATATGCTCCTTGGTGCTCTAATCGATTTAGGGGGAGATCTTAAAAAATTCCAAGCGATTATAGAAGCGGTAAAAAAGGAGGAAGGAGCGAAGTTTTCTGTAAAAGTGAACAAAGTTAGAAAGAAGGGAATAACCGCTACCGATGTAAGCGTGGAATCTAGGGCGAGGTGTGATGATCTAGTTAGCGCAATAAAGGCTCTTCCGCTAGTAGAAGCTGAAAAGAATTTTAGTCTACAAGTCGCTAAGACTCTCATAGACGCCGAATCTAAGGTCCATGGAGTCTCTGGTAGGGAAATTCGCCTACATGAACTCGGTAGCATTGATACACTGGTCGATATTGTGGGTACATCGGTACTGGCAAACAGCGTGGGGATGTTATCCTCTGATGTAGAGGTATACTCCTCGCATGTTCTTGTCGGCAAAGGTAAAGTTGTTACTGAGGAAGGATTAATGCCGGTTCCGCCTCCTGCAGTACTTGAGATTCTTAGAGAATATTCTATACCCTTCCGTCTTTCTACTACCGAGGGAGAACTAGCTACCCCTACAGGTGTTTCACTATTATCTCACCTAGCTACAAGCTTTGAAAATATTCCAATTATTAGACCGGAAGTAATAGGAATTGGTGCTGGAAAAGCTAATTTGGATTTCCCGAATATTCTTAGGATAGTTAAAGGTTCAAAATTCGAAAAACTTCGAAAAGAGGAGATAAGGGTTCTAGAAACAAGTTTAGATGATGTTACGGGTGAAGTACTAGGCTATACTATCGGAAAACTCTATGACTCCGGGGCATTGGATGTTCAAGCCATACCTACTGTTACAAAGAAGAACAGACCCGGGTACATATTGAAGGTAATTTGCAAACCTGAAAATGAAGTTAATCTAGCTGAGCTGGTGATGAAGGAAACTGGTAGTTTAGGGGTAAGAACCGGCTGCGCTCAAATGAGGTTCATTTTAGATAGAGAAATAAAAACGGTTAAGGTTAAAATCTCAAACGATGTGGGTGAGGCGAGGGTGAAGATCTCTCGAAACCGTTATGGCGAAGTTGTGAACATCAAGCCAGAATATGAGGATGTAAGGAAAATAGCAGAGAAAACAAAGATGCCTTTAAAAGACATCATAAAAGCTATTGAAAGAGAAGTTAATCTCTGAATTTTGCAGCCCTATTAGCTATTAGCGAGGCCGCAATACCTGCTCCAAACCCATTATCTATGTTTACGGCAACTAATCCTGGAGAGCAACTTTGAAGTATAGAAAAGAGGGCAGATTTGCCTTTTCCGCCGATACCATACCCTGTAGAAGTAGGCAGACCGATAACTGGAATATCCACGAGGCCAGCGACAACTGAGGGTAGCGCTCCTTCCATGCCCGCGGCTACTATTACTACGTCTACGTCGTTTTTTATGATATCTTCAATAGCAGGTATAAGCCTATGAAGACCCGCTACCCCCACATCATAGTGCACATACACCTCACATCCCATTTCTTGAGAAATAACCCGTGCTTCTTCGGCTCTTTTAATATCGCTAGTACCTGCGCACAATATAGCGACTTTTCCTCCAGTTTTAGTGACTTGGAATTCTTTCTTTTTTATTATGAGTATTCCGGCTTTATCAAAAGATTCGACATGCAATCCTTTTATGTTCCTTTTTAATGATTTAGCTCTTTCAGAGTTTAGTCTAGTTACAATACATCTACCTTTCTCATTAACCAGCTCTCTTACTATCTCCAATATCTCGTCATCAGATTTTCCCTCGCCGAATACCACTTCTGGAGCGCCGGTTCTATAATCTCTATGGACATCTATTATCCCTATACTGCCAATTGTTTTCATGCTAAAAAGCTTTATTTCTTTCTCTGCTTCATCTACGGATAACTTCCCATTCTTGAAATCTTCTAGGACCTTTTTTAGAGTTCCCATATTGATACAATACCCCTATTTGTATTTAAATCTTAAAAAAGGTGGGAAGGAAAGTAAAATCAGCGATCCCCCTTTGAAGGTATGAGGAAGGAGAGGAGTTAAAGCCAATTTTCCCTTCCCACAGTTATGTTTTTTAATGCAAACCCATATAAAAAACTTTGTTTAAACTATCTACCTAGGGCTGTCTTGAGATCCATGGCGTGCTCCTGTTCCATGGCTAGTATTTCTCTCAGTTTTTGGGCTAAAGCCAATTCTTTCAACTCTTCTGCTTGCCCGATTCTTTCTTTGTATCGCCTAATCGCGTCTTCTTCTCCTTCAAGGTCTTGCTCTAGCATTTCTACATTGTCTTTAGAACTCTTGGCTGGATACACTTCAGTTGCTGGAAAGCCTCCTAGGTAGTCTATCTGCTCCGCTAATATTAAGGCGTGTTGGAGTTCTTCTTGAGCATGAATTTTTATTTCCTTTATAATATCTCCATACTGGGCACCTGTAAGAACCCCGCTATGCTGTATATATTGTACCATTGCTGTATATTCCCAGGATAGGTCCTTATTTAACAAATCTATTAGTTCTTCTTTCGTTATGGTCATCATTCTACCTCCTAAATAATTTAATGATGGGAATAATTTAAATACGTTTATGCATGCTATTAAAATGGGGAGGTGAAAACAGGATGGAAATCAAAAAAATCGAAAAAGAGAACAGATATTCAACTTGTAAATGTCATAAGAGTTGTATGTAAATGAATATAGATGAAGAGCTTAGAAAACGTATATGCAAAAAATGCGATTTCTATAAAGAGGGTGAGCGGTTAGAGTGTGGTGCATACAAAATAAGTAAGAAGCTTGTTGAAAATGGTAAAATTTCGTTGGAAGATCTTTAATGTTTCCTAAATTAAAAGGATGCGCTCTTAAGAAGGCTGAAGGACTCTTCATATATGACTTTATTCGTGATGAACTGTATGAGGTAGATGAGGAAGCTTTTGATTTTTTGAAGTATTGTACAGGGAAAAACAAGCTTGAAGAAATCCCAAACTCTGATGAAGGAAAAGAAGTTTTGAAGTTTGCTTTAAGTGAAGGTCTTGTTGAAGATGATTTTGACGCAAATGCTCCAGAGCAGTACTCGGTCAAAAATAATCCTGCTCCTTCTTTAAGGTATCTACAGCTTCATATAACTGAAAGGTGCAATCTAAACTGCAAGCATTGTTACCTTGGATCAAAAGGAATGCGGAGTTTAAATTTTGAAACAGCTACTAAAGCTATAAGAGAGTTTGGAGAAATCGGATGGAAACTATTGGTTACAGGAGGAGAACCTCTACTGTATGAGAGATTTTGGGATATCCTTTCCTATGCTAGCAAATTTCCGATTAGGGTTGAGGTCCTCAGCAACGGGACTCTTATCACAGATGAGATCGCTGAGAGAATGTCCAAGCATGTCCACTCTATACAGATTAGCTTGGATGGAATGAAAGAAGGGCATGAAGCCTTACGGGGTTTGGGCTCTTTTGAAAAGACTATTAGCGGTATAAAAGCTGCTAAAAAATATATTTCTGTATCAATAGCCACGATGATACATGCAAAGAATATTAATGAATTTGATGACCTCAAGGAGTTGGTAGAGGACCTAGAAGCTGCTGAGTGGATGCTTGATGTACCCTCGCTAAAGGGGAATTTATTGGAGAATAGAGGTTTGATACCTAAGAAATCTGACGCTGTAAGAATCTATAAAAATTATGGATATGGAGGGGGAAGTCATTCTGGAGATGAAGATTTTTCATGTGGCTCACATTTGTGTTCGATAGATGTAGATGGAAATGTTACGAAATGTGGTTTTTTCTCAAGTAGCGTTGGAAAAATAGGAACTAAGCCTTTGCTAAAATGCTGGCATGAAATTGTTGAAAAGTACCTTCCAAAGCTAAACTCGTTGGAGTGCAAGAATTGCGAATACCTATATGAGTGTAGAGGGGGGTGCAGGTATAGAGCGGCTTTAGATAAAAATTTCACTGCGAAGGATCTCTTCATGTGCGATATTTATCTTAATAAATAATTGTTGCTTTAAGTCCCCGTAAGAATAATAAATCATTTAAGCCAAATTTCAAATATGCTGAAAGAAATTTATGATATAGCAATAATTGGAAGCGGCCCAGTTGGACTAGCCTCTGCCATGTATGCAGGAAGACTGGACATGAAAACTGTGGTCTTTGGGGACCTTTTAGGGGGTGCAATCACTTTAACGGATATTGTGGAAAATTATCCAGGATTTAAAAGTATATCAGGCTCTGAATTGGCAGATAGGTTAATAGAGCATGCCAAGGAGTACAACGCCGAGTTTATAGAGGGAATGGTTGAAAGAGTTGAGCCATATGAAGATGTTTATCGCCTTATCTCTAGAGGAGATAAATATTTCTCTAAAACGGTTCTTTTTGCGACAGGTACAAAACATAGGAAGCTTGAAGTCCCTGGTTCTGAAAAATTTGAAAGAAGAGGGGTGCATTATTGCGCCTTATGCGATGGTCCACTCTATAAGGACAAAAAAGTTGGCGTGGTTGGAGGTAGTGATTCAGCCGCTAAGGAAGCGTTACTTTTAGAAAAATATGCTAACGAGGTCTATATAATCTACCGGGGAGAAAAGATACATCCAGAGCCAGTAAATGCTAAAAGGATTGAAAAAAGTTCAAAGATCAAGATAATAACAAAGACAAACATCATAGGACTGGAGGGAGGAGATACTCTGAGCAGAATATTGCTCGATAGGGAATATAATGGGCAAAAGGAACTTGAGCTAGACGGTCTTTTCGTAGCTATCGGTGGGATACCACGCTCAGAGCTTGCTATACCATTAGGCGTGGCAGTTAATAAGAAAGGCGAAATAAAAATAGATAGAGCTGGAAGAACCAATATCGAAGGAATATTCGCAGCCGGTGATGTTGTAGATTCAGAATTTAAGCAAGCCATCACAGGTATAGGTGAAGGGGTTGCGGCAGTATATCAGGCTTACCGGTATATTAACGAGAAGGAGTTTGTCTGTACATGCTTGGATGAAGAATACCTCTAAATTTTTTATTTTAGTGGTCCTCTAAGTTTTTCTTCAAAAATTTTCAGAACCTCATCTCTTTTCATCAAGCCTTTCTCTACAACTACCTCTATAACAGATTTTCCCTCTCTAAGGGCTTCCTTTGCAACCTCTGCTGCTTTCATGTACCCTATATAAGGTGTTAATGCAGTTGCAAGAGAGGGATTTTTCTCAAGGTATAAGCTACATTTTTCAACATTAGCTGTTATGCCTCTAACGCACTTCTTCTCAAATACTGGCAGGTAATTTACAAGTAAATCAATTGAAAAATGAAGATTGTGATTTATTACTGGAGCAAATACATTTAGATCTATCTGGCCAGCCTGCTCTGCTAGAGATACAGTAAGATCGTTGCCTATTATCTGGAAAGCCACCATGTTCAAGCATTCAGCCATAACCGGGTTAACTTTTCCAGGCATAATCGAAGACCCTGGCTGGACTGGAGGTAAAGTAATTTCAGCTAGCCCAGTAACAGGTCCTGAACTCAGCAGTCTAAGGTCATTTGCTATTCTAGTAAGCTCTATCGCGAGATCCCTTAGTGATCCAGAAAAGGCTACAGCAGAAGAGAAACTCTGGAGTCCTTCTCTCGGATCTCTTGCTGGTCTTAAATCAAGGGCCGTCATTTCTCTAAGTTTTTCGATCACTAAAGTTCGATATTTAGGGTGACTGTTTAGGCCTGTTCCAACAGCAGTTCCACCTAAAGCTATTTCTTCTAGATCCTTACTCTTTTCTTTAATTCGGTCTGTACATCTTCTTATGGCAGAAGCATAGGCATAGAATTCTTGGCCCAGCGTTATGGGAACAGCGTCCTGTAAGTGCGTTCTTCCTGATTTAACTATGTCTCGAAATTCTTTTCCTTTTTTCTCAAATGCATCAGCTAAGCTTTCTAAGGTTTCGAGCAGTTTGGGTATTCTAAATAGGATTGAAAGGCACATGGCACTTGGAAATGTATCATTACTGGACTGGGCCATATTCACATGGTCATTAGGACCGATTATCTCATACTTACCTTTTTTTTCTCCAAGTATCTCCAATGCCCTATTTGCAATGACCTCGTTGACGTTCATATTAAATGAGGTTCCAGCTCCCGCCTGATATACATCGACTACAAATTGGTCTTGGAATTTTCCATCTAAAATTTCGTTACATGCATTTACGATGGCGTCTCCTTTCTTTTTATCTAGCTGCCCTAACTCCATATTAGTAAGACATGCTGCCTTTTTTATCATTACATAAGCTCTTATCATCGCAGGATGCACTTTTAACCCGCTCACAGGGAAATTCTCTAATGCACGTTGAGTTTGTATCCCATAATAAGCGTCTTCAGGGATCTCTTTTTTTCCAAGAGGATCTTCTTCAATCCTTACCATACCATTCGTTTTATTAAAAGAGGTTTTATATTTTTTGATGCGGTATTACATAAGTAGCATTGCAGCGATGCCTCTAATAACATCCTTCTGTGAGATTATCCCGACAATTTTATCGTTTTCTTTAACAAGGAGATGTCTAACATTTTTTTTCTTCATAAGTTTAAAAGCATCAAATAGGTCTGAAGACGGGGGTATTGTTATCAGGTTGGTCGACATTAATCCTGCGACCCCCTTGGGATTCCCTCCATGATACGCCAATCTCACAAAATCCTTATCAGTGACTATCCCTATTATTTTGTCATCTTTTTTTACCACTACGCTGCTAATGCTATTCTTTAACATAGCCTCAGCGGCATCACTAACAAGTACGTTTGGCGGTACTGAGATGATATTCTCGACCATAACATCCGAGACCTTTATTATCCCCCCGTTCAACAATTTTTTCTCCATGACATTCATATTTCTCCTCCTATTAATATATTTACTCTTCTATCCTTTTAAGCTGCGCTTTATACATTTCCACAATTTCTTCGACAGTAGTACAATCTTCTGGGCTTTTATCTTGACGCCATCTTCCTGTGAATCTTGGAAATCTAATGGCTATTCCAAATCCTTCTTTTACTTCACCGTAGGCAGATGTATGAGTAGGGCTTAAAGTAAGCTCGTCTCCTATAATTTCTATGACTAAGGCGGGAGTGAACCATATGTCAGCTTCCATTTGGCTATCTACTCGCGGATGGACATGCTCTATCTTGTAGGGAGAAAGCATTTCAGGTAACTTTTCAAGATCTTCGTCGGTAAAGCCGGATCCAACTTTGCAGATCGTTGTGAAAACGTCTCTTTTTCTATTGTAAACAGCTGCAAGAAGGGCTCCGTATACACCTGACCTTCTCCCTCTTCCTGTGAAGGCTCCTACAATAACTGCGTCTATAGGCTCAATCATCTTAGATTGATATGAGCGCTTTAGTTTTATCCAGAGCCATCCTCTAGCCCCCGCCTGGTAAACTCCTTTTTCAGATTTTAGTATTAATCCTTCGCAGCCTGCAGCTATAGCTTTTTCAAAGAATTCTTCTACTTCTTTAGGGTCATCTGTTATTAATGCCTCTGCCAGTCTAAATTCATCTGATTCTTTGACAGATTTCTTAAGAGCCTCCCTACGCTCGATGTAGGGCGCTTGAGTTAAGTCTCTCCCATCAATATATAGGGCATCAAACAAGAATAAGTTTACAGGGAACTTTTCTGCAGCCTCCTCTATGCCATATTTCCGCCTCCTATGCATTAGTAGCTGGAAGGGGAGGAGTTCCCCGGTTTCGGGGTTAACTGCCACAGCTTCGCCTTCAATTATGGCTTCTTTGGCTTTAATATTTTTTTTCGATAATTCAAGTAGGTCAGGGTACTGGGATGTTATATTTTCAAGGCGCCTAGTGAATAGCGTTACTTCATCGTTATATTTATGGATCTGCACTCTTTCTCCGTCATATTTCCACTCGCATGCAGCTCGTCCACCAAGCTTCTCTAGTATTTCTTCAGCTGTTGAAAGCCTCTGAGCCAGCATCATTCTTATCGGTCTGCCTACTTTTACATGATATTTCTCAATAGCATCAATGCCGTAGTTTGCGAGGGTCTTGGCTACATCACCTAAATCAGATGTAAGGTTATATGCCCTCTCTACGGCTTCCCTTTTACCTTTATCTCCTGCAAAGCTGATTGTTAGAGCATCTAGGATAGTCATATCTGCGATGCCTAGTCTCAACTTACCAGTTACCATTCGGAGAAGATATTTTGCTTCTTTTGGACTAGCATCGCTAAGTAGGCCTGAGAGTAGCTTCATCTTTAAGTCTTGGCTGCCAGGGCCGGTTGATCTTGCAATCTTGTCCAGCTTATCATATACCTCAGCTATATCTAGTGGCTTAGCGAATAGGGACGCTTGGGTCTTTCTCTTAGCGAGTTCTTCTGCGGTTAGCCCTAAGTCTCCTTTTTCTCTTAGCACTTTCATTACTTCATCTTGAGATATGCCGTAAGCCTTAGAAATGGCTTTTACTGCTAGCTTCTCAGCTATTCCAAGATTTACATCTACGAAATCTGGGTAAAGTTTTCCTTGAGTCATATATACAACCTTGTCCAGCAGTTCAACAGGGGTCCGCCTGAAAAATTCAACTAGGTAGTCAGTCATCTCTAGACGCTTAGTTGTTCCTTCTATTTTCTCATAAACTTCAACTAGTTCTGCAAATCTCAATTTTTCACCCTAATTACTCTTTTTGGAGTTGTAATTATATCAACTTCTTGGTCGTGCGGTTCCCATGGAATCTTCTTCACTATTTGAAGCTCATGAACTGTAGTAGCTACTGGTATATTGCCGTACTTCTCTTTTATCATAGCGATTTCTCTATCACCATATCCTCCTCCTTTTCCAAGCCTCCTACCTTTAAGGTCTACTGCTACACATCCTGTGACTATCAAATCTACCGGTGGAAGCTCTTTTATTTTTTCTCCAAGCTTAAATGCGCCCCTTATGGTTGATGCAAACTCTTCTTTTCCTCCGACCCTCTCAGGCTCTATTTTTAAATAGCCCTCCTTCAATTTAGGCGTTGCCATAAGCAATGTCTTTTTATCTTTTAATGCCAATTCTCTGACTTTCTTCTGGGCGTAGTCAGGGTTAGCAACAATAACCTCGGATTCCTCCCATTCCCCAATTGATGCTAGCATTTTCGCAGCTTTACCGCTACCTTCAAAGTTAGGTATTCTTCCTCTGACCGGCAGAGGGAACCTTGCAACTCCTTTCTTTTCAAGGGTTTCCCAGATTTTTTCTCTGAGTTTTTGTTTTTCTTCCAACTTTCTTTTTCCTTTTGCCTGTAGTCTCTTAAAAAATCTATTAGCATCACTTAAAAACATTATGGAGTTTTTCAAATATTAGAAAAGCAGTCACTAACCATTATCCAAAATATTATATCTAATGGCATAAGAACCATTACACTATGGTGAGATATCCAGATCGTAGAGGAAGATTCGGGCCTTATGGTGGGCGGTATATACCTGAAGTACTAATGCCCGCTGTGGTTGAATTAGCAAGGGAATATGCAGAGGCAAAAAAGGATAAAAAATTTCAGGATAAGCTCAAATATTACTTAAAGGAATACGCGGGTAGACCGACACCTCTAACATACTGTGAAAATCTCAGTAGAGAGGTAGGAGTTAAAATCTATTTAAAAAGAGAAGATTTAGCGCATACAGGGGCTCATAAAATAAATAATACCCTTGGACAAGCTCTACTAGCTAAGCGTATGGGGAAGAAAAGAATAATAGCGGAAACAGGTGCAGGGCAGCATGGTGTAGCTACAGCTACAGCAGCTGCAGCAGTAGGTCTAGAGTGTGAAATATATATGGGCACCGAGGATATGGAAAGGCAAAAAATGAATGTTTTTAGAATGCGGCTTTTAGGTGCTGAAGTTACGCCTGTTAAATCTGGTTCAAGGACGTTAAAGGATGCTATAAACGAGGCCCTTCGAGACTGGCTTACAAATGTAGAGACTACCCATTATTTGTTAGGGTCCGTGCTGGGTCCTCACCCCTACCCCATGATGATTAGAGATTTTCAAAGGGTAATAGGGAAGGAGGCGAAGAAACAAATCTTAAAGAAAGAAGGACGTTTGCCGAATTTCATAGTCGCTTGTGTTGGTGGAGGAAGCAATGCTATTGGGATATTTTATGATTTCTTAAAGTATAAAGAAGTTAAATTAGTTGGAGTTGAGGCTGGAGGGGAAGGAATTACAACTGGAAAGCATGCGGCGAGATTTGCATCCAATAAAAATGGTAGGAAGGGTGTTTTACATGGAACTTTAACTTATGTATTACAGGATAAATATGGCCAAATTTTACCTACGCACAGTGTTTCTGCAGGACTAGACTATCCGGCAGTAGGCCCTGAGCATTCTTGGTTAAGAGAGATAGGGAGAACAGAGTATCACTACGCTACCGATGCTGAGGCATTAGGGGCATTCCATATTCTCTCAGAAAAAGAAGGCATAATTCCGGCGCTTGAGTCTGCGCATGCTGTTGCATGGGTTTTAAAAAACAAAAATAAATTTAACAAGGAGGATATCATACTCATCAATCTATCGGGAAGAGGCGACAAGGACGTTGAGGCAGTAGCTAAGCGAGAAGGAGTACTTTAATCATATGATTGTTTAGTATTTTAAGAAAGAGATGTATTTTGAAGTTGCTCCAACAGCGGAATCTGCTAAAAAATTTTTAGAAGAGCAGAGCCCAAAGTCGATGATCCTTATAATCGGAGATTGTAGAGTAAAGTACCGGGGGAGGGCAAAGTCGTTTCTAGATTTTGGAGAAAGACTCGTAGTAATTAAAAGAGATAAATCGATTATGGTTCAGCGAGATACAAAGTGTGAGCCAGTTAACTGGCAGCCTCCTGGAAGTGTGATTGAATACGGCTGTAATGATGAATTTCTAGTGATCTACGCATTCAGAAATAACCCTCCTGAAAAAATGAGGATTGAGTTTAGAAAGATAAAAATGGTTTTATCTACCGTGCTACAGGATTATGCTCCCCTAAATGTTGTAGGTATGGAAACGTCATATGTAGGGAAGATAATGGAAGACCCAGCGATAATAGAGGAGGGATTCCACATTTATAAAAAGGAAAAAAGAACAGCGTCAGGTTCTATTGACATCTACGGTGTTGATAGCAAGGGAGTCCCTGTTATTGTTGAAGTAAAACGCAGTCAAGTCACTCCCTTGGCGGTCACCCAGCTAGAAGCGTACGTACTTGACCTAAAAAGAAAAAACCCTGAAGTTGAAGTGAGAGGTATACTGGTTGCTCCGCGCATTCCAAAGATGGTCAAGAACTTGCTAAGAGAGAAAGGACTTGAGTTTAAGGAAGTCGGATGGGAGTTTGAACTGCCGGATGAGAAGCAAAAAAGTTTATTAGAGTTTTAGATTATTCTATATAGGAGTATCTGAAGTATTGGAGGTATAGAGGTGAAGCCTAAGAAGAAAATATTTGACCTTTTTAAAATATTGCCAGAGAGGTCGGATGAGCCTGAGGTGCCTCTGGAGACTCGGAGATTATTAATAGATATGGCAAGAGAAGGCAAGCTCTCTCAGGATGAGATGGAGTATCTCAAGAAAAGAGGCATCATAGAGGATTTCCCTAAACCAGAATATACAGAGACAAGAGAGAAAAAAAACCTTACCTCTGAGGAGATAGAGGATATAAAAAAGAGACTGGACTTTTTGGAGTCAGAGATCCGCAGGATAAGAAGACTTCTCGGGTAAATAGAAATTAATAGCAAAGGCAGGTTTTTTTGGATGAGGCGACATGCAAGTTATGTTCTTCTGCAGATAGCCGTCCCACCTTTGCCGGTTTATTATAGATGATTTTCTAATATAAATAGTTTTGTATTTTAATGCACAACTTGCTAACTATTGGGGGGACTATTTTGTAGGCGTTACAGTTAAATGGAGGAAAGCTTAAACAACCATTTGATGGCAGAGGACTATGATCTAATAGTAGTTGGTTCTGGTCCAGCAGGTTTAAGCGGAGCTATATTTGCGGCTCAGCGAGGACTGAAAGTATTAATATTTGAAAGTGGAAGCGTTGGTGGAGCGATGTCGAGTATTTATCCTAATAAAATAATCCCAAATTACCCTGGGTATTCTAATAAGATAACTGGGAGAGAATTAGCGAATTTGTTTGTTGAGGAGGCAAAGGGACTTGGAGTTGAGATTAGGAATGAACGGGTATTAGAGATCTCTGTAAATAAAATAGTTAAAACCGGGGATGGAGAATATGAGGCTAAAGCTGTATTAATTGCTACCGGTTCTCGGCCAAGGGAGCTTGGTATACCTGGTGAAGCCGATTATAATTACGCGGATAGAGGAGTATATTATTTCTCTAAGGAACTAGAGAAATTTAGGGATAAAAGAGTCCTAATAGTAGGAGGGGGGGATAGTGCTGTAGATGCAGCCCTTGAATTAGTAGAGGTTGCGGCTAAAGTTGTCCTTATACACCGCAGAGGTAATTTCAGGGCAGTTGATAAGAATGTCCAGAAATTGAAAAAGACTGATGTGGAGATAAGGATGAACACTGAGCTTAGGGAAATAAAAGGCGATGATGAAAGGGTAAGGAAAGTTGTAATTTTTAATAATAGCTCTAATGATCGATGGGAATTAGAGATCGATTCGGTCATTCTCGCCGTAGGGATGACGCCAAACACTGAGATATTCCAGAAACTTGGTTTAGATTTAGACAGCGAAGGCAGGATAGTTGTGGATTCTGGGCAGCGTACAAATATAGAAGGGATATATGCGGCAGGTGATATTGTTTCAGGGACAGGTAAATTAGAATTGATAGTTGTCGCTGTAGCGCAGGGGGCTATCGCAGCGCATAATATTTACATGGATATTTACCAGCCATATTGGATGGAGTGAACTTATCTAAGCGAGCGGGAATTATCATGATAGAGAAAGAAATCCTTGAGAAATATAGAACGATTGCAGTTGTGGGATGTTCTAGAGATCCTAATAAACCAGCGCATTATGTTCCAAGATATCTCAAAGAGCATGGGTATAGGATAATTCCAATAAATCCCTTCGCTGAAGAAGTTTTAGGTGAAAAAGCGTACCCCTCGCTTTTGGATGTCCCAGGGGATATAGAGGTCGTAGAAGTTTTCAGGCCAAATAAAGAGGCACAAGAGATTGTAAAGATGGCAGTGGAAAAAGGAGCAAAAGCTGTATGGCTTCAAGAGGGCATTGTTAGCCTGGAGGCATCTCGGATGGCAAGAGAGGCAGGAATAAAGTTTGTTATGGATAAGTGCATGATGAAAGAGCATATGAGGTATTTCAAATAGCTTATGTTTAGGTTGTAAGAGCTATCAGGAGGTTTTAACTTGGAATTAACAAACAGCGGGGTAAATGTTAGAGGCTTCAGCTGTGCGGGTTGGAGGAAAGGTAAATACGGAGTAGCTATGGTATTAAGCGATGTTGAAGTGAACTGTGCGATATCTGTTACATCTAATAGAGTGAAGGCTGCTCCTTTACTCGTATCTCTTGATCATGTAAAAATGGGAAAGATTAGAGGAGTAGTTGCGAACTCGGGAAATGCCAACGCATATACTGGTGTAGGAGGCGTTCAGGATGCTAAGGAAATGTGCGCCTTTGCTGCAGGAAAGCTTAGACTAGCGGCCGAGAATTTTCTTGTGGCCTCTACAGGCATTATTGGCCGTAGACTTGATATGGACATAGTAAAGGAAGGAATTAATTTTGTTTCTGAAAATCTCAGCTCATCTTCCAAGGCATCCCTCGAAGCGGCGAAGGCTATAATGACGACAGATACGACTCCTAAAATGATTTCTGTAAAAACTTCCCTCAAAGATGGTACGACTGTGGAGATCGGAGCTATAGCTAAGGGCTCAGGTATGATCGCTCCGAAACTGCATGCTACGATGCTATGCTTTATTACCACAGATGCATACGTACCCAAGGATAAAATAAAAAAGATCCTTGCAAATTCTATCGACCAAAGCTTTAACATGACAGTTGTCGATGGGGATACCAGCACCAATGATTTCGTTGCTCTATTAGCAAATGGCATGGCTGGAAATAAAGATGTAGACGATAATTTTGTAGAAGCATTGAACTTTGTAACAAGAGAGATCGCTAAAAAAATCGCTAGAGATGGCGAGGGAGCCACTAAGACAATCAAAGTCAAAATATTGAAAGCGGCAAATTTGGAAGATGCTAGAAAGGCCGCTAGAACAGTAGTAGGATCAAATCTTGTTAAGGCATCCATATATGGTGAGGACTTGAATTGGGGGAGGATAATAGCTGCCCTTGGATACTGTGGAGCGGAGTTTGAACCTGAAAAACTTAGTATCAGTATAAACGGCTTTCGGTTAGTAGATAAAGGGAGAGTATTGGCAATACCGGGTACACAAGAATTTGATAAAGCTAAAAAATCTCTTAAAAAATCAGAAGTTGAGATATCAGTTGAATTAAACTCAGGAAATGCAAGTGCAACAGCTTATGGATGTGATTTAACCCCAGAATATGTAAAAATAAATTCAGGATACACTACTTAAGGGGAGATTGACATATCCAATTCATCTTTAGCCTATGTACAGTAGCTGATGAATAAAAAGCTATATATCTCTCGGGAATTCTAAGTGTAGGTTCATGAATCGTGCAGAGGTTTTAGCGGAGGCTCTCCCTTATATAGAGAAGTTCAGAGGATCTTATATTGTTATCAAGTATGGCGGGCATGCCATGTTAGATGAGAGGGCCAAGGACTGGACCATAAAAGACACTATTCTTCTAAAATACGTTGGCATGAAGCCTGTAATCGTCCATGGTGGTGGTCCGGAGATATCAGTTGCTATGGAGAAAATGGGCAAAAAACCCAAGTTTATTGAGGGACTGAGAGTAACCGATGAAGAGACATTGGACATCGCTAAAATGGTGCTGGTAGGTAAGATTAACACCGATATTGTTTCTCGAATAAATAGTATGGGCTGTAAAGCAATTGGTTTATCAGGTAAAGACGGAGGCCTGATTATAGCGAAAAAACGTCCTCCTCAGAAGATAGTTAGTGAAGGGGTGGAAAAGGAAGTAGATCTAGGACTAGTAGGCGAGACTGAGGAAATAAATCCTGAGATAATACGCATTCTTACAGATAGTGATTATATCCCTGTTATCTCGCCTATAGGTTTATCCCGGGAAGGTGCCAGCCTTAATTTAAATGCAGATACAGTTGCAGGTGACATAGCAAGCGCTATTGGAGCAAAAAAATTGGTCATTCTCACAGATGTCCCCGGAGTTATGATGGATGTTAATGATAGAGGTACTCTTATAAAAGTGCTTAAGACTTCTCGGATACCTGTTTTGATTAAAAGAGGAGTGATTAAAGGCTCAATGGTGCCAAAAGTAGAGGCATGCAAAAAATCTGTTTGGGCGGGAGTAGATAAAGCCCATATAATAGATGGTAGGGTAGAGCATGCTATTCTCCTTGAGCTTTTCACCGAGGAAGGGATGGGCACGATGGTAGAGAGAGGATAGTGTGATAGAAGCCCTTAGAAAAAGAATTATAAAATGCAATTTTAAATGGGGAGTGCTTACGATAGCCTATCAAATATCTAAAACTCTTCATAGTGTACTTTTTCTTTACTAAACTCTTCCTTAGAATGGGCTGCTTTTTTCTCAGCCGGTCTGCCTATTGAGAGAAGGCAGAGAACTCTATAATTCTCAGGTATTTTGAGAATTTCTTTTACATATTCTTCAGCATCTCGTCCCTCTAGCTCGCTCTCATAAATTTGAATCCAGCAACCACCTAATCCCAGGTCGACTGCTTGTAATAGTATATGCTCTGCGGCAATACTGCAGTCTTCAACCCATCTTTTAGCTAGCTTCATGTCAGCGCAGACAGCTATAACAAGCGGAGCCTTAGCTGCAGGGCCAGAGTAAGGCGTGGCCTTTGATAGTTTTTCTTTTTTATCCGGATCTCTAACGACTATAAAATGCCATGGTCTCGAATTAAAGGAAGAGGGGGAATACATGGCCGCCTCTAACAGAGCATTTACTTCTTCTTCAGTGACTTCATCGGGGCTATACTTCCGAATAGACCTCCTCTCAATTATGGATTTAATCATAAATCCACATTCTATCTAAAAGGTATTAAATTTTATTATGAAAGGAGATACAATACCGCCACTATTGAAATGCCCATAAACAATAGTGACATCACTATTAGGCCCACAGCGGCTCCCATAAACCACTTGAAATCGCCTTTAGTTTCATAACGCATTTATCAAACCTCCACTTTCTTTGTGTTCTATAAGTTATACATTTTTCCAACAATATAAAAATTTTTTGGATAAAATTCTCAAAAACAATAAAAATATTAAATTTCAATTCAATAAAATTTTATAAAAATAGAATTAAAACTCAATCGATATACTTCAAGAAATGGTGATAAATGCAGCCTGGGGGATTCGAACCCCCGTCAGTGGCTTGGAAGGCCACGGTCCTAGGCCAGACTAGACTAAGGCTGCATTTTCCTTTTTTTAAGTTCTTCTGCTAATCTCGGTAGAAATATCCCCACGTCTGTAACAATTCCTAAAGCTTGCGCAGTTCCTCTATCTGTGAGCTTAGTTACCGTAGCGGGGTTTATATCAACACAGATGGTTTTAACGTAAGAGGGCAAAAGATTGCCCACCGCTATAGAGTGAAGCATAGTGGAAAGCATTAGTACGATACCCACACCTCTAAGATTCTCAAGCATAGCTTTTTGAGCTTCTACAGCATCAGTAATCACTTCAGGCAATGGACCGTCGTCTCTAATAGAACCTGCGAGTATAAATGGGACATTGTTTTTTATACATTCATACATTACTCCCCCTCTCAATTTCTTCATTTTAACCAAGTTTTTAATTGATCCAGCACGGAGTACTTCGTTGATAGCGTAGAGGTGGTTTCTATGCCCTCCTTCCGTAGGTCTGCCTGTTTTAATATCCACTCCCAAAGATGAGCCATAAAGCTGATTTTCTATATCGTGTACTGGGAGAGCGTTTCCGGCAAAAAGTACATCTACGAATCCTTCTCTTATCATACTTGCTAAGGCATCACCAGCGCCTGTATGGATGACTGCGGGTCCAGCAACTACTAATACTTTTTTTCTCTGAGATTTTGTTGCAAGGATCTCATCAGCTATCTTGGAAACTAATGATGGAGTAGGCTTTTCAGACGACACAGTACTCTTCATAAACTCGAATATCGTATATCCCCTCGGTCTTGCAGGTGGCTCAACTCGTATTCCTTTATTTCCTACAATGATTAAGTCTCCTTTTTTCACGGTATTTATTTTCCTACAATATGCCCTCTTATTCTCTAGGTCCACTACGATTACCGAGTCCATCTTTATATCTTCTACCTCTATCCACTCTCCATCGATTCTTACATAGGTAGGGTGGTTAGTGGTCGAGTAGAAGTTTCTGGGAAGAGTCTTGTCCTTTGGGGCTTCTTGGAGTTCAGCTTCCTCGACCTCAGGGACCCTAGCTCCTATCTGATGAAGAGTACTTAAAATAACATCCAAGTGTTTTCTATTCTTGCCTTTAACCAATATACGCGCATAGCTTGGATCAGTTTTATGCTTCCCTATCTCAAATTGCAATACGTCAAAGTCTCCCCCAAGGTCCATTATAGTGTCAAAAACCTTTGGCAATATGAAGGAGTCAATTATATGGCCCTTTAATTCTATTTCTCGGACATTCATCGGATTAGAACTTATATTATCACTAATATAACGCTTTTCATAGGTGAGCGAAGATAGAGGTAAAAATTGGTTCTAGGCCATATAAGAAAAAACTAAATAACCTGAAGATATCCGCCTATACCGTAAAATTTTATAAGATGTTAAACAAACCAGAGAGCTAAGCCCCGGTAGTGTAGACCGGCCAATCATGCGGCCCTTTCGAGGCCGCGACTCGGGTTCAAATCCCGGCCGGGGCATATTTTTAACTATCGTAAAGCTTCGCCTTTAAGAGCTATGAAACAGGAAATTTTTTGGGTATGACTAGAAATATCTATAAAAGGCGGGGTTTTAAAAGGAGTGCTTAGGAGTTATATACCTGTCTTTATCCCAATGATAGGGAGGTACTTAAGATTTAGAAATTGGGATAATGGTCACTTTTTCGTATCAACTTAGTTTGAACTGAGTCAAATTGATTTTTTTTGGATTTATCATAAAGAATTCGAAATAACCTCTCATATGTTTTTTTTCCAACGCCATCCACATTCATTAAGAATCTAAATCTTCTAAAGGGTTGATTTTGCTTAATTTTGTATGCTATGTCCCGTCTAACCTTATACTTAGAAACTAATTCGTCAACTTCTAATAAATTCAAAGCTCTGACCATCTTTTTCTCGACTCCTCTTGGGAACTTTAGATCGTCTAAACATATGTAAACAGGGATATCAAATTTTGAGAGATATTTTTCCATGATTTCCTTCACATCATCCCACTTTAGTCCCCCATGAGTAATTCCAAGTGGAGGAAACGCAATTGATTTAATGCCTAATTCCGTGTAATTTTCTAATAAATATTTTAAACCGGATTCAATCCACTCAATCTTTGAAGGGTCTTTCCAATGAAACTTTGTTGGAAAATTTAAAATCCAAACATCAGGATATTTATATAGGAATGGTTTTCCCGTCTTTACTTTTTGCATTTTACATCGAGCCAAATAATCCTCAAACATTTCTGGATATCTCAACCGGTATTCAAGCGCTATACCAGCACCCATTACTCCAACACAATTAACAGTATTCACGATTGTCTGAACTTTTAAATTAAATACTGTATTATCGGAATATTTCGGATATGTCATTGTGTGTCCTCATAAAAATAAAAGCTCTTGTCTATAACTATTGGAATTTCAAGCTCAATTTTTTGTTTTAAACTTACTTTCGCATTTTCATCATATAACACTATTTTCTGAATTCTATCAGGAGGAACTTTACTTGGTACAAGAACTTCAGCCTGTTTTTTTCTTTTTGATTCTCCATCATAGCATCTTACCTCTGGGGGAAATAATTCCCAAGAAATATCTTTTAATTTTCGAAGATCGCAAAAAAACCTCGTTTCCTTTGCTGCTGCATTACCATCAGAGATATAAACGCCGGGTAAAAGCAATATGGATCTATCTACACAGAGATAGCAGATATTTTTTTCAAATTCTTTTCTTTTATAGTGCATTGGAGTCTTTTTTGCGAAGTATAGACACACATAGTCATGTATAGGTCTCCCTCCAATATTTTTGTTCTCTCGGATATCTTGAACACTATCCTCTGCAATAGATTTATGAGGGATCCTATATGCTTCATTGTAACACAATATTCCTTTTTCTAAAATAGAGGGAACGTTTTCAATTGGGGTTAAGTAATATAATTCCAGTAAGAGATTTTTAAATTCTTCAGGAATATCATCATAATAGTAGTTGAAAATTGAGTCCGGTATACCTTTGATATCACCATCCTCATATTCTATGATACCTTCATCAGCCATTTCTTCAATAGTAGGATAAACCCGAAAAGGGATCTCTCGATATCGATATTTTAAGTACAATTTTTTCAAAATCTGAGCCTTATTTACTCTACTACTAGGAAAAAATTCAAGATATGCAGATAAAATTTCTTTTTTTTCATTTGGAATTTAAAAATCTCGCTATGTTTTTTGTTATTAAATTTGTCTTTTTCCAATATTTTTTTATTTTGTAGAAATATTTTTGAAAAAATTTTTTTCACGTTTTTTTAATAAGATTAACTTAATACACAGGATATTTCGATATATATTTTTACCATGCTCTCTCTTGGATTAACCATATGCGCCTTGGCGCCGCAAAAAAATGACATGGATAGGCTTTATAGGAAAACAGCTTCAAGGTGGTGCTTGGAAGATACTAATTTCTGGTGCGGCGAGGTTGGGGATAGTAGAAAGAGGAATTGCGATGAATGTATGAAACGCTTTACAGGACATCATTCACCTCTAGATAATATTCTCTTATGGTAGATCCAGGCTTGCAACGGTATTCAATGTAGACTTCTTCATTAAAATGCATATTAACCAGCTTCGGAGGTTTAAGACATTCTTCTTTTAATATGAGCATCCCTGGCATGTAATCTCTCCAAGATTCCTCGTTACTATACCCAAGTTGGCATTCGCATTTCTCATAGAAGTCCATCACGCCGATCATCGAATAAGTTTTCTCATAGTATAGTACCCTGTTCCCCATGTCCCATGTAGAACCGACTAGATGCCCTGGAAGCTTTATCTCCAACCTATACCCCTTTGAATCCTCCAAGAATGCCTTGCCACCTAATGTTAATATGAGCTTTCCAGATACTGTGACCTCCTCTCCTAAAAACGTCTCCGGCTGTTTGACTATCTCCTCAATCGAGGTACCACCTAAGGATGCTTCAATACTTCCTTTATCTATGCATCCCCCAGACAGCATAAATGCAAGGAGACTAAGTAGAAAGAAGCATACCTTTAGACTCATAGGCGCCTTGCAGCTTAATTTCTTCTATTATCTTCTCGGCAAGGTTTCCAAGTCCCTGTTCTGTAAGCATCTTCTTTATCTTCCATATGGGCAAGGGCAACATAGAGAAGATCTCAACCACCTTCATGCTAACAAATTCCCGTAGCTCCCAGGATCCAACTACCTCAATGTATGCATGGACCCCGTCTCCCTCCATATCATATATATCTACACTATATACTAGATCTGAATCGCAAACCGGGCAACTTGCCTCAAGAAACATCCTTTCCTTCCTCCAAACCCTCTAACACCTTCTTCCTTAACTCTGGATCCTCCTTCAAGATTCTAATCAACCTATCCGCTCTTCGATCATGCTCGAAACGTTCTTTTTCCAATTGTTCTTTCAGTCTCCAAATCGCCATCCTCACTATATCACTTATATTTCCGTATTCCCCCTTTTCCTCAAGGTCTTTTAGCCATTTGTAAAAGAATGGTTGAACCCTTACATGAAGGGTGTATACTTTCTTTCTTTCGTCTACCATACAATCACCTATGTATTATTATAGCATTACATATAAAAATATGCATTTAAATGGCATTTAAAAGGCGTTACAAAATTCTTTTATCATGTGATTATAATGCATTCTTATGGTGATACAAATGGAAAACAACAACGTTAGTATGACCATAAGGCTTCCTAAACTACTTAAAGAAAACATGGAAGCCCTCGTAAGGGAGGGGAAATATCAAAGCAAGGGCGACCTAATACGTACAGCTGTTCGAAAAATAATTGAGCAAGAAAAGGAGGGGGAGGTGGCTTAGGGTGGACCCACGAGAAGTAGGCAAGATAACAAGAGAAGAGGTAGAAGAATACCGGAAGCTCTGCGAGAAGGACCCGGTATGGAAACAATACCTCGAGTTCAAGCGGAGCAACCGAGTCCAGGACAGGCGTATACTCTCATTCCTAATATTCCTGACCAAGGTCGAAGGCCGTGAAGCAAATCCCATAACACCAACGGAGCTTAGAGACAGACGCCTATCTGAGATCAAAAAAGGATCAGCGAAAAGCAAGGTCAAACACGACATACTAGCATTCCTAGACTACCTAAGACATACATGCAAGGACTGCGGATACTGGATAGAAGGAGACCCACTAGCCCCGGAAAACATGCCGACCATGGCATGCCCAAGATGCGGGGGAACAAACCTATCGGCAAATACTAGGAACGCCATAGCCCAGGGGGTAAGAGGATTCTTCAGAGCAACAATAGACATGGAAGGAGCCAGCCCATTCAGGAAAGGCGAAAACTTCCCAGAATACGGATGGAACAAGGAGAAGAAGATCGTGATAACGCAGGAGCTATACGGAGACATGCTAGCGGTTGCCAACGATATCCAGAGGGTGATCCTTGTCCTGCTAAGGCAGACCGGTATGAGCAGCGACATACTCTACATCAAGGTTACAAACGAGCTAATGAACCAGCTTAACCAGGAGCCTCTCCCAGAGGTCGTTGTCTTCCCATGGAAAAGAACCAAGGTCATGGGGAAAGACTCACACCCAAGGTATGCGGCTATCTGCGGTGACGGTGTAAGAATCATCAAGAGCTGGATAGAATACAAGAACTTGAAGCCTGGAGACTACCTTATCCCCGGGAGAAACGGGAAGCCCATGACCAAAGTGCAGCTGAGGGTAAACTTTAACGCCGTGGTCAAGAAAGCGGGGATCAAGACAAACGGTGAAAGACTCACGCCTCACGTGATGCGTGCAGCAGCCTTCACAGACCTTGTCTGGGCGAAGGATCATGACTTCGCCAAGTATGTTACCGGTAAGAACGTGGGAATCGAGATCATAACATACTACAATGGCCACCTAGACGACATCAAGGCCTTCTATCGTAAGGTCATCCCCCGGATGAATCCCCTGGAGCAGGTGCGCATAGAAAACAAGACTCTCAAAGACCGCCTGGACAGCCTCGAGGCTGAGAACAAGGAGCTCAAGTCAACGCTTCAGGCAATCCTTCAATCCATGCATGAGCTAAGAACAGAGCTAGCAGCGATTAAGGGCATGGACAAGGGCCAGCTTTTAAAGGAAGCAATACTATAGAGGGGGTTCTAGGTCTTGGTAAAGGTTAGGATCTCCTATAGCGCCAGGCTAGAGGGGGAAGGGGAGGCGACTACCACAGTTGACCTATATGCTGACATGCCGGTGGAGGATTATGCGTTGCACAGGCTGCTTTGCAAGTATGCCCTTGGGCTGCTTGAGCAGCAAGTAAAGATCTACAAGGGGGGTGGCAAAAGTTGAATGGAACGTTTAAGCCAACCCTTGATCGTTCTAGCGTTGATCGGTTTATTGATAATATCAGAAAGATCGGTGGAGATGATAAGAGCCTACAAAGGGCGCTAGAATGGTTTAACGATCACTTCGAAGAATTCAGGCTTGGAGAGGACCCGGAAAAGGAGGAGCTAAAGAAGAAAATAGAAAGGCTCGAAGCGGAGCTTGACAGGGAAAGAGAAAGGCTTGAAAGCCTTCGCAACGCCGACCCAAAGGTACTAGTTAAAGAGAAAGAATGGGATGTTAAGAGAGACATAGAGAGAGACAAGATAGAGATAAAAAAACTAGAGCTAGAGCTGAAAAAAGAGCTTGCTAGTTCTAAGAATGCTGTTGAGATCTTCAAGCTGCTTTTGAAGACCGGGAAGATCAACCCGGAGATAACAGACGCAATCAACCACAAGATCCGTAAAGAGTTGAAGCTCGACGCATTGGAGGAGGGATGAAGCATTTGCTGTATTAGATGCAGGCAATTCGATGTATGCCCCTATAGGCCCTTCTGTTGTTCAATCTGTGGTGACTACTATCCATGCAGGCATCACATGCAACGGCCAGCCTCGATAGAGCAGAAGATTATCCCAGAGTTCCTAGAGGAGGCGTGAGGTGGTGGAAAGCGATGGTTCTTAGGCCACGAACCATTCTGCTTATCGGGCTTTTCTACTACTTGCTAGGGATGGCGGGGCTTTACGTCTGGCCGCCCCTACTAGGCCTACATATTACTGTTATGGCTGCGGGCATGGGCATGATGCTCCTCGCAGTAATAACCACGCTGAAGAAAAAAACGAGATAGAGGGAGGAATCAAGAGTGACGGATGATGCCCAGGTCTGGATTGCGATGCTGGCCCTTTATTGGCTACTACTCATGCAAGAACTCGAAATAAGAAGACTCAAAAAGAGCATACAGGGAGGCGGAGAGGGATGAGCTATTCCAATGGCAGTAAAGAGGCTAGAGAGTGGTGGACCCCAGAGAAGAAGGCCACAATTATAGTCCTAGCGGGGGCCCTACTTTCCAGCGCAGGAGTCATAATGGTTGACTCCAGCAACTTGGCTGTGCAGGTCTTAGGTGTCTTTGCCTTCGTAGCGGGGTTGAATCTTGTGATAGGACAAGTCTACCATGGATACGCCAGGGGGTGTAGGGGATGAGGGACACAGCCATTCATTGCTTATTTATCGCTGCTTTCCTCCTGATAGCATTCCTAGGAGTAAGGGGCTTTAACCAAGAGCTCGGACGGAGCCCTGAGGAGGCCCTAGCCTACGGGCTACTCGCATTCGCAAGCATACTCGGAGTAGGCATCACTGTGACCTGCCTGGCCATCCAATACCTATACCGCGCCGAGGAAAAGGAGGGATAGAGAGGTGAGCAGACGGCCACTGTGCGAGGGATGCCGGCGGGAGAAAAACCCCCGAGGAGACTTCTACTGCCCCCGGCTCAACAGCATCATAGACCGCGGGCAATGCCTACGAGCCCGAAAACCAAGAAAGGAGGCAATGGGATGAAGCAGGTGATACGGAATAAGGCTTGTAGGTTTAGGTATGAGGAAAAGAGAACAAGGTATAACCGGTTTTTAGGAGACGATACGAGTCATGTTGTGCCTGAGAGGGGCTACCGTTGCAAACTAAGAGACAGGGTAAAACACGGGCTGAAATGCGACTACCCCACGCTAACGGATAAGGAATGCCCACGAGCCAACAAGGGTGGTGGAAGTGGGGTTCATTGAAGATTTTCTCTACCTACGTGTAGAGCTTGTTAAGCTCCAGATATTAATGCTTACAGTATACTTCATTTTCACCGTCCTCATAGCATTTGTCATTAACTTCCTGAAGATCTCTGTCCCCTTCATCTTCTACAGGATAGACCCGGAGTTTCTAGAGAAGATATTCGTATTCGAGAAAAAGGACCTCAGAAAAGTCGAATGGATCTTCTATGCAATACTCATTATCTCCGTCTCCATCCTCGGGATCCTACTCGGGGCTCTGATAAACCTCCATAAAATAATGGGGGGATCATAAGGATGGAGGATTTCCATGTATACAAGGTCGAGAGGACATATAGGGCAAAGTGCCCTAAGTGCCTCTTCGAGAATACGAAGAAGTTCTATGAGACAGATCTTGGAGAAGAATTCCTGAGCATCTGCTTCGGCTGCGGGTCACTGCTCAAGTTCAAGAAGGTCTCAAGCGTGGTGGAATATCATGGCTAGGAAACCTAGGGAGAAAGCCTTCATTTTCCGCCGCTGGTTTCACCTCCTCCTAACCCTCTTTGTGAATAGGCTCCCTAGGCCTAAATGCCCTGATATTCTAAGAAAAGAAGTGAGCTATGAGTTCATGGAGAAGGTGGTGATATCATGGAGCCTTCTAACCCTTCTCCTAGCCTTTATATTTGAATATATATGGGGGTGATATGTCTTGGCCTTGACTCTAAGGTTTTTCTGCAAAATAAAAGTCGTATATACAAGGGATGGGAGGCCCAGGCTACTCTGCAACCAGATGGGGGCCTGCCGTAAGACAAGCTCAAAGTACGTTCTAACGAAGAGCTGCTTCAACCAGGGGCCATACAGGGATGAAGAAGAGGCCCAGCGCCTAGTATTACCCGGGGTGGTGAATGGGAGTTGAATCGCACTAAGATCGAGTGGACAGACTACACCTGGAATCCTGTCACAGGATGTCTTCATGGTTGCAACTACTGCTACGCAAGGAGGTTAGCGGAAGGAAGGCTAAAGCACCGGTACTCGGATGGATTCTTACCTACCCTCTGGTTGGAGCGTCTCAGAGATCCTTATCAGGTAAAGAAGCCTTCTAAGATCTTCGTATGCAGCATGGGCGACCTTTTCGGAAAATGGGTCCCCGGTATCTGGATACAAGCTATTCTACATGTAGCACATAAGAACCCGCAGCATACGTTCCAATTCCTCACTAAAAACCCGGAGCGATACAAGGAGTTCGAAAAAGACTTCAGCAGTAATTGCTGGCTGGGAACAACAATTGAAGGCGGGCAATGGACCCGCTGGGATGATCTTCTTTGCGTGGATGCAAGTGTCAGGTTTGTTAGCATGGAACCCCTGCTTAGCTTCGATTTCGATGATTTCCAGTACATATGTGAGACAGGGGTAGACTGGGTTATCGTGGGTGCACAGACCAACCCCTATAGACAGCCTAAGAAGGAGTGGATAAAGGACATCATCTACTTGGCCAAGATGTATGGGATCCCCTTGTTTCTGAAAAACAATCTAAACTACAAGCCCGGGATCCAGGAGTTTCCCCAGATGGGGGTAAAGCGATGAATCGCCAAGATATCTATGAAGAGGCCCTCTTGAAATGGGGGGCGGAGTCACAGATATACATGTTGATCGAGGAAATGGCGGAGCTCACGAAGGCGGTCTGTAAGTACTACCGTGGCAAGAGGACCCAGGATGACGTGCTTGAAGAGATGGTAGACGTGGAAATCATGATCGAGCAGATGAAGATAATCTTCGACTACAACGGAAGATTCAACGAGTTGAAGAAAAAGAAGCTCAAGAGGCTTCACAACATGCTGCTTGGGAGGGAATAGATGATACGTAAGGTCGTTGGAGATCTTATTTTCGCCGTCGTCTGTGTGATGGTGCTTTATGGCTTCTTTTGGGTTTACTTCAAGATAGACGACTATCTCTGCGGGGAATACTATACGAGCTGCACAATAGCTTATCCGGACACACTCCTATGTCCTTGGGCGCCGATAGCCATAATGATGCTGCTAAGCTTGCTCCTAGTTGTAGCCTTCATAAGAGTTGGAAGGAGGTTGGATAATGGAGATCTCCAAGGAAGTTGTTGACACGATTGCTAACTCGATAGAAAGCCTGGAATGCGAGAAATGCGCTCTCCGTAACTCTTGGATGGAGGCGCAGGCTGTCAAGGAGCTAAAGAAGGAGGTCACCAGGCTTAAGAAAGAGATAAAGAAGATGAAGCGCAGGAACAGGTATCTCATTAAAAAGCTCAATCAGATGGGGGTAGTGGATTGAGGAAATCTTCAAGACGAAAAAAAGGAGGTAGAGCGCCGATTTCGGCTAAGAAGCTTATCGAGATAGTCAGATATTATCGTATGGGCTACGGCTTCCACTCGACCGCCCGTAAGGCGGGTGTCTCGCCAAGCACTGTTAAGCGCTACATCCGGGAGCTCAAAGACCTCCTCTAATATGTCTTTAGCAGATAGCCAAGTATAACGCCAATAATAACCCCTATTACACCCAAGAGCCCTGATAAAAACAAGTTTATCCTCTGTTCCCTCTTTCTATCCTTCTCTCTTTCCATTAATCCTAGATAAGGAGAATTATGATCCTCTTTAACATCGCTATAACCTTTGAAATTAGGGCACCTTGGGGTGTCATCCCAGACCCTCATGTCATGCCTATAACACCAATAGTAGTCTGAAAAGGGAACAAAATATATGCAGTACTTACAATGATCCTTTTTTCCCATTATCCAGGATGCCTCCACTACCAACCTACTTTATGGCAACAGTCCTATAAAAAATATCTCTAACAATCAACCTTTTCAACTAAAAAATAAAAGGCGGCAAAGAATGCCGTACCGAACGGAAATATTCGGAAATCTCCTTGAAATAAGAGCCCCCATCCAATATTAATTGCTATAAACAAGAGAAGAAAATAATCACTTACCCTCATCTTTAAGAAAAAGTTCATAGGCCACTTAGTTACTTCTTTTATCCCACTCAAAAAGTCAGCCGTATCATACAACTCATATAATACTATACCCGTATCTTCATCTTTAATCTCTTTTTTATCTTTCGCTTTCAAAGTCAACCTTTTATTGAAAATACCCAGCCTCTCCTCAAGCCAATACATTCTACAACTCCTGATTTTATTGAAAGCTGTGAGTCTTTTATCTATAAGCAATGCAATCGACATTAATAAAAGAGAAAATATGTAAGGCCCTAATAATCCTTCTAAGCATATTTGTGTATCGCTACAGCATTTATAGTATTCTGCATATGTATTACTAATGATCACCAAGGAAGCTCCAAAAAAGACAGATATTATCACATAATTCATGCGGGTGTTTCTTTTATTCTCCTCCCTGAGTTCTTGATATTCAAACTTTAAAAGAGATATTCTTTGTTCATTATTCAAATCTTCAATATTTACATCCAAATCGTCAATATTTACGTCTTTTGATGGTTTTTTGGATTTTTTCATTGGATTATTTTACTCATTTAAATATAAAAAAGATTTCCAAGGCTACTTTACATTGAATATATTCTTCAGCGCAACGAACATTAAAAAAGAGAGGGCTGCTCCAACCAAGGTAAAGATTCCTATATATTCTAGTACTATTATGATAAGCGGGATGGAGAGAGATGGGGGTATATTTTCTTCCCCGATTAGATCTAGCAGCACGGTGACTCCAAACCCTATAATCGCTGCTGCGAATACGATAGAAATATTAGCCAAGATCGTCTTTCTATCCCGGCTATCAATGATCTTATCCCACTCTACTCTTTTGAAAACTAAAACTAATAGTATTAGAGGGATCGCTGATAATATGACGGCCTTAATAAGCGCCATGACTTTTATCACTATATCTGGAAGTGTAAAAAAAGATTTCTCCTAGCTTCCGAATGCTAAGTCGGATCGATGGAAGAAAGCATTATTGGTTTTTATATACTTGGTTGTCTTTTCTAACCCCTTCGTCCTAAGATTCTTATATGGTTTGATATTCTAACCATCTTGGAAAAAGAATTAAATTTTTCAAACATCTAGTATTTTCCATGCCCTGTAAGAGAAAGAGAAGGAAAAGAAGGAAGAAGAGGTAAAGGTGGTGATAAGCCTTGGCGACCTCTGGAACAGCCATAGGAGTTGTGATCCTACTTGCCACGCTCATGATAGGTGCGCTCATATTCACCCAGGTTGGCGAGCAAGTTGATCAACAGATCAATGAATCAGCGAACCCCGATGCACAGGCGGCCTTCGATAACATCGAGGACACGGGTTGGAATAGCCTGCAGATGCTTGCGATAAGCGCATTCGTTGCAGCAGCCGTGACGATCCTAGCCATACTCATGGTGCTAGGAAGAGGAGGCTCGATCTAAAATGGTCAAGCCCCCGCTCTCTCCTTTCTTTTTTTTATTAAATGGTAAAGGTGGTGATAAGCCTTGGCGACCTCTGGAACAGCCATAGGTGTTTTAATCCTGCTGACAACCCTGATGGTTGGAGCTCTCATCTTTTATAGCCTTGGATCTCAAACTCTTGAACAAGCCCTTGACGAGGTAGTTGGCGAAGTAGTTGGAACCGCTAACGGAACTGGGTACCTGTCGGCTTCGCTGGCGCATGGAAGCATTGATCCAGGGAGTGAGACGATCTACTGTAATGACACGCCTACTTCGAGCTACACTCTAACGTATAGTACTGGGGCGATAGTGGTTGATGGAAGCGATTGCGCTAACGATGTCGTGGAAGCAGATTACAGCTATCAGGGTACCGCATACTCGAATATGGAGCAGATCGAGGACACGGGTTGGAATAGCCTGCAGATGCTTGCGATAAGCGCATTCGTTGCAGCAGCCGTGACGATCCTAGCCATACTCATGGTGCTAGGAAGAGGAGGAAGATCTGGGGGGCTCTAAAGTTGATCATCGAGCTCTACTATCTCTTTTTTTTTATTTCAACGGTCCTCGGGGTAGTAGCAGTTGTTAGCCCGCTTGGAAGCAGCAGCCAAAAGATCAGCAGCCCCATAGCCTTCGTACTATTCACAGCGCTAGGAATGCAGAGCTTCGACATAAAACGTGTCTACGTCCTAGAGGTCAACCAGACTCTGATGCAGCATATAACCACGATCAGCGATACCTCATTCGCCTACGTCTGCTATGGCCTGGCTGTTATCATGTTTGTGATCGCCTTCGTAAGCAACTTATTGGTCTTGAGGGAGGTTGAGTAGAGTTGGATAAGGAGGATATAAAGAACATCGAGAAGATCCGGGAAGTTCAAAGAGAAAAGGCGCAGAGTGATCTACCTTTTAACTCGTATATCTACTCGGCTATACCGATTGGGGCCGACCCGCATGTGCAGAGGGAGTACTGGGCTTTCGTGAATAAGCAGCTTGCCCTTGCGAACCACACAGGCGATGACGTGGAAAGCATACTTAACCGGCTCAGGATCATAGATCTTGAGACTAAGTCAAAGCTTAGGCGATATGAGTTAAGGAGCTTTGAGAAGGTCAACCGGGGGAACTACTCGAATACCAGGGTTTTCGTTCAAAGCCTTGCCAGCCTTGGAAAGGATATGGCTTTGATCAAGGAGATGGGTAAGAGCCGTAAGGAGATAACGGTTGAGGATAAGCCGCCGGAGCCTAAGCTTAGGAAGATACGGATAGGGGGATGATGGCCTTGGCTAGCTGGATACTCGAGCATTATGCTGCTATACTTGCCGTCTCGATAGTCTTTCATGGCCTAGGTATAGCCTTCCTGGTAGTGCTCTGGAAGCTTCATCCCGGCTTTCTGAAGCATGTCATGGCGAAGCTCCGGGGGAAGGACTTCGTTTTTGTCATGAGAAGTGACCGTAAGATGGGTTTTCTCCCGGCGGAATACCGGGAGGGAGACCTGCATACGGCTATGGGAAGCTTTTCGGCTGAGCCTGACGACATGGGTGTATATGAGGGGATCCCAACGGCGATAGCTTACGCCCCGTATGCCAGGTCATTGAACCCTAAGGCGCTGGTGGCCCTGCGGAAGATAAGGCGGCTGGGTATTGACAACTACCATGACCTAATCCGCATCCTATACATCGACTTGGAGAAGCTTAAGGAAAAAGGGGAGATCAAGGAGGAAGAGGCCCAGGAGATCCTGAAGCTTAGAAAAGAGCTCGGGGAGCTTGACGGGAAGATCCTGAACGACCTCGAGGTCATCAGGGTCAACGATGTGATCAACTTCCTTGAGGAGGACAACCCGATCATCAAGGATGCAAAGATCGAGAGAGAGGTAACCGATGAACTGCGGAAGATAAGGAACCCGATAACCCGGCTTATGCCCTATGTCTTCATGTTCATGATGGTGATGATGGCTGCTGCGATAGCCTTCGCTATAATCCAGACAGTTGGAGGGGGGAAGGGAGAAGACCAGATTATTAAGGAATCTACAACGGCTGCTTTGAAGGTGGGATAAGAAATGGGTGAATGGGGAACTGAACTGGATGCTCCGGCATGGGTAAAGGCCTTCAAAGAAGATCCTACTGGAAGGCTGACCAGGATCATAGTTCAATATCGTTATGGACGTGGACAGCATGGAACAGCGACACCACGGGAGTTAACCGTTGAAGAAGCCAAGGAGACCCCGGAGTATCGATCCAAGGATGTTCCTAAGCTTAAGGTTGACCCGGTAACTGGGGAGGAAATGGTTTATGATCCTAAGACCGGGGTGACATATAGCCGGGAGGCCTGGGAAAACAAGCAGGTCCGGGACTTCGTCCAGGAGGTAAAAGAAAAGACTGGAACTGAGCCTACGCCGGAGGAGATAAAGGAGTTCAAGGAGAAAGGAGAGGTAACGATAAGACGCCAGAGGCTCTATTTAGCATCGCCTTTCCCACCAGCACCAGAGGAGGAAAAAAAGCTCATTATAAGGGGCGAGCAGGTTTTGAGGAAAAAGGGTGAAGAGACTGAGACATTAATTCTTAAACCCGACATATCGGGTCCTTCTTGGTATGATAGGCCAGCCGGGGCCCAGCCGACCACGCCAACTTTTTCGCCGGAGTGGGAAAAATATTGGGACGAGAGGGCTGCTATAAGGAGAGAGCTTGAGAAGCAGACGCTTGAAGTAGCAGCCGAGGTTGCTGGAAGCATGGCGGTTGGAGCATTAGTGGGGCTTCCGATAGGAGTGGCTAGCAAGATCTCGGTTCCCTTTGCAAAAGGATTAGCTGTTGGCGCTACTGGAGCAGGTGCAGCGGTGCTTGGGAAAGAAGTTAAGAAGGACATAGAGGCTGGGAAGACGGAGAAAGCGGTTCAGGATGTCTTACTCTTTGGGATCGGAGGCTTAGGAGCAGTACCAGGCTACAGGGCTGGAGCTAAGATCGGGAGCATAATGAGAGGCGCTCCAACTATCAGGCTGGTTGAAGGTAAGCTCACTTATAAGGGCCAGCAGGTGACCTCGGAGTGGTTGAAGGCTCAAGTAGAGAGAAAGCCAGCAAGGGTCGAGTCTGTTGATATAGAGCCTACTGGGGAAGGATCCTTGAAGGGGATTGAGCTAGGATATGCAAAAACCAGGACCCTAAAGGTTGATAGAGACATAATGGTCCAGGTGGAGGACCTGGTTCCTTCAAGGACTGTTGAAACAGGCTTCCCCATGGAGGCAACGCTTAGAGAAGTAAAGATTGGTGAACCAGAGTATAGGGAGGTTAAGGTAACAGGCCATAAGATCGTTACGGAGAAGGGAGAGCTAAGAAACCTGCTTGCTGAGAAAAGAGTGAGGACAGAAAGAGAGGGAGAAATTAGTGCAACCGTTGAGGAAAGGAGGACCATCCCGGATATACCTGGTGAGAGGAGTAAGATCATACATGAAGTCAATGTTGGGAAGGCTAAGGAGGGAGGGCTAGCTGAACAGGTCGGTAGAGAGAGGTTTAGGTATAAGCCTATCATTACTGAGGGCCTAGGAGAAAAGGCATGGTTCAAGAACCTTTATTCAAGCTTACCGTTATCATTCTTTAGGGCAAGGTCCTTTACAGGGCCTCAAGAGAAAACACCGGAGTTAGACCTAGATCTACAGGATATTTCCATCCTTCAAAGAGAAGACCTAACAGAACTGGAGCAACAGGACACCCTTAAACTTCAGAGAGAGGACCTAATAGCCGATCTAGGTCTATCTGATATTGTTATCAGCCTTCAAAGAGCTAGTCTAATACCGTCAGCGAAGGCGATAGAAACCCCTTTCCAGGAGACCCCTGTAGAGCCAAGGACTCCGGTGGCTCCGGAGGTTATCCCTGAACTCCTCGAAACCGAGCTAGGCTTTGGAGGAAGGAGACGTGGGTCAAAAGGCCGGGGTGGAATGAGGGTAGCGAAGATCTACAACATCGAGAACGCCTTCGCAACACCGGAACAATTCCTTAGAAAGATCTTAGGGGGGTGAAAAGGGAAATTGGGTGCAATAAAAGTATGGGTAACCGTACTAGTCGGCTGGTTCATCCTTGGAGCAGCATATCTTTTCATGGAGCCAATGTTCGCAATGATCTCCAATATTGCCTTGCAAAACGGGGTTGACAGGGCATACCTGGATCTTATAGAGAAGATGTTCGAGTACTCGCCTATACTGATGGCGGTCTCGCTCCTCATATATGGCATCATAGGGAGCATTCGGAGTGAGGAAGGATCCCAGACAATATACCAGAGGTGGTGAAGCCCTTGCGGAGGCTGCTATTGTTCACGCTTGTGTTGCTTGCGGTAAAGATAGACTTAGCCGGTGCTCTTCCCAGCGAATGCTCTGGGGCAAGCTATTACGCTCATTATAAGATCAATAATACCGGTGGGGGAAGCCTGACGGATTACCCTGTGTTCTTCAACATTACTCGTGAGGCTCACATGCCAACTAATGCCTCGAATGGGCTTTGTTTCGCTGTGGATAGTGGAGGTTCTGAGGTCTTTGTCCCTTATTTTGTCGAAGAAGACACTAGCTCCTATATAGAGGGCTACGTGAATGTTTCAAGCCTCCCTGCTTCCTCTGAGGTCGAGCTCTATGTCTACTATAATACTTCTAACGAGGCCGTTGGGTGGGCTAACATGTTCTACTTCTATGACGATGCCTCGGTTGATAGGTCTTCAGAATACTCCATTTCTCTCGGTAGCGGACACAGTTTCGGCTGGGATAGCGCAGGATACTACTATATCTCTGGCACCGGTAATAGTGTAACTACGGTTTATCACCCAACAGATATCCCAGACAACTTTACCATGGAGTACAGTATACTAGGTGTTGGTGATGGCAATAGCAGAGACAATCTACTTGGTGTAATTAATGACCACTACCCAAGTAGGACAGATTACATAGAGTTTGGTTTGCATCACCAAGCTAATCAATATTTTTATAGAACTGATGAAAGTGGTGGAAGTTTCTCAGGAAGCTTCACGGATGGCGTTTGGTATAACTTAAAGATAGTTGCATGGAATGGTGTGGCTAAGTTCTATGTCGATGGCTCTTACTTAGACTCGCTTACCGCTGAAAAGAACAATAGATACTATCCAGCAGCAGAATACTATCCTTACATCACTACAGGAACAACCTATATGCGTTGGAAGAATGTTAAAGTAAGGAAGTACGCAGAGCCAGATCCGAACGTCTACAAGGTGAGCGGTGAACAAGTAGTAGCAAATGTAACGCAGTTCACTATATATTCCCCAACAAACTACTCACTAAATAATCATAATGTTTCTATTAATATTGAATATCTGAATACCTATGGCCTAGAGTGGGTGAAGTACTCGGTAAACGGGTCGAATTCTTCAACCTATAACCTCTCTTTTGAGTATGAGGACCCCAGTCAGGCGAACTATACGGAGAGCGGAACCGGAACATGGGCTAACTCCAGCTATGGCTATGACGGTGACTGGGATACCTATGCAACAATAGGAACTGACTGGCCGAATAATGTCTATCTTTATGTCTATGAGAATTATACCGGGTATAGCGGGTATTATGCTGATTATACGGCTACATGGCGGTTTAAGTTTGGAGACAATGGTAACTCTGGAAGCGTTAAGGCGCAATGCTTTGACGGCTCAGGCTGGAATACCCTGTATGACAGCGGGACAATAGAGAAGCCCGGCTATGGTAAAACTGTTGATGTTGATCTTCCCTTGGGATGCCTGCTGGATCCGATTCAGATTAGAACCGTGCTTTGGAGCCAGCAGGTCATGGGCTACCAGAGGTATTATGAGGGGATGCTTATCTTCCATAGTCCAACCGAATATAATCTCACGGACTCAACGATCCTGGGTCAAGGGTTTTATGAGCTCGTGGCCTGGGCAAACGATACAAATGGGGATATAAGGAGCAGCGACCCGGTATATTTCTATGTCGGGCAAGCGAATGCTACTATAAGAGTTCTTGACGAGATAAGCCTGGACACGGTGGGCTTTGATGTTCCGATAAACGTTTTTAACGCAACGAGCTTCGAGCTTATAGCGAATGTAACCGCTGTAGGCGGGGAAGCCAATCTCCTTATACCGGATGATCCCGTTTACTTCCAAGCCGGTGATGTAAACGATACAAGCAATCCCTACATTAGGAGATACTATCTTGATGCTGAGCCCTCTAACGTAACGGTTGATATCCTGTTTCCGGTTGGAGACGTGGTTAACACCATATTTGTTTTGAACGACTATACCGGGAGGTTTGGTAGCTCTAACATTAAGGTTAAGAAGTACATACAGAATAACCTGACAACCGTTGACTGGAACTTTTTCGACATCGAGGATAAGAGCAGCCATTACTTCCTTAAGAACCATAATTATCAGATCTACCTTGATAACGGAGTAGAGGAGAGAAGCCTAGGATGGTTCACGCCAGTACAGGACTCCATCACCAGCCTAGTGGTATCTGATATCGAGGTTAACGCTATTGCTAATGACTGGCTTAACTACTCCTTCAAGGCCGAGAATGAGACAGGCCTCATAGAATTTGTCTGGAATAGCAGCATACCGGTCAGCAGGGTTGAGCTCTGGATAAACTATACGAATGGAACCCTGGTAGCCTATTATTCACAGACCGCAGACCTTGGGAGCATAACGCACTATGTTGACAACGGCTATAACTATATCGTGAGGTATAGGGTTGAAGCTGTTTCCGGGGAAGTATTTGATCCGATTATTCCCGTGGTCTTCGTGAAAAGCATTCCAAGCCTTTTCTACCCCTTGCCGAGTGGCTGGACATGGCTCTATGGTGCTTTTAGCGTTGGCATGATAATACTCATATGTATCGCTTTTAGCCGTGAAAACGCTGAGATAGCAGCGGTGCTAAGCGTGGGGGTCGCCGGGTTCTTCTATTATATTGACTGGCTCCCGGTGAGCGGGTTGGCGATAGCCCTTGCAGCTATCGTTGCGGTGTTCGGGTACATGGAGAGAAGCCGTAAGGGGGTTGAGAAATGAGCCTGCTTCATAAGTATATAACGGTCACGATCATAATTAGCCTGTCCTTTAACCTGGTGAATCTCACGGGGATATTCCAGTTTGAGCAAAGCGTTCCACTTCAAATAAACTACCAAGGCGAATGGGATAGCCTGAAGACCTATCTTGAGGATCCAGGTATTTTCGACTATTTTAAGGCACTGGGCTTCCTCACGGTTCAAGGGCTAGCCCTTATATTCAAGTTTGCAGTCAGCCTTTTCACGATCTACTATGACATAATGAGGGCCTTCATGATACCGGAGGCCATGGCTTTCACGATACAGGCTAGCCTAGATCTACTGGTATTCCTTGGAATCGCTTATACGGTGCGTGGGGGTGGATAAAGGATTATGGCTTTCTACAACTTGACCAACACCACTTTCTATTTTAATGCCAGCGAGATGGGGATCGTTCAGAACTGGAGTAACATGAGCAGCCCAAACGAATACCTCTATCCGATGTTATGGTGGGAGACAAGCCTAGGAAGCATGTTTTGGCTGCTGCTATTCTTCAGCATGGTATCGATAGTCTTTGTTAAGACCAAGAGCATGGTGACCACTAGCGTCGTGGTGATCTTCCTTAGCAGCCTGATGATCCTCCGGCTCCCAGATACTGCTCAGATGATCGCATACTTTGCCCTCGTAATGGGGGTATTCGGAGTGCTCTACAAGATCCTTGTTGGAAGGGGATGAATGGTGGACGACTACCTGGTGATAATAGGTAAGGAAGCGCTACCCGCCACGAGGGATAACCTGCTCCTCTTGAAGAGGAGGAGCGGGCTGGTGATAGAGAGGTCTGGTAAGAGGCTCTATAAGGTTAAGAACGGTGTCCCGGATCCTGAGGTGATAATAAGGGCGCTGCTGGGGTGATATAGTGGGAGAGGAAACTATAATGGAGAAGGTCTCCAGGAGCAGTGAGGCCACGGAACAGTTCCTTAACTTTAAGATCCGTGATAGTCTACGTCTGATGCTTGAGCAGGGTAATCAGAGGGGGTTTATCGAGCTTGTCGAGCTACTGGAGTACAATCTTCAGCCCGTGTTTGACGAAGAATACCGGGAGGATATCAAGCGGATTGAGGAAGCCAAAAAAGAGTTCCTGGAGGAGAACCTAGGTGCGGATCCTTTTCAAAATAGGGAGCTTAAGAAACAAGCGGCTTATGATGCTGCAAAAGAGAAGTATGGGGCCCTGATACGCCTGCTCTCCAGGAAGGGCCTGACCGGGGCGCTTGACGGGTTTGAGGACCTATGAGCATACTAATCGACCATATCAGGGAGAGGCTCAGGCATAACAAGAACTTCATGATGAATATTAGTGGAGAAACCGGTTCAGGTAAGAGCTATTCGGCTCTCCGTATCGCCGAGCTCATTGACCCGGGCTTTAATGCTGAGAGGATCGTTTTCACGCCTGAGGACTATATCAATGCGATAGAAGCTGCTAGGAAGAGGGAATGCATCATATTTGATGAGGCTGGCGTGGGGATACCTAACCGTGAGTGGTACAGCATTACGAACCGGCTTGTGAACTATACTAGCCAGATATTCAGGTTCAAGAACCTTGTTGTGATCTATACTAGTCCTTTCAGTAAGTTCATTGATAGCAGCCTTGTTAAGCTGCTTCACGCCTATGCTGAGACCGTGGGGATAGACTACAAGAACAACTTGTGCCATCTTAAGGTGTTCAGGCTTCAGTATAATGAGAGAGCCGGGAAGCTCTACTATCACTACCTTACGCTTAGGGAGCCCGGGGGGATGCTTAAGAGGATAGTCAGGGTAAGGGTTTCAAGGCCCAGCCCCGAGCTGGTAAGGGAGTATGAGGCTAAGAAAAAGAGGTACTTCAAGACCCTGCTCAAGGACGCACAGGAGATAATAGAAGAGGCGAAGAGGAGGGAGGAAGAGAAGAAGAGGCTCGGGAGAATAGACTATGAAGAGATCTGCGACAAGGTCGTTGCTGACCTCGACAAGTATACCCGGAGCTGGGGGAAGCGTAAGATCATAGATACTAAGAGGATTGAGGCGGACTTCAACATAAGCTATGGAGCTGCGAGGAAGGTTGTTGGGAAGCTGCTTTCTAGAGGGGTCATATCTTGAAAAAATGGAATTAATCTAATATAGTAAAAAAAAAGGCAAAATTTTAACAGGTTGGAGGTTAATTGATTTGGGAGAGAGAGGTAAAAGGTTTTTAGAGAAGAACCCGGTAGAATCTCTAAGTAATGTTAAGAAGCGGGAGATCCTGTTTTCCTTAGATCTTGCCATGAGGGCTATTAAGATGAAGGAGAAGCTAGGAATACCTCTCACGCCGAAGGAACTCTACCTAATCGATGTATGTGAAGAAGCAATCCCTGCATTAAAGGAGAGCCTTAAAGAAAAATAGCGCTGATGCTTTCAAGGGGTTGTGATCTAGCTTCCAAGAAAGGGAGCGATGATAATAGGTTAATATTGGGTATATACCCAATATTATTCATACTCATATTTACTCCAATTTTACTCCAATAGTTTTTACCAGAACTAGATACTCCAAAGAAATATTATTTTACTCCAAAATTACTCCAAAATTTTTGAGGAATTATTATTTCTAATCATATTTTTGGAGTAAAATCATGGAGTATTTGTTCATGCTTTTTGAATAAACTAATATCACTTTTTTGGTTTCAAGCTTTTTTCGAAAAATAAGCTTAAATCAGGCTTCTTTTTACTCCAAGCTTACTCCAAAGAAAAAGACCGTAAAGATAATGTGTTACTCAGACCAAGCCAACGATCAAAAACCATGTTACTCCATAGCATGGAGTAGTACAAAAATGTACATTAACCAAGACCAAAAATATCTATGTCTACTATGCTACTTTATAGCATGGAGTAATTTTACTCCAAACAGAAACTTGTGATACATTTTTGGAGTAAAAAATTAAAAAAGGAAAGTTTAACTTATGGTGATTTAAAAATAGGGAAGCTTCTCTTTTATTTTCATTATCTTTTTAGGTAGTTTGGAAACATGTTTTTCTATTCTTCCTAAAATCTCAACAGATCGTCTTCCACAATAATCACATTTATCACTTTCCCGAGAAATTATACGCTCTTTACCGTATTGATAACAAGATGGATTTTTGCATCTTATTCTCATTTGGCTCATTTTAAATCAAAATGGCAGTAACTCTCCACGTATATTGTAACTCTCCACTATATATAATATAAGTTAAATATAAACCGTTGACAAATATAAAAATCTATTTCCTAGTTCAAGACTACCAATTATATAATCCAAGTCAAAAATTGCGCTTTATGCTTTTCCGATACTACATATTTTTATTTTTCTGCGGTTACCAGTACCATGAGGTACTTCTCAATAATTAGTTGCCTATTTTCACTGATGAAAACTGTCTTATCTTTGAATCCACGTCTATCAGCCTTATTGGACATGAGCTAAACGGAGGATAAGTCTTTTCTCAGCTCTTCAATCGCCGTTAAACGCTCACTCTTTTAAGCCAGATGTTTATTCCTGCTCTTTGTAAGTATTTTACCTTTACTTCTAGGAAAAAAATAAATAGGCTAATGACTACTGAGTCTTGGCTAATACGCACTTTAATATTCTGTGTAAATACCTTGGAGACAAATTTTCTAAGGTTAGGAAAATAATCAGAGATATACAATCAGAAATCTGTATGGCCACGGTAGTGTAGCCTGGTTAGCACAAGGGACTGTGGATCCCTTAGCCCGAGTTCAAATCTCGGCCGTGGCCCTAACTTTCTATTATTCGCTTGGACAAAGATTAAATCTCCCTTATTATTTACAGTAATCAGAAAGCGCTATTGACCAAAAGTCTACTTGGCTCTTATTTCTGGGCGCAAAAATCTAGTGGCCAATTTAAATTAAGAAAAAAAGTTCTTTTGCTTTCATACCTACATAAAATTGGTAATTCTATCAGGATTTTTAAGGAACTTCTTTCTTGGAAAAAACCTTCAAAATTACAACTTATTAACCCTGCAAAGGATACCCTAAGTTTAAATACTAGACAATATTACACTAACGTTACTCGAAAAAGGCGGCGCTTAATATTAATTTCTTCGACTTAAGTCCTCTTTTCCGTCAAAATAGGTGATACAAGATGGAAGAATACCTCCAATGCCCCCAATGCTGGCGACATTACAACGAAGACAATGTCGTGGGGAAAACAACAGCAATAAAAGAAGGGATTAAGAGTACATACGAAGTTGTCCACTGCTCTTGTGGAAAAATATTTAGGGGCAGAAAGGTGGATGAAAAACAGCTTCCGAGGAGGCATTAAAAAATTGATGTTTTCTCAAGTTTCAAATAAACCAAAAAAAGGGACCGTTACAACATTTATTTCACTCGGCAAGTGTCTGGGTGAATACTACAAATTCCAAGTGAATTTGATTAATCACGTTAATCTTACCAAAAATATTCAGGAGACACGGAGACGGCAGCAGCTTCGAAGGGTGCATTTTGCAGATGATGAGAAGCTGTGTTGTTCCAATCCGTGGTACAATAACTATGGAGACCCGAGTTATATGGCTTCGGGTCTGACGTAAACTCGAGTGTGGTGAAACCCTGCCTACGGTGCGGTAATACCAATTCCGGTTGATCCTGCCGGAGGCCACTGCTATTGGAGTTCGACTAAGCCATGCGAGTCGACTGGTTCTTCGGAACCAGGGCATACGGCTCAGTAACACGTGGGTAATCTACCCTCGGGACGGGGATAACCCCGGGAAACTGGGGCTAATACCCGATAGGGGGAGAGGTCTGGAAGGATCCTCCTCCGAAAGCTCCGGCGCCCGAGGATGAGCCTGCGCCCGATTAGGTTGTTGGCGGTGTAACGGACCACCAAGCCTAAGATCGGTACGGGCACTGAGAGGTGGAGCCCGGAGATGGGGACTGAGACACGGCCCCAGGCCCTACGGGGCGCAGCAGGCGCGAAAACTCCGCAATACGCGCAAGCGTGACGGGGGAACTCCAAGTGCGCCTACGTTTAGTGGGTGCTTTTGCAGAGTGTAAACAGCTCTGCGAATAAGGGCTGGGTAAGACCGGTGCCAGCCGCCGCGGTAACACCGGCAGCTCAAGTGGTGGCCGCTTTTATTGGGCCTAAAGCGTCCGTAGCCGTTCCAGTAAGTCCTTGGGTAAATCCTGCTCCTTAAGAGTAGGAATTCTGAGGATACTGCTGGAATAGGGGTCGAGAGAGGTCGGAGGTACTCCGGGGGTAGCGGTGAAATGCTGTAATCCTCGGGGGACCACCAGTGGCGAAGGCGTCCGACTAGAGCGAGCCCGACGGTGAGGGACGAAAGCCAGGGGAGCGAACGGGATTAGATACCCCGGT
>MTMF02000009.1:0-363905 GCA_002011125.2 Candidatus Hydrothermarchaeum profundi
TCTTACCAGTACCAGGCGGCCCATGAAGCAACACGCCCTTAGGAGGCTCAATACCGAGCCTGTCAAATAGCTCAGGATGCTTCATAGGAAGCTCAATCATCTCCCTAATCTTCGCAACTTCCTCCTTAAGTCCACCAATATCCTCATACGTCACTTCCGGTACTCTTTCAGCTTCTCCAACGGTTACCGCTTCAGGCTTCATTTCAAGTTCAGTTTTATTAGTTATTCTTACTATGCCTCCCGGATTTGTAGATACTACTACGAATCTAATCTCACCAAGTGAAAAAGGAGTTAATCTGAAAATTCCGCTAAAAAACTCCTCAAAAGGAGTTCCTGCAAATTCCTTTCGTTCGCCAGGCGGCATAGGCATTATAACGTCGCCTTTTTTAACGGGCCTGCCCAACAAATGTTGTTTAAAAATAGAGCCTCCCGTCATAATCCTAATACCTTCCTGGGCTGGTGCAATTACAACACGTTTTGCATCGCTATATTCAGCTTTTCTTACTGTTACCATCTCACCAATACCTGTCTTCGCGTTAGCTCTAATTAGGCCATCCATGCGGATTACTCCTAATCCTACATCACTTGGATAAGCGCTTGTCGCTATTGCCGCAGTTGATTTTTTACCAATTATTTCTACAATATCTCCTGGAGTGACCCCTATCTCGTCCATTGCCGTAGAATCTATTCTTACAATTCCTTTCCCTACATCTCTCTGAACGGCTTCAGCTACTTTTAATTGAACTTCTTTCATTACATCCACCTTCCCTAATCACTTCATTGACTTATTATTTAAAGATTAAAACTCTCTTCCATATTTGCTAATTTTCACATAACCAAAATGAACTATTCTCACCTTTTCTTTCACAGGGGTCTCAATCTCCAATTCTCCGTTCCAGTCTATAAGAATCCCAAGGCCTAATATAGAATTTTTCTCATCTGCCAATCCTAAGAGGAGATTTTTTTCGAATTTACTAAACCGGCAAAACTTTATCTCCTCAAATCTCAATTTTAGCCTTTTTGACCTCCTAAAATATTCTCGAAATGCTTTTTCTCTCAGTTTCTTTCTTTCTCTTATTCCTTTTCTTCTAGTTTTTTCAGGAACATTGAGTCTCCTAATATTAAAAAACGAAAAAGGCTCTAGGATCTTCTCAAGTTCTTTTCCTCTTTGGATAGCTATGATAATGTCAGGCTCTAACAACTCAATCTTACTAGTTTTCAGAGCAACACCAGCAGAATCAATAAGCCCTGTTGTATTTATAACAACGAACTTATTATTTAGCGCTTTTTCTACCATTAACTTAGTACCAGTTAACATCTGAAGCAAATGTCCCTTAGGAGTCGTTGAACCTACAAAATACATGGCCCGGGGTTTTATCCTATTTAAAGAAAAGAAAGGTTCTAAGGGTTCACCCAGCGAAATTGTAGCGGGAGGTCCTATATGGGACTGCCCGACATCTCCATCTACTATGCCTACGCTATAACCACTTTTAACTAAAAAATTAGCGAGGTATCCCACTAAAGTACTTTTTCCGACATCATTTCCGCCAAGTATCAATATTTTACGTAGTTCTTTTGTAACTATCTCTTTTGATATTTCCTCCCACTCTTGACTCATCAACCAACCTTTTTTATCTCTTTAACTTTCCCCATATCATCTAAATGAAATTCTACCATAATTCTATCAGTTAAATACTCCGACGGATTGAAGGTAGAATGACAATTTCCGCATTCTATATCTGCTGCCAATACCACGGCATACCAACTCGCTTCAGCATATACTGTATTACATTGCGGACAATTAAAAATGCTGGTATCCAAATAAGCAATCGCCCCCATATATATTATTTTAGCTAGGAACATATATATATCAATATCAACTATGAGCTCTCTATGGAAGAGCCTGAAAAGGCTTTTATAAAGCATAAAGAACTGAAAGACGCTTGGTATTCTCTAATACAATCCTATGAAAGACTTTCCCAATTTGACTCTTGCTTAAACGATAAGTTTAAGGATGAATTGAAGTCGGCTATTTTGAATATAGAAAATTGCAAGAGGATATTAGAATCGTTTGAAATTACTTTAAACTATTTTTTTCCAGCATTTCGTGAAAAGATACATTCAAAAATCTTAGAAATTTCTAGCTCTTTAAACGATCTTAATTTAGCATTTAACAACGATTTAAAAAACATACTTCGACTAAAAAAACTAGTTAAAAAACTGCAGGATAAAGAGGAATATCTCCTTAAAGCTGAAAGGCAACTCAGAGAAGTAGAGAATCAGACCTCTGAAATATGTAATAAATACTTCGAAAGAAGAAAAGAATACAAAATAGCCGAAGATAAAATAAATACCGCAATTTCAAGAAAAATTTCTGAAATTAGAGACGAATTCGAGGAAAAAGTATCTACTATAGTTTCCGGATATGAAATTTATATTGAAGATAGAGTAGTCGATACTACCAAACTCTTTGAAATACTCGTAGATAAGCCCAGCATCATTGAAAAAATTGATCTTAAGCCCTTAGAAAAAAAATTGTTCGGAAGCTTACTGGGCAGGTCTCAAGTAGACGTAGCAAAAACTATTGTACTAAGGCATGAAGCGGGTAGCATTATAGAGAAAACATATCCTATTAAGGAAGCAGGGCAATATGCAATGAAAAAACTAAAAGAGAAATTCTCTGACCTCAATGAACTTGAAAGCTCCTGCAAAAGTATTGAGAAAAGACGTGAAAGTCTTTTAAAGGCGCGAGAAGTTCTAAGTTCTGATATTAGTCAACTGAAAAATGAACCCATTTTCTCTTATACAGACCCCAAAAAAATACTCGAACTTAGAGAACTTTATTTTGAAAAACTTAGCATCGTAAATTCCGCTTATGAAAATTTCTTATCTTTTGTAAAGGGGCTGTTAATAGAGTTGGAGGAAGAACCCGATCCCGAAAAAAGAGAATTGGTATCCAAAATCAAAGAACTAGAGAAGGAGAAAATAGAACTCCAATCTAAGCTTGAAGAATTAAAAGAGAAATATGCGTCCTTACAGAGCGATTTTGAGGAAAAGGTTGCTAAGATAGAAGAAACATCCGCCTTGGAACTTGAGGAATGCAAAAAGCGCCTAGATAAAATAACTCATTATATTTCTGAAATGGAGAAAGAGCTTAAAAAGCATTTTGATATCCTCTTAGATAGGTAACTCTACATTAATTTTAAACTTCAAAGTATATACTGGAAGAATTTAAAATTAATGAGGAATAGCCCAACCAAATTCTTCCTTAATTACTAATATCGCAGCTTGAGGAGGAATAACGCCTTTTTCAGTAATAATTAAATCAACATATTCAGGTGGAGTCACATCAAATGCTGGATTACGGATGACAACTCCTCCAAATTCCTGAGGATTTGCAACTTCTTCGGCAGGTCTTTCTTCTATCTCAACTAGCTCACCAACCACCGTTGCTGGATGAAATTTATACGTCTCCGCTGCTACTAAAAATAAAACACGCGCTTCATGTGCTGAGAGAGCTATTTGAGAGGTGCCGATCTTATTCACTACAGCACCATTAGCGGCTATACTATCCGCACCTACGATAACTTTGTCCACTTCCTTCATAAAAATTCTAGCTGCAGAGTCAACTATCATCCGCACAGGTACACCATTTTTCGCTAACTCTTTTACTGTAATGTGTCCCTGATACCTTGGCCTAGATTCAGTAGCAATCACCTGTATATCTTTTCCCTGATTGAAAGCTGTTTTTATTATAGAAAGAGCTGCTGTAGAATGACAATGCGTCATTATTGTGTCTCCACTGCTTATCCTTCTAGCCCCAATCTTCCCTATTTTTTCTACCGCCTTTTTAGATGCGTCTATAAAGTCAGCCGCTGTTTCTATGGCCAGCTCTCTTAGTTGAGGAAGATCTAAATCAGAAGTTTTAATCCTATGGAGTACAAATCTGACCGCGTTAGGTAAAGAAACAGCCGAAGGTCTAGCACCAACTAAAATATTACCAGATGCCTCTAGTTCCTTAAGAAAATCCTCCGCTGTCTTAGACTTTGAAGTTTCAGCGCATCTCATGAGTGCCTCTGCTGCCGCTCTAGCTATTCTTCCCGCTCCTCTAATCTCCATCCGAGCAATCTTCTCAGATGTATCTTTGACAAAATCGCAGGTCACTCTGGACCTCCACCGAAAAGTATTTTTGCAACTTTAGGTCTTAAATCTTCTTTCATTCTCTCTAAACGGGTCTCCAAGGTATTATCAACTTCTATCCTACCATCTTTACTCCTACAGACCACTCCACCCATGGTTTTAATCGGAGTAGAGTCTAGAGCTAGCTGGCAATCCAACTCTTTAGAAAGCTTTTTTAAGAAATTTTTCGTCAAAATCTTATGATCTTCTTTTCTCGCTAATAATATAATCTCTTTATCACCTACTGATACGGCCGCTTCCTTTATTAAATCTCTCAAGACATCATAATACTTATCAGACGCTCCGATATCTTGAAGTATTTCTCTGGCCTTGGAGAAAGCTTCACTGATAACTTCTTCCTTACCATCTAATATCATTTTTCTAGACTTAAGCTTTGCATTTGCTACTATTCGCAGTTTTTCTTGCTCTGCATCTCTTTCCCCTCTACGGAGAATTTCCTCTTCTATTGTCTTCGCCTTTTCCTCTGCTTCCTCTACTATCTCACTAGCCTGTTTTTTTGCTTCCTTTAGTATATTCTCTACCTCGGCTTTTGAATCTCCTTCTATTTTTTTAATGATATTCTGAACTTTTTCATCCATAATTCATCCCTTCAACACGCTTTCAACAATAGCTTCAGCCGCTTCCTTTATTCTTTTCTCCGCGCTTTCTTTAATTTTTTCAGCTTCAACTCTGGCTTTCTCTATTATCTCGCTAGCCTCTTCCTCTCCCTCTTTCCTCACCTTTTCTATAAGGTCCTTAACCTTTTTCCTAGCTTCCGCCTCTTTATCTTCAATAATTTTTCGAGATTTTATCCTCGCCTCATCTATCATCTTTTCTGCTTCTTCCTCAGCTTTCTTTTTTTCTTCTTCAGCCTTCTCTTCAGCTTCTTTGATAGCTATTAAAGTTTCTATGACCAACTAGTTTCACCTCCTAGTATATATGACCCCTAAGCACCTTTGTCAACTTATCAATTACCTGGACTTTAGCTAAGGCAGTTATCTTATCGCCGCCTTTAATAATGGTGCTTCCGCGAGGTATGATGAGTTGTCCATTCCTATAGATAGCAGCTATAGAGCTATTTTCCGGCAACGGAATATCTTTTATGACTTTCCCATTTAACGGTGAATTCTTAGGTATATCTACTTCTATAATCTCTATGTCCTCCATAATCGCCAAAACCGTAGAAATCCCTGGCCTTACGATTAAATTTCTAATATGCGCTGCAATAGTGGTGCTAGGGTAAATTATATTCTCTACGCCTATCTCCTTGAAAATGTTTTCGTGTTTAGGATTTACTGAAAGGGTAATCATTCTTCTTATATTAAACATCCTAGCCAGCTCACAAACCATTAGATTTACCTCATCATGACTAGTGGCCGCCACAATAACATCTGCCTTATCCGCACCTGCTTCTCTCAACACATCGTACTCTGTACCGCTACCGGCAACTACAAGAGCGTCTATAACTTCTGCCAGCTTCTTAGCTTTATCTTCATCCTTCTCAACGATCACTACATTATGTTTATCAGATATTAGAAGATTTGCAAGCGTCACCCCAATTTTTGAGGCTCCAACAATTATTACATACATTTCTACCACACCTACACAAATAAGGGTGCAAATACTAGAGATACAATAGACATTAATTTTATTAAAATATTTAAGGATGGTCCGGCAGTATCTTTGAATGGATCCCCTACGGTATCTCCAATGACAGCTGCCTTATGTGCTGGTGAACCTTTTCCTCCAAAATTTCCTTCCTCTATGTATTTTTTAGCGTTATCCCATGCCCCTCCACAATTCGCCATCATTACTGCTAGTAGAAATCCCGCGGAAGTTGCACCAGCCAGCATACCTCCTAAAGCGCTTGGACCTAGGAGTATCCCAACCGCTAAAGGCGAAACCAATGCTAACATCCCGGGGAGTATCATCTCTCTTTGTGCAGCTTTAGTACTTATATCAACACACCGTGAATAATCAGGTCTCGCCTTACCTTCCATAAGTCCGGGTATTTCTCTAAATTGTCTCCTAACCTCTCTAACCATCTCAAAAGCTGCTCTCCCTACTGCCTTCATCGTGAGAGAGCTAAAGAAGAATGGGAGCATACTTCCGAAAAATAATCCTGCAAGAACCGTAGGGTCAGTTAGACTTATCTGAAGAACTTCTCCAGTTAACTTATTTATCGCTTGAGTATATGCAGCAATTAACGCCAAAGCCGTTAAAGCAGCTGACCCTATTGCAAAACCCTTGCCAGTAGCGGCAGTAGTGTTGCCTAGCGCATCTAACGCGTCTGTTCTTTTTCGTACGTGATCACCCAAGTGAGCCATCTCAGCAATACCTCCCGCATTATCAGCTACAGGCCCGTATGCGTCGGTGGATAGAGTTATCCCGAGAGTTGAAAGCATTCCTACTGCTGCTATTGCGATTCCATATAACCCTGCGAAGGTATATGATAGAATAATAGCAGCTCCAATCGTTATAACAGGGAATGCAGTACTAGCCATACCAACTGATATCCCGCTGATAATAGTTGTTCCTGCACCTGTCTGAGAAGCTTCAGATATCGATCTTGTAGGAGAATAGGTAGATGACGTGTAGTACTCTGTAACTAAGCCTATTAGTATACCCGCAGCTAAACCGGTTAATACTGCGTAAAATACTCCAATATTTTCTTCGCCCAAAGTGAAGCGAATAGCAAAATAGGAGAATATAACTACCAAAATAGCGCTTGCAAATATGCCTTTACGTAATGCTAACAGGAGGACGCGCTGCTCTACTTCCTCTCCTGTCCTAACAAAAAAAGTACCTATTATAGAGGAGATTATACCTGCCGATACTACCAACAAAGGGGTTATTATCCCATTAATGCCGTATCCCACGACTAAAGATAAGGCCATAGTTGCTATAACAGAACCAACATACGATTCAAAAAGGTCTGCCCCCATTCCAGCAACGTCACCAACATTATCACCAACATTGTCCGCTATTACAGCAGGATTCCGAGGATCATCTTCGGGTATTCCCGCCTCAACCTTTCCAACTAAATCAGCTCCAACGTCAGCAGCTTTAGTAAAAATTCCTCCTCCGACCCTAGCAAATAATGCTATTGAACTCGCACCTAATCCAAATCCAGCAATAGCCTCTGTAACTAACGCAGGATCATTAAAGACCTCTCCTAAGAAAAAGTATGCTACCACCAACCCAAATAGTCCTAAGCCCACTACTGTTAGCCCCATAACTGCTCCACTAGAAAAAGCCACTCTGAGACCAGAATTCAAACTCTGCCTAGCAGCTTCCGCTGTTCTGCTGTTAGCTTTCGTCGCTATATTCATTCCAATAAAACCTGAAGATGCAGAGAGAAACGCGCCTAAAACAAACACTGCTGCTGAAAAAGGAGAGATGCCAATCGAAATAAGTATACCTAACGCCACTACAAAAATCGCTATCACTCGATATTGCCTCTTTAGATAAGCAAAAGCTCCTTCTCTTGTAGCATTTGAGATTTCCTGCATTCTTTCAGATCCCGGGCTTTGCCTCAATACATATGCAGTTAAGTACCCGGCAAAGGCCAACGCAACAATCGACACGATAAATGCAAAAAATACCAAAGTCATGGTTTACCTCCTCTTCTCTATTTCTTATTTATTTTTTTCTTTAAGAGAAATTCAACTATGCGTGCATAAGCTGGCCTTGAAATAAAGACTCCAGCAGTAGCTCCCACAATAGTTGTAAATGCAAATCCTTTTAGAAGGGACATTCCTATAAAAAACAACGCCACCATTGCAACCACAATAGTAGCGTATGATCCCATTATTATAAAGAAAGCGCTCTTAATTCTATACCTCATTGATTTACCTTTTTCTCCCAAAACCTCGTCAATTATAACTATTTGATTATCCATACCAGTGCCTAGAGCTGCTATGATCCCCGCGATAGCCGGTAGGTCTATATTCCACCTAATGAGAGAAGCAAATCCTAGTATCATTATCACTTCACTTGCCCCGGTTGCAAGTATCGGTAGAACGATCAAAGGCTCTCTATACCTGAGATATATAAATGCGGATACTCCTATGAAAGCTAATATACCCGCTAAAACAGCGTTTTGAGAAAAATCTTCACCCAGAGCTGGCGATACGCTGAAACTTCCAACAATCTCTACTTTTATAGGTAGGGCTCCAGATCTCAGAATGACCTCTATCCTTCTCGCTTCTTCTCTGCCTTCTTCTCCTGAACCTGTTTCAAGCACTAAGCTTTTAACAATTTGACCTGCAGCGAGTTCTGCCTTAAGACTTTCTCCGATAGGGGCCTCATTTACTAAGCCTGTTTTTTGTACTATGAGGTCGGTTATATTAGTAGTTCTATTTATAAACTCGACTATCTTCTCCCTTTTTTTGCCTAAGTCCTCAGGTGAAATGTCCAACTCTATCGTGGTTACAGTAACATTCCCTTTGACAACTTTAGTTTCAGCTTCAAGTCCTATCTCCCTCAAGAAATCTTGGAGCCCATTTATCTCAGTAGTGGTATAGACAGTGATCCTCGTTCCAGCATCCATGTACATATAAACATTTGCAAAATTAGTTACAATCGCAGCTTCCTTAAACTTTAATGCTGCTTCCTCAGATATAGTAAATGGTACTCCCCAACTACCGCTACTTGCTTGGAATTCAAACGGGTCAACCCTTTTTATCTGGTCGCCTGTGAAAACAGAGATATTGCCTATCATGACCTCCAGCTTGCCTGGTCTTCCAATAAGCTTTTCTGCTTCTTCAGGCCTTACTCCAGCTATCTCGATTCTGACATTTTTGTCCCCCATTGCCCTAACCTTAACATCTCGAATACCAAAGCCTCCCCGGAGTCTTTCGTCTATGATCCGTGTCACCTGATCCATTTCCCGCAAATCTAGGGCTCTTTCTGTCTCAAGTATAATGGTACTCCCTCCTTGGAGGTCTAGACCTGTAGTAACCCCTCTCCACATAATTATGAGCAAAGAAACTGCTACACAGGCAAAAAGGATTCTCACCTTCCTATCTTTAAATAGTTCTTCTATTTTCTCCTCCCTCCTTTTTCTATATACCACTGCAATATACCCACATTCTGAATCCAGGTATTAATAAGATCTACTATAAGCCCAATTATGATCACGAAAGCTATCTCCTTTAGCAATGGAGCAGTTGAAACTAAATAAAGAACTATCATTGCCGACAAAGTAGTTCCCGTCATGGTAAGACCAGTTTTCATGGCAGATTTTATCCTTTCTTCTAACTTTTTTTCTTTCTTCACTAGCAGTCTAGTGGTCAAGAGAATATCGGTATCAACTGAGTAACCTATTAAAAGAAGTAACGCTACAAACGAGCCGAGAGATAAATTTATTGAGAGTATTATCATTACAGCTACAGTTGTTACTATGTCAGAGAAAGCTGAAAGGATAACTGCACCCGAGGGGACAAAGGTTTTAAACCGTAGAAAGACGGCTATTGCCATAAAAATAAACGCACCAATTACAGCATAAATGGAGGTCTTTATAAATAATCCTGAGACAGATGGGCTAAGGCTTTGTACGCTTATCTTATCTTCGGCTATTCCTTTAGAGATCAAGAAATCAGTTATATCTTTCTTTTCGTCTCCTGTTAAAAATTTTGCAATTTCAATGCTTTCCCCTATCACACTGCCTGTGAAATCTCTAAGCGTGGTTATATGCACCTCTAAACCGTAATTATCTTCTAAAGCTTTTTTTAAATCCACATCTTTTGGTACATCATAAACTGTTATAAGAGTCCCGCCTTTGAAATCAATGCTCATAGGCACGGTATTATTCATGACACTATACGAAACTATCACTAGTGAAAGGACTAATATGCCTATTGGGATTATCATAAGCTTTTTTAAGTTAAATTTGGTTATATCTATCATACCCACTCAACTTAACTGAAATTGATATAAAAGTTTTTGGTGGTACGTTATGAAGGTTAGCTTCATAACCATAGGTTTTCTATTAGTATTTCTTGGGATTCTCCTAATATTCATGGGAATGCTTACAGAAGCTATAAAAGGTAGCGAGTTAAGGAGTAAAGGAGAAGTTAAAAGTAGGGGAGCCGGTATAGTGATGATCGGCCCTTTTCCCATAATCTTCGGCACAGATGCTGAATCTGTTAAGATCGTGATAATACTTACCATTATACTGATCCTCCTTGTAGCTTTCTTAATGATGAGGTGGTATCCCTGAAATTGAAACTCTTAATAGATGAAAAGGATAGGAAATATCTTACCGATAGAGAGGAGTTTCACACCGGATTAGGGGTCGTTAAAATCGTTGAAAATGCTCAAAAAGTAACATCACACTTAGGACATGACTTCTCTGTTTTAAAACCTCGGCTTATAGACCTTTATGAAAAGCTTCCTCGATCAGGGAGCGTTCTATTGAAGCGGGATATTGGATTTATTTTAGCTTACACAAGCGTAGGTACGGGCGACATCGTTGTCGATGCAGGTACTGGCTCGGCATGTCTTGCCATGTTTTTAGCCAACATTGTACAACCCACCGGAAAAGTTTTTACCTATGAAATCAGAGAAAAATTCGCTGAAATAGCAAGAAAGAATATTGAAAACGCTGGACTCCAAGAGTTTATAGAAATCAAGATGAAGGATATTACCCAAGGCATTGATGAAGAAGAAGTCGATTTGGTAACTCTAGATCTTCCAGAACCTTGGCTGGTAGTTCAACACGCATATAAAGCCTTAAAACATGGCGGTTTTATAATGTCTTATAGTCCCTACATAGAGCAAGCAAAAAAAACTGTAGACTCTCTAAAGGAAGCATCATTCCGCGGCATAAAGACTTATGAAGTTTTTGAAAGAGAGATGGAGATTAGCAATAAGGGGGTTAGGCCGTCTACTCGAATGTATGGTCACTCAGCTTATCTAACTTTTGCAAGGAAATATTAGTTATGAATTATGAAGAATGGGAACAATTTTATCGTAAAATCATCAAGGACTTCGGATTTTCTGAATTTGAAGATACACTGGCCGCCAAGATATTAAAGAAAAAAATTAGATCGCCTCTTCCTTTAGATGTTGTAGAAAGATTGATTAGAGGCAAGATTACAAACATCTTTGGAGCTGGCCCTTCTCTAGAAAAAATTAAATCATTCCCCAGCAGCCCTATTATAGCGGCAGATGGAGCCACATCTTATTTATTGGAAAAGAAAGTAATTCCAGATATTATAGTCACCGACCTTGATGGAGAGATCAGTGATCTAATGAAAGCTAATGAGTTAGGCAGTATTCTTTTTATCCATGCTCATGGGGATAATATTACGTCTATTAGGAAGCATGCAGAGAAATTTAAGAATTGCATTCCAACGACTCAAGCAACACCGTTAGAAGGAGTATATAATTTCGGCGGATTTACTGATGGTGATAGGGCCGTGTTTATAGCTGATCATTTTAGAGCCAAAAAAATAGTCTTATATGCCATGGATTTCGGCAAAGAGATTGGGAGATATTCCTTTACTAAATACCCGGAGATGAAAATCAAAAAGCTAAATTGGGCAAAAAAATTAATAAGTTATCTAGCACAGCAAAGAAGCACAGGGTATATTGAGTTCTACTCAAAAAATATATAGAGGTAAAATCCAGTGCAATAAAATTACCTAGGTGATGTATTTGATACCAGTTATTGCAAATCGCGGGCAATATAATCATAGGATATACCGGGTCCTAAAATATTTAGGGGAGGACTCACGACTTGTGCAAAATACAATATCCATTGATGAGCTTACAGAATACAGGCCTAAAGCGATAGTCATTGGAGGTGGACCCTATCTCGACGATGTAGGCAACTCCAAGAGAATAATAGAGAACTTCTATGAGGAGATCCCTATCTTAGGGATATGCCTAGGTCACCAGCTACTGGCAATGATTTTTGGTGGTAAAGTTAAAACAGCAGAAGTAGGAGAATATGCCGAATCTGAGATAATAGTCGACTATGAGGATGAAATTCTAAAGGGCTTAAGTCCAAGTTTTAATGCATGGGTTTCTCATAAAGATGAAGTATCTAAAATTCCAAAAGATTTTATAAAACTAGCCCATTCTGAAACATGCGAAATTGAGGCAATGGCACATAAAAGTCTTCCTGTATTCGGAGTTCAATTTCACCCCGAAGTAGAGCATACTCCTGTAGGACCAGAAATTTTCAAAAATTTTTTGGCTTTGTGTAAATAATAAAATTTAAATAAAAATGTGCGAGAGAATGCGTTATGGAGGAGAGTATCCAGATAGCTTTTAATCTAATGGCAGCTCCATTTGGTTTGCTCGCTTTGTATTATGGATATAAAGGATACCATGCTACCAAAGGGGGACTTAAAGCCTATAAATATTATTTCGTTGCTATGATATCCGTCGGAGTAGTATTATTTTTAGACCTTTTGCGACTATTGAAGATCTTAGATACTCTGGAATTTTTAATGGAGTTCGCTCTCTTCATATCAGCTATATTCTTCATGTTTGCTTTCAAAGATTTATTAGAATTCTTATTCGAAATACGATAGGAGTGAGAATATGAGTATTGAGCAAATTTTGTTAAACGTCATCTCCGCTCCCTTTGGAGTAGCGGCTTTATATTATGGATATAAAGGATATGAGGCCACGAAAGGAGGATTAAAAGCATATAAATATTTCTTTCTAGCAATGGTAGGATTAGGAACCGCTATGCTACTTGACCTTTTGCGACTTCTTGGAATGTTAAGTAGCTCGGCAGAATTTCTGTTTGAATTATCACTTATGATCGTAGCCGTACTAATGTTATTATCCTTTAAAAATCTACATGATTTTCTTTCAAAGGCATTCTAAAAATGAAGAGAATAAATCCTCAGGAAATATCGGAAATATTGGCTAGGTTTAAGAGACCTGGACCAGGAGACTCCGAGAAAGTTGAAGCCATCCAGATACTTACGGAAATAGAATCACTAAAATCTAAAAAATTCTCAGGTGCTATATGCATATATCTAGGAGATAAGCATAAGGATTCTTATAGATGGCTAATTTTTAGTGAGGGAGAGCTTAAACTCTCTTATTTAGAAGAAACTGATCCATATTTCTCTGTTGAGGATATCAAAAAATCTGGTGAGCTCCCTTTCAAAATTTTTTATTTTGACGACTTTCAGAAAGAAAATTTGAGATTAGCATTAGAGGAAGCCCCTTCTGTACCTGTAAGTCAGGTTTTCAATAGAGAAGAAATTCTCAGGAAATATAGACTAAAAGAGCCTACTGAAGAGTATATAGACTCTATATTAAAAGGATATAGAGAGCCCACTGCTGAAGAAAGAGAAAAATGTGAAAAGATGATAATATCTATAAAGAATGACCTAGCTGAGATGTTTGGAGAGAAAATGGCAGAAAAAATGTTCGAAAAGCAATTTACAATGTTGGGGATCGATGAGCATAAGATGACTGCAAAGGATATAGGGACATTATTAGACTCTCTCCAAAATACTATTTTGAAAAAATTATTGGGTCCAAAAAGAGCTGCTCAAACAATTGAAAAACTTAAGAAAAAAGCATTCAAAATTGCTTAACTATATCCTCCTCTTTCATCACTCGTTCACAATATATGCAGCGTAATTTTATAGGTGTTTCTTTTTCAACTATAAACTTCGACTTTATATTTTCAAAATGGGTTATACAGTTTGGATTTGCACAAACCAAAACTCCTTCTAACAGACTTGGCATCTTTACTTTCTTTTTCTCCACCACCTCGTAGTCTCGGATAATGTTTATAGTAGCATTTTGAGATATAAGAGATATCTTATCAACCTCATCTTCTTTTAACTCTTTTCCCTCAACTTTAACTATATCCTTCGTGCCCATTTTACCTGATGGTACATTCATCGCAACAGTAACAGTCGTCCTAGGATACTCTCTAGCAATTCCTATGATCCTCAATACATTAAGGGCTTGGCCGGCAACTATGTGATCTATGACTGTACCATTTTTGATTTTTCTGACCTTAACCTCCTTCATTCCACCGCCTCCAATACCAAAGCCAATACGGCCATTCTAACGGGGATGCCATAATAAACCTGCTTAAAATATTTAGCATATTTAGTTTGATCTATCTCAGGTGAGATTTCATCAACTCTTGGTAAAGGATGTAGTATTATCAAATCTTGTTTAGCATTTTTAAGCGACTCTGGGCGTATCTTATAAGCTCCCTTAACTTTTTCATATTCCTCGGGGTCTGGGAAACGCTCTTTTTGAATCCTTGTGACGTATAATACGTCAGATCTGGGGATAGCACTCTCTAGGTCGTAAGTTTCTTTTAGGGTTACATTAAACTTCTTCAGGTCTAATATTAACTCGTCAGGCATCTCTAATCCTTCAGGAGATATTAGAGTTATACTAGCGTTAAACATTGCCATTGCGTAGGCAAGAGAGTGTACTGTCCTTCCGTATTTGAGGTCTCCTACCAGAGCAATATTTAAATCAAGCCTGCCTTTTTCTCTTTTAATTGTATAAAGATCTAGGAGCGTTTGAGTGGGATGCTGGTTAGCCCCATCTCCTGCATTAATAACTGGTTTTACAGAGACTTCTGCCGCTAATCTAGCAGACCCTTCTTTTGGGTGTCTTATCACTATGACATCGCAGTAGTTTTCAACAGTCTTGATAGTATCTATCAAATTCTCCCCTTTTTCAACTGAAGCATATTTAGAAGTCGCAAACCCGATACATACTCCTCCCAGTTTTTTCATAGCAGCCTCAAAACTCAGCCTTGTTCTTGTGCTAGGTTCAAAAAAAAGGGTTCCAAGTATTTTGTTCTGTAGTAGACTGTTCTGTATATGCATATTTTTTTCCATGAACTCAGAAAGGTCCAGAATCTTTTCTATCTCCCCCTTAGTTAAGTCTTTTATAGAAATAATATCCATGAGTTTTATTTAATCACAAGGTTTTTTAAATTTTTACTTTTTAATTTTAATTAAACCTGACGGTTCAATTTCAATAATTTTTTGGAAAAAATCTTCGAAGATACTCAAAACTTGAAGAGTGTGCGCCTCTTTATTCACAAAAGCTATTATGCCGCAGTCTTTGGGTAGGAGAAATTCTATCATTCCTTTGAGAAACATATAAGTTGGTTTTACATCATTGAGTAGAATCAAATCGGATAAAGGTTCGAAAATGACAATATCTACATTAGGATAGTTTTTCCATATCTCGCTAAACCAGCCTAGTTCACTTACAGGGATTTCAAGTATCTCTCCCTTTAAGTGCATGTTACCCCCCTCCAGGGGTATTGCAACTATCCTTAGAATGCCTCTCTGAATGTAAGCGCTAAGCTCAGTAAGATAGAGATTTTTCTTCGATGCTGATATTACTAAAAGAATATCCTTATCCCTCTTAGCATAATACTTAATTAAGTCATTTATAGTCGAATCGCAGCCCATGGTAGTATCGAACTCTACCAAAGTAGTTTTTGCTAAATCTTTAATAGTAGGTTTTTTTTTCCCAAATATCCTAAAAACCTTAGGTAAGATATCTCCAAACACTATTTCACCATATATACTCGCTTAGCTTAGAAATAAAGTCTACATCAATAATATTTTCGAAGTATTTTAATGGCATCACTTGTATTCGTCTATTGATATAACAAATCGAATATTTTCTATCTCCCACTCCTTGGTATATCCTCTATGCTCTAATTCCTCAGCGATTTTTAACTCCCTGGCTCTAGTTTCTTGGGAAATATAATTTTGTTGCCGTTTAACTAAATCCACAATTTTTTTATTACCAACTTGTATCTTCGCAGAAATAAATGCTTCAATATCTAAATCTTTCTCTTTTCTCATTTCTTGAATTCTTCTCACAAGCTCTCGAGCATATCCCAAGGAGAGAATTTCGTCGGTCCTTTCCGAATCTAGATATACTGTGCCATACTCGAATTCTGAATACATGTACTTATCCGGCAGTTCTTCTTTAAATTTCATGTGTTTTTCAAAAAGTAAAACCTTTTCTCCATTAATTTTAATTTTAAATCCTTCTTTTATTTTGTTTTTAATCTCAATTGGATCTATCTTAGTTAACTCAGAAGCTATTTTTTTAGCTTTATCCTTGAATTCTGGGCCTATGACCTCAAAATTAGGTTCAACTTTAAGAGAAATCTCTCCAATTTTTTCATTAGGCTCTAGAATATCTAGTCGTAAAGTATTCGTTTGAGTCATAGCAAGATTTTTAAGGTTTTCCAATGCAGACTTAACCTCTTGGTTTTTAGGTGAGAAAACAATTCGAAGGACTGGCCATCTCCTTTTTATTCCTTTTTTCTCTCTTGCCGCAGTAGCTGCCTCAGTAAACTTCCTGAGTATTTGCATTTGTCTTTCTAAAATAGGATCTATTACTTTGAGATCATATTTAGGCCAAGTTTCAAAATGCACACTTTCTTTTCTGCCTTTTAGATTGCGGTATATTTCTTCAGAAAGATGAGGTGAAATCGGGGACATTATTATACTTAATTTAGTTAGAACTTCATGCAGAGTAAGATACGCAGACAACTTCACGGGGTCTTCTTTCTCAATCCAAGTTCTGGGCCTAACCAATGGAATATACCACCTACTGAGGTCCTCTATAATATATTCATGAATACTTCTCGTAGCCTGGTAGATGTGAAGGGACTCGAAAGCATCGGTAACTGTCTTAATAAGATTATTCAACCTTGAGAGTAGCCATTTATCTTCTATCTTATATTCCGCTTTTTTAACTCTAGATGGATCAAATGAATCAATACTCATATAAGTTGTAGCAAAAACATAAACATTCCAGAGTATATTAAACATTTTCTGTATCACTTTTACTTCGTCCCAGTTGAAACGGAGGTCTTCCCACGGTTTATTTGCCCATAGTACATAGAATCGCAAAACCTCTGCTCCAAATTTCTTAATAATATCTTCAGGCAGAACTACGTTCCCAAGCGATTTACTCATTTTTTCTCCTTTCTCATCTAAGGTGAACCCATGCATTAACACGCGCTTATATGGTGCCTCATTAAATGCAAGAATACCACATCCAAGCATTGAATAGAACCATCCTCGAGTCTGGTCGTGTCCTTCAGTAATGAAATCTGCGGGATACCATTTTTTAAATTCATCTTTATTTCGTGGAAAACCTAGAGACGCCCATGGAGCTACTCCAGAATCAAACCAAACATCAAGGACATCAGGTATTCTTTCCATAGTGCCTCCGCATTTACATTTAAACTTTATTTTATCCACATAGGGCTTATGTAGCTCCTTTACATTTTTTACTTCCATGAGTTCTTTTCGAGTACCTATTACCTTTATCTTATCACAATTATTACACACCCAAATAGGAATTGGGATACCCCAATACCGTTGTCTTGAGATAGTCCAATCTTTAGCATTTTCTATCCAATCTTTAAATCTAGCTGATCCAGCCCATTCAGGAATCCATTCAATTTTTTTGATTTCCTCAAGCATTTTATCTTTTAACTGAGTTATCTTTATGAACCACTGCTCAGTGGCTCTATAAATTATAGGATTTTTACATCTCCAACAATGCCCATACCTATGAGAAATACTGCCTGAAAAAAGTAGAACTCCTTTTTCTTGGAGATCTCTTATTATTATCTTGTCGTCTTTCTTGGTCACAAGCCCATGATATTTGCCCGCTTCTCCAGTAAATCGACCCTGCTCATCCACAGGACATATAGGCTCTATATTATAAGGTTCACATGCTTCAAAATCCTCAGGACCATGGCCCGGAGCGCAATGCACACAGCCTGTTCCTTCACCCAAACTCACGAAGTCTGCTAGAATTACAGTATAAGCATTACTACTTTTCGGCCTTACTTTTATGACATCAACTAAGGGATTGATATATCGAAGGCCTTCGAGCTGCGATCCTCTCATTGTTTCAATAATCTCGTACTTTAAGCCAAACTTTTCTTCTAAAATATAAGCAAGCTCTTTTGCTAAGATAAAAACGCCCTCATCCGTTTTAGCACGTACATATTCAAACTCAGGGTGAACTATCACAGCCAGATTTCCAATTAACGTCCACGGAGTGGTAGTCCAAATTAAGATGTATTCTTTATCTTTGCCAACTACGGGGAACTTTACATATATAGATGGATCGCTCCTCTCTTCATATTCAATCTCCGCATCCGCTAATGCTGTTTCACATCTGGGACACCATGTAACTACCCTGAGAGATTTCTCTATGAGGTTCTTTTCATGAGCTTTTTTTATCGTCCACCACGCAGCTTCGATATAGTCGTCATCCATAGTCTTGTAAGGAGTATTCCAGTCAAGCCATACTCCCAGACGTTGAAATTGAGCCGTCATAACTTCTATATGCTCACTAGCCCATTTTTTACACTCCTTAACGAACTTCTCTACTCCGAACTCTTCGATTTCTTTCTTATTTTTAATTCCGATTTTTTCTTCTACTTTTATTTCTATAGGAAGTCCATGGCAATCCCACCCCGCCTGTCGCCTTACATTTAATCCTTGCATAACCAAGTAGCGTACGATAGCATCCTTCAGGATCTTATTCCAAGCAGTTCCTAAATGAATTGCCCCACTCGCATAAGGGGGACCGTCAAGAAAATAATAAGTAGGTTTATCCTTGATTATTTCCTTACTTTTCTCGTAAACCTTATTTTCTCTCCACCAAGCTTGAATCTCTTCCTCAAGCTCGCTAAAAACTACTTCTCTACTAGCCTGCTTTACCATGACTCATAGCTATCCAAATCTCACTTTTAAAAGTTTTGGATTTAAAATAGGTTTTAGATTTGTTAATCTTTTAAAAGGATATATATACTCAAGAAAGAAATTTAATGATACAATGATAGAATCTATCTGGGTGGAAAAATATAGGCCTCAGAAGGTCGATGAGATAGTAGGTCAGGATGGTGTAGTTGAGAGGCTTAAAGGTTATTTGAAAACTAAAAATCTGCCTAATATGCTCTTCGCTGGCCCACCAGGGACAGGCAAAACCACCGCAGCTTTAGCGCTTGCAAAGGAATTATTTGGAAAAGCGTGGCGAGAAAATTTTCTTGAACTAAACGCTTCAGATGAAAGAGGGATAAATATCGTTAGAGGTAAGATAAAGGATTTCGCGAGGACTCGGTCAGTAGTGGGAGACTTTAAAATAATTTTCCTAGATGAAGCCGATGCTTTAACGAAAGATGCTCAACATGCATTAAGACGCACGATGGAAAGATATACTGGAACATGTAGGTTTATCCTCTCAGCAAATTATTCAAGCAAAATAATTGAACCCATACAGTCAAGATGTGCTCTTTTTAGATTCAGCCCGCTGAGAGATGAGGATATTAAAAAAAGGCTTGAATTTATAGCGTCGAAGGAAAAACTCAAGCTTGAAGAGAGTGGAATAGAGGCTATTTTATATGTGGCTGAAGGAGATTTGAGAAAAGCAATAAATCTTCTCCAATCAGCTGCCGCTTACAGCAACGAGATAAATGACGAACTAATCTTTAAGGTTGTAGCAAAAGCGCGGCCCGAAGATATAAGGGATATAATAAATCTCGCTCTAGGAGGAAAATTTACTGTGGCTAGGGAAAGATTAAGAGAGCTCCTCATAACATATGGTATGAGTGGGGAGGACGTAGTAGAACAATTTCATAGAGAAGTCTTTAGATTGGATATACCTGAGGAAGAGAAGGTTAAGCTTGCTGGAATGATTGGTGAATACGATTTCAGGATAAAAGAAGGAAGTAATGAGTTACTACAGCTAGAATCCCTTTTAGCGCAGTTCACATTGCTGGGGAATCCAGAGAAAGAAACTGAGTAAATCTTTTAAACTTAGGGGGTTACCTTTAGACATCATGGATAGGAAGAGAGTCGGAATATTGGATATTGAGAAGCTTATCGAAGTTAAGAGACCAGTTGGTCCATTCGTACTTATTCCAAAAATAGATGTGATACTAGACTTTCATCCAGAGAAAGAAATTGACGAACACGAGCTACAAGAGGTTATACACTCAGCGATTGAGGATGCCCTGCGAGAGGAGATCACATCAATTGATAGCTTTGGGGCATCTATTGTTAAAAAACTTCTTAAAAAAACCGATACCCTCAAGGCTGAAGTAAAAATGGAAGCAGAGTATGTGGTATACCGCCATGCGCCGGTAAGTAAGCAGAGGACTCAAGAAACTTACAAACTAATATCAAGAGCGATAGGAGAAGAAAAATGTGTTAAGAAAATGATAGGAGCTGAGGTGGTAGGTATCAACTCTTGTCCTTGCGCTCAGGAGGGTTTGGAGGAATATGCAAGGAGAAAACTAAAAAATTTTTCCCAGAGGGATATTGAAAGAATAATAAGGTCTATTCCAATCGCCAGCCATAATCAGCGGAACATATCGACACTTCTAATTGAAGTCCCTGAAAAATATAACATCGAAGCTGAAGATTTAATTGAGATCCTAGAAGAATCGATGAGTTCTAAAGTATATGAAGTGTTAAAGAGAGAAGACGAAGTAGAAGTCGTTATAAAAAGCCATATGAATCCTAATTTCGTAGAGGATACTGTGAGGAAAATTCTGATAAAAGTCGTGCAAAAATATAGGGATTTACCTGGTGAAAGCGTCGTTATCGCAAGAAGTGAGAGCCTAGAAAGTATACACCAACATAATGCAGTTGCCGAGAGAGTTGCCCTTCTAAAAGAACTAAGGAGAGAGATTTCTAGCGCAAGTACTTAAGCTTCTGCAATCTATCTTTCAGCTGCTCTAATTCTTCTCTAGAAAGTTCCACTCCGCCTTGTAATTTTTTAAGTTTTTTTTGCACTTGCTGGATTCTAAATAAAAGAACAATATTAGTAGCTAAGCTTATTAAAAGAAGGGAATAAATAAGAGTCTGATTCATTTTACCCTCTCCCGAAAAAACCCTTCGTCAATCTGTCTAAAAATTTTTCTTTTGTAACCTCTAAGGGCCTAAACTCTTCACCCACAAGTTCTGCGGCTAATTTCCTTATCGCCACAGCCGCAGGAGAATTTGGGTTAGCTAATACGATAGGTTTACCAAAAGCTGAGCTTCTCCTTACTTCAGGGTCTTCCGGAATTACAGCTAGGACTTTAGCTTCAAGGATAACCTCCACCTCTCTAATACTCAAATCCGATTTGTCATAACCCGCTCTATTTAATACGACTCCAAGTACATGCGACCCAAGTTTTTTGGCAACTATTTTGGTCTTTAATGCATCTGACATGGCGGAGATTTCTGGATTAGTTACTAAAAGCAACTCTTGACCAGCCGCCAAAGCTGTTACAACACTTCTACCCAGTCCGGCTGGAGCATCTATTATCAAAATTTCGGTAGTCTTAAGAAGTTCATTTAAAACTTTTTCCAATCTGTCGGGATCTGCTTTCCGTAATCCATCTAAACTTATACCTGCGGGTATAACCTTTACACCGCCCGGGCCTTCGTAAATAGCATCCTTAACATCCGCCTCGCCAGCAAGAACATCATGAAGTGTGAACTTCATTCCTTCTAATCCAAGATGTAATTCAAGGTTAGCCATCTCGATATCAGCGTCGAGAATAACAACGTCTTTACCCAGTTGCGCCAACGCTACACCTAAATTTGCTGCTACTACTGTCTTCCCTGTCCCCCCCTTACCTGATGCTACTGTAATAGAAAGGCCCATTTTATCCTTCAATAGGTGTGCGGTACTAATTTATATATTTATTCTTACTCATTTATTCCTGTAAGATAAGATTTTTTATACAAAACTCAAGAGCCTCTTCTCCACCTTCACCAAAAGAGGATCTAGTAACATAATCTGACACGTCTTTTAAACTCTCTTCACCTACAGATATTGAATATCCAGCTATCTCAAGCATTTCTCGGTCGTTCTCGCTATCTCCTATAGCGGCTATTTCAGATAACTGTATACCCAAGAACTTGGCTACTTCTTCTAGCGCCTTACCCTTACTAACAGCCGGGTCTTTTATGTGGATTGCAAATTTAGTATCCACGATACTGACATCAAAATCTTGTAGGGCTTTTTTTAATTCGTTAACCTCAAAATCACGATAGATAGCTATCTCGGTTTTCCGGAGTTCTGATCTTTTAATTTTCCTAACATTATATCTTTTCGCCAAATCCTGAAAAGCTTTTTCAACTTTTTTTATGTCACCAATGTACCTTACTTCATCTGTTCTCGGATTTGCAACTATCCCTCCATTTTCAGCTATCACAGGTCCAGTGGTTCCTATAAAAACACTAGCAGCCTCCGCAATACACAAGACATTTCCAGTGGCAAGGATAACGGGCACTCCAAGAGATTCTATTTCTCTAATCTTAGTAACTGCTCCCAAGTGTAGCCTACGATTCTCGTCTGTTAAAGTACCATCGACATCTATTGCTATAGCTTTGAGCATGGTTATTAATGTTAAAAAAGGCTTTTATATCAGTCTTGTGGTTATATTTTTTTAATCATTGAAGTATGACCTTAAAAGGCCTTTTTCCGAGTTGGTTGTTGTGGATATTTCTAACTGCTACAAATATGAGGAAGATATTAGGGAAATCGAGAGTAAAGTCGGAGCAAAATATAAGACATTTATTACAGACAAAGAAAAAATAATTAAAACTATCGAAGATTTAAAGACCGAGTTTCCAACATTGCCAGAAGAATCGATAAGATGTTTCGTATATGATAAGCTGAGCATGAAAAGTTTGACCCCTCTACTTCTTGAAGATAACCTTGAGGAGATCATGGTCATAGGGCAAAGTTGCCCAGTATATGTCTTCGATAAAGAGAAAGGGATGGTTCAGACGGATATCAAACTAGAAGATGAAGAAATAAGAGAGATTATTAACAGAGTCGCCAAGTACTCTGGGCGTGTTGTCGATGACTCTAATCCCCTTCTAGATGCAAGACTACCAGATGGTTCTAGGGTAAATGCAACTCTTAGAAGCGTGACACCAAGAGGGTCTACAATAACGATTCGTAGATTTGGAAAGGAAAGCCTCACTATTTCCGACCTTATTCGATTTAAAACCATGAGCACTCAGTTAGCTGCCTTTCTTTGGCTGGTAGTGGAAGGATTAAGGACCAAGCCAGCAAATATTATGATATTGGGGGGAACTGCTAGTGGTAAAACAACCACGTTGAATGTTCTTTCATATTTTATTCCGCAGGAGGAAAGAATAATCAGCATCGAAGATACTCTCGAAGTGAACTTAAGACACCAACACTGGATTCCTATGGAGACTAAGCCTCCTGAACCGGGTCGGCAAAACGAAGTAACGATGGATGATTTACTAAAGAACGCATTAAGAATGAGGCCTGATAGGATTATTGTTGGCGAAGTTAGAGCTCAAGAGGCTTTAACCCTATTTACTGCGATGAATACTGGCCACGAAGGTTGCCTGGCGACTATTCATGCAAATTCTGCGAGGGAAGCCTTAACCAGACTGCAAAGCCATCCTATGAATGTGCCCGGTGTTATGATACCCGCCTTAGATTTGATTATAGCACAACGTAGACATATGGAGAAGGGCAGACTAATGAGGAGTATATTTGAAGTTGCAGAGATCGGTGGAAGAGAAGGCGACAATATACTAACAAATACTCTCTTCCAATACAATCCTGTTAAGGGAACTCTTGAAACTAAGCTGTTAAATGGCAAGATAATACAAGAGTTATCTTCACTAACTAATCTATCTGTTAAAGAGATAGACGCTGAGATAGATAGGAGAGAGGCACTATTAGATACCATCGCAAAAAGTAATTTGCATCAAAACGAAATACATGAGCTCATCCAATTGTATTACAAGGACCCTGATGAAGCTATAGATTTGCTATACGAAAAAGTAAAGAATAATCAAGACGCCTCTTAGATCCGAAAATCTACTTTACTTTGACATCGATCTCCTTCTTATTTGCGTAAATGATTTTTTTAACTTTAACTTTAGCGTTCTTTTTAAGGGTAAACTTATTAATGGACTTATCGGGCTGAATTCCATTAACTTCATATATATAGTAGCCTCCCTCCCCGTCAATGCTTGTGATATACTCTCTATCTCCGACTTTCTCTATGTTTACTCCAGAAACCTCTTTCAAAACATCGAGGATAGTAGAACCTTTTGGAACTTGCACTTCGTATTTTTCTTGGAAATTGTCAATCAACTCATAGATTTTCTCAATTCTCGCATGAAGCACATGGCTTCTCCCAAATTTTTTCCTTTCTATTAAACCATTCTCTTCCAGAATTTTCACATGCTTAGCCGTAACTGGAACCGATATACCTAACTCTCTCGCTACCTCTGTAATATGCATTTCTTTTTTCAGAAGAATTTTGAGTATTTTTCTCCTCGTCTCACTACTCAAAGCTTTAAACATATTATCCAAATGGATAATAAAAATATTTAAATTTAATCCAAGGTTCCAATTCCGCTTATATAGAATTAAAACCCTTTGAAGAGACCCTGAAAATATCCTATTTCTATAATTATAGAAATGCCTAGAAAAATACTAATAATCCCCGCGATCGCTTTAATTTTTATGTTTAAGCTCTCAAAGTTTGATGTAGCTACGAAAGGTATGCCTATAAGAGTACTTACTAACAGCATCCCCAAGATAGACCCTAGACCAAATATCAGAATATATAATATACCTAAATGGATTGTTTCTACCGTAGCTAAAACGATAAGCATTAATGCCCCACTTCCGGCTAGCCCATGTATCACTCCGACAATGAAAGTCTTATGTTCATGATTGTGTGATTTCGGCAGCTTGTGAGAATGAAGATGCAAGTGTTTCTTACTGCTATGGGAATGAGGATGAAAATGTATACCAGAAATAACGGACAATCCTAATATAATGAGTATTATACCAACCAGGAACTCCATAAAAAGAGCCATCCTAGCTGGTATGGACACTTTAAATAATAATACTAATACCCCAACAAATAATAGAGTAGAAGTATGACCAAACCCCCAAATGATCCCAAGTAAAGAAGATTTTTTTAAGTCTTTGTTTTCGCTAATGATAGTCGAAACAGCCACTACATGATCGGCGTCTAACGCATGTTTTAAGCCTAGCATGAAGCCTAATACCAGAATTGACCAGCCAAGATCCATGTAATATTTTTTTAAAAAAAGTAATACTATTTATAATTTATCTAACTCTTTATCGATTGGAGCTATCATAAGCTTACCGTGTTTAACCCCTCTTAAAGCAATTAAGATATCTGAGATCTTTCTTATGTCTTTAACGTTCCCTTTTATAACAAGCACTTCTAGGCAATTGCGTTCATCTAAGTGAACATGCATACTGGACAATATCCTACCTTGAAAAGTGTGCTGGAGTTCTAGGAGCTTATCTGATACCCCCCTAATATCATGGTCATAGATAATCGTTAAAGAACCTATAGCCTCACCTTCTTCTTTCTCTAATTCAGAAGTTGCAATAAAATTTCTAATAAGATCTCTCACCCCTTCAGATCGATTAGCATATCCCTTTACTTCAAGAATTTCATCGAATTTTTTTAATAAGCTTGGGGATATTGTAGTGCTAAACCTAATTACCTTATCCATAACTTATTATTAGGAAGTGTTACTTATTTTATTTTTTTGTAATAATTAAGTAAAATATTTCTATTATTAAATAACCTTTTTATGTAATTCTTTCCAAAATTGGAAACGTGAGAGGTTATTTAGCTTGTCCAAAAAAATCTTAGGGAGTAATAAAGACTGCAAATATTATCCTTGTCACTTCGAAGGCCAAGACTGTACCTGGTGTTTTTGCCCTATATATCCTTGTTACAATCTTAAGAGAGGAGGAAAGCTGATCAAAAGCAGGCAAGCAAATAAAATACTCTGGAGTTGCAAATATTGTGGCTGGATACACCGGCCAGAAATTGCTAAAAAATTTTTACGGAGATGAAAAAGGCTTACCATAAAATTCTTCGAATCTCTTTTTATTTTCATCGGTTAAGTGGAGGAGTGTTCTAGGTCTCCCCCTCTTACCATTTCTTACGGGCTTTTCTGAAATAAGCCCCACTGAAATTAAGTACTGTTTCCTATCAGATAAAGTAGAGCTTTTAGCAAGGTTTTTCTCTTCCGCCCATTTTACTATTTCATAAAAAGTTTTGTTATTCTTAGCCCCACTAATCAGAATGCGAGACTCTAAATCCATTGCTTTTCTAATGAGAATTTGATATCTAGTTTCATTAAATAACTCGCTTAACATTACAAAATCTACAATAAAATCCTCATCGAAATACCCCTTCATTGTAGATATTATTTCTTCGATTTCTTTGGAATTCATTATTCCGAAATTGGCTTGTTGGTTTATAAATTTTTTTATTTAAGTACACAGTTAATTAATTCATTATTCAAATCTTAAAATAAAAAAATAGTTGTTTTATGTAATAAAGCTTTTTAATTTTTATTTTAAAATATAAAGATTAATTTTTTGATTTAAAATTAAAAAAAATTGTCTATTTATTTTAGACGGAATTGCCGGAATTAATATAGTACACTCTCTAAAACCGCCTCCGTAAAAATCACGGAGGTGAAACCTATTGCTGAATAAGATCCTATCAACCCCCATACTGCCTTTAGCGGTCTTCATAACACTATTAGTAATAACAAGCACTGTATCCGCAGGTGGAGGTTCGTCAGTGGGGCCATAAATTATGGCCCCATTCCTTTATTTTAATAAAATATCCGCTAGCTCCTCCATCCAATAAAGCCTATTTCCATATATTACAGGTTGGTAAGGCTCCCTTTCAATCAACTTTGTGATCGTATTTCTGGATATTTCAAAAGTAGGTGTATTAAAATGCAGGTAGTTCATATCGCATCCCTCTATGTAAGGATGAATAAATCCGCCTATTGTATAATATAGAGTATGGAAAGTAAGAAACATCTTTTCCCTTTTCTTTGATAATGTATAATAAATTGGAACAAAAGAATCTCTAAATTGGACTAAAGAATATTCGCTTAATCCTAATATTAAATAATCCTTCCCAAATAGCGATCTTTTTTTAGCGAGTTCCATAGCTTTTCCAATTGGAAACCCATTCTCAAGAAGTCTTGAAAAACAATATCCCATTTTAATAGCTTCTCTATTCATTATGCTCCACTGTGTTACAACGCCTCCCAATGAACCACTTTTTAGGAGTCCCACACCCTCATTATAGCTATTACATGCATTAAGGAAAAATAAAGGCGTATTATTCTCTACCAGCTCTTCAGTTTTAAGGCCCCCATCGACACATACTAGTCCATTTTCTTGGCAATGACCTACGTAATAAACAAGGTCAAATCCTTTTTCGAATACACTAGCAAGTTCTTCTCTGGATAATAGGTTGAAGATTTTAACCTTCATTTTTATATCATTTCTTTCGCTATACAAGTTTGCCGCCTTTTCTATTTCTTTAGACATTTTCTTGGCATTGAGCACTAAGGCAATTCTAATTTTATCTTCCTTCTTGTCGAGATATTTCAACTGGTTATAAAATGCCTCCCTACTTGCTTTAGAAACCCCTATAGGTATCTCTGGAGCGTACCATATGTGTTCTTGAGAGCATTTGAGTGCAGGTTTCACAATATTTTTTTCATCAAAAATCTGGAAAACACTTTTAGATCTGAAGAAGTCTTTAATAGAAGCCTTAGTCAATTCTCTCCTAGAAATTCTCTTGCATCTTGGTATTCTTACCATGCCTAGACGGTTTAGAATAAAAGGTAATGCCTCAACTCTAGGTAGTTCAGGTTTCACATAATAGGAAAGATGCCATTCAGGCATATAGCGTTCTATTTTCTCCCTTGGGATATTGAAGTATATAGGAAGCTGTTCAGTAATTCTCTTAGAGAAAATAGCTTTAATATCGAGTCCAAGTCCATCTAAGGCCTTCAATTCCTCTACTTTATTAACATATCCTCCCGCACATCTTACAAGACAGTCCATAAAGAATACCCGCTGCAGTACATTAGATACCTCGTCCTCAAATCTGCTTAAGCTCAGAGGCATTCGATATTCAAATCCGCTATCACAATAAAGACTGGGACTCCCAAATTCTATATCAGCAAGCAGGTAGTATACTAAAGGTGCTGCAACATATAGGTAGCCCAACTTCTTAGGTATAGTGATTGAAACACCGCTCTTCTTCTCCCTAATATCCCCAGATACAGAGAATTCGTCTTCTATTTTTAGTAATGGGGGATGCTCTCTTAATGTGGGATAACTTCTCTCGCATGTGTCGATACATATGGAAGAGGAAAGTAGTTTTATTGCTCTCGCTGCATCATCAATAGACTTAGAGATATTTATTAGTCCTATTGGACTCTTATGGAAAGATCGTAACCCAAAAATTATATCGGTTCCTTCTTCAAATTTCAAGTATATACGGCTGTGCGTAGCTACTACTTTTATCCATGAATTTACAAAAACATATACTTTTACAGGGGCATTTATTTCAAGTATATAATTCCCTTTTTTTAAATATAAGTTATCATGCGGGGTAATCTCCCTTATAATTTCGTAATTCTTTTCTTTCCTGAGATAGGTCAAATAAAGGTTAAAAGACAAAGCGCTACATTTTCCAGTAAAAATCTCATCCACTCTGTATCTAAATACATATTTTCGACTAGTACTCGTCCATTTAGTAAGATGAAGCTTGAAAATACTCCCCTGAGCGCTATCAAAGATTTCTAAGGCTTCTTTTTTATACTTGATATCAAATCCCATACTCATTTGTAATAAATATAAAACAAAAAGATTTTGCTATAGTGGGAATCCCATGAGCAACCAAATTTTTAATATACCTCAAGTGGTCTAGTAGTCTTTGATGACATCATCAATAATGGTTCAGGGTACGACCTCTCATGCTGGAAAATCTTTTTTAGTTACTATCCTCTGCAAAATCTTCGCAGACAGAGGATACAAGGTTGCCCCCTTCAAATCACAGAATACCTCCCTAAACTCTTATGTTACCCCCGAGGGGGGTGAAATCGCTAGGGCTCAGGCAATACAGGCCTTCGCTGCAGGTATCGAGCCTTCTACCGACATGAATCCTATTCTAGTGAAACCTAAAGGTGACAGCAGGTCCCAGATCGTAGTAAACGGGAGACCCTACAAAGATATAATGGCTAGAAACTACTATGAAGAATTTGCCCTTAAAGAAGGTCCTGCAATTATAAAAAAAGCGCTAGAAAATCTCGCTAGAAAATATGAGGTGATAGTTATTGAAGGAGCCGGGAGTCCTGCGGAGATAAATCTCTATCACCAAGATATTGCAAATATGCGGGTTGCTGATATGGCTGATGCCCCCGTATTATTAATCGCAGATATAGATAGAGGGGGGGTCTTCGCTAGTATTTATGGAACCATAGAGCTTCTGAAAGAAGAGCATAAAAAAAGGATTAGGGGAGTAATAATTAACAAGTTTAGAGGGGACTTTGAGATACTGAAGCCTGGAATCAAGATGATAGAGGATCTAACAAAGAAACCAGTGCTGGGCGTGCTACCATTCATACAAAACCTCCGGCTACCTAGTGAGGACTCTGTATCTTTAGAACAAATTAAAGGGAGAGGCGAAATATATGTTATAAGGCTTCCGAGGATTTCCAACTTTACCGACTTTGACCCACTTTTATATGAGGGCTTCGGAGTAAAGTTTGTACAAGATCCCAGCGAAATTCGTTCTCCAAGAGCAATCATTATTCCGGGCACAAAAAGTACTGTAGAGGATATGCTCTGGCTAAAAGAAAAGGGATTTCCTGAAAAAATCAGAGCATATAAAGGTAAGGTTCCTATAATAGGGATATGTGGGGGATATCAGATATTAGGGAGAAAAATTGTAGATCTTAAAGGAATCGAAGGCTCTATAAGAGAAGTAGAAGGATTGGGACTACTCGATGTCGAAACATACTTCCAAGTATATGAGAAAACTACTACTAGAGTTAAAGGTAGGATAATATCAGAGCGTGGACTTTTTTCAGAGTTAAAGGGTAAAGAGATCTATGGATATGAGATCCATATGGGTGAGACAAAGTTAGGTAGAAATGCCTATCCTTTCTGCGACTTAGGTGGAAAACTAGATGGAGCAACTGACGAAACAGGCACAATCATGGGTACCTATGTCCATGGGATATTTGATGCTCCAACACTACGTAGAATATTCAAAACACATGCTGAGATTGATTTTGAAGACGCAGAAAATATCGAAGAGGTTTGGAAGAAAGAACTTGATAGAGCCGCAGAAATAGTCTCCCGACATATCGACATAGAAGAAATTATAGGTTGGATTAAGTAAACCTAACTCCAAGATAACACAGAGAGCTTTACATTGAAGGTTGACCTCATGGATTTTAAGTTTAAAAAATATCGGAGGTGAGAAGTGGCGGTACCTCATCCTAGAACCTAGAAGGGGTTTCCTCCACATAAAAGATGAACGAACTCCTAGCTATTCTTCTCATAGCTGTGATAGTCGACCGCATTTTTGGGGAGCCTCCTCCAATCTTACACTCTACTGTCTGGATGGGGAAGATAATTGATTTTTTAAAAAATAATACTATTGGAAATAAAAGAATTTACAGCTTATTCGTCTTCTTATCAGTAACACTACTATTCTCATGTGGCACTTTTTTAGTTATTAAGATGCTTACGGGTATCCCGCAAATAATTCTCGGTAGTCTAATTTTGAAAATGCAGTTCTCATGGAAGGCTATGCGGCTCCACAGCATACCTATTGTTGAATTAATAGAAAAAGGAGACATTATAAATGCACGAGAAAAAGTCGCGATGATTGTAGGCAGAAAAACAAAGTCGCTTGATGAGGAGCATGTATTATCTGCTACCGTAGAATCGATAGGTGAAAGCTGTGTCGATGGAATAATCTCCCCCTTATTTTACTATGCGTTATTTAGCCCTCTAGGTCCAGCATTTGCGATTTCTGCGGCAGTATTCTATAGATCTACCAACACTCTGGATTCTATGATAGGCTACCGGAATATCGAAATAGGATTAATAGCAGCTAAGATGGATGATGTTCTAAATTATATTCCTGCAAGACTAACTGCGGTAATGTTCATAGTATCTTCTTTTATGATAAAGATGAGATGGAAGAACTCAATCAAGGTATACTTTAGAGACAGAAATAAAACTCCAAGCCCAAACTCAGGCCAAGCGATGTCTGCGCTAGCTGGAGCTCTAGGAGTAAGACTAGAAAAAATCGGCTTTTACCAGATTGGGGAGAGGATAGAAACATTAAAACCGCATGATGTTCTAAAAGCTCTTAACGTCGTAGATGTATCTGTATCGTTATTCGTAGGTTTAATAGCTGGGGTGATACAACTTGTGGAATATATTGGGTGAGAAAGGTATAAGGAAAGAGGATATTTTAGATGCTGGATTGGAATTATTTGTTCCTCATCCCGGGATTGAAGATAAAAAAAAAGCTAGAGAGATCCTTGAAAAAGAAATAAATATAGCTTTATCTGACCCTAATATTAATTCTCTCATATTAGCTGGATTATACCTTGAAGATGAGGGACTAAAAGGTAAAATACCGGGCATTAGTAAAGAGGAATTTGAAAAAGACCTTGCTTTTCTAGTAGCTGATGAGATTCTCGGTATGGCAATAGCTGAGTACATTGGGGGAATTCGCGCTAGGTTTGAGTATGTTAGATACGACACTAAAAAGCCGGGGATTCTGAAAAAGCTTGGTCCCATGGTAGATGATGTTATATGTGGCCTAATAGCCGGCGCAACCTCCAAAATGTATAGTGAGAACGTGATTTGAAATGCTCGAAGGAGTTAAAGGCATTATTGGGTTCTTAACGATAATTCCCATAGGAGGAAATGTCGAACTAGAAGAAACCGCTAGGTTCTCATGGACCTTTCCACTCGTCGGAGCGTTGCTTGCTTTTATTGCTGCTGCAGTAGGAGACCTATCCTCACTATTATTCTCTACCTTTATAAGTAGTGCAATCGCTTTTTTTTCGTTACTCCTGCTGACCGGATTTCATCACCTTGATGGACTGTTAGATTTTGGAGATGCTCTTATGTATAGGGGCAATATAGAAAAGAAACGGGCAATATTGGACGATGTGAATACTGGGGTCGGAGGATTTAGTATAGGTTTTTTTGTCCTGCTAATAAGCTATCTATCTATAGTCGAATCTCCTAACATTTATTTATCCCTCATTTTAGCTGAGACTTCCGCTAAGTTTTCCATGGTCTTAGGATTATATTTCGGCAAACCATTTCATGAAGGATTAGGTAGAATTTTCATGGAAACAAATTTGAGTAAAATGATACTTTCTTTTGTTATCTACATCGGTATAACGGCCCTACTTACAAGCCTTATGTTTTCTATTTTATTATCCTCAATTACCATCATTTTTTCCCTTTTCATAATAAGTTTATCAAACAAAACCCTTGGAGGACTGAGTGGAGACGTATTTGGAGCTATGAATGAACTCACTAGGTTAGTAATTTTATTGGTGTTGACATGGAGATCGATGCCCTTATAATGGCAGGCGGAGAAGGGAGAAGACTTAAGAGCCTTATAGAAAAACCATTAGTTAAAATATTAGGTAAGCACCTAGTAGACTATGTAATAGAAGCTTTACAAAAATCAAAAATAAATGTGATATATGCAGCTACAAGTCCGAAGGCTCCAAATACCGAGAAATATCTAAAAGAAAAAGGGATCACCATAATCAGAACACCGGGGTGGGGATATGTCAAAGATATGGTTTATGCATTGAGGTTTCTTGGACTTGGTAAGACTCTTGTGATCTCGGCAGATTTGCCGCTGATAAAAGCGAAAGATATTGATTGGCTAATCAGCGAATACAAGAAACATGCTACTCCCTCCTTATGCTTGCTTGTACCAGCTTATATATTTGAAGAACTTGATATAGAGCCTAGCATCGTATTAGAGGGTAATGTACCAGCAGGTATTAATATAGTGGATGGTAAAAATTTAAATGGTCCTGAAACCAAGCTTATTTCAAATAGGATAGAATTCGCACTTAATGTCAATACAAAAAAAGAGTTAAAATTAGCCGAAAGGAGGTTGAAAAATGCCGATCAGCAAAGAACTTTTAGAAATCCTCGCCTGCCCTATTGATAAGAAAGATGTCGAATATAAGAAAGATGAGGACTTTCTCTTATGTAAAAAATGCGATATCCGTTATTATGCTGAGAGAATGAAACAAAATACTTGCCCTAAGTGCGGTGAGGAAATGGAAAAAATTAAAGGGGAGGTCTTAGTCTGCGTAGAATGTAATAGATGGTACCCTATTATAGATGATATACCACACATGTTACCCGATGAGCTTAGGGAAGACCTAGCTGGGCAGTAGATGCTCCTTGATAAAGATCATATGACCTCGAGATAAGCGGATATTGCCAATAGACATTGAATTGAAATTACTTAGGATAAATCATGAATCTATTGCAGATTTAAAACTGTTTTTACAAAGCCTGCTATCCAACTCTTCAATAATTGCTTCATTATCCACGCGGGTAACTGCCAAGTATTTTAAGGAAAGTTGTTTTCCTTTCTAACTCTTTTAATGCTTTCTTTATATGAACCTCCTTTCTATGGCCCTCAAAATCTATAAAAAAAATATAATCTCCTAAAGCTTTTCTTGATGGTCTAGACTCTATTTTGGTAAGATTTATATTTCGCTTATAAAATACCCCGAGAGAATGATACAGTGCCCCAGGAATATGTTTTAACCCAAATATTATAGAAGTCTTATCGTTTCCTGTAGGCTCATGATCATACTTTGATATTACAAGAAATCGGGTTTGGTTGCTATCTCTATCCTGTATGTCATCTTTTAAAATCTCTAAACCATAAAGGTCCGCTGCCACGCGAGGGGCTATTGCGGCTGCTTCCTTTAGTTTTTTCTCAGATATCTCTTTGGCGGCTTCCGCAGTACTAGGGAAGTTCCTCGTTTTTACTTTTATCTCTCTCAGAAAATTTTTGCATTGCGCCAGAGCATGAGGATGCGAGATTACTTCTCTAACTTCTGACAACTTAGTGCCAGGCAAGACCATAAGACTGTGGTGTATATCTAACGTAATTTCTCTATAAACTTTTAGATCTTTTGACATTAAAAGGTCTAACGTCACCCCTACTGAACCTTCAAGAGAATTTTCAACTGGAACAATACCGTACCCAACTTCTCCCTTTGATACTTTCTCAAAGATCTCAATAATATCATTACATAGGTAAATTTCTGGATTTTTATCAAACTTATAAGCCGCTTCCTCACTAAATGTTCCCCTAGGACCTAAAAGAGCTATTTTCATCTCTTTTCCTCTTGGATTTTCTTACTGTGGGATATCACTAGCCGCATTAATTCTTCAATGAATTCTTCGTCAAGTTCCTTAGAAGATTTCTTGCAGTTTTCTATAATGCTAGCTTCCCTCTCATTATCCTCGATTCTTAAGCCTAGTTCCCGTTTTAATTTTGCTATTTCGTTTACTATCTGGAATCTTCGTTCCAGTAGTTTGATGATCTTCCTATCGATTTCATCTATTTCTTCTCTCATCTCTTGTAATTTCATCCGAAAATTCTTTATTACTATTGCTAATATAACATTTTCCACTTTTTTCAAATTTTTTCTCAATATTCATTCCCACTCCTTCATTCTTATGCAAAGCACCACTCTCTTGCTGTTGACTGATCGGCAACAGAATAAAAGACCGCTTTGTCTACTCAGAGTCTCACTTTCCTTTACCATGATAAGTCCCAAGAGATTCACTGTTGACGGCTTTAAGAACTCCCTGGAAACTACCTAGGGGTTCTATAAAGACTAAGAGAAGGCAGATCAAGAGAAGCATAATTTCTTATTTTTGTTCATATCAAATGGTTACATAGAGTGCTAGGAAGAAAAGATAATATTTATCTTCTATTATACCAATCTTCTTTCTATGGAGTTAAATAGGGTAAAACGCTATAAAGATAAGACTTCACGAATATTCCAGGATATAGTGGATATAGAGGAATGGACGTCTTCAAAAGAAGGATTTCTTGAAGACAGGAAAACAAGGCTTGCAACCTACAAGGCTTTTCAGGAGGCGGCGGAAGCAGTAGCAGACATTGCAGCAATGATGATTAAGGATACCGGTGAAGTGCCCAAAGATGATTATACTAACTTAGAGATGCTCTATGAGAAAAAGATATTATCATCAGAATTAAAAAATGCTCTTAAAGAAGTAAATGGCCTAAGGAACAGATTAGTTCATGATTATAATGGAATTACTGATGAAATAGCCTATAGGTCAATAATGAGGCTATCAAAATCCGTTGAGGAATTTGCAAAGGCGGTTGAGAAATGGCTATCGAAAAAAATCTAAAAAAAGAATTTTCGTTCTTAGAGAATATAAAGGATGTCCTGGCTGTATTGCTTTTTGGTTCACATGCAAAAAATGAAGCTACAGTAAGAAGTGACATTGACCTCTGTATTGTTGCTCCAGCAGCAGATAAAGATAGCCTCCTTTCTTTTATTCTACAAAGCGTTAATAGCTCCAGATATCATATTTGGTTATTCGAGGAACTCCCTCTTTACATGAAAAAAGAAGTTATAGACAACCACAAGGTTATTCTATGTAGAGATAAGCTTAACCTTTACGAGTACTTCTACTTTGTTAATAAACTTTGGAAAGATCAAGAGCACAGGCAGAGAGTGACACTAAAAGATCTTAAGGAAATCTTGAATAAGCGTAGTAGTACAGCTTAGAAAAAACGAAATACCATTGTAGAGGATACCTAGACTACTATTTTGGTGCCTGTAGTACTACCACAGTATCCAATAGAATCATCTTTAAATTAGTTTCATTAAGCTACCGTCTCAATACAGAAGAGATTAAACGCCAAAAAGCAAGATTTTGAATAACCTCTTTTTAGCGGAAGAATTAAAAATTTAGAAATTATAGAAGAATAAAGAAGGTTTTAGCTTTATGGTGGTAATAAATCTCCATTTCCATAAGATTTTAATAGTAACCTTAGCTGTACTCCTGCTTACTCCAATTCAGGGTTACGCCACTAAATTCCTTTCGTACAAGATAGTAGGAAAAATTGAAGATAGCCAAGTAGTAGAGGATGTGGTAATTGTACTTTTGAATGATGGAACATCAGATCTACTCTCTGCAAGGTTTACTGTACCTGAAGGTTTTGAAATAATATCTGTTAGAGATTCTTATGGTGAGCTACGCTATACTGCCTCGATTAGCGGAGGAATAGTAGTAGATTTCTTTTTTATGGAACCTATCAAGCCCGGCGAAACTAGGGTAATCATTTTAAAGCTTAGATCAAATTCTCTTATAACAGATAAAAACGGATATTCAGAATACCTATTAGTTTTCACGCCAAGAACACCCATACAAGAGTTTGAACATGTGCTTATACTCCCAAAAGATTCAAAGCTATATTCCCCGAAGGAGTCTGCCCCATTAGTTTTTCCAGACGCTAATGTTAGTTATAAAGATGATAAACCGGTTATAACTTGGAAAAAAGAATTAGAAGCAAATCAGCCTGAAGTTTTTTTAGCGAGATATAAAGTTAATAAATTTGGATTATTACGTTATATCCTAGTAGGCATAGTAGCTCTTGGAGGAAGTGCCTTTATAGCACTAGTTGGAGTAAAATTTCGGTCGAGATACAGGAAAATTAAAGCATTGAATTCCCTTAAAATACTAAATGAGAGAGAGCGAAGTGTGATTGAAATGATAATCAAAAATGAAGGTTTACCACAATATCAACTCCAGTTAGAACTGGGTTATTCTAAGGCAAGTTTGAGTAAAATTTTAGCAAAGCTTGAATCTAGAGGCTTAATTAGGAAAAAAAGATTTGGAAAGATAAATAAATTGTATATAGGAGATAAATTACGATAGTTTCTTTAAAAGTTGAAACAGTTTCCTCAACAACTCTAAATAAAGTTTCCTCTGAATTTATGTGTAAAAAACAGGAGGTTTAGTAAAAATGGCTACAAAGAAAATTTTGATTATTAGCTCGATTTTAATGTTAATAGCAGCGACTTTGGGAACAGCGATGGCACAGCCACCTGTAGACGTTCCTGGTAGAAAAGTCCTTATCCACAGGTTTAACGTGGCTTTTTACCAAATGGAAACACTTAGAATAGGTATGGACGAAGTTATTGAATATGCTCAAGAGATCAATGCTTCAACTGAAAAATTAGAAGAGCTTAGAGATGAATTTGTTTCAAAAGCTACCGAGCTAAATGAGTCGGCTGAAAAAGGTGATTTGAAGGAATTCAATAGCGTATTGGCCGATATAAGAGAAATAGTAAAAGAATTTAGATTAGAATCCCATAAAGTACTTGGAGATAAAGTGGGAGAGGCGCAAGTGAGAGTTGCTCAGGCATTACAAGAGAATAGGGACTATCTGCTCAGCTTAGTTGAAAATATCGCTAAATCAAGAAAGGAAGCCGACTTAGAGGTTGTGGATAAGGCCCTTGGAGATGCAGAAAAAAAAGTTGATAAATTAAAGGAAAAAGGTGCAAATGTGACCCCACTAAAAATTGAGCTGAAGAAAATTAAAGAAAAGAGAGAGGCTCTCAGAGAGAAACTTGATGCAGCAATAGAATCCTGTAAAGGAGTAGGACTGGAGCAATGCAATACAACAGAAGCCAAAGAATATAAAGCCTTAAAAGAAGAGATAAAACGCGAATTCAAAGAACTTAGGGAGGCTTCCAAGAAGACGTGGAATGTGGTTGCGCTATCAAACATTGTTAGGGCCTCAGAAAATATAGTAGAAAAAGCAAAGGAAAGGTTAGAAAAATTAGAAGAGAGAGGTATAGATGTAACGGTTCCTCTAGCAAAACTAGATCAAATTCAAGAAATGTTAGATTCTGTTGAAGGAAAACTTCAAACCGGCGAATATGATGAGGCCATAGAAGAATTAAAGGCTGCCAGAGACGCTTTTAGGTCTATAGGAAGAGAAATAAGCGAGGCTATAAAGGAAGCCCGTAGAGGTCCACCTGAAGAAGTAGGGAAACCAGAAAAAATAAAGGTCGAGGAAAAAGAGGATGGGACGAAGATTAAAGTAGAAGGTGACATAGATTTATCTGGAGAAGCAAGAATTACGCTTGAAAAGCTAGTCTCCAGCCTTAAAGGAGCTTCGGTAACAACAAGTCTCAAGCTGAAAATTGAAAAAGAAAATGGAGAAATTACAAACGTTGAAGCAAAATTAGAGGGCAATGCCCTCACCGCAGAGCAGAGAGAACTTTGGAATATACTTCAGGAAGAAGTAAAGTCATTGGTGCAAAACGCCTCCAAAGAAGATATTGAACTAGACATTGAAATAGAGCATGAAATTGAAACACCTGAGATAGAAATCAAAGCAAAGATAAAAGGAAATCAAACTGAAGTGGAAATAGAGAAAGAAGGAATGACTACTAAATTTGTCCTGAACACAACAAATAGGGGAGAGATAATATCAGAGATAGCCAGCAGAACCGAGCTGCCTGAATCTGAGGTTCAGACTATCATAGAGATTAGTGAAGAAGAAATCGAGATAGAGCATGAAGTAGAAATAGAGAAACCAGAAGGTTCTCAATTTAAGAAAGAAGAAACAGAAGAAGCTGGCGAGAGCGAAGAAAGAGGACCTCCTGAAGGAGTACCCGCTCAAGGAGGGAAACCATGAGGTCAGCTAGTTTGATTATTTTATTGGTGCTAAGTTCTTTGTTCGTAGGGTGTATTACAAAGGAAAAAGCTCCGCCAACACAGACAACTCCGCCTCCTACAGAGGCGCCTATAGAAGAGGAGCTTCCCCCTATTACAGAAGCGCCAGAAGAAGTGATAATAGAAGAACCGCAATTTGAGGAAAATACTACGATTGATCTGGGCTCAATCTTGTGAGCCCTATTTTTTTATTTTTGTAGCTATCGAACCGGTTTAATCACCTTTATGTATTCGTCTTCCGCTTCCCTACTTGTGCCCACTACTATTCTTTTATAACTTTCATTTCCTTGAACCTCCTCTAAGTACCCTCTAACCTTTATTTTTTCGCCTTCAAAAGCTTGGCCAACATAAGTGTGAGTATAGGAGTAAACCTCTTTTATTAATGGGTCAGAGCATTCTACTTTAAAAATAGCCGGGTAATCAAAAGCTAAGGAGGAGTCTACTACTGTGCATGTAAGAGTAACTTTGTATTTCCTTCTAAATTTTTTTTGAGAATATTGCTCGTGGATTTCCTTATAATTCCTTACCAATAGGATATCAAAAATAGTTTCGTCTATTATGCCTTTATGCCATTTTCGTTTCTCATGCCAGATGAACTCAGCTAAGCTTAGTGGACTCTTATGTGGAAATCTTTTTTTAAAAGATTTTGTCCAGTGCTTTCTAGATAAGTTGGAGAGTGTTCCTTCTTTAATACTGTCTCGTAGGATTCTCCTCGCCTTTTGAAAATTATCTAATCCATAAATTACAAAATCTATGTCTGACATTTCAGTATGCAAACCGAGTAGAGCAGAACCGGTTATCCCTTTCTTATTTTCTGGGATCTCAGAAAATATCTGAGAAAGCCTAAAAATCTTCTTTTCATAAGGAGTAGCTGGGTTCTCTGAGACTTTTTTTAGTCCTATCCAAGGGAAATAAATTTTAGAAACCATATTTAAAGGGACTGACTGAAGATATGAACCTGTAACATCTGAGAAAAAAAGATATTGGGGATAATGCTTTTTTAGAAAAATAAAAGATTCTTGGGTAGATGCTACTTTAGAATATTTTTTATTCTTATGTACCCTGCTCCCCTGGTCGCTTGGATAGTACCTCAGAAACGCTATGTATCTGTCCTTGGGATGATAATACGTTACAACTGCAAAAATAAGTCCATCTTTAGTCTCAATAAAATCTCTTATTCGCGGTTGCATCATAGCATATCCTGAATTTCCTTCAAATGCCTAGATTTTCTCACTGCCTGGGGGGTAACCTCATAAAGAGTTCCATTTTCAATTACATAGTGATTTATCTTTAAACCTGGGAACAATCTTTTCAAATCATCCAGTATATAATGCAACTGTACGCAGTGAGGAGACCCATCTACCGTTAAAGCTGATAATTCGCTTAAATTATTTTCCCTAACTATACTTGAAATCTTCCAAGCTATTTTATCCATATGCTCATCTTCAAGACAGATAGAGAGTTTGAATGTCTCCTTAAATAAGTTTAAAATATCAGGATACTCTTCCTTAATGCATGCTCCATAGACTAGTACTCTTTGCCCAATATTCTTGGATTTCACATTAGTTTTCATTAGTTCCATACTCATCTAGTCCTCCATTTTATTCTCATTATCCATCCATTTCAGCTCTTAGGAGAAACAAGAATAACAACTACCAGCACAAGCAAAAGTGATGCCCATAGAGCTATAGCTACACGAGTTGCTCTTCTTGCCTTTTCAGCTTCCCACCAAGTCAATGGCCGTATTCCCTGCGCTAAAAAAGTTGTAACTCCTGCTAAGTTTATACTTATTATATTGATGAGTAACAGCATCATAGCCCCCATAGCCATACCCAAATTCCGAGAGCCAAGTAGAAGTCCAAAAGCGACCATAGGGGGTAATAGAGCTACTGCCACCATTACGCCAATAAGAGCGCTAGATAATCTGGTTGTATAGGATAAAGCTGCAACAATGCCTGCGGCAAGAGCTACTAAAACATTGTCTAATCCAACCTTAGTCCTTGAAACTAATTCAGGAGTAGTGGGATTTATATCCAAGATTAATCCCATTAAACAAGTAAAGGACACTACTACTATAATTCCAAGAAAATTAGTTATAACGGCTCGTCGAGCAAGGTTCATATCTCCAAGCGTGGTTGCTAGAGAAAGAGCCACATTAGGGCCTATCAAAGGAGCTATTACCATCCCTCCTATAACAATGATGAAATTGTTTTCAAGCATACCTATTGCAATAAGGAGAGAAGAGAGTAGCACCAGCAATACAAAATTCCATGAAAGCTTTATGGTATTCTCTACCTCAGCATAGACTTCTTCCCGGCTTATTCTATTTTTTTTCTCGACTTCTTTTTTTGTTCTCTCCTCTAATTTAATCCTCGGGATAGATGCGTCAGCTTGTAATATAATTGCTCTAAAACCCTCTGTATCGCCAAAGCGATTTTCAAGTTCATCAAGAAGACTCTCCGTCTCTTCTGTTGGGATAAGGATCCTCGTTAATATTTTGCCTTCAGAGATTCTATCCTGCCAGATTTCAATGTTTGTATATTTATCCAATAATTCCTTTACATGCCTTTTCTCTTTTTCTGGCAAATAGATTTCAATTAAGCGAATAGCCATAAATATTATTGCTTTATATTCTTACATTAAGCTTAAAGTTTTCTTGAAAACCTTAGGAGGATATTAGAAAAATTTTAGATGTTAAAAAGACATTGATGGGGAAAATGAAAATATATCTAGTCCTGCTTTTGGTTTTAACAGCGGGTTGCTTAGGTCAGTCCGAGGAAATAAAAACACAAAACATAGGCTCAATCCTATCTAACCCCTCTGCCTATGGTGATGAAGAGATAAATTTCAAGGCTACGGTCATCCAGATTTACCCATACCAACAAGGTGTTTTATTAAAACTGCAAGATGATACTGGGGAGATAAATGCATTTTACACGGGTAATGTTATGACAGTTGATGTAGGCTATGAAGCTATTTTCACAGGGGTTTTAGTGCAAGACCAATCTATGGCCAGTGCCCATGGATCCGGCTCTGGAGTTCTACTGAGCATAACAGGCATAAAGGATGTGGTCCCAGGGAAGCTAGAAGAAACTGTTCCTCCTTATATGCCTCCAAATATGTATCCCACTATAGCCGAGCTTAGAGAAAATAGATACGCTTATTCTATGGAGCAAGCTGTAACGATTGTAGGGAAATGTCTACAAACTCAAAACGCGGCGGGGTATACCTATGTTGAATTAGAGGATGATACAGGAAAGATGTGGGTAGCTATTCCTGAAAGTGAAATAGAAATAGGAAAAGTGTATATCGCAGAGGGAATTGTTATGACAGACTTTACAAGTAAAACTACTGGAAAAACATTCGATGTCATATTATTCAGTGCTGGACTGAAGCCTTTTTCACCGCATGGTTCCAAATGAACCCTAAATTTTTTTCTAAGGTGAACTCAATTTTCTTAATGCTTTGATATGTACATTAAGACGACCAGCAAAGTTAAAATACATCAAAAAGATAGAAAAACAGGAAAGGTTAAAAGATGGCCATAGAACTATCCTCTCTAAGGGTTGATCTAGGAATTTATCTCCTAAAAACACTTATAGCTATAGGGTTCTTAGTCGGAGGATTCATTACAGCTAAGATTATCGTTAGAATTTTAAGTAAGATAGAAGAACAGACCGTAGCGAGAACAAAGCTTGAGTTGGACGACCTAATTTTCTTCTCGCTTAAATGGGGAGCTCGTTATACTGTATATGGAGTAGCGGTTATATTCGCTGCTAGACAGTTCGGATACGACGCATTTCCTGTGGTGACAGCTATCTTAGTGGTACTTTTTTCTCACCCAATCACCAGGATAGCTCAAGCCTTCTTAAAGATAGCTGAAGAAAATTTTGTCAAAAAAACTGAGACAAAGACAGATGACGTCGTCTTTCCTCTTATAAGTAGGGTAGTAAAATATACCATATACGTTTTTGCAGTTATCATAGCGCTTGGACAACTTGGGATAGAAGTTGTCCCTTTTGTAGCTGGCTTGGGAATAGCTGGACTGGCAGTAGGGTTTGCAGCTAAGGATACTATCGCTAACATAATAGCGGGGATATTCATAATCGTGGATCAGCCCTTTAAGTTAGGGGACAGGATAGAGGTATGGAATGCTCCTAAAAACCAAGCAAGTTGGGGAGACGTGATCGACATTGGGCTTAGAAGTACTAAGATTAAGACAACTGATAATATAGTTATAGTCATTCCAAATGCAGAGATTGCGAGGAGGGATGTTATAAACTACACTGCTATCTCACCTCAGATTAGGATAAGGATACCTATCGGAATTTCATATGAATCTGACTTAAAAAAAGCAGAGAAAAGTCTGCTAAAGATAGCGGAGGAAGTTGAAGGGGTTTCCAAAAAACCTAAACCTCAAGTGGTGGTTAAGAATTTTGGGGAATATTCAGTCGATCTTGAGCTAAGAGTGTGGATTAATAATGCAAGAGAGAAGCGTAGAATCAAGTCAGAAATAGGGTCTAAAATTAGATATCGCTTCGCAGAGGAAGGTATTGAGATCCCCTACCCGAAGAGGCATATTTTCATTAAGGAAGAGAAGTGAACTAATGATTAAAACCTTCTAGCTCAACTGTGTCTATCCACTCATCCTTGCATTCACATTCGAGTTCCTCTAGATTTTCTAGGTTCTGGGTGACTGAGAAATCTATTATGCTCTTATATACTCTAAAGTCGCATTTCCCACAGTTGTGGGGTCCTCTCTCTTTGCCTGCTGCAATAGGATGACTTAACACAGGTATATTTACTCTTCTTTTTACCTCATTTAAGATGTATACCACACTCCATAGCCAAGGAGCCCTGTATTCCCCTCTTCTCCAGAGTTCCTCTACTACTGTGGCCCTCTGGATATTTACTGGATTGTATGAGATTCTATCTACTCCCAATTCATATACTTCTATACCGGATTTTATCGCGTCTTCTATGGAGTTTTTTTCGTTCATAAAAGGAGGTTTTACTAGTAGATACGTCTTTACTTTTACCCCGCATTTTTTACATTCTTCTAACGACGACTTAAAATCTTCGAGAGAAAAGCCTTTATTGATAAATCTTTCTCTAATAAAATCACTAGTAGTTTCTAATCCAATTCCGATCTCTAATTCTGCTATTAAATTCTCTTTAATTTCCTTTAATACTCCCTCACTGACAAACTCTGGCCTTGATTCTACTTGAACCCGCTTAATCTCATGCTCATTGAGTATAGCTATTATATTATCCCTGGTCTTATTTGTGATTTCCTGTTCGTCTAAGAAGCTTCCTGAAGTGAAAATTTTGAGGTATTCAACTTCAGATAAATCTCTCATAGCTCTTCTGAATTCTTCTACTATTGTATCCTGAGTTATTGACCGCGGAGAATCATATACGTAGCCGCACATAGTGCAACCTACACTCCTACCCCACCGGCATCCTATTGTAGGAAGAATTATAACCCCTGCCTTTACGGTAGTTTTTAGATAATCCCTTTCTTCCCAAAAAATAGCCTTTTTTCTTCCATAATATTTTTTAAGACCTTTTTTTCTTATTTCTTCCGCGATTTTCATGCTAATTCCTCTATTATTCTTTCTTTCAGCCTATCTAGTCCAACGCCATATTTAGCGGATATCTTTACGTAGTCGTTTAAAAGACCTTCTTTCTCTCCATCAGAGATATCTATCTTATTTAGTACATGGATGACTGGAATACTATCGGCTCCTATTTTTATTAGAGTGTCCTCACAGACCTTTAATTTCCTCCTAAATTCTGATTCCGAATCTGATGCATCAAGCACTAAAAGAATGAGATCAGCGGTTTTAATTTCTTTTAAAGTCGCTCTAAATGCATAAATTAGCTCGTGCGGGATATTTCTTATAAACCCTATAGTATCTGTAATGAAAATCTTACTATTAAGTGATGCGGTTTTGCTCTTTAGAGTGGTGAATAGTTCATCTTCGGCTTTTTTATCTACCCCAGTTAATCTATTTAAAAGAGTAGTTTTTCCGACATTTGTGTAGCCCACCAGAGACACAGTTTTACCCTTCTTTTTTCTCCTCTTCCCCTGGGATTCCAGTCTAGCATCGAATTTCTCTAATTCGTCCTCTATCTTCTTTATCCTCCTATGTAGACTTCGAAGCGTACTGTGAACGATATACTCTCCGCTACTCCCAAATCCTGGATGGTCTTCTCTGACCCTCCTGCCAACTGACATCTTAATGTAAGGTAGCTTTCTTTTCAACCTCGCTAGTTCGATTTGCAGTTTAGCTTCCTTTGAAGCGGCATGCTTCTCAAAAATATTTAATATTAAATCGAATTTATCCATCACAGGTACTCCAAACTCCTCCTCGAGACTAAGAACCTGCCTAGAAGTTAGATAGTTTTCAAAAATAACTAGCTCAATATTGTTCTCATTAATGAAATTCTTTATTTCATCTACTTTTCCCCTACCGATTAGATACTTACCCCTCGGTCCGGCATTTTGGGTAAAGGTCTTTATAACCTCATATCCCCCTGTATTTGCAAGTCTCTTTATCTCAGCTTTCCTTTCTTCAAATTCGCCTTCTTTAAGCATTACAATAACTGCCTTCATGGCTTATCATCTTATAACTCAATTTTTATAACCACATTGTAGAGTGATAAAGTTTCAATTTTATCTCGAGAAACTCTAAATGGACAAATTTTCTTGAAAAATTCTTCAAGTGCTCTACATATCTTTTTTAGATGTAGCATTGATGATTTCAGCAGTACCCTTCTGATCTTTTCCCTTATTCCTAACCAGTACTTTAGCACATATACCCTCTCCCTATCCCAATAAGAAACTATACCTAAAGCTATATCGTATAATGTTCATCCGCTGTTACATTCTACTAGCCATCTTTCCCCCCAATGTTTCATAACCTCCAGTATTTCTTCGAGATCTCTACCTTTGTCAGTCAAAGAGTATTCTACTCTTATTGGAGAATCTGAAAATACCTTCCTATCTACTATTTTACTTTTTCTAAGTTCGTTTAGGCTTTTTGACAGAGTCTTAGAAGAAATCCCGTTAATCGAATTCTTTAATTCATTAAACCTTTTAGGTCCTTTCATTAATTCGTATATTATTACTAAATGCCATTTTTTTCCAATTGTATTAATAGTCTCTATTACAGGGCATACCTCAGTATTGGCCATATAGATTCCTCCAATGTTATTTGATTACTTATTGGTTACTTAAGATTTAAATAGTTTACTTTTTTCACTAAGTAGTAATAGTAAATCATTGGAGGTTAAAAATGGAAAACAAAGTAGCTGAAAATGTATATTGGGTTGGGGTGTACTTCAAAGAGAAAGGCTCAGGGGTAAACGCATTTCTCATAAAAGACGATAAGACAGCTCTAATAGATACAGGCCCTCCTATAACCCAGGAGCTTGTAATAAATAATATAAAAAATATAATTGACCTAGAAAACCTAGATTACATTGTATTGACCCATGCTGAGGTCGACCACTGTGGGGCTCTAGGTAAAATACTGCAGGACGCAAAGAATAGCAAAGTATGTACCTCCGAAATAGGGGCAATGCTTGTTCCTATTTATGGATTCCAAGCAGAGATGAATATAGTGAAGCCAGGAGACGTCTTAAATCTTGGGGAGAAAACATTGAGGTTTATTTCTACTCCTCTAGTCGATACATGGGATACCTTATTTGTGTTTGAAGAAATGAACAGGATTCTCTTCACTGCCGACGCTTTTGGAACTTTCGGACAGCCAAATAAAGATTGGAAGCTTTTTGCTCAGGAGGATATAACCGATGCTCTAAAAGTCTATAATGCAATAAAATTCCCGTGGATAAAAGTGGCCTCAAAGGATAAAATCAAAAAAGCTATTGAAGATATTAAGGCGCTAAAGCCCAACATTATTGCGCCGGGTCATGGGCCTTTAATCCGCGAGAACATAGACAAATGCTGCGACATCCTAGCAGAGGTCTAAAAAATAGACAAATCTCTGCTCACATGGGACAATATAAATAGGATAAACCACGTCAATGTGTAAGAAGACGGGTATATCAATGGATAATGCTATAGTTCTAATCGAGTACACCGACCCATACTGTACCTGGTGCTGGGGATCTGAGCCGATTCTTAAAAGAATTCAGGAAGTATATGGTGACCAAGTATCGATTAATTATAAAATGGGGGGACTAGTGGAAGATATTAGGGATTTCTATGATCCTCTTAACAATATTGGCGGCGAAACATGGTATATACAAGTTGCAGACCATTGGCTTGAGGCATCTAGACGCCATGGAATGCCTGTGGATGTGAGCATATGGTATGATATAAAAGACGATTTTAGATCGACATATCCGGCGAGTATAGCGTATAAAGCAGCGGAATTTCAGGACCTCTTTCTTTCAAAAATATTTCTAAGGAGAATGCGTGAGGCCGCAGCTGCCGAACGTCTCCCCATACACCGTTTTGAAATACAACTCAGGCTAGCAGGCGAGGTGGGATTAAATCTTGAAAGGCTAGCTCAGGATATTAAAAGTGGGGAGGCTGAAAGAGCTTTCCTAGAAGACCTAAGTGAAGCTAGGAATAAAGGTATTACAGGCTTCCCCACCTTCCTATTACGCAATGAGAATGGAGAAGAAGTAATACTTCATGGATATCAGAAATTTAAGACGTTCGAAAAAATGATCGAGGAACTTTCACCATCCCTTGATAAAAATCGGATAGTAGTAAACGAAAAAACTATTATCGATTTTGTTAAAAAAATATGGAAAAGTAGCTACTATGGAAGTCGCAGAAGTATTTGGTATCACACTAAGCGATGCAAGAGAGTTATTAGATATATTAAAAAGAAAGAAACTCTTAATAGAATTGCCAGCGGGAAATGACTTCTTTTACATATTAAGAAGCGTATTGAACTGCGGCGAAGAGATATGTAGAAGTATATAATCCTATACTACTCTATGCCTTAGTTTTACTGCCAACCCCCTCTTTGCCCTCTCCATCTCCTCCCCGCTTAGATACGCCCTTCCAACACCTACGACTTTCCCTTCATATATCACGACTACCTCATCATTTGGCCTTATTTCGTGGTCTGCTTTTTCAACCCCGATTCCAAATATCGTGCTTGATTCTAGGCGGAAAGATATCTTTACATAGTATCTTCCATATTCTTTCAGCAACTCTCCTCCTCTTAGGGTTAAAGCAAAATACCCTGTAGAGGGATTTATTGTGGCTACCTGTTCTTCTTCAACAAAAACAGCGCTGCCTTTAACAATTATTTTACTAAAATATTTGCTTGCTCCTAGGCCAAACTGGAAATCCAATATTTTTTTAATTGCTTCTCTTTTTCTATCTATCCGTACTGGGGGATAGCTTTTAAGTTTTTCTGAAACTAATCTTTCGAGTTCCTTCAATGCGCGAGTAGAATACACATTCCCTCCGGTCGTAGGTATACCTATCTCCTCACAGATCTCTCTATAAGGTCCATCCACATGCGCAATGACTTCTGCATCAGTTTTTTCCATATAGCTGTAAATAAGCTCTTTAACTATATCCTTCTCCTCTCTCGTCCAATATCCGGTCACAGGGATATCATAATGAGCAGCAGGATAGAGTTTTTCTAGTTCTCGTGGAACTAGACCTAGTGGTGAAGTAATTGATACCTCATGCACCAGGTTCCTTTTATCCCCAGCGCCTTTTTTTATGTGCTTGATAAATAGCATGTGAGATTTTGATCTACTGTATGGCTTTTTAGCCGAGCAGGGTAGAAGAATAGAAAGTTTTATTCCTTCTGGGGGGAGATACCGTTCTTTTATCCGTCTATGCCATCTCACAATCTCAGGGCGTGTGAGAGACCTCTCAGTAACAAGCTTCATATTCTTTAGGTTGTTAAATAAGCATATAAGTCATATGGCCTCTTATCAGTGCACTATCTGCGGCAAGATTACTGAGATAGAACTCCAAAAATGTTGCGCCCCCGATAAATTTCCCAGATATAGAAACCCCTTCTGCTGCGGCAAGGCAATGATAGAAATCATCGACTAAGTTAAGAAATTGGAGTATACTTCTCTAAAAATCCCTGCTTTTCCATGTCCAGCGACCTGAGTATCACCATAGAGTTAACATCTGAGGCTGCCTTTTCTTCCACTAGTTCTCTCATAGTATTCTCCCTTATAGCCTCTCTAATCTCTTTTACTACTTGTAAGCAAACATTGTGATTATGTTGTAAGACTGAATGGAAATCTCCAATCAAGTCCGCTGGTTCACTGTTAATACAGACTGCACAGGAGCATGGAAGCTCCTTTAAATTTTTTAAGGCCATTGTTCCATAGGGGGTTAATATCTCATTCCTCCTAGCTCTGATTATACCTTCTAAATTGTCAAAAAGGTCAATTCCCATATATGATAGTATGTAAAACATGTGGGGAGGTGCGCCTGGTAAATAAAGAGCGGTATTCGGAGAGACTGTTTCCCTGATAGAGGTAATTATTTCCACAGCAAGTCTAGGATGCTCGATTAATTCCCTTCCATTCGCTATTACTATTAGAGGGTGTTCTCGTAGAGCTTCAGCACATTTCACTCTTAAGTCTAGATATTTTGAACCCTGAACTGTTGCACCCATCTCCGGGAATTGTTTAGCTATCTCAATCGTTTTTTCAACTGATAATTCCGCTATTTCTCTAGGAACATTAAAGCCCACCTGCAGGTCTGGCAGAATACCTGCGCCTTTATTTTTATTTTCAAACTGCACTACTATAGGATGTGCATCTGTTTTAGTCGATTCCATAGCTAAGTATAGCTCATGTTCTACCCTTATCCTGGGAGTTACTATCGAAAAGAATCGAGGAGTCGGCACAGAATGGTCGTCCACCTCGAAGCAACCCATCCTAGCAGGGCCTGAGTGTTTTCTAATTTCAAGTATCATTGAAAATCATTTTCCGTCTCATTTTAGATAAAATTTTATGCCTTTTGGTAGAGTAGTAAAATAGAGGTGTTTTTGTGAAGCGGGAAGTATATTACTTCGATGAACCTGGTTTTAAGAATACTCAAGAGGTTCTTAAACTCTCAAAAAAAAGAGCTGAAGAATTAGGGATAAAGAAGATAGTAGTGGCTTCAGTTACAGGAAAAACGGCTGTAGACGCTCTAAAGGTACTTAAAGATAAGGAGATAATCTCGGTTACTTACCATGCGGGGTTCAGCAGACCTAATGAAATTAAGCTGGACGTAGAAAATAAGAGGATACTAGATGAGAACGGCGTTCCAATAATTATAGCGACCCATGCCTTAAGTGGAATAGAAAGATCGATATCAAAAACCTTAGGGGGATATGGTCCCGTAGAACTTGTAGCGAAAGTTCTTAAAAGTCTATTTGGCTCAGGCCTTAAGGTCTGTGTAGAAATTTCGGTTATGGCTGCAGATGCGGGATTAGTATCTGTCGATGAAGAGATAATCGCGATAGGAGGTTCAGGTGGGGTTGGAGCCGATACATCCTGCGTTATTAAACCTGCAAATATGAATAGATTCTTTGATCTTAAAGTGAGGGAGATAATTTGTATTCCTAGAGGACATTGAAGTGTTAAAGAATACTAACTTTGTATTTTTAACCGCGTTATCATTGGGACTGCTAGCGCCTAACTTAGCTAGCATCTTGGTAGATTATGTTCTAATCGTGCTCATAGTGATAATGACGCTGTCTACTACGCAGATTGCCCTTGGTTATCCTGAGCTTAAAAAACAAAGTAAGAAAGTGTTTTGGGCGTTCGCAGTCCATTATCTCTTATTATCGGGAATAATTTTAATAGCGAGCTTTAAATTATTAAGCGACCCCTATCTCATAGCAGGATTCATAATAATGGCTGCTGTCCCACCCGCGATAGCAGTTATCCCCTTAACTAAGCTCTTGGAAGGAGATGTCTCCTTATCCTTAATCGCTAACACTGTAATATACCTCGGATCTCCTTTCATAGCTCCTGTTATAGTTTATGTGGCTGGAAGTGAGATTGGAATAGATACAAGCAGACTCATTGAGGCTCTATTAGAGCTTATTGTACTTCCGTTGATCTTTTCAAGAATCCTGAAGAGAATGAGATTTTATAGTGAGGTGAGGGTGTATGAGATCCATATAATAAACCTCTGCTTCTTTATTCTCATATACTCCGTAGTGGGTGTTAATAGAGGTTTTTTCTTTAGGTCTGATATAGTCTATATGGTCACACTAGTAGGTATTTTAAGGACTTTCCTAAGTGGGAGTCTAGTGTTTGTTATTTCAAAGTTTGCAGGAGTGGAGAAGAGTTCTGCTATAAGCTACACCTTACTTGGTTCCTTTAAAAATTTGGGGCTAACTGCGATAATGGCCTTAACATTGCTTGGAGAGAAAGCTAGTATACCAGCAGTAATATGTATACCCTTGGAGCTATTATCTTTTACGTATTTCTCTTGGTTATTTAAAAAATATTTTTGAACTATAAATGATTTGTTACGCTATATCTAAAAAATTAATCACTATGGGTGGCTGATTCTAGATTTTAATTGTTAAACTTACCCTCTTTTATGTAAACGGTGATAGATTGATAGCGATAGTTACCGAAGTGCCCAGGTTCTACTATACTGCGGCTGAAGAGTTGAAGGCAAGAGGATTGGATTTCCTGAGTTTAAATTTAAAGGACCCTATTCCTAATAATGTTAAAGTAGTTCTAACTACAGAAGAAGAGAGTCCGCATATTAATTTTAAGAATGTAGTAGCATGCGGAGAACTCCGCTACGCGGTAGATGAATGTATTAGAATCTTAAACGGCATAAGAACACAGTATAATAAGCTTATTATTGGAATTGACCCTGGATTAAAGCCAGGCATAGCGGTTCTAGGAGATAACACGGTGGTACTTGTAGATAGGCTTAAATCTCCTGAAGAGGTCCTTAACGCTGCGAAAAGGATTCTAAAAACATATTCTGGGGGAGAGAAAATCTTTCGTGTTGGAAATGGAGGGGGGATTTATAAAATGAGAATCCTAAAATCACTACAAGAGAATTTCCCATATAAAATTGAAGTGGTCAACGAGGAAGGAACGACCCCGGTAAACGGAACGATAGAGTCGAATCATAAAGATATTATAGCAGCTATTAACATTGCAATAAAAACTGGCGATGTTTTGAAGAAAAAAGTTGGATTAAAACCTACCCTCGGAGAGATCAGGAACCTACAAAAGGAAAGCAGGGCTCTTAGCGGTACTATAACTATCTCTAAGAAACTCGCAGAACGGGTTGCAAAAGGGGAGATCTCGCTAGAAGACGCTATTGGCACTCAGCGCCGCAGGAATGCTAACAACGGCTGAGCCCCTAGAGTTTTTTAGGGAGATGGATACGGATACCGCATACAAAAATATGGGTTAATCAGAGTTTCTAAATGAAGCCTGCGGAGTAAAGTTAATAGTATTGCATTTTACTTATATCTTGCAAGAAAAGTGTGGTCTCGATGGTTTTTACTTTACTTAAACCAGAAATATGGGGAGCGTTGAGAAAACTAGGTTTTGATAAACCTACTGAAATACAAAAGGTAGCGATACCTGAAATAAAGAAAGGTAAGAATACCCTTCTAATTGCTCCCACCGGGATAGGGAAAACAGAAGCTGCTCTACTCCCTATATTTGATGAGATAATAAGAGAGCGTCCTAAAGCAATAAGCACCTTGTATATTACTCCATTGCGGGCTTTAAACCGAGATTTGATGGATAGGTTAGAGTGGTGGAGTAATAGACTGAAGATAGATATAACGGTTAGACATGGTGACACCACTCAATATATGAGAAGAAAACAGGCGCTCTCACCGCCTGATTTACTTATTACCACCCCTGAAACACTTCAGGCTATCCTGCCGGGCAGAGTGATGAGGAAACACCTGAAAAATGTAAGACATGTCATAATAGATGAGATACATGAGCTTGCAGACAACAAGAGAGGAGCGCAACTTACACTGGCGATCGAGAGGCTACAAGAGCTTTGCAATAGGAAATTCCAGAGAATTGGCATAAGTGCCACTATTGGTTCCCCAGAGATCATCGCAAAGTTCCTGTCAAAAAATGAGCCTGTAGAGGTCCTGAAGGTTTCTCCTATCAAATTAATGGACTTGAAAGTTGAAAAACCCAAGCCAAAGAAAGGGGATAAAGAGATAGCAGCTAAAATATTTTCAAGCCTAGAGGCATCTAGCCGGCTTCGAAGGATAAGGGAGTGTATAGAGGAACATCGCTCTACCCTCATATTCGTAAATACAAGGGAGATGGCAGAGATACTTGCATCGAGATTTAGGGTTATCGATGCCCCGGTGGGGATCCATCACTCTTCTTTGTCTCAGGAAGCAAGGATTTCAGCGGAAAGGCAGTTTAAAAAAGAAGAGTTGAAGGCTCTTATATGCACTTCTTCCCTTGAGCTTGGTATAGACATAGGCAGCATAGATCTGGTGATTCAATATAAGAGCCCGAGGCAAGTTGCACGGCTACTCCAAAGAGTCGGAAGATCTGGCCATGGACTGGGAATGAAATCTAAAGGAATCGTAATTGTGACCGACCCTGATGATATAATGGAAGCATTAGTTATATCTAGGCGAGCCTATCGCGGACAACTTGAAGAGGTGGAGACCCATGAAAAGCCTTATGATGTTCTAGCTCATCAGCTTGTGGGACTCGCTTTAGAGTATGGGAGAGTTAAAAAATCTAGAGCATACGAGATAGTGCGAGGGAGCTGGCTATATTCAGATTTAACGTGGGAGGAACTGGAGGAGACACTCAACCTTTTGAATTCATTAAAACTAGTTTGGCTTGAAGAAGACGCATATGGTAAGACTAGATTCTCTTGGGAATACTATTATGGGAATCTATCTACCATACCTGATGAAAAGAAATATTTTGTCAGAAATATTGTTACAAGGGAGGGGGTTGGAGCCTTAGATGAGGCCTTCGTAGTTAACTATGTGGAACCAGGGAATGTTATTATATTTAAGGGGGCACCATGGAGGATTGTTAGCGTAGATGATGAGATCTTGGTTGAGCCCGCAGAAGATATTACCGGAGCTATCCCCTCCTGGACGGGAGAAGAGATTCCAGTTCCATATGAAGTAGCCCTTGAGGTCGGAGAGCTGAGGGGTAATATTAAAAACCTTGAGAAATATCCCAGCGATGGGTATACTAAAAGACTAGCTGCTTCTAAAATAAATAGACATATAAGAGAGTGCCTTCCCGTACCGAGCGCAGAGCGTATCATAATCGAGCTTTTCGAAAATTTTGTTGTCATGCATTTCCCCTTCGGAACGAAAGTGAATCAAACCATCGGCAGAGTTTTTTCGATTATGCTTACATCAAAGTTCGGGTCATCAGTAGCTCTACAGGTAGATCCTTACAGGATTATTCTACAGTCCCCTAAAAAGCTGTATGAAGAAGACATATTAGAGCTATTAAAGATTGACCCAGGATTTATTCGGCCGCTCCTCGACAAAACCCTCAAGAGGACGTCTGTGTTTAAATGGAGATTTGTTAATGTGGCAAAGCGCTTTGGTGCATTATCCAAGGATGTATCTTATCATAACGTGAAGGTTGACAGGATTATTGATGCATATGAGGATTCTCTTATTTTTAAAGAAGTCTTAAAAGAGGTATACAAAGACGATCTAGACCTAAGGAGGGCTGAAAAGGTCCTAGGGGATATCAGTTCAGGAACTCTTAGTGTTGAGATAGTGAAACTAGATAAGCCTTCACCAATAGCCGAGCTTGGGCTAAGGGCTTATAGCGAGATAATTGTCCCAAAGCGTGCAGAACAGATGATTTTGAAGGCCTTGAAGAATAGAATCATGGAGAAAAGGGTAGAGGTTTTTTGTCTATACTGTGCTAATTGGTCCTCGTCTTTTAAAGTTAAGAATATTCCAGAAGACCTAAAATGTGAAAACTGTGGAGCCAGAATGTTGGCAGTACTTAAGGGTAGGAATAGAGAACTTAAAAGTCTCTATCGGAGCTATAAAAGCGGTAAATCCACTAGCAAAGATGACAAAAAAGAGATAACAGCTATGCAAACTTCGGCTAATTTGTTTTTATCTTACGGCAAAAAAGCCATAATAGCGCAGGCGGCAAGAGGGATAGGCCCTACAGTAGCGAAGAGGGTTCTACTTGCAAGAGATGAAGAAGAGCTCTATAAGAATATTTTAAAGGCTGAGAGGAACTACGCAAAGACAAAAAAATTCTGGGACTAATATCCTATGGAGAGAGGTTAGAGGAGGCGGTGACAGAAAAGAAGATCAGCCTCCTCAGATGTGAAGGGCTATTCTTTACTATTGGTTCAAGTTTTTTATAAATATAACTATGTATAAAAATAAACAGAATTGTAAAGATAAAAGTCTCGAATCGAAATCTTATTGAATTTTCTAAATCTGTTTTAGGAAGATAAAGAAGAAGTATTATTAATGTTCTCCTGCGGGAAAATCAACTATCCCATGTAATATGAACCTGCCATTAAAATATATACCATGGAAAAGGGTGAGGGATTGGAGCTGTAAGGCCTGCGGGGCATGTTGTAAGAAGTTTGAAGTGCCGCTGAGAGCTAGAGAATTCGTGGATTTAACAAAGCTATTCGGTGAGGGCATAGTGGAAATCAGGCTTGGAAAGCCTTATCTCAAAAAAATAAGAGGCATCTGTGTTTTCCAGCAGGGACGCCTGTGTACTCTACATCCCCGGGGTATAAAGCCCCGTGCCTGTAAGATATATCCTTTCACAGTTAGAGATAAAGGGTGGGAATCGGCTAAGTTTACTTACAGGGGTGGAGAATATTACGTCTATGTTAACCCAGAGTGTAGGGGAGTTATACTAGGAACTCCTACTAAGAATCTAGTAGAGAGGATTATACCGGAGGTAATAGAACTGTCATTGACCCTCGAAAAATATAATAAACCTTCACAGCTAGCTAGAACTTACATCTACCCTCCACAGCCTATATTTATTATATAATTAGGGAGCACCTCTCTCTTCAGGACTCTATTTATTACTGAAAAAGTAAAATAAAATCAAAAAATGAAACCGCTGAAAGCTACGCAGGAAGCCGTAAAGCAAGCGGCGAAAGTAATAAGAGAAGGCGGGCTAGTGGCATTTCCAACTGAGACAGTATATGGTCTTGGTGCAGATGCCTTAAACGCCATCGCCGTAGCTCGTATATTTGAGGTAAAAAATCGCCCTCATTTCGATCCTCTTATAGTGCATATAGCCGATTTTTCATCCTTAGAAAAAATTTGTTCTAGCTTAGATGAGAGAGCGAGAAAACTGATGGAGACCTTCTGGCCAGGTCCACTTACTCTTGTTCTGCCTAAAACTCGGATTGTCCCAGATATAGTTACGGCTGGATTGCCCACAGTAGCTATACGGATGCCTTCTCATCCTGTTGCACTAGACCTTATTAAGGAGGCAGAAACACCCATCGCTGCACCTAGCGCGAACCCTTTTGGCTATCTCAGCCCTACTTCTGCGGATCATGTAAAAGAGCAGCTCGGAGATAAAGTTGATGTTATACTGGATGGCGGCAAATGCCAAATTGGAGTGGAGTCAACTATAATTGATCTCGCAGGAGAAGAGCCTACGATCCTTAGATTAGGAGGACTCCCTCTTGAGGAGATAGAGAAAACCATAGGTAGGGTAAGGGTAAGTACTAGCAACTCTCGGCCTCGTTCACCCGGACAGTTACCCTGCCATTATTCCCCTAGGACGCCTATAAAGATTTTAGATAAGAAAAATCTTAGAGTAAATGGGAAAAGGAAGGGGCTCCTAGCCTTTAAAACTCTGCCAAAAGATCACTCTTTCGAAGTCGTAGAAGTACTTTCCCCGAAAGGGGACTTAAGGGAGGCCGCAGCCAACCTATTTTCATGCTTACACAGACTAGATAAAGCTAAGCTAGATGTCATCTATGCTGAACCTGTGCCTGAGGTGGGTCTTGGGAGGGCAATTATGGATAGGCTACGGCGGGCTTCTATGCGAGATAGTAGTTGAGTGACATTTTCATACAAAAAGAACAGCCAAGAATGCTAAATAGCTTAGTAAGAGGAATAGGCCTTCTCTCCTTGATATACAGTTATCGGTCTTCATGAAGACGAGCATAATTGCAGTTATTATAATCATTATGGGAGTGCTTACATAAGCTGTTTTGTCGTCGACTAGAATAGGATTCACAACTACTGCTGCTCCTAAGATTAATATGATGTTGAATACATTGCTTCCCAGTATATTCCCGGCTATCATGCTAAGATAGCCTTTTTTTGCTGCCGCGATTGATACTGCAAGCTCCGGGACACTTGTGCCGAAAGCAACTATTGTAGCTCCTATAACTGACTCAGAAACGCCGATAGCCCTCGCTATAGCAACAGCAGAATCAACCAGCAGTATGCTTCCAGTTAAGACGCCTACGAGCCCAACTAGTAAGTGAAATAATGCTTGGTTTAACTTCTCAGATGAATCTGGAGATAGAGTGGAGTCTGCAGGTCTTTTTACTGTATGCAGAACATAAAAGACAAAAATAGTGAGCAGTAGTAATCCTTCCGGTCGAGAAAGCATTCTTCCACTCAAAATTAGGATGCTTGATAATAGGGTGAGAATAAAGCAGAGGATACCGTTTTTAAATTCTATTTGCCTCCTTATTACTACGGGTCTAATAAACGCTGCTAGACCCAGAATGAGGGCGATATTAGCAATGTTTGATCCAATCACATTTCCTACTGCTACCCCTCCTACTCCAGATATAGAAGCATAGATAGATGAAAAAAACTCGGGAGATGAGGTTCCAAAGCCGACTATAACGGCTCCTATTACAAACTTCGAGACACCGAATCTTCGAGCAATCTTAGCCGCGCCTTCAGTGAAATAGTCGCTGGTGTATACGAGCATAATCACAGAGAATGCCAAGATAATCAAGTCTACTATTACCAAGCGCAATCACCTTTTTTCATCTATGTGTAAGTTGCTTATAATACATATTAGTGCCTAATTATCTCATTAAAACTAGCGAATTATGAAAAACTATTCTCGAATTCTAAACAACTCAACAACTGGCAAACCTAAATTAAAATAATATCATTACTCATACCTTGAAGTAAAATATTGCCTATGGTTCTTCTTCTATTTTCTTAAGAAAAAACTGAGGAATCACATCGGGTAAATTTTTCCCTCTTCTATTTGTCCGTATTAAGTTAAAATCTAAAAAAGTTTTTATGCTTTTATGTCCTTTTTTATCTGAGAGGGAGATGCCGCCTCCTGCTATTAAATCTGTGAGGGACCTGATTTATTGGCAGTATGCTAAAATTATTGCAGACTCTGCTGGAATGGGAAAGAGAAACTGGAGATTTATAATGAGTAGGTTCAAGAAACTCCAGCAGGAAGAGATTTTTTGGAATGAGATACGAGAGTATATCAGGGAACGGGAGAAAAATGACGAATGCATTTTCTGCGGTGTGAAGACTTCTCTAACTACTGATCATCTATTTCCACGTTCTATTGGCGGACCTGATACTGAGAAGAATATTATTTGGATATGCAAGAAATGCAATTCTTCGAAAGGTCGGAGGAGATTATATGAGCTTTGGACCCTTAAGAAAGGGTTAAAAGGGGCAAAATATGAAGTTCCAAGAATTGCTGAGGGAAAATATTTGAAGCTACTTTATGATGTCTTTGAAGAGAAGGGCATACTCGATATCAAGGCAGATGAATTACCACAGAAGATGTGCCCAAGGTGTGATATTAAGCCCCTCTGTATAAAAGAAGATTCTGTTGAAAAGCTCTCACCTCTCTGCCTAGATGGAATTGCTACGGTGTGTTTTCAAAGTAATTTCTAGAATTTTGGCTGCAGAAAAGTTTAGGGGAACATATTATCTTCTCTTAATAATCTTTTTATATATTAAAATGAATAAATTTAATACATGCCTGTAACTATAACAACCCGGGTTGACGATTGGATTGCTAAGTTGATAGACGAGATAGCAAGGAGAGAAGGTATGGATAGGTCTACTGTTATGAGGAGATTCTTGCTAAAAGGGATCAGGGAATGGAGAATAGAGAGAGCTCTTAAAGAATATGAAGAAGGCAAGATAACTCTATGGCAGGCGGCTGAGAAGTGTAATTTACCCTTATGGGAGATGATAGACGAAGTTAAAAAGCGGATTATCCATGTTCCTTACACCTTGGAAGATTTGAAAGAAGATATAGAAGGCATTTCATGATAGTTTCTAATGCCACGTCCCTCATCTATCTCGCTCGTGTAAATAAGCTAGACCTTCTTGAGCAGGTTTTTGGAGGAGTTGTAATACCTGAAGAAGTCAAGATGGAGGTAGTGGACAGAGGGAAAGAAAGGGAAAAACAGGATGCTTACCTAGTAGAGAAGGCCATAAAGGATGGATGGATAAAAGTCTCTAATGCGAGGCAGATAGAAATTCCTATACCGCTTGGGAAAGGGGAAGAAGCTGCAATAAGCCTAGCTAAAAATCTTGGTATAGGCGGGATACTAATAGACGAATCTCGAGGGAGAACAGTTGCGGGTATTATGGGATTAAAAGCTAAAGGTACTATCTTTGTTCTTTTAAAAGCTGTAGAGAGGGGACTCATGGATTTTGATGATTTTCTGAAAACTCTTGAGATCCTCATAAAAGAGGGATTCCGACTTAGGGAGGAGGTTTATGTTAGCATATGGGAAACTAGTTACCCAAAAAATTAAATAATATGGGAAGTAATTTTTACAAATAGTGAAGGATATGGTAAATCTAACTAAACATAACTTCCATTGGCGAGAGGGCTTTTATTATGGGTTTAAAAAGAAGAGGGATCTCTACTATAAGCTCTTGAAATATATTGATACAAAGCAGGTTCTAGGAATAGTTGGACTTAGAAGAACTGGAAAGACTGTTCTCCTAAAGCAGGTTATAGACTATCTAATAGAGAAAGGAGTGGAAAGGAATAAGATAGTATATTTTTCTTTTGATGAAGAACAACCTAGAATAGAGGAAATCTTAGAAGATTACCAATCAAGACAGGGAAAAGATCTGCTTGAACTTGGAGAAACCTATCTCTTCCTAGATGAAATTCAAAAACTCCAGAACTGGCAGAATCAAGTAAAATACTATTATGATGCCTATCCTAATGTGAAATTTTTTGTCTCCGGATCATCTTCTATCTTCCTAAGAAAAAAAGCAGAAGAATCTCTTGCTGGGAGGATTTTTCTCTTTTATCTTCCTGTTATGTCTTTTAAAGAATACCTCAGTTTTAAAGGGATGAATGAGATGATCCAGCGGCCAAGCGTCTTCGAGGAAAGGCTGCGGGCAGAAGTCTTAACGTATATGAAGAGGCAACTACCGGAGATAGTTAACGCTGATGATGACTTCATCCAACTTTACACCAACTCTATAATCTCTAAGATAATCTATGAGGATCTCCCAAAGGTTTTCCCTATAGAATACCGGGATGCCCTCAAGAGGATTTTAATGATAGTAGCGAACAACCCAGGGATAGTTACGGACTATGAAACTCTTTCAGGAGAACTCGGCTTAAGCAGGAAAACTCTTTCAAATTACGTTTCATACCTAGAAAATGCTTTTCTCATCCAGAAGTCCTACAATTTTTCTAGAAATCTTCTGACTAGCGAGAAGAAGCAAAAAAAGCTATATTTTAGTAATACCACCTTCTTGTTTTCTCTAGCTGAGACCTTAGAAATGGGAAGGGCGGTAGAGAACCTCGTGGTAAACTTAGGTCCGGCTAAGTTTTTCTGGAGGAGTGGAAGACACGAAGTAGATGCGGTTTTGGTAGAGAATAGACGGATTACACCTGTAGAATCAAAATACCGAGGTGTAATATCTCGCAAAGATATCAGGGGGCTCTTAAAATTTATGGAGAAATATGACATAGAAGAGGGGTATATTGTTACAGAAAACACAGAGAAAATGGAACAAATAGGGAGAAAAAAAATAATTTATGTTCCACTCTGGAAGTGGCTTATCTACAAAAATGTATGAATACAAATTGAATACATAAGAGTCAAAGATGAAAAATAATATTTAGAGGCCAATACTGCACCATTATCTAAGTCTAAGAGTAGCGTAATGTATCCCCATAGTGTGCTGTCCATAGTACATAAACCATGTGTTGTTTATCTTAACCAGAGTTGGATCACTAGGTGGATTTTGAGGGAATGAAGCTCCCTTAGGGCTAGTAGTGTAATCGAACTTAACCTCTTTGCTGAACTCATTGCCATCAAAAATAGTATGATAGATTCCCTTATAGGACCAGAAGTATAAGCGTACTGAGCCATCGTCCCATATTACAAGCTCAGGACCATCTAGAAAACCCTTAAATTCCCTGTTCCTGCTATCAAGAGCTATCCCCCTGTGAACAAAATTGAGGCCGTCCTTAGAGGTTGCCCAGAAGAAGAGCTGTGTATTCTCATTAGGAACATCAGCTGAATATCTCTGATTTATCGTGCCTCTATAAACCATTAGGTATTCATCATCAATCCTTACCACAGTTGGTGACGCTACATTATCCAACTTCAGACCAGCATCGTTGATTGTATCAACTCTAATACCTGGTTCCTCATTCCACGTTATACCATCCCGAGATATAGCACTCCTTATAACACCCCTATTCTGGTAGTACATCCTATACCCTGTTGGTACTGCAATAACAGAAGGGAAAGTAGCCCACTTCATCCGTACCCCTTCTTCCTGAACCCAATTTACCCCATCATCTGATATCGCAGAGTAAACCTGGCCCTCAAAACCAGAAACCTCCGGCTCAGGACTATAATACATCCGATATTTCCCTTCCTCCAGCCTGATAACCTCTGCGTCTGCATACCTCCCAGAGATAGCAACGCCACCATATTCCCATGCAATAGTCTTCTCAGGTTTAATCTCTTCCCTTGGCTTCTCTAAAGGTGGGATTACTTGCTCTTCAACTACTTGCGTAGTGGGAGGAGGAACTGAAAGCTCTTCTTTTTGTTCAACTGTTTCCCTGCCTAAACATCCAGATAAAAAGATTCCACCAAGAATTACTAATATTAATGCCAAGTAAAACCAGCGCCCCGCTCTCATATAATGAGTTTTATGTGATTCTACATTAAAAGGTTTACAGATTATTATAATTTTTATGTTCCCCACTATGAGCCTATTATAGTAAGGCTACAAACCCGTGAAAAGAATTTAATAAGATTATAAGTGGAGCTAATCAAATACGTCTTTCTCTGACGAGCATTAAAAACTCTAAAACCCTTTTAGCAGGTAGTGACTAAATCTATGGAGATATTAAGGGGCTAATTTGCCGCTATTCAAAGGTAGTCGATTCCTGAGACCGGGAACTTCAATCTAAAAATAAATCTAAAAGACATGATGACCAAAAGCAATGCCACCAGAAACAGAGAATTCCACAGATATAGAATATCTCTTTTCACCAAATAAAAAGCCATCATTATGCAAAAAACAAAGAGTGCGGTAAGAAAAGAAAATCTCAAAAAGATTACTACTGCTCTGGCGTAATCATCAGACACGACCTTGAGATAAGAAAATATGATAAAAGCCATTGAAGTGATGACGACAATCATTATAGAGTAGGCAATATAATACAAGCTACTCTTAAGTTTGAACAAAGAAGAGGCAAGAAAGTAAAATTCTATAAAAAATAAGCAGAACAAAAACCCATTAAAAATAATCTTAAAAGACAAATTCTTCGAATCAATGCTGGTTCTTGAGAAAGCCATAGTACACATTTATCAAACACATATATTTTTATTTCGCCACCTTAGGATCCCCTCCCAAGTCCTAGATGCTCATCGGCTGGAAGCTGCTACTTTAGATCCTTACCCTATCCAAAAGCCCCAGCTATGGCCCATATCAAAGTTGTCACCAGAATTCCCACTATAATAATAGAGTATCTCGCTCTCCTATAATTGAAATCCCCTTTTCTTTTCATTTCATCTGTAGCACACGCCCCACTATAGGATGTTACATCATAGAGATAGATATGGTGTGCAAGGCGTTCTCCCAATAGAATTACCACGGGATATGTCGCATAAATTGCCCACTTAAAGTCCTTCACAGCATATAAAAAGAAAAGAAGCAAATATAGAACAAAAAGAAGAGCTGGAGAACCATATTTCGGGATTCCACCATGACCGTTTGGCATTTCATTTCCCTCCAGCTCACATCACATTTTACCTCTTTGAACTCTACCAGATGTCATAGCCCTGGATCTCCTGCTCGCATCATCAACTCACAACCGTTTCTTATCTTGAGGCACTGGCGACCCTCCTATGGACAACGACATCCCTTCCAGTTGGTCCTGCAATGACATAGGGTAAGAAACAAGGCACTCTGGCAGGAGTTTCTTAATCCTCGATTTCTCTTCCTCGGAGAATCTGTTGTGTTCGAGGTCTGGGCACCATATATCCTCGAGGTAGAGGCACTCAAGATTCTGCAGGTTGCTGATTTCATCAGGAAGGCTCCTCAGACGATTGCACCTTAAATCAAGCGTCCAGAGATTTTTAAGCTCCCCTATCTGAGGGGGCAGCCTGCCCAGACGGTTTGAGGACAAGTCAAGATATTCAAGGCTTTTTAGTTTTCCGATATCCTCCGGGAGTTCTGTAAGCATATTATCCCTTAACAAGAGATATCTCAGTTCTCTGAGCTTCCACACATCCTCCGGGAGCTCCCGGAGTCCCAAGTCCCGCAGGTCAAGCATCACCAGATCCCTGTTCTCACAGAGCCCATCCAAGGAACTGCTATGCCTCGTGCCCAGGGCTTCTGGCATGCTTTTGTAACTGAAGTTCTGCACCCTTAACCTGTCGTCCACCACGATTTCCACTCTCCCCAGCATTTCACCGGGGCGATGAGACAAACCGTCTCTTGGTGTTTGAAACAACATAACACAGGTTGCGTCAACCTCCCATCCACCTTTAATCTTCCTCCGGTAGTCTATTTTTATACTGCCTAGATAATAAGACCCTTCCCCGTCTATCCGTATCCAACAGCAGTGCCTTCTCTCAAAGGGCAGGTCCTTCCAAAGCTCTTTATCTATCACATCAATTACGAACTCTACTGTAATGTCTTCCATTGCCATCGCTTATTACCTAACTCCTGCGCTTTTAGAATAAATATCCTTTGCTATATCCCGAGGACAAATGTAAGGGTTCCCATCCCCATCCAACAGCCCTGTACAGTTTTCCAATCCTTTGAGTCATCCAAACCTTCCTTTAGAACCGTTAAAGTTCGACAGGTTTATAAATATTCAGACAGATATGTTGGACGGTAATTGAAATGAAGTTGCCTGATGAACCTCTGAAAAAGCAAGAACCACAGAGCCAATCAGTTGCTTCTCAACTTCCACTAAGGCTAGTAGTACAGTATGTTATCAACGCCGAGGAGGACGGAACCTTTGTAACCGGAAGAGTGGAAACAGGAACTGTGAAGGTCGGCGACAAAGTGTCTTTCGAACCAGCGGGGGTTAGTGGTGTAGTCACATCCATCTCCATGTATCCTGAAGACATAGAGAAGGCTGGACCCGGCGATGACATCGGCTTCATTGTAAAAGGCGTGAAGAAGGATGACATAGGGACAGGCGATATCTGCGGTCCTATAAGCAATCCCCCAACTATTGCAAAAGAATTCACAGCCTCGCTACAGGTTATTGACATCCCAGACTTAATCGAAGTTGGGTACACCGCACTGCTGGATATTCACCAAGTACAGGTGACATGCAAGTTCGTGGAGCTTATATCTAAGCTTGATCCAGACACATTCGATGTCATTGAGAAAAACCCTGCCTCCCTCAAGCCACCCGATGTCGGCGTAGTGAGGATCGAGACCACACAGCCCCTGGTGGTCGAGAAATTCAAAGAAGTGCCATACCTCGGTAGATTCACTATAAGGGATATGGAAGCCCCTAACGAATTGGCAGTCACCGCGTTGTCGCCATTGGCTTTATAGAAAATTGCTCCCTCTAAAACATTAGTCTATGGCAGCCTTCGAAATAAAAACTTATACTGGGAACACTCAACTATAAAAGGCGAGATTATGAAAGAGCAAATTCCCCCAGATAAGCCCGGACATGTCCCGGAGCAAAAGGTCATAGACCCCCTAACAGGTAAGGACATGACAGGAAAATATGTGTTGGACAAAAGAGAGGGATTCGAGACATGTCTGAGGGAAGTATTCCTAGAGATCGCCAGAAGAGCCTTCAATAGAGAAGAGAACATCGCCCGGGCGATGATAGAGAAGGCCCTCAAATGCCATAGGGAATACTTCCAGGCAATGAAAGGAGCCACAAACCTTCACCCAGAGAACATCAAAGATGCCGTCAAAGATGAGGAGAAACGGCAGAAGAGATTCTACGATGCCCTAGATAGACTCGCAGAAGAGTTCAAAAACTTAGGTGCCCGGTTCGAAGTAATGCCCCCTGACAAAGTGTATAAAGACTCTGGATGGAACACAGGACTTGTTCACGGCTGCAACATCAAGACTAATGGCACATACCTCTGCGCCTTCCCCCTGGTACCCGCAGTGACCTTCTGTTACCTAGCCCCAGTCCAAGAACCTGTTGCAGCCCAAGTGATCTTCGCAGACAATGACTGCGTTATACTGGCTCCCCACAGCCAAGACTTTGGAGATGCCTTCACCAAGGCTGCAGAGCGCATCTTCGGCATACCAGAAGATAAGAGGGATGACTTCCCCAAAGCCCAGAGGGCCTTTATCGGCAACAGCTTTCTCTCCTTGGTTTTAGAGGAATCCCTTTCATCCATCGAGCTGGAAGAATTGAGAAAGAAATACCGTGTTGTCGCCATCGAAAAAGGAGGCACAGAATTCACGGGGTACATATACACAGGAAAAGAGGATGAACTCCCAGCCCTCCTCAAAAAGGTATTTTTCCAGTGGCATTTCAACTTGAAGGTATTCGGAAGGTGATAGAACGGTAGAAGAAAAAAATGTGACATCCCTCCTCCGTGCCCTAGAGGAGGAGGACACCTTTGTGCGGCAGGAGGCCGCCTAGGCACTTGGAAGGCTGGGAGACGCCCGGGCAGTAGAACCCCTTATTAGGGCCCTAAAGGACAAGAACAGGGCGGTGAGAGCAGAGGCGGTCCAAGCCCTAGGAATGATAGGGGACGAATCTGCCTTAGAGGCAATAAAAGAGATGCTCAAGGACCCCGAGTCCATGGTCAGGGAGTACGCCCTCACAGCCCTGCGGCTTCTCGGGACCCGGGAAGCCATCAAGGCCCTGAAGAGCCACAAAGACCTCAGCAGGTGCGTCCGGGAGGAGCAAAGCTTGATATCTTGGAGAAGGAGAGGAAGGGCGGGTAGACAATTAGGGGGTATCGCCTCCGCTTAGACTAAGGATACGATAAAGAAGAGGGTCTTTGAGGGTATTATTTACCATTTGGGTCTGATAATCGCAAGAATTATATTTTCTTATCCTGTAGGTTTTTCACATGAAGTCATTGAGGGAAAACCTAAGGGACTGAACTGACTGGGATATAGCCGAATATTACCTGGCCGTGGCTCTGGGGCTCATGCCCACTGAGGATGAAGATGATGAGATATTTAGATTAAAAGCAAAACACGTCTTCTGGACCAGCAATCCTCTGGGGACATTCCTTGGAGGTGTTTTCATGGATATGGTAGAACTGGGAGTCCTTGAATACGGCAAGGATGAGGAGCGCTCCGCTGGAACCCCGGCTATCAGGGGAGCTGGGAATAGATTTCCAGTTTTTATCTACTGCCCAAGAGTTGTAACAATGGGGGGGAAGTATCGCCTGATAAAAGCCTGTCAAAGCACTTTGCAAAAGATGGAGTTGGTCACCACTGAAACCGAGCCTACAGCATGGCCGAAGCCGGAGTATATAAATCGTGTGAACTATTGAACTTAGGAAAATATGGAACTCCTTGAAATTTAATATGATTTATGCTGGGGAAGGGATACCCGCACGGATTTACCAGTACTCATGGGGTGATGGTTACACCTTTCTTTTTTAATCTCTCAATTATCTCTTCGTATGTTTCTTTGTCTCTGAGTTCACGTAGCTGCTTTACGGTATCTCCTTTTTTGGGCATTATTAAAGCTAGGAAGCGGGCGTACTCTACGGGGTTAAGCTCCTTTTTTGCTATATCCACCACTTTCTCAAGGACTTTTATGTCTTCAGCCTTAGCAGCCATTATAACTCCTCTTCAACAAACTCTATGGGATTAACGACTTTAATACTGTATCGCTTCTCGATTTCCACTTTCTTATTTAATATTCTGTCATCGCAGGTTATAAAATAATCTGAATTATTAATGGCAAAAGCAAGATGTATCGCATCCTTATCCTTCAGACCCATGGCTTTAATCTCTCTCTGTAACGACCTTGAAAACCACTTGATTCTCTCCGAGACAAACAGATCTACGATAGCCTTAACCGATCTTCTTTTCCATTTCTCTTCGATTTGTTCTATCTCGTCATCCAATATCAGCGATCCCACGATTAAGCATTTATGTCGTTGATACACTGCCTCCAGAATCTTGAAAAAAGCCTCGGCTTCTCTTCGAATTCTAATCTGCGTCTGGTCATCAAAGAGGCGACTCCACACATTCGCATCCAGATAAATTCTGAGCACGTCGTGAGGTAAGAGTTGCAACCATATAACTGTTTCTATTTTAAATAGATTAAATTACGTGTAAAATGGTTAATTACTTCTGATTTAACCCTATTTTATTAAAAAGGGCATAAATGATGCGGGGGAAGGGATTTGAACCCTCGCAAGCACTAAGCTAACGGATCTTAAGTCCGTCCCCTTTGGCCATACTCGGGCACCCCCGCTTTATCTAGCTCTTATTTTAGCTTTCCTTCTTCTTTCCCTTAATTTCTTTTTCCTTGTTTTCCATCTGCATTTTCCACGTTTTTTCCATTTCCTAGATGAATGTTTTCCTGCCACTAAATTCCTCCTGAATTTCTTTTTCTTTGTCTCCTTCAATATAAGGATGTCGGATTAGACGGGCCCGGCGGGATTTGAACCCGCGGTCTGCAGCTTAGAAGGCTGCCGCCTTATCCTAGCTAGGCTACGAGCCCAATTATATCCTCGCATGTGGGGAGGCTCTTATATTTTACGCCCAGCTGTCTGGGCAGGTCTAAAACTTCTTTGCACTTCTGAATGATAATATTATCGCTAGTACAGACAACGCCTTCACTATTAATTATTTCGAAATCCGCCTTATCTGAGGTTCTTGCAGTTCCTTTTAAACCTGCTTCAGACATCTTCCGTCTGACTAGACTGCACAGTTCTCCGCTAAAACTAACCTGTGAATCAAAAATGAAATGCGCCTCCTTGGGTGATGCATCAGACAAGGCTTTCACTATCATTTCTATTGCTTGCTCTGTCGTTCTAGAAAACCGGTATTTCCCGAAAGTAGCTGCCACATCTCTAATAAAACCGTCATCAGAAAGAAAAAGCAATTTCCCTTTTAAAGCACTCTCAACCGTTATTAGTACATTGTAGCCATCGATTATAGCGGTGCGGCCTTTTAACGCTTTTATGCCAACCCTTCGGCTCTTATGCTCCTCTGCCTCCCTTTTTGAGAAGACTGCCCTCACTAGTATATTCCTCTGAGATAGCGTTAACCCATATCTATTAGCAACAAGCCTAACAGCAGTAGTCCTTTTATATCCCCTGTTCAGTAGGAACCTCAAGTCACAAATCGGGTCTTTGAGTTCCAACATTATTCCACGTAGATAGCTGGCTTCATAGGAGAAGCCTGCTTCCTCTTCCCCATAGGATCGTACACCTCTTCATCCGCAGAATAAACCTCAACCGGACATCCAAACTCCTTCTCAAAGAACTGTCTAGCATCTCTGAGCGCAGCCAACTCATCTATCTCCTCTACCCTTACCTTGCTTATATCCTTTATAAGAGAGCTAACATAAGCTGAAACTTCCTTTCCAATAGCCCTTAACTCACCGTCTTCCATCGCCTTTGACATTATCTCCTTCATGTTCGGCTTGCCTACCTCTTTTATCACTTTATTTACCTTCAGCTTCCATTTAGGGGAAGTATAGATGTAGATTTTCTTAGGCTTGATGTCAGTTACCTTCAGGATGTTATCAACGTCATCGAGCGTCTTACCAATTAGTTCCTCCGCTAGTTCTGCCTCCTCACTTATCAACCCTTCATCATACTTCGGCCACTCGGCAAGAGAAACATATCCCTCTTTTCCAAGCTTCTCCCAGACCTCTTCACATATCATAGGGGTAACAGGCGATATAAGCCTCACCCATATATCTACGACCTCAGCGAAGACTTTTTTATTAGGCTTATCTCTCCGGAGATACCATCTAACATCATTAAAGAAGTCAAAAAATGCTGCCTGAAAAGCGCTTCTAAATCTAAGAGACTCATACTCCACAGTCGCTTTTCTAACATGCTTCTGAACCCTACTGCGGAGCCATACATCGATCCTTCGCTCCTCCATCTCCTCCATTCCATGAAGCTGGCTCACCACATCATAGAATGCCTTTAACCTACCTTGGATATCTAAGGCAGACTTGCTTCTCCAATCAGGATCTCTAAGACCCTCCGCAGAATATAGAAGAGTAGCTCTCGTAGCATCCGCCCCAAACTCTACCAAGGCTTTTTTCAATGTAATAAAGTTCCCGAGAGACTTGCTCATCTTCTCCCCCTCCACGTTAATCATGCCATTCACTCCAATCCTTCTCGGCCATTTATCTCTCGGGAATAACGCCACATGATGGAAAATATAGAAGGTCAAATGATTAGGTATCAATTCCTTAGCAGAATTCCTGAGGTCAACCGGCATCCAATACTCAAACTCTGAACGCATCTCATCTAAGATGTCTTCTTTTATCCCGCTTTTCTCTGCCAGAGCCTTTACGTCTCCCTCCCCAAGGAAGATATAATCAAAAACCTCTGGTCTAAGGCTTTCCGCTGGGATATCATACTGCCTAATATGTTTCTGTATAGTGTAAAACGCCATATAAACCGTTGAGTCGCTGAGCGTTTCAACTATCCATTCAGGATCCCAAGGTAGCTTAGTACCAAGGCCGCTTTTCCTAGCACAGGCTTTATCTTCGAGCCAGCCTATAGTATACTCGAAGTTAGCCCTCGCCTCTTCAGGCAATATTTCCATGTCCGCAAGAGCTTCCAGCACTTTTTTCTTCCACTCTTCATCCGAATATTTTAAAAACCACTGGTTTTTAAGGATTTTAACTAAACACTTTGTACCACACCTGCAGATGACTTCATCAGCCAACTCAAACATCTTATCGGCGATACCATCTTTTTCAAAGTCCGCAACAAGACTTTTCTTTACCTCGCTTACCTTCATCCCCTTATATTTGCCTGTATTTTCTTTCAGCACCCCCTTGTAAAATTCCTCCTTATAAATGACCTCTGTAGCCTCATCCAACCTTGGGTCATTTTGGTCCTTAATACCCATCTTCTCGCTTATTTCTATGGCAGGATGCTCACCGAATTTTTTAATTTTAATAAGAGATATGGGCTTGATGCTCTTGACTTCCTCAGGCGAAATACCATACTTTTCAACCAAGCCAGGATTAACCTGCAGGTCTCGCAATGCCACCCAATCGTAAGGAGCGTGAGATGGAACGCTCATAACAATTCCTGTAGCATTATCCGGGTCTACAAAAGTTGCAGGGAGATTAAGAACCTTATCTTTTGTTACAGGATTTACACAGTATTTCCCTATTAGCTGTGAGCCCTTTATTCCCTCTTCAATGATTCTAACCTTTTTTTGCTCTTTTAATTTTACAGCTGCCTCCCTGCTTACAATCCATTCCTCTCCTCCAACTCTAATCCTCACGTGCTCTGCCTCAGGATTTATCCACATATTGGTAACGCCAAACACCGTTTCAGGCCTCAGTGTAGCTGCCGGCAGATAAGCCCCATTAAAAGGGAACTTTAGTACTGTAAACTCCACAGGAGAAACTCCCTCTCCACGAAGACGATCATGATCCCCTGTCGGAGACTCGTCATGCGGACACCAAACAACCGGGTGGGTACCCTTTATAACATATCCTTTTTTCCTGAGACTTAGATACTGCCATTCAATGAATTTATCAAAATGCGGATTTAGAGAAGTCGTATGAAACTCCCTTCTCCAATCTACAGAGTGCCCTATTCTTTTTACCGCCTCTTTCGACTCCTTAATATAATATTTAGCAATATATGCCGGATCACCGAACTTCTTTAGATCCTCTTCAGGCACTCCGTCTATCTCCCTGAAGATACGGATCTGATCTTCATCTCCTCTTTTTACTCTCTCGGCCGCACCGGTTATAGGTTCTCCTGTAAGATGCCATGCCCAAGGAAACAAAACATTATACCCCTGCATACGCTTAAATCTAGCGTAAACATCGCACCTTGCAGAGGTTAATGCGTGTCCTATGTGTAATGGACCATTCATATAAGGGAAGGGAAAAGTGACAAAGATCTTCTTCTTACCTTCAGTAGGATCTGCCTCAAAGATTTTTGATTCTTCCCATCTCTTTACCCATTTCTCTTCGATTTCCTTAACATCCATGGAGTAAGATGATTTAATACAAAGCATTTAAATTTTTGGAAGAAAAATAAATTAGACTATGTGAAGGGGCTAGTAGCGGCTTTTATCAAGCTCCTCTATTGCCTTATACACAGCTAGTTCGCAAAACTGTGCCCGAGATTTATACAAGCCTGTTTTAACTGCTCCATCGATTCTTTTTATTACTCCCTCTGCCAGGCGTAAATTAACACTCACACTCATGTATTTACCTCCCTTTAGACGCTTTTTAATCACTAAATAGTAACAAAAAACTAATATCAAAGATTAGGCAGTTGTGTATTCTAATTGCACGACTAAGAAATCGAGTTACTTAGATATAAAACCTTTATCTTGGCAAAAACTGTCTCACTTATTTTAATGTTAAATAAAAGATAAAAATTCCTGCTTTCATTATGACAATTTATCAATCAATCTTCTTGCACGACGTATAAGGTATTCAGCATTTCTTTGAGATTCAGCACCTATATCCAACTTTTGATTAACAATCGATATTAACGCACTAGCTACACTGATTGCCTCCAGTTTTTGTTCTTGAGAAAAATTCACATTATCTCTAATCATGTCTTCATACCTACCAAGTTCCCCAACTAGAGCATTTTGAGCCGCTATTAACCTATCTGCGTCAGTTTCAAGAAACCAATGATAAATTAAATCACCCAACGACTCACTTATATTCTCACTTTCTGAAACAGGTATATGGTTAATTAGGAAACCGACGATAATGCCAATCCCTAATGCAGCTAAGGCTGCAATCCAATTGGCGTAAAGCATTGCAAATACTCCCCCCGCTTCAGTACCACCAGACAATAAAGTCCAACGTGCAAATATGGGCACAATCCTTTCCATCCATACAATACGAGCGTACCACAAAGACGGAACGCCGAATTTCCACCCATTTTTCAGCCACTCAAACAATCTTGTCATAAGTTGCCAGAATCTTTCAAGTTGGCCTGCCTGTAAAGCTGCTTCAATTTCCAAGATCATCTGTTCAACAAATGCTGCATCTGCTGGGTCATCCATTACCCTTTGAAGTTCCCTCAGGGCCTCTATTAATTCATTAATTTCTGCAGGACTTGGTTGCCAGCCCGTAGGACTTAGAAAAATTGGTGGAATATAATAGAAAGATGATGGCGAGCTGTCAAATAGTAAATTCGAATGAAGGATTTTCCAAGGCATAGATTTTGATTCTTTACCAGGCTTAGGAATGGATTTTAAAAATTTTGTCATACAGTCGATCATAATTTTAGTTTGATTTTCCAAATTGTCTTCCTTCCAATCGATTTTTTGGGCACGCCGGTTAAATTTAGCTAATTCTTCAGAGATGTCTTCATTCCTTGATTCATCAGGTATTATCTTTCGAATAGACCTGGAAAGAAGATATCCTTGGCTTATCATACTCAAGACTTGAAATGAAGATCGTTGAATAATCTCTTCAGGTGTTGGGTTTCTTATTTCCTTCAACGGAAATTTTCTATTAGGTTTTTTTTCAACCATTTTTTACCCCCCCTTTCACCAAGTACCAATTAATTAGATTTCTACTTAAAACTTTCGTCTTTAGAATTTTTTCCAAAAAATAAAAGCTATATTAGTGTAGAGTCTTTAGATTTCTCAAGCATGCATAACAGATGCCCAAAACACCCGAGGATAAAGTTGCTGGCCAAATGTGTTGCCCTTAAATGCCTAAAAAGAGTGGGGTAAATCCTCTTTCTTATACCTGCTCTTTTCGCAAGGGTATGCGCTTTCATTACTTGCAGAAATGTTCTTGATTTGCAGAATAGCAAGACCAACGCTTTTTCCCTTTGTATCTCTGTAATTCTTTTTTGAGTTTCCGCATCAATCTGTAATTGCTTTCCCAATTTCTTCGATAAGTTTCTAATTAAATCAAATTCGCTTGAAAGCTTCAATCCCTCATCAAAAGGAATTATCTCTATATTTTCGTTGATTATTAGCTCTTTATCCAGTTTACAGTATTTCAAGATATAAAACAGTCATATTCCTTCATAGGGCCTTACACTATTAACCCTTCTTGCTCTTTTTATACTCGCTTACAAAAGCAGCTAACGCTTGGTAACCCACGTCGGACTCGGAGGAGAAGTCCCCGTTTTCTATCATCTTCCGGATCTCTCTGTACAAGTAGGGTGAGACATAAACTGTGATCCTCTCTTTTCGTTTCAGTTGTTCTTTAGGCACTTTATCACCCCTTATTTGTATTCTATAGAGAAGATTATAAGGGTTTTGCTATGGCATTTTTGTCTTTTGAAGTAGTCAAAGAGGGAAGGCGCTCCTATTTCTTCTACTTTATTTTTTTCTTCACTGTTTTACCGTAGGTATCTGTCACAACCAGATAAAGATCATCCTTCCCCACTATCTCTAGTTTTCTTTTCAGAACGAATGTAAGGTGTTTGTTAACTGTTTTACCAACTGGTAAGTCAAAAATCGGCCTAAACATTCCAATAGGTTCGGAAAAATCATGTACATTTACATTTTCATCAGGCGCAAGACGAATCTTGTATCTAGGAATATGTAGCTGTACATCTCTAATCGAGGTTGGCTTCTTCGATAAATTCAAAACATCAAAATCGACATTAAAGTAGGTAGCGTCTTCTTCTTCGGTTACCATAAGCTTGTTGATTATTACATCGAACCTATTCCTTTCATCTAGAATTCTCCAGCATAAGCTTATAGTGCCGGTAATCGCACCAACAACCGCTATAAAAGTCGTAATACCTTCAGGCATACAAGAAATAATAGCTACGAGTCTATATTTTTACGTTTCCATCCGCAGAAAAAAGGCTTAAATGGTATAAATAAATTGCACAAACCTATGTTTTTTCCTTTGAATTTCTCTTAGTTTTTATTTCCTTTTACAATGATCTTAATTTAACTTATCCCCCCTTAATATGCTTATGAGCTATAAGAGAATTTTCCGAACTTCGTTATCAGTTGAATGAAAATTTTTCCTTCCGTTCTAGTAATTTCAACCGTTGCTCCTTCCAATACTTTACTAATTTTCTTGATTACATTGAGTTCTGGTTTAGATATTTTATATTTGCCTTTCTTGTACCCCTCATAAAAAAGATATACAATTGCTCCAAACCCAGCTCCTAGACCTGAGCCAAGTATGCCTCCTATAGAGCCTAATAGTGCTCCACCAGTTACCGCTTTTAATTGTTTTTTCTCGTCTGGCGACAACTTTTTAATCTCTTCCAAAGCTTTCGTCCCTGCTGGACCAGCTAATCTTTCACTTAACTCCTCAATAATATCCTTAGAAGCTATTATCTTCCCTCCACTAGGAACTCGTAATTCTTCTTTTTTTCTTTCTTTTTTCTTTTTCTGTTCTTCCTTCGTCATAAAACCTAACCTCCTAGTCTTCTATTATGATTCAATACCTATTAAGGTTTTTTCTGGATTTCAAAAGCCACATATACCTCAATCCTTTGATACTCTGGGTATGGAAAATAGCAGATGCCTGAAACATCCGAAGATAAAGCTCTTACTCAAGCTGCTTGAGAAATGCCAAAGTTGCGAGAGGTTCCAAGGATCTGTTCCTATCGATGGCTATGTTCTCATTCATTGTGGTAGTAAACCAGAGAATGGATTGAAAAATGGTTGTCGGTATGTTGTGATGCAGAACCGTATACCGAGTGCTCTTTGAGGAGCTTCAGGGTGTTCACAAACGTCCTACAGGCCTCTCTTTCCATCACCTTAATCTAATAGCGCTGGTGCATTATCGTTCCCCTTCCCAAAAGTTACTTTCGGAAGTACTGATAATGATAGAAAATTTTAAATATGAGTTACGTATAGTGAGTTATATCTACAAGTTATGAATCACAACTTATAGCTTAGATAGTTGATTGAGATGATCTGCATAAAATGCGGTTTAACAAAAAGGGGTGAAGAAGATTTTTTCATTTGCGAGGATTGTAAAGATTTTTCGAAAATAGTAGATGACATTTATGCTGACATAGATACTAAGATGGAAACGTTGGAAAATATAGACCCCGATACAAACCCGATATTTCGGTTATTGTCTGATAGTTCATTTGTTACGGCACAAAATCCACAGACAGCGATTTTTTATAAATTATGTGAATTTATAGTCGCACGGGCATTAAATGGCGTTACCGAAATTACGGAAGATGAGCTTAATAGAGAAATAAGAACGACTAGGGCTTGGAGTGATGCATTTAAAGTTTTTGAAGAGTTAAATCTCGTTAAAGTAAAAACTGAAAAATATAGGAGAGTCTTAATTTTAACGGATAAAACTAAGAAATTCGCCAACCAATACTTAGACGGTGAACCTCTAAGTGAACAAATAAGAATTAGATTAGCTCACATATATGCGGGTTATGTTTTGTTATATATACTAAAAAAAATAGCGGAATTAGATAAAGAATATGATATTACAATGTTACCTTATAAGCAAAGACCGAGAACATTGTGGACTATATTAATGTTCCTGTGGGCTACCGCATATAACGGGAGAGAGAAATTTACCGAAGAAGATTTAAGAGCATTCATTTCGAGGAGGAGAATTCCGTCCATAACGAGAGGGAGGATAATTAGGTCGCTTCAAACAATTGATGGAAAGTTCGTGCAAGGATTAATAAAAGATATGAGCATCGTAGGTGGAAATATAACTTTTAAATTTGAGGATTATGTTATGGTAGAGATGGAAAGAGTTAGAGAAAGAATTAGAGAAAGGGAGAGATAGTATAAATGGAAATGAAAATCGATGATGAACTAGAAGTTGTCAGTGGAAGGACCTTGCCTGAGGTTGATCTTCTTCCTCAACTTAAAGAAATAGAAGGTATAATATCAAGGACTTGCGAATATTTCTTTAAGGGGAATCTCGTGATGAAAAATTCACCGTTTAAAGGTTTTATATTAGAAGGGCCTCCTGGAACTGGTAAAACAGAGATAATAAAACAAGTGGCTAGAAAATTAGATAGAAGATTACAAACAGTTTCTTTTTTGTTTGTTGATGGTGCGTCTATAGCAGCACCAAAATGGGGAGATGCTGAAAAAAAATTAAGAAGCATTTTTAGATGGATAAAGAAACAATCTAAAAATTCAAAATTATTAATTCTGTTTGATGACATTGAAAGTTTGATGTTAACTAGGGGGACAGAACTAGCTAAAGAATGGCATTATTCGATTAACTCCATTCTTTTTCACGAAATAGACAAGCTCAATCCATACAAAGTTATTGTATGTGCCACCACCAATCGCCCAGATTTAGTTGATGAAGCAATAAGAACAAGATTATACCCAATCCAAGCACCAAATCTACCATTAGATCAACTCATGATCGCTGTAAATGAAATTTTAGAAGCAAGCAATATGAAAAATGAAGATAAAAAATTCGTCGCTGAGAAAATCAAGGAAAAATTAAAGAAAATGGAAAATCCGACAATAAGAGATGCACGACAAATAACTGTGATGGAATGCATTGAAAGGAGGTTGTGGTCGGTATGATATTATTAGAGGAAGTTCCTAAAACTGGAATACTCATTTTAACTGTATATTTTCCGATGGGCAAATACAAAGGATATTTTCAAAATGAGGCCAGAAAAAGATTGAAAGAGAAAATTCCTAGAATTGATGAAAAGGAAAAATTAGGGTTAGAGTTAGAACCTTTGCAATTCAGTCTTGTGAGAACTATTTCTGGAAATATTAGTAGAGCTGGAGGTGTGCAGTGGCAGTTCGGTTATAAAAATATGACGCCCAAAAAATTTAAAATATTATACGAAAATATAAAAAGACTTTCTACTCCTGAGTGGTGGGGTAGTTTCGATGTCCTTATAGCGAGTAATGTAGCGGGAGTAGATTAGTATGGACGAATTTGAAAAAATCATTGATAATTTAGCTCGTGAAAAAGTGAATAAGAAAAAATTTGAAAAATTATTAAATGAAAGATTAAAAGAGATTAAAACAGATATTATAAAGGAGGCTTCTAGATAAATGGAAGCCAATTTATATATTAAAGATATTGGAGGATTAAGAGGAGAGAGGGTTTTTAAATTAAAAAAAGGAAAGTTAAATTTAATTGAAGCTTCAAATAGTGGCGGAAAAACTTCCGTTATAAAGGCATTAACTGCTGTTTTATCAATACCTCCAGATGGTTATCTTGATTTATATACCGATAAAGAAGCTAGGAAACTTGGCATTAAAAGCGAAGAGCGTAATCCACAACAGGGATTTGTTAATATACATGCAAAAGAGGGAACTGTCAGATTAGAAATAAATGATAAAACTGAGACATATCGTGTCAAACAAAGTGGTGAACATATAGAGTTGCCACAAGAAGGGGATCAAAGATTCCTCTTAGCTGGAATATTATCTAATGATAGTAGGATATTAAGACAACTAAGGGGATTAGATGAAGAATACGAACCCGAAGATTTTAAATGGGCAGTTACACAACTTTCATTTGCAAAAAATTACGATGAAATAAGGGACTATCTTCTGACTAAAAAAGAGGACCTATTAGAGAAAGAATATGCTGCAGAGAGAAAAATCGAACAATTAGCAAGTTTGGACATAGAACGGCAAAAATTGCTGAAGAAAAGAGATAAACTTGATAAAGAATTAAAAGAATTGGGAGCCAAATTTAAAGGTATTAAAGATCCTATTAGAAAAAGAAAAGACTTAACCGACAACATAAATAAATACGAAGAATTTAAAGGAAAAAAAATTGGAGAAATAAAAAAGAAAAAAGATGAAATAAAAAACTTAGAAAAGAAACTAAGTGTATTAGATAAAAAAATTAAAGAAAAAAACAAAGAATTAAAAAATATACAAATTGAAGCTTTAGAAAAAGAAAATAAGATAAAAAAGGAAGAAAATGAGGAAAAAATTACTAAACTTAAAGAAAAACGAAGCGGAATAGATGGTCTTCTAAATTTATTTGTAACTGCTCAATCTAGTTTAAGAGGAACATCCGAGGAGATTATTTGCCCTTTATGCAACGACGGAACTATAAGTTATAAGGAAGTTGAATCGAGATTAAAGGATTTGCGGGCTCAAAAGGACAAAATAAGTAGTGAAATTAAAAATCTAAATTTGGAAAATATTCGATTATCTCAGGAATTACAAAAACAAGTGGACTACCGAGATAAGTTAAAAAGGGAACTTCGTGATCTTGAAGGCGAAAAATATCATCTAAACAAAGCATTGAACGAACGGAAAATGGAATTAGGCCAACTACAATACGATATAGAACAGCATAATCAAATGATTTCAAAATGGAAAAAACAGTTAGAGATTCTAAGAAGTAAAATTAGTTCAGAAGATGAGGAACTCGATAAACTATACACCAAAAAAGAGAGAGAAAGAGCAGAAGTTTCAGTCCGTATAAGTGATATTAACCGAGAGTTAGAAGAATCTTCTATGGAAGTAGACGGAGATATAGTTGAACCAAAAATTGCTAAACAGATCTATGAGAAGTGGATTGAATATATCGAAAATAAAATAGAATTTACTAAAAAAAGAGCAGATGAGCAAAGACAAGAAGCTGCTAAGCAATTTAATGCTAATATAAATGAGCTGATGGCTGAATTAGGATTTAAAGAATTTAGAAATATTAAACTAAACAATAATTACCAATTATATGTTGAAAGGCTTAAAGAAAAAACTGGAGAGTATGTTCCACAACAAGTTAAGAGCTTGAGTACATCTGAAAAATTGACAATCGCTATGATATTGCAAATCGCTTTAAAGGAAACATATCTCCCGAATACTAACTTTTTCATTTTAGATGATATAATCTCAGATTTTGATGAAGATAGAAAAAATATAGTATTAAATTACTTATTGAACAAAGCTAAAGAAAAAGATTGGTTTATTGTAGCTACAAATCTGATTGAAGAAGATAAACCTGTAGAAATTCGATATTTTGGAGGGTAGGATGAATTGTCGAATTTGTGGCATTGAATTAGAAGATTTAACTTCAAAACTATGTAAAAAATGTGATTTAACATTATTTCAAATTTTAGATATCATAGAGATATATGTAAAAGAAAAAAATCCTCCAGAGTGGCTAACTAATGCCGTGCAAGAGTTAGCATGGATATATCAGGCATATCCAAGGACTGCCGGATATTTTAACACAGCAGTTGAAATCCTCGAAATTTTTACTATTTTTGGGGCAAGTGAAATACCATTGAAAGAAATAAAAGAAGTCAATTATACTTCTCTCCCGACTAATAAAGTACTCTCATTTCTAGAAGAAGCTCTATTGATCGAAAGAGATAATGAAGTAATACGGCCTGGAAAACTTACTAAAAAACTTCAAGAAATTAGGTGGGAAGGTTATAAAATGGATTCACCTGAAATGGAAAAAAAAATTTTAGAGATTCATGGAATTCTTACTGTTGCATTGACAAAATCATTGATTCAAACCGGATTTTATATACCAAGAGGAGCATTAGCTATTTTTGATATGTTATCACATCATATCCTTACCAGCGGTAAAAAGATTGATCCGATACTTTCAAATTATTCTATAGATTTAGCAACAATAAAATTACCTATTAGGCAAAGACTTCGTTTGATACGCACTATGTCGGGATTTGTAAATGGTAAAACAAAAATTATTTCGGATAATACTGAAAAAGGAGAAAAACCACTCAAGCCGGTTATAATTAAGTATCTAGAAAAAGAATTTGAGAGATATAGAGAACGTGAAAGAGAACGTGAAAGAGAATTGCTTTAATATATCTTAATTTGGGTAATCCTTGATACAAGGATTTATATGCTACTTCTTTTATTATTATTTATTGGATGGAAGAAAAGGAAAGTTCTGCAATAGCGTGGTTGCTCGAAGTTTCTTCAGTTTCTTCTAATAAATATATGGATATCGAGGCACCACAACTGGGTTGTAAAAAAATTATAGGTTCTAATTCGCCAGATTTTTTAGAGAAAATCAGAGAAGATTTTCCAGATATACATAAAGTTGCTAAGCGTAATTTTAAAAATTTAGCTGTTAGCTTTTCCGGCGGAAAAGATAGTTTAGTGGTTCTTGACTTAGCAGAGCGTGTGGGAATAAAAAAAGCTGTATTTTCGAATACAACTATTGAGTTTGACCAAACCGTAGATTACGTAGAGTTTTTGAACGATTTTTATAGTTTAAATATTGACATCGTAACTCCCCCACGTAATTTCTTTGAGTTAGTTGAAGACTTAGGATTCCCTTCTAGACGTTTTAGGTGGTGTTGTGAAGTAATTAAATTTGGACCTTTAGCAAAGTATGCTAGAGAGAATAACATAGATGGCTTCATCACTGGATTACGAAAAGAAGAATCCACTAGGAGGAAAGGTTATCAAAAGATAGACTATAATCCTGTTGTTCCTGTACCTCAGATAAATCCAATCCTAGATTGGTCGGAATCAGATGTGTGGAACTATATTAAAACATATAAGTTACCATATAACCCTTTATATGATTATTTTGACAGGATAGGTTGCTGGTGCTGTCCTTATAGGACAAAAAAAGAGTGGGAAAAAATGAAAGCGATAATACCAGATAAAATTAAAAAACTTGAGGATAGGCTACAGAAATATGCTGAAAAACTAGGTATAGGTGATAAAGAGAAATTTATATATCAGTATGGTTGGACAGCTTGGACTCCTCCCTTAAAAAAAATAACAAGTGGAGTTTTTTATTCCATTAAAAATTCAAGTTCTGAGAGTATAGAAATTATATTTCTAGGGGACAGTGAAAGCCAGATAAATAAAATTAAAAATCTACTCTGGATTTTAACAGACGATTATGAAGTAATCGGAGAAGGCTATCATAAAAAAATCAGAATAAATCTAGACGGACATCCAAGAAAAAAAATAAAGATTTTAATTGAAAAAGCATTAAATTGTATTAAATGCGGGGCGTGTACTGCGTTATGTGAGAGGAATGCTTTATATTTAGTAGATAATGGAATAAGCGTTAATCGGAAATTATGTACACATTGTTTAAAATGTTTGAACACTGGTAGTAAGAGTTCAATTAGAGGAGCTTGTATTGCTAGAAATTATCTCCGTAGTCGAAATACATTAAATCAACTTATAAAATAAAGATGGAAAATAGTTGGTTATGCGAAAAGTGTATTTTTATTCTCCTTTATCATCTATACTCCCTGGGTACTGGCGTATCCTCTAGGGCAGTCTTGAGGATGCTGATAGCTTTCTCCTTTATTTCTCTAAGACGCTAGTGTTATGCTTCCTTTGACTCAACGGGATAGAGCAAACCTGTAAAGCTTCTCACTTCCTACCTTTAGAAACCTAGAATATGAAACTTTATCCCAAACTGAACGGTCTGTATAAGAATTTGTGGAACTCTGCAATCGAAACTCTTAAATATACATAATATATATAAATGTATACTATTTGTATATGACAAAAGATAATATTGTGCATATTCGCTTGGAAGATTCACATAAAAAGTTGCTTGATGAATTCCAGCCTTACTTTGGAAATTCCACTGGTAAGGTAATAGTAAATTTAGCATTAAGATGGATTGAAGCTAATTTAACTAACCCAAATATTGTAGAGCTAGCTAAGAAAAAAGCGATTAAGCTACAGGTGGGAGGAAGAGATAGTGAATAAAAAAATTCCTACGATCCAGGTAATAACCAAGAAAATTAATGTCAAGAAATTCATTGAGGACGAGTTCTATTATGACCGTAAGGAGAAGGAGATCAGAAGAGAGGTTAAGAGAAACGCTGACATCGTGATCGTCAATTTAAAGCCCGACCAGAAGATCAAGGACCTATGGGTGCTGGAGATGTTGTTGCATCTCCAACGTGAGTTCTCCGACATAGTGATTATACCAGACTCGGATATGCCTATTGAGGAGCTCGAGGACTGGTTTGGGATATTCAGACCAAAGGAGGTATTGAAAGCCTGTTAGACCAGTTTTGAGAAAAACTCGTAAGCATAATATTTACTTTCTATGTATTGAAGGGCGGATTCTCTGGGATCATTTATCAGCTCTCTAAGTTTTTGGGATTCTCTATTATACGCTACAGCCTCATGTGCTCTTGTGAAGTAAGGTTCTTGGCTATAATTCTCTATGATGTCTATCATTGTATACCTTCCGCAAAAAGGACATTCACAGTAATCAGACAAATACAAATCCCTGCCCTCATTCAATTCTGCCATAAACCCCCATGGATAGGTCCCGTAATCCGTTGGATTATAGTAGCGATGCCGTTCCATAGCGGTCTTTTTACTTGGAGCACCTCTGCCGAGTTTCACGGGAAAGCTGATCGTATCGATTCCAAACCTATTAATACCGATGCCAGGGGTTCCATCTCTCTCAATAAGCTTATAACTTCTTGGAGTTGAAAACGAGTGAACCCAGACCTTCTTTTTTTTGTTTTTCCTTAGCAGATCTCTAACACCGTAAAGGAGTCTTTTTATTACTCTCTGCTCTCTCAGATTAACGCCTACACAGTCAATCCAGTTCATCTTCTTGTTAATCAAGTCAAAATCACTTTTTTTACATGCAACGGCCATTATCGGCCTTCCGCCTCCATATCTCTTAAAATACTTAATACCACTAATAAGGGCTTGTGAATAATTCTGGTTGTTGAAAAAATTGGGGATTTCTAGGACTTGAGCATTTGATTCAACTTGAGCTTTCAACAATTTTTCCAAAGTCATTTGATTTAGACTAGTAATGCTTCTGGGGAACTCGAAATGGATAATTCTAGTATTTACAGACTCATCTAGTATTTTATTGTTTAGAGCTTCCTTGAAATACTCAAACTTACTATCATCCCTAAGTTGTACAGTCAGATCCTTAGTAATCCAATTAACCTGCACACCTAAGTTCCTTAAAGGACTAAACGCTGTTCTTGTAATAGGATAAAATTTTTTGATAGAAGTTATATCAGTCTGAGTCAAGAAGTTTGTAGGAGTTTTGATTTCAAAGCCGCCTATATTTAAGATACCGCTACGGCCGCCTTGTTCGGCCGCAACCACATCGAACAACATCCCATCACCCTAATTTTAAAATAGGTATATCTATCTAATAAACTTTTATGTGCCTTACTTCTTCTTTTTAGGAACATTCCAGTAAGGAGATTTGCATTTGGGACATACCCGGGGTTCTTCTTCCTTTCGAGGGATCCACTCGTGACCGCATCTCTCGCATTTATAACCTTCTACAGTGAGTTGTATCTTTCCCATGACGGTATAATCTATTACTTTATAATATATAAGTCTTACTATATGTTTTTAACCGTAAAATTTAAATACTACTTACTCATATAGTAATATACCACAAAGTAATATATTTAGAGTAATTAGGGGCGATGCTCCGCCAAGACGCAATCGCCCCTTATGGAGCCCGAATCCATGAAAGAAACAAGCCCCACAGAGAGAGATATAAGATTTAACGGTGAAAAAGATTTCTCTAAAGAGCCTGGGAAAAGTTATACCGCTAGTTACAACTTTAAGACCTTCACCTCAAAGATTAGAATTGAGGAGAACAAGAAATCCAGATCTAAACACACCGAATATGCTGGCCTTCTTGCTGTAGCAGGGGCTTGGGAAGCTCTAGAGTTAGATCAGCATATACGAGAAGCGGGGATAGTTAAGAAGAGAGGGCATCCTGCTGAGAGCTTAACTTTTGCCTCTGTAGTAAGACCTTTGATAGAGGCCAAGTCCACGTTGGCGATGAGCGAGAAGCTAAAGAATGACGATTTCCTGACCAAGTTACGCTTCGGGTCCCCACCTGATCAGCGGACTCATAACAGGTTCATCCAATCCTTAAATCTAGATCAGATAAATTCATTGAATAATTTAGTTGTCCGAGAATTGCAGAACTTCAAGAAATGGAGGGCCAAGAAAGATGGGTTTTTACTTGTTGATCTCACTGCTATTCACGTTCATGGAAAAAATTATGAGAACGTAAAGAAGCTCTATGATGCATCATTAGAGAAAGTGGTTACCGGCTATGAACCAATGGTTTTATCATATACGGATGGACATAAATTCTATCCAGTGGCCTTTCTTACTCAGGAGAAAAAGACAGACTCATTGCCCTCACTCATAAAGAAGTCTTGGAACTTTTTAGGCACTAAGGTAAACAAAATTGTATTTGATGGCGGATTCTATAGCATTCCTTTGTTTAACGAGCTGGATGATATGGGCATAATCTTTGTCACCAAGCCTAGGAAAAACTCCCAAGTCTTTTACGGAATCCATATGCTGACCTTTGAGAAGCTTTCAACCGAGTGGATAAAGAAAGTCAAGTATTCCCGAAAATATGGGTGGCGTTATGCAGAATGGAAGGCATATTTGCCGAGATTTGGTGAAATCAAAATTGTAAAGCTACTAGATAAAAATCAAGAAGTATTGCTCATTACTAATGACGAAGATATGCCAGCAGAGGAGGTTATAAAGGCCTACAAGATGCGCTGGCAAACAGAGACAATGTTCAGAGAGTGCAAGCAGAATCTCGGGCTAAACAACCTGCCTACTGGCAAGTTCTCGGGGATTATAGCTCATATCTTCTTTGTCTTACTAGGCTACATACTAATATCCCTTTTTAAGAGGGTTGAGAAAGACTTTAACGGTAGAAGCATCTCCACAATTATAAGAATGCTTATCAGGGTGACCGCAGATATTATAAGGAGTGGAAGGGAGATCGTGGTCTCGATAGTGTGTGGGTTCAAATATTACTATCTCCTCTTCACAGAAAGATTGCGTAGTCTATTAGAAAAATAAGGGAGGTGAAATATCATGGTAAAACTAACGTTTCACGGCGGTGTTGGAGAAATTGGTGGGAATAAGATCCTACTCGAAGACGAAAACACCAGCATCCTATTAGACTTTGGGAAAAACTTTGAGAAGGAGAGAAGATACTACGACGAGCCCTACATAAAACCGAGAGAAGAGAAACATCTCATATATCTCGGCCTGCTTCCAAAGATAGAGGGACTATACAAGAAAGATGAGAGAGAACCCTCCATCGACGCTATATTATTTACCCATCCACATGCAGATCACGTAGACTATGTGAGATATGTAAAAGACTCCATCCCTCTATACTGCGGTGAAACTGCAAAGACAATGATCCTAGCCAAGGAGATGTCAGCTTCAGGGCATCTAAAAGAATATAAGATTGCAAGGATGACCAGAGACTCCGTGGATGTGCCTAAGACCTTCAAGACGTTCAGAACCGGTGATAAAAAGAGGCTGGGCTCTATTGAAATCGAGCCGATACACGTCGATCACTCTACTCCGGGGGCCTACGCATATATACTCCACACATCGGGTGGGACAATAGTATATACTGGCGATTTTCGCCTGCACGGTCCGAGGGCGGAGATGAGCAGGGAGTTCGTCGAAAAAGCCAAGGAGGCATCTCCCGAGGCGCTTATCATCGAGGGGACGAACATAGTTGACGCAAAGACGGCCACTGAGAAAGAAGTAAAGGAGAAGATAAGTCGCATAGTCTCGGATGCCCCCCGGCTCGTATTAGCTGGATTCAGCCTAAACGACATTGATAGGCTAAAGACGTTCTACGAAGTTGCAAAGAAGAACGGGAGAAAGCTGGCCATGTCGATGAAACAGGCCTACATCGTATATAGGTTGAGAGAAGAGAGCTTCCCCATATTCAGGTTAAACGATCCAAATATACTCATCTTTCAGAGGGAAAAAAGAACAACCTATAAGTGGGAGAAAGAGGTCATCGACAATTTCAGCGATAATGTTGCTACAGGTAGAGATATAAACGCCATGCAGGGGGAAGTGCTCCTCGCAGCGTCCTTCTATGACATGAACGAGATGGTTGAGATCCTGCCTGAAAGTGGGAGCATATACATCCTCTCGCAGAGTGAGCCCTTTAACGAGGAGATGGAGATAAACCATGAGAAGATGCTAAACTGGCTGGAGAGATGCGGGCTACCCCTATACCAAGTCCATGCCTCAGGACATGCAGACCCGCATCAGCTTAAATGGGCGATCTCCGAGATAGGTGCGAAAAAAGTCTTCACCATACACACAGAAAGACCAAGGCTAATGGCAAGATACATGTCTGACCTAGATACAGAAATAATCTCCCCGACAGAAGGCGAAATGTATGCTGTCGAATAGTTGGGACTTTAAAAGCTATTTCGCACATTCTTCTCTCTAAATAAAATTCTTATAAGGTTATTTTTTAGTAAAATGTAAATATATTGCTTAAATATAATTTTTTACTATTGATTCTGGAGGTAAGGTAACATGGGTGAGATAACTAAAAAGGAATTTAGGCCTTTAAGTTTAATAGACCATGAAGCTTTTATTAATGAAAAAGGGTTTGAAAATACCACAGAAAATCAACGGTGCTAGTATACTAATGGTACCTATTTACATTATAGCAGGGTATGTATTCATCCCTTGGAGACTTTCAGACGCAGTTTATTCAAAGACGAGAAAATTACAAATTCTTGGAGCATTCAAAGACCTATTTCTATATACTGCTACTGCTATGTTGATTGGTCTAGCATGGCCTCTCTACATAATAGGGAAAATCAAAAAATAAAAAAGCTCTTCAATGGGAAAGGAGATCCCTCACATAATGGAATTGCCCCAAAAATTCTTCTACTACTTAGGAAATCCTAACCCAAAAACTAAGAGCTATTTACTTTTACTTCTAACCTACATAGAATTACTCGCCACTACTTTCCCTCTATAATTTGATCTTCGTCCTCTCCCGTCGTATTCTAACACAGCTAAGCCTTTCGAATATTCAAGCTTGAATCATAGGCATAAAAGCCAGGGATTGAAAATCCACTATTTTGGACGAGTATTTTTGCTTGAGATATAGAATATTCTGGCACCACTAGATAAAAACGATTCTTCCTTTGGCCAGGATTTATCACCACATGACAATCAGGGTTATTAGACTTTAGCCAAGATTTTACTTTTCTAACCATTCTATCATGCAGTTCTTAGTTTCGAGGGCTTCTCTTAACCGCCATATTCACTACCTCTCTAAACTATTAGATCTCTGAAAAGTTAAGTATCTTTCAAAATCCGGAGAAAAATATTAATTTATAGAAATTGTTCTTTATCAAGCCCAATCATTTCCATAGTTTTTCCCATCGTTGATCTGAGCGTATTTCGTCCAAGGTATCTGCTAAACTACTCAAGTGTTCTCCAACGGTCTTAAGATTATCAGTGGCCTCATCTACGTGCCCTACAACATCCTCTAAATTTTGTGTAGCATCTCTGATATACTCTCCAACTTCTTCTAAGTTCTCAGTAGCATTTTGTAATACATTCACCACCCGCTCTAGTAATTTCAAGGCTTTACCAATCTGTCTCCCTGTCTGCCAAGTAAGATAAGCATATACCAGAGTAGCGATTGCCAATACACCTGTAAATCCAGCCAACACCCATGTTGCTAATTCCAGTTCTCCGTCCATGACAGTAAATATTAATATCCATTATAAAAAATATCCATCATAGTTAGGATGTAAAACAACCATATAAATCTCTCTATTTCTCGATTTTTCAATGTTTACATTTATAAATTAGATATAAAATCTAAGCAAACATACGTAGGTAGCAAAACAAGCTTGTTAGGAACTTCAGGGGCAACTCTTATATACGTCTAAAGCTAAATTTTAGGCGTGAAACCATTAAATTAGGTTGTGAAAAAGCCAATTCAATAAAAATCAAAGTTTTGAGTAAATGATATGGCCAAAATTAATGATGCTCCTCCAGAGATATTCAAAGCGGATAATTTATTACAAAAAATCTTAAAAGAAGCAGAGCCTGCAAAAGACATGTTATTGGAGAGGCTTCGCACTTTACCACGCTACGAATCACACTTAGATGCTCCTTCTTTACCGGGTGTCTATGTGATATGGGATGGAAAGAGGGTGGTTTATGCTGGTAGCTCAGGACACGGGGAAAAGACTGGTCTTAGGCAAAGGCTCTATAGGGTATTAAAACGCACGGGGCTGAGTCCTTTGAGGAAAGGCATAGCTAGAGACATAGGCCATCCAGAATATCAACCTAAGTCGAGAGGCCCAAGAAATCCAGAAATCGAGGAGAAAATAGACGATAGAGTTAGCTCATTGGTGTTTTCTTATATTGAAGCTAGTGATAGTAAATCTGCAAGGAATTTGGAACGCCTCATTATATCGCTTCTGGATCCAAAGTATAATAAGGGATAGAAATTCCTTAAGATCTAGTTGACGGTTCCATTAAATTTCGAAAGGAACCATAAAGACGAAGAGGTGATTAAAAGATTTAAAAGGGGCGAAGGGAGATGCCAAAGGAGTCAGAATGGCATAGAGAAGTTCGAGGGAAAATCGAGCGACATTTAAAGAACAAAAATATTAAATTCAAATCCTCGCATTCCGGGGTCAAAGTCCCCTTATTTATAGACTTTAGTGACACTTCTAGGAGTAACCAATTGTCAGATGCAGATTTCATAATAATAAAAAACAAAACAATAAAATTCATCATTGAAATTGAGAAAGGGGCACCGACCCCAAAAAAGCTTATGGGTATTATAACGGCGGCCAATCTCTCAACCGCTTATAAAAGACAGGAAGAAAAATTCAAGATTCAAAATGCAAAATTGTTCATAGTAACGGGAGATAAGGAGACGAATAAAATGAATAAACCTAAAAGCAAGAAGCTAGAGCAGTACCACAATATCAAGAAACATCTTAAATTGACCAAGGGTTCTCTGGTAGGGTTTGACATACTTACACTTATGGGCAAAAAAGATTTAGAGAAAATATATAGCGAAATAGACAGCATTATAAAAGTACCTCTGAGAAAAGAAGACAAAATGCCCTAAAAAGATTACAAAAGATTAGAGAAGTTGTTTGTGACAAATTTTTGCACAACTGCCTAATCTTTGTAATATATATACTTTTGGTAAGGAATTGAAAAATGGCTAAAAAGAAAGGTAGAAAAGAAAGGATCACAGTATATGTGTCCCCGTATTTATATAAAGAGATAAAAGAGATGATAAACCGGGGTGATTTCTCTTCAGAATCTGATGTGGGTTACCAAGCTTTATCAGCTTTTGTAAGCCAATATAAAAAAGAGAAAAAGAAGTCTAAATGAGCTTCTCTTTTATGTAACCTCTAACCCACTCCACGGCTTCCGATAATTTCTCTTTATCCGATCCAGCCCCCCTACCAAAATCGGGCTTACCCCCACCTCCCCCACCTAATATTGCGCATGCCTTCTTTATAAGCTCCCCCATATCGATATCTACCTTCTTACCACGTACCCCTAAGACTGATATCCTCTCATTAACCCCGAACAAGACGACTATCCTTTCATCTCCTACTAACCTTTGAGCAGCCTTTTGGATCTCCTCCATGCCTCCCTCCATCTCCTCGCATATCAATTCATATTCACCCAATTTTTGGATATGGAGATGTTCAACCTTCTTCTGTGCAATCTCCTCGGTTAACTTCTCAACTTCCTTTCTCTGCTCCTTCCAAGTCTCAAAGATAAGCTTACATAATTTCTGAAGACTCAACGGCTCTCCCATTCCTTTTTCTGTGAAAATCTTCAGTTCCTCGATATTTTTTTCCTTGAGATTCAAAGCCCTCCTCATCCTATTAATCTCCCTGTGATCACTAAAGATTTCATTTAAAAATCGCCTTATGGTGTCCCTAATGCTCCTAGGAGGAACAGAAAAAACATCTGCAGCCTCACCTACCTCATCTATCAAAGCATCCACAAACTGGAGGTCGGCATCTGAGAGCGAACTTACAGGCTCTCTTTTTAGGACCTTCAATATCCTCTTGCTATTCTCTAATTTTCTCCTAGTCTTCACATCGGTGAGGCTGGGTACTAACCTTGAGATGACCTCATTACTCATTAAGTCTTCAAGAATAGAGTTATAGGGCTCAAGTATCCTGTCAACAATATATCTCCTAGCAGCGTCTCCTGCCACGTACTCCAACCTAACTACGCCGTCCTGAATTTTAGTTGAACCTATAATCTTAATATGCTCAGCTTCCCCGGTAAAGTTTAGATGGGTACCTCCACATGCCTCTATGTCATACTCATCGATTTTAACAACCCTTATCTCTTTACCAGGCACCGCACCTCCCTGATATAGTCGGAAACCAAATTTGGCTTCTGCTTCATCCCGCTTATAGATTCTTTTCTCTACCGGGATATTCTGTTTTATAATCTCGTTAGCCCTCTTTTCAATTGCTTTCAATTCCTGCTTTGAAAGAGCAGAGTAATGAGTGATATCTAATCTAGATTTCTCAGGCGTCTTTTCTGCACCAGCCTGCCATACGTGCTCGCCAAGAAACTCTCTAGCCGCTCCATTAATAATATGAGTGGAAGTGTGATGTTGAGCCAGTTGCCTCCTACGAGCCCAGTCTATTTTACCTTTAACCACGTCTCCTTCATTGAACGACATCCTATCAACCCTGTGAACAATGACATTCCCCTGCTTAAACACATCGGTAACCCTGCAACCATCAAGATAGCCGGTATCTGTTAACTGTCCCCCGCTGGTTGGATAAAAAGCAGTCCTATCCAATACGACATATTTATCCTCAAATATCTTTAACACCTTAGCATCGAACTCGATGAGACTATAATCATCGTAATAAAGAATTTCAGTCTTATCTATACCCGACAAATCAAACTCCTTTAATTTAGTGGCTTTAACTTCACCCTGCGACTGCTCATGGCGCTCTGAGACTCTTATAAAAAAATCTGAGGGTATTTTAATATCCAGACCCGCTTCCCTTAACATCTCTGGACTAATCCCCTGGGAGTCATAGAGCTCTATAAGTTTCTCTAACGATATATCCTCCCTTTTTAGCCTAGATACTATCCTCCTAGACTTAGCCTTAGTTTCAGAATACTTTTTCTTCTCGATATCTAAAATCTCTCCAACTTCCTCTAGATTTTCTGTAAGTTCCGGATACTGCGGCTTAAGATATCTCGCATGAAGATCACATACCTCTGGTAAAGAGACCTCCCAACCATTCTTATATATAAGATCTAAACTCCTCCTTATCAAAACCCTAAGATTATAACCCCCTCCCACGTTTGACGGGAGAGCTCCATCACTTAATGCTAGCAAGAGAGAGCGAGAATGGTCCCCTATTGAATAAATAGCCGCCAGCTTAAGGACTTTTTCCTTTAGCTCTTCTACATCCAGGCCTATTTTACCCGCTATCTCTACCCAAACTCTATCCATATCTGATTCTACAGTAAGAATACTCGAGTAGGGTATGAAATCTCCAATTACTTCATTTCTCTCGACACCTGTGACATCTAATAAATGCTCAACGACTGTGGGGAATACCGCGTCATAGCTTGTCGGAGTACCTAACGTAAACCATGCAGGACGCTCTTGACCCATACCCATATCAAGAACCTTAATAGCAAGCTCCTTAGGAACTCCTGACTTTATGTCATATTGCATATACACTTGATTTCCTATCTCAAGTCCCCTAGAAAAGAATTCCATGCTAGGACCCATGTTTCCTCCCCCTGCCCATGCGTCCTCATGAAATTGAATTTCCCCTTTCGGTATTTTCATGCCTTCAACCAACCATGCATATATGTGTCGAAGATACTCGCTGGGCTTGTAGTTCTCAGGCTTTTCAAAAGCATGCTGTCCGATCATAACGAAACCGGTATAATGCCTACCGGTAATGCCAACATTGTCAGTATCATTAAAACGTAAACAAAATTGAGGCACTACAAGAGGATTAGCCGGAGGATCTACTTCCCCAGAAACACAATATGGTTGAAAATCATATATAGATGCCTGCACAAAATCCGTGTCATCTCTCCAACGAGCCACGACCGGATATCTCGGTATAGGAGTATACCCGAATCTTTCAAAGAGCTTTGCAAACTTTTTCCAAGTTTCAATATAGTCCATCTTATTCCTTGCTGGTGAATTTCCAATGAAGTCATATCCCCCAGAACACTCAGGCTCGCCACATACCTCCCTCTCAGAATAAGACCAAAAATAGCTACCGCATTTTACACATCTCTGTCTCTCAAATCCTTCTTCTATTAGTACCTCTACAGGATAATATTTAGTCGGATCCTGCTGAGCTTTAATCTTAAACTGCTTTTTTATTTCCTTCTCGGAACGCATGGTAACAGAAATTAAATGAAAAACATTTAAATATTTCTAAGGAAGGGAAGTGAAAAAAGAAGCCATTTATGGAGAGGAGAGAGGAGGATATTCACTTCCCTAGATATATTGAGATATTATTAAATATATATCTAGATTTCCCAAAATTAAGCCCAGATTTTACCCAAATTCCTCGGTATAGCATCTAAGTACTTCTGCTACACTCCATGCCTGAGATATAGCGCCTTTTGGAGCATAAGGCGGGTCTCCATCGAATATCTCAGAAATACTGCCTAAGCCGGAATCATTAAGATGGGTTACGAGTTTATTTAAGAATTTTTTAACATGCGCGTTCCCATTAACCCTACGATATGCAGTGATAAAATGCCCCAACAGCCATGGCCACACGGTACCCTGATGATAAGCCAAGTCTCTAGATTCCTGATTTCCATAATAGGTACCCTTATACTCCGATTCTCTAGGAGAAAGAGTTCTAAGGCCATAAGGAGTAAGAAGGTCTTTTTCTACAACTGCAACTACCCTTTTTGCTCTGCTTTTGCTAAGCATACTATAGGGTAGACTTACAGCCAATATTTGATTAGATCTAATAGACGGATCATTTTCACCATCCCTAACCACATCGAAAAGGCAGCCTGCATTAATATTCCAGAATTTTTCGTTAAAGCTACACATAGTTTTTTCAGCAAGAGTTGAGTAACTCGCAGAGTCGTATCCAAGTTTCCTTGAAATCTTTTCTGCAATCTTAAGTGAGTTATACCACAAAGCATTGATTTCGACCACTTTCCCTTCTCGAGGGGTTACAGGTTTACCATTAACTTGAGCATCCATCCAAGTATATTGGGAAGGAGACCATATTAGGTGATCAGACTCCATTCTAATACCATTAATCCCTCCCCTGTAAGCCTCAATGATCCCACACATAGTAGGCCATAAATACCTAATAAAATCGAGATCTTGAGTATATTCTAAATATTTATCCACTGCATAAAAAAACCAGAGCGATGCATCTGCAGAATTATATTCCGGATCTCCGTCTTCAGTAAACCTGTTAGGTATTAAACCATGCTTACTAGCCCTGCAAAATGTCTCTAATATCTCTTTGGAGTCACCAAATCTCTCTGTAGCAAGAGTTAGCCCTGGCAGAGAAATCATAGTATCCCTCCCCCAATCATCAAACCAGTGATAGCCTGCTATTATCGACTTGCCCCTTCCTCTTTTAACTATAAAAGAATCAGCAGCAAGAGTTAGCTTCCTTAGGGTGCCTTTTTTCCCTTTTACTAAATTTTTCTTTCTTTTTACTTCAGCTTTAAAAAGACCTTCAAAATGATTAGAGTCCCGAGAAAATATTCTCCTAAAGCTTCCTTCGACTTTTCTGCCTCCGACTGCAAGGATGTTAAACTTTTCTCTGCCTTCAATTCTTATCCGAAATTCTCCAGGAGAGTAATGATCTTCAGTATCATCGTAACCTCTTTCCCCCTCTACATCGTATACCATATCATGGTACCAGCACCCATTTGGAAAAAACTCTGCTAGGTCAGAAGCTATCATTAAAGTAGGGGAGTTAATAAAATCTGGTGTCAATTTTACTATGCCCCTGCTGATCTCCTCTATAAAATCCCATCCAAGGTTACGTCTATGTAGATTAGAGTGAAAGCTCCTACAGTTGACTAAGGGCCTTATACGCATTTCTCCCTCCCCTACAGCCTCATAAGAAACAACTACAGCATTAAAACCGTAGATAGTGTAGATCTTTTTCTTAACCTGAAGCCCATATACATCGTAACTAAATGTAGGGAAAAAGTCCAGAACAAAGCCTGTCTGATATTCATAGCCCCTAGGATAAATAGTGCCTGGGATATACTTATTTGTAGATATACTAAATGATCCTCCGCCAGTCAACAACTCTTCTTCTAACTTAGATAATAAAAGCCAACGATTCACAGGAGGATTAAGGGCTGCTACTAATAAGCCGTGATATTTCCTACTGTTGAGACCTATCACCGTAGAAGAAGAATATCCGCCAAGGCCGTTTGAAACTAGCCACTCTTTTTTGCATCCTTCTTCTAGAGATAAATGTTCAAGAGAAAACATAGAAGGCTTAGCCGAAGAGAGCGCCAAGCCCTTCTATAGCTTCTTCCTCTGAAACCTCTTCTTTCTTTTCTTCTTTTTCTTCCTCTTTCTTCTCTTCTGCTGGAGCTTCCGGTGCTGCTGGCGCAGCAGGTGCAACAGGTGTTACTGCTGCTTGCTTTATCGCCTCATCTATGTCTACTCCTTCCAGAGCCGCTACTAAAGCCTTCACCCTAGCTTCATCCGGCTTTATTCCCGGCGCCTTTAATACTTTTTTAATGTTTTCCTCGTTTATCTCTTTTCCAGCAGAGTGTAACAACATAGCAGCGTAAATGTATTCCATCACTTCACCTCCTTATCCAAATAGTGCTCCAAGCCCTTCTACTGCTTCTTCCTCTGAAACCTCTTCTTTCTCCTCAGTTTTTTCCTCTTCTTTTTCTTCTTTCTTTTCCGCTCTTTGTGCCGAAGAAGGCCTTGTAGATAATTTTTCTTTAAGATCGTCGTCTATAGCATCAGTTGTAAGATGGGATGCAATCGATAACATCTGCAAATATGATTTTGACAAGATATCACCTATAATTTCAGGTTCATAAATCTCCGCCTGAAGTCCTAGTGCTCTGGCTTCAGAATAAGCTTTCCTAATAGCCATTGGAGCAGTTTCTTTAGTTATATATCCTGAGTAAATAGAGAGATTAACTGCATGAAGGAAAGCGTCTTGAATATCTGATATAACTTTTTCTTCATCTATAGATAGTATATCCGGCAAAAAGATAGTTCCATTTTCCCAAGCGGCCAATAGATCAAGTCCCACCTCAAGAGGCTCAATCCCTAATCTTGCTAAAACAGAGGCCAATTCCGGACTAATTCTTTCCCCTTCCTTTACAACTAATTTGTCCTCGCTTATAGCTATTTTACCCCCAGAGATCTTGGTTGGGATACCCACCCGCTGAAGCTCACTTAACATAGGTCCTGGAGGGAAGGGGGTCTCGCCTTTTTTAACAACAATATCCTTAGGAGCTATACTATTAGGCTTTGCTGGAGCAGGAGTTTTGCTTTTGTCAAGTATTTTATAAAGTTTAAAAGGATTCACCTTAGAAAAGATGAAAGCAGGCTGTCCCTTAATATGTTCTTCTAATGCTTTAAGGCTCTTCTCTTCTTTTGACGCTTTTTCTAAGGCGTGTTTAATTAACGATTTTTTGGACATCTTTATAAGGACTTCACCACGTAGTAGGTCCCTCATCTTTTGAAGCTGCCGTGCGGGAATCCCTTCCATATTAACTATTCCAACTACTGGATACTCCTTTAGATATGCTGCCATTTTATCTACTTCTTCCAGTTTCCACTTGGCAACTTTAGTCATTTTCAACCACCAACTTTTACACTTGGACCCATAGTCGTGCTTAGGTAAACTGACTTTATATTATTATAGCCCTTTTCAAGCTTTCTTTCGATAAATCCCAGAACAGCTTCAATATTTTCAACGATCTTTTTGTCTTCCATGTTCTCTGTACCTACCGGTACATGTATCACGGGGTTTTCCTTAGTTCTAATCCTAACAGTTTTTCTAAGCCTGTCAACGAGAGGTTGCAATGGCGCACCAGGGGGTATAGGCTTAGGCATCTTACCCCTTGGACCGAGGATTGGACCAAGAGATTTACCTACCAAAGCCATGAGATTGGTAGGTGAAATAAAAAAGTCCATCTCCTCCGCAAGCTTTCTAGCCTCTCTTTTTTTACCTGCCAGAGACTCCAGCTCTTCCTTCGTGATTACCTTGTCTGCAATTTTTTTAGCCTGCAAAGCGAGTTCATCTTCTCCAATGACACAAATCTTAACTTGTTTGCCTCTGCCGTTCGGTAGGACAATTTCCTCGTTTATTCTATTTTCTGGCTTATTCAGATCCATATCTTTCAAATTAATGGCCAATTCAATGCTCTGAGTGAAATTCCTTTTTTTGGATTTTTCTTTAACTTCTTTAACAGCTCTAGAAATATCTTCAATAGGTATCGCCATAGGACACTTACTCCGCTAACTTATCGTCATATAAACCTTGTGAAATCTCAGACTGAACTACCTTAGGAGATTTACCATCCACGGTAACTCCCATAGATAAACATGTACCTAAGACTTCCTTTACCGCTGCTTTTAAATCTACTGCAAGCATGCTATCCTTCTTCATTTTTGCTATTTTTTTTAAGCTTTCAAAGCTTAGATTCCCTATCGGTTCAATAGCATCTCCTGAACCTTTTTCAGCTCCAAGCTCCTTTAGTATCAAGGCGCTGGTCGGAGGACTACCAACTTCTATCTCAAACTCCTTGGAGGAAGTATCAACTATTACCTTCACAGGGACTTTCATCCCTTGATAATCTTTAGTTTTTTCGTTAATAACGTCAACAACTTTACTTATGTTCACACCCAAAGGCCCTAAAGCGGGTCCTAATGGAGGTCCACTACTGGCCTTGCCACCTTCAACGAGCGCTTCAATCTCCTGCTTCACTTTCATGCTCCTCCTTTCTTATAACTTTAATGCTGTCACCTTGAACGGTGACAGGTATCGGAACAGTAGCTTCAAAAAGTTCTACAGTGATTTCTTCTTTTTTAAGGTCAACCCTCACTACCCTCGCTTTTTCTCCCTTGAAAGGACCGCTCACGAGTTCTACAATATCCCCTGCATCAACTTTAGTGACCATGGGCTTAGGTTCAAAGAATTTCTCAATCTCGGATAAATCTATTTCTCCCTCAACCACGCCTCTCGCATGAGACACCCCATGAAGCGATTTTTCAATTTCTGTCTTATTAACAGCCTCAACTAAAATATAGCCTCTTATATCATGCGGCACGAGAACTGATTGAATCTCAAAATTTTCCTTCTCAGTTCTAGCGGTAATCATATCTGCTACGCTTCTTTCCCTACCAATGGTAGTTCTTACTGCATAAATTTTCGTCTCCATCTTACTCAACCGGCTATAGTCTTACAATATTACCCCAGTTAATTGTATTGCTATACGGATTAGAAATCCTATTGCACCAATAATAACTATCCCAAGTCCAGTAATTTTTGCAACCATAATGTACTCCGACTTAGTAGGCTTCCTAGAAAGCTTTATTACTCTATCCCACTCTCTTACCTTTTCCTTAATCATTTTCATTCTAAGAAATCAATGCCCAACTCGCTCTTGAGATCCCTCTCCCTCTCCCGCCGGATAGGGGTCTCTTCTGCTCCAAGGATCTGTTTAGATTTCACTCCAGTAATCACTAACATTACCCTCAGCAATCCTTTTAAATCTTCTTCTATTTGCGCACCCCATATTATGTTGGCCCTGGGATCTAGCCTTTCAGAAACGACCTGTACTACCTGCTCTGCTTCAGTTAATGTCAAATCTTCTCCACCAACCACGTTTATTAAAGCACCACTGGCTCCAGTTATATCAACGTTAAGTAATGGACTATTAACTGCTTTCTCTATCGCCTCCACAGCCCTATTCTCAGTATCGCTTTCACCCATACCAATCATCGCCACTCCGCCGCCTTCCATCACTGCCCTAATATCAGCAAAATCTAAGTTAATTAAGCCCGGCTTAGTAATGAGTTCAGCAATACCTTTAACCGCCCTTACAAGTATCTCATCAGCTACTTTGAAGGCAGCTGGCAAAGGAAGATTTGGAGCAATTTCCAATAGCTTATCATTGGGTATAACTATAACTGTGTCAGCCTCTTTCCTAAGCTTCTCTAAACCCATTTCCGCATTTCCTCTCCTTCTAAGACCCTCCATAGTGAATGGAAAAGTAACTATTGCAACAGTCAACGCTCCCAATTTCTGAGCGATATCTGCGATTATAGGTGCACTTCCTGTTCCAGTACCTCCACCAAGACCACAGGTTATAAAAACTAGGTCTGCGCCTTGAACGACCTCTTTAATTTCTTTTTCACTCTCTTTGGCTGCTTCCTCTCCTATCTGCGGTACAGAACCCGCACCTAAACCCCCAGTAAGCTCTCTTCCAATCAACACCTTCCTGTGAGCAGAAGTGTACAAAAGATCTTGAGCATCAGTGTTGATAGCTATAGTTTCAGCACCCTCAATGCCAACCTCCATTAGCCTGCTTATAGTATTACCCCCCGCTCCACCTGTGCCTATTACAACTATCCTTGCTTTAGTGCGGGAGAGTATCTTCTCTAATTCTTCATCTATAGCCCCTCGAGGCCTCGGGGTACCAAATTTATCTTTAGCGGTATTTTTCAAAGCATCTTCAATAATAGAATCCAATATAATGCCTCCTATGGAGATGAGTTACGATAAGAATTATACTATATGTATTTAAATATTTCTTCATCTTTTATTTTAATTCGCTTTTCTTTTACCTTTACGACCATCTCAGGAGTTATTTCCCTACCCTCTAGCTTAACTGAGTTTCCTCGAGCTAATTTCCCAAATAACGGTCCATCTTTTATCCCAAGCATCCTTGCCTTATCTGGATCAAACTTCATCTCTCTTAGGATAAGATATGTTCCATCTATCTTTATCTGATATTTCTTTTTTAATATCTCAAAGCATGCCTTTATAACTCTTGAGCGGATATCTTCTTTTGCCTGGAATTTGTTTTTTAATTTGCCATCCTTATCTCTTATTACTACACCGCCTTTCTCTAAAATTAAAGACTCGATTTTTTTCCTATCGATCTTTTCTGCTTCCTTGAAAAATTCCTCTTCTATTTCAAATTCTGGAAGTACTGGCTTCTTTGCTAGATCTTTACCTCTCTTAAGTTCCAAACCTACCTCCTCAGCCAGCTTTTTGGCTCTTACCCTATGCTCTTTTTTCATTCCCTTCCAGTCTAGGAGTCCAAAAAGTGCTCCTGTTTTCTTTATTGCCTGCTGAAATACTTCTCTACGGATATCTAATACAGAGTAGCTTGGAATGATATGCCCAATAGCTACATCGCTTTCAAGCATAATTTTAGTATGAATTGGAGCATAGTGAGTCCCTCCAATACCAATAGCCCTCGGAAAATCTTGCCGGTTCCGTGCTGCATTCAATACAGCTCTAGCTACAGCTCTTATCGCTTTCTTATCCTCCCATTCCTCCACAGTACTCCCTACTTCAACAAACAAAAGAGGCTTTTGCAGGTCTGTAGGACCATGATGCGTGGCCTCCATGGAAACCCTATATCCCAGTGCTAAGTCCTTATTCGCTTTATAGAGCTCTCTTAAAGCTACTTTCATAGCGGCAGGCTGGGGTATAGATAATTTTTCTGGCCTACCCCCAACTTTAGCTTCCGAAGTTAGGTTTCCAGTTGCATGTACTGTCAGAGTCTTTTCTCCTGACTCACTCTTATGCCTCGATGCAAAGACATAAAACTCGGGATCAAAGAATCCATCAAGATGCTCCGCCTGCGTTTGACTTTTTTCTGTAGAAATAAGCCAGATTTCTCCTTTTTCATATATAGGCATTCCTTCAAATTCGCCTTTCTCCTTAAATCCGAAATTCTTAGCTAATTCATTATAAATGTTTTTACCAGCTATATCTCTGTGAGATGTTACTATCAGCCGCATTACTCCCGCCTCATACTCTAGGCTTCCTTGCTTAATATAAGTGGAATCAATTCATCTATAGAGTCCACATAGAAATCTGCTTCTCCAATTACATCCTCAGAAAACCTACTTCTTATTAGTCCAGTTGTAATTCCAACCGCTCTACCCGCATCGAGGTCATATCTATGATCTCCTACAAAGACCGCTTCATCTTTATTTAATTCTAAGTGATTTAAAACTAGCTCTAATTGTTTACCACTAGGCTTTGGCTCTCCGTCTTCCCTAGTTATAACTACATCAAAGTCAAGCCCATGTTTTTTAGAAATAATCTCAACAGCCTTTTTATTATTTCTAGTAACTAGGGCCTTCTTGATACCCCTCTTAGTTAGTAGCTCAAAAAGTTCACTTACCCCCGGATTAAGCTCCGAATGTAGAGCGGCCTCACATTCATGTTCTATCAGTATTCTTTCAGCTTTTTTCCTTTTTTCTCCTTTTAACCTAGATATAATCTCCATTAAGCTCATCTCTATGTCCTCGCCAAGGATTTCCCTCTTTATCCCAGAGATGTCGAGATTGAATTTAGTTAAAGTCCCATCTAGATCAAATATAACCAGCTTAATCATCGAGAAAAAAAAAGAAATTTAACTATATAAATTCCTCTATCCTCAACTGTCCTTTTTTTCTAAGAGGCTCTGAGTAAAATCCCCTAGATCTGAGTTCTTCCGAGAATTCCTCGCAAAAACCATGAATTGTATAAACTATCTGGGGGTCTACCTCTTCAACATAGTGAATGAGGTCATAAAAGTCCGAATGATCACTAAGAGGGAAAGCACCCTCAATTCCCCTACGCGACTCAAAACGGAGAGCCCAACCCGTCACCACTCCTTTTCTGAAATTAGAGTCCATAGCCTTAGACCTTGGAGGAAGTATGACAACATAGTCATCATCTATTTCTCCATCTAATAAAGAGTATTCTCCAAGATAAACTCCTAACTTTTCATACTTTTTATTGTTCTTATATATAGTGGGGTGCACTTGTATCAAATAATCCTCTGCGAGATATCTAGTCAACTCTTGAGCTTTTCCAAAAGAATATGCCAGCAGACAAGGAGTTTTTCCCATAGAGTGCGTATCGTCTATCCAGTCCCTAATCTCTTTAACCACCTCTGCTCTCTCAGGAAACTTAAAGAAAGGACTGCCATATGTAGATTCAACTATGAGAACATCTGCCTTTACAATCTTTGCTTCTTCTGTCGTAACTCCCCCACGTAAATTGAAATCCCCCGAATAGATAACATTAAACCCATTTTTTATGAGAAGTTGTCCTGAACCAAGCATATGGCCTGATTGAATTATTTGAAATCCTATCCCATTTACACAAATTTCTTCCACAAATCCTACGCTACTACAACCTAAATTTGAAAGATACTTAGTCTGATGAGAAGTAATAACCATGCCTTCAATAGACCTAGGGATATGGTCTGAATGCGCATGGGAGATAAAAGCTAGGCCGCTGGCTTTTTTAGGATCAAGACATATCCTCACGTCATCCATGGATATTTCTATTCCATTTCCCAGGCAGATTATTTCTACTACCTCCTCACCAATTTCAGTTTTCCCGGAATATAAGGGTTCCGCTCTTTCACATATTTTTTATATTCCTGACTGTCAACAAGTGAAATTATGAACATCTTTGCTATAGTGCCTGTGAATAAATTATCGGAAGCAAAAAGTAGACTATCCCACGTGTTAACTCCGGTAGAGAGGAAGGCCCTCGTAATATGTATGCTAAAAGATGTATTAGACGCGTTGAAAAATCTAAAGATTATAATAATTAGTCCGGAGCCAAGTATAGGAAACCTTAAAGGTTATCGTTATGATTTCCTGCTAGAAAAGGAAAAAAAAGATTTAAACGAAGCTGTTAAGGTTGCTACCAAATATGCAATTAAAAAAAAGGCAGAGGCTACCTTATTTGTACCTGCGGACATCCCTCTCATATCGCCATATATTATTCAAGAAATACTTTCCCTTGGAAAAATTCATCCACTTATAATATCTCCTGCTAAAAGAAACGGAACAGGTATCCTATTTAGGCGTCCTCCTGATATTATTGAGGAAAAATTCACTTCAAACAGTTTTTTAGACCACCTAGAGGAAGCAAAATCTAAGAATATTACACCTTATATCTACGAGTCTCCTCGCATTTCCCTTGACCTTGATACCCAAGAAGACCTAGAGGAATTCATCCAAATCGGTAGGGGTACAAGGACCTACGACTTTCTAGTAGAGAGGATCATTTAGGCCTTTCTCCTAAAATCACTTCAGTAGTATATATTTCGCCCTCTCTCCAATATTTTATCTCTATTCTCTCCCCCACTTGCTTTTTAAATAATACTTCTATAAGATCGTCCATACTACTTATCTTCTCGCCTGCTATCTCAACTATTACATCGCCCAAAATGAAATCTTCTTCAAACGGAGATGACTCAGTGCCCTTTAGACCCGCCTTATATGCAGGGCCCCCAGGTTCAACTTCTATTACTAAAGCACCAGAAGTTATTGGGATACCTAACGTTTCTGAAAGTTCTTCAGTTAAGTCCCTTCCAGTTATGCCCAGCCATGGGCGTATTACTTTACCCCTCTCTATAAGCTCTTCTGCAACTTGCTTAGCTGTGTTTATTGGTATAGCGAAGCCGATTCCTTGGAATCCCCCTGAGACTGTGAAAATTGCACTCGTTATACCAATCACTTCACCCTTAGAATTTAAAAGAGGCCCCCCACTGTTACCGGGGTTGATTGCGGCATCCGTTTGAATGACTCCATAAATCTTATAACCATCATTTGAGAGTGTTCTATTTACTGCACTTATTACTCCCACTGTTATAGTATTTTCTAGCACATAAGGATTACCTACTGCAATAGATATCTGACCAGGGACTATATTATCCGAATCTCCTAATATCACCGGCTTTAGATCATATGATGGATCTATCTTAAGAACCGCTGTGTCTGTTACCAGATCTGCTCCTATAACCTCTGCTTTCCATTCATCTCCGTTTGAAAGAATTACTCTAACTTCATCCGCATCTTCCACCACATGCTGGTTAGTTAGTATTAAACCAGAGGAGTCAATTATCATGCCTGAACCAGTCCGCTCACTTTTTTCTTTTATACCGAATATGTTTTCAAATTCCCCAACAGACACTATGTGGACAACTGAATCTTTAACTTGTTCGAATATAGCTGATACAATAGCTTCCTGGGATAGCGATTCATTTACTAGTATAACTTTTTGCTCTAGGATAGGAGGAGTTTTTTCATATAACCGGTCACCCCACGTAAAAAAAATCCCGGCAGTGAGTAAGCTGCTCGCTACTCCAATTAGTATACCAAAGACAACTAGTTTCCAAAAACCCTCACTTTTACTCATTTTCAATGAACCTACTAGTACAAAATATTATATCTTCATAAATCTTTTAGTGAAAGATATCCAAATAAAAAAGGGGGTTTACCATGATACGCAGAGAAGAAATTCAAAAAATAGCGGGAGAATATGAGGATATAACAATTGGTATTTTTGGCTCTCACTCTGCTAAAGAGGTGGGAATGGCTGCAAAAGTGGCGGGCTTAAAAACTGTTATAATAGTTCAAGAAGGAAGAGATTGGTTCTATACCAAATACCATAAGCATCTATATGATGAAGTGATAAAAGTACCAAAATTTCGGGACATGTTAAATGAGGAAGTCCAGGAGAAACTTAGAGAGCTAAACACTATATTCATCCCAAATCGATCCTTCTCGGTTTATGTAGGATATGACGGAATAGAAAACGATTTTATGGTCCCACTTTATGGGAATCGGTTTATTCTCCGGGCAGAGGATAGGGCAGATGAAAGAGGGCAGTATTATCTTATGAAAAAAGCAGGTATTAGGGTTCCTAAAGAGTTTAAGAGTCCGGAAGAAATTGATAGACTTTGTATAGTTAAAGTCCAGCAGGCCCAAAATGTTCTAGAAAGAGCTTTTTTCTATGCTTCCTCGCCTGAGGATTACTATAAACAAGAAAAAGAGCTTCTCGAGAAAGGTGTTATAAGCGAGGAAACCCTGAAAAACAGACGCATAGAGGAATATGTACTGGGAGCGAGGTTCAACGCTAATTTCCACGGATATGCGTTGGAAGATATTTTTGGGGACTTTGATCTTGTAGGATTCAGTGATCGCCGTCAAGTAAACCTTCAGGGATTTCTCAATTTACCTGCGAAAGATCAGCTTAAAATAAATGTGCCTGTGAAAAACGAGGAAATCGGGCACTTCGGAGTTACTATGCGGGAATCTAAACAGCCGCTAGTCTATGATGCGGCCTATCGTTTCAGACGGATAGTGGAGGAAGAGTATCCGCCAAAAATGATTGGACCCTTCGCACTACAAGGAGCGATAGGTTATAATCCTGATGGAAAACTTGAGTTCGTAGTTTTCGATGTAAGCCCTCGTGTACCTGGAGATCCTGTGATGGGGCCTACTTCACCTGAGATGAGGAACTTAACCCTTAAACATGGCAGAAAAATAGAGGACCCTATGGATCTAGTTATGATGGAGATTACTACCGCCAAAAAAGAAGAAAGGCTAGAAGAGGTCGTAACCTAAATTTGAAACCTTAAATTATATATAAGACACCACAAAATATGAACTTCGCCGAGGATGACGCATGATAGAACCTTCAGAGATGCATGAAATATTTGAAGAATATGACAAGGATAATTTAACTATCGCTACCATAGGTAGCCATTCTGCGCTCCAGATACTTAAAGGCGGTAGAGAACTAGGGTTTAACACATTGGCCATATGCAAAAAGGGGAGAGAAGTAATATATGAAAGATTTGGAGTAGCCGATCACATTATCGTGGTTAAAGACTATCTAGAACTTCTAAGAGACGAGATAATCAACGAACTCCGAAAGAGAAATTCAATAATAGTGCCTCATGGCTCTTTGATAGCGTATGTGGGGGTAGATGCTATTGAAAACCGTCTTCCTGTCCCCCTATTTGGAAATAGAAAAATCTTAAGGTGGGAGTCTGACAGAAATCTAGAGCGGCAGTGGCTGAGTAAAGCAAATATAAAGATGCCAAAAGAAACAAAGGACCCTAGAGAGATATCTTGCCTTTCTATAGTTAAGTTTCCTGGAGCAAAAGGTGGACGAGGCTATTTCCTAGTACAAAACTACGGAGAGTTTCTTAGGAAGTCTAGAGAGATGCTGAAAAAGAAGAGGATAACCAAAGAGGATTTGGATAACGTAACCATTCAAGAGTATGTAATGGGAGCAAATATGTATCTTTCATACTTTTATTCCCCTCTCAATGATACGGTAGAGCTTTTCGGTATTGATAGAAGATGGGAAGCAAATATCGATGGTTTAACACGGATCCCAGCGATAGATCAGAGTAACGTTTACATCGAACCTAGCTATGTAGTGGTGGGAAACGCTCCTGTAGTAGCCAGAGAGTCATTGCTCGCTAAGATTTTTAGGATGGGAGACGATATAGTGGCCGTATCAAAAGAAATTGCTCCTCCTGGAATGCTTGGGCCTTTCTGCCTAGAAACAATGGTGACTCATCATCTCGAGTTTTTTGCTTTTGAAATCTCAGCTAGGATTGTTGCAGGTACTAACCCTTTCATGAATGGCTCCCCCTACAGCTATGTGCAGTACGGTTGTAATATGAGCATGGGAAAGAGAATCGCCCTAGAGTTGAGGAATGCCCTTAAAGAAAAAAAAGAACATCTTCTTATAACTTAATCATTCTAAAGCCTTTATAAATTCCTCAATTGGAGTAGCCGGCAGAGTTTCTATTTTCATGGTACCGGTAGCTCCTATAAGCGCACTAGTCCTCATCGCCGTCTTATCATCCGGAGCCTCAATCACACTTACCATATCATATTCCCCCAACGTTGCATATGTTTCCAGTATCCTTACTCCCTCCCTCTCTAAAACAGCGTTTGCCTCTTCATACATTCTTTTCAAGTTCCTAATGTTCTTAATCCCTTGTTCGGTAAAACTTATTAGTCTTACATAAAGAGGCATAGATTCACCTCCCTATCTTTACTCTCTTAACCTTATCTTCCTTCCTCCTTGGCTTGTCTCGTCTATCATCTATTTTTAAGGTAGAGACTACTCTCCTAATGCCTTTATTTACAAGAGCCTGGTGAGCCCTCTCCACTGCCCTTAGAATATCCGATAAGTTCTCGGATTCTATTATCGTTCCCATGGGAGTGACTTCAATGTCCAGCCCTTCTTTCTCTAAAACCTTTATTGCTTCAGCGACATAGTTACCTATACTAGTATCCCCCGTACCCACCGGGATAATTGAGAATTCAGCGATTACTGTGACTTTCTTCACAGACAAGCCTCCTACTGTATATCTGCTCTTATCTCTTAATTAATTTTCCAATATACAATAAGGAAGTTGAGCATATCTTCTGCCTTTTAATACTGAAAATTAATTTATCTTTGAAATTAATATAAATCTATGGAGATATATCCAATCGCGGCTGATTCCCTTGGAACCAGATCTATGGCCACCTTAATTAAAACCAAGCAGTGTAGTATATTCATAGACCCAGGAGTAGCTCTTGGACCCAGAAGATATGGACTACCGCCACATCCTCTCGAACTAAAAAGAATGGAAGAGCACTGGGAAATTATACGGAAATTCGCCATGAAAGTTGATATCATTATTATAACCCATTACCACTACGATCACTACGAACCAGAAGCTCCAGAGTTATACAGAAACAAACGCCTATTTATAAAGCATCCTACAAAAAAAATCAACTACAGCCAAAAGGAAAGAGCACGATATTTTTTAGAGAAGATCGCAGGTTTGCCGGAGAGTATGGAATATTCAGATGGCAGAGAGTACATCTTCAAGGATGTTAGATTGAAATTTAGTGATCCCGTTTTTCATGGTACAAATAAAAGGCTCGGATATGTAACGGAAGTTTCTGTAAATGATGGAGACCTATGTTTCCTATTCACTTCAGATGTAGAGGGCCCGAGTATTGAAGACCAGATAAAGTTTATAGAAAACGAAAAGCCTGATATAGTTTATCTAGACGGTCCCATGTCATATATGTTAGGATACCGCTATTCTAGGATAAGCCTTGAAGCAACAATCAAAAATATAATAAAATTGTTGAAAGATACAAATATGGGAGAACTAATAGTAGACCATCATCTCCTAAGAGATTTACAGTGGAAAGAGAAAATACAGGACGTCCTAGAAGTAGCTAAAAAACTGGATAAGAAGATTGTAACAGCTGCAGGATACTTAGGGTTGGAGGATGATCCATTAGAAGCTAAAAGAAAAGAGCTATATGGTGGATAAAAATGGGAACATGCTCATATTGTGGCGTTAAAGAAACCATGCCTTTCAAATGCAAGTTCTGTGGAGAACAGTTCTGTGGAGAACACCGTCTACCAGAAAACCATGAATGCTATGGATTGCAAAGGTTTAAAGAAGAAAGAAGCAAAATGCCAGAGAAATGGATCTATGAGCCCTTCCACTCAAAAGAAAAAGCGGAAGTAGGAAGAAAAGTAGAGAAACCCCTAAATAAGAAGATTTATGAGAATATCCGAGGTATCGACTCTAGGAAGATATTATACGCTATACTAGCGATTATAATAGTGCTAACTGTTTCTCAGGTTTTAATCTGAGCCTTGAGTTTGCCGAATGTAGTAACTCTCTCACAGTAGGAGTTGCTAGTGAAGAGGGTTCCCTCAGCTATGCATTTAGCAGAAACCCTCATTTCATCAGGCAGATCAAATTTCTCAACCGCTCTCGCTAAGATCTCCGAAACGACTGCGCTCGTAGACTTTGGAGAAGCGAGAGCCTTCCTCATAGCTGCCTTTTCTTCTTCTTCTGTTAAATAGCCATAAGATTTAGAACTCATCGATTCTTCTAAAATATTTATTATATCCTGTATCTTGACTATCCATGCCTTTGGAGTCTGAACAACTAAAGAAGCCCGAGCCTTCTGCGGACTGCCTATCATAGTCTTATCCCAATGAGGATGAAGTAAAATACCCCGTATCTCTGCTCCAACCTCCTTTTCAACACTAATATCCTTATTTCTATAAGCGTTTGCTCTAGCTATTATTTTAACAAACTCTTGTTCTTTCCGGTTAGACGGTGTCTTACCTATCACCATAAGCTCACTTTCCATTTCTACCTCGCACTTACTAGCATAATCATGCCTCTTTAGAATTTCAAGCACTATATCTTCACAAAGCCCCTCTAGCTCATATACAGGTTTTTTAGTAATCTCCTCAAGCAACTCGTTTATAGCCTCTAAATTTCTCGACATGTGCGTGCCTTTCTGTGAGGGAGGGAGATCCACGAAGCATTTAAGATCAGCAAGTAAAATAATCGGCCTCCTACCTCTAGTAGGTATTTCCAGCAACTTTCTTACCTTTGTTACCCCCACCCTACTCAAGGATATTCTGTACTCCGGCAGCCTCATTTGGACATCTGGCAACATCTTTGAGTAAAGAAAGGTTACCGAAAGCAAAGAAAATCACATATGTAGGTATAAATAGTATTAATAAAGGTAAAACCAAATGATTTATATAGAATAATGAGTAAGCCTTTAAAAGAGGGGGTAAGAATGCCACCACCATTGACGGACGAAGAATTAGAGGAGTTGAGAATAAAGGCAGAAAAGTGGAGGCAGTATCTTTCTGAAAAGATTACTAGTGGACCCTCTAAAGAATTTCTAGCAGACTATGGCAGAGGGTATAGGTATTCAGATGTCTTGGATTCTCAATTAGCTGAAACTCATTTTATGGAGTATGGTAGGCTGCGTAGGATACTTAGAGATAGGGGAATAAGCGGAGAAGATGCTACCGAGTTGGATATGATAGCTAAAATACTCCATTTAGCTAGGAGCGAGATATCAATCGTGAATCTCTTCGTATCTGCTAAAATACATTTGAGACAGCTAAACAGGCTATTAAGTTTTCTGACGGATTCTGGACTCTTGATAAAGAAGGATGATAGATATTCTATAACCAAGCGTGGAGCTGATTTCTTATTCCATTGGCAGAGAGCCTTAGTTCTTCTAAATGGCGGAAAGGCTTTGCGATAAGGTAACTTATCCGCACCTTTTTTTATATCTGCTATTTGTAGTCCAAAACATGTTTAACATGTTTACAGTAATTGTTATATACCGATTTCAGAAAATTAATAGTTAATTCTTTAAAACTTGGACAATGGGATGAAAATGGGATATGGAAAGCTATCACAGACTGACATTAAAAAGCTAATTGATGTGGCGGGGGAGGAGAATGTTTTTACAAATAAGGAGGACTTGGTTCCATACGGTAGAGACAACTGCCCGTACAAATGGTCTGAGAAATTTAGATTCATTCCAGACGTTGTTATAACTCCTATCTCCACTAGTCATGTCTCAGAGATCCTTAAGATAGCAAATGAGTTAAAAATCCCTGTTACTCAAAAAGGAGGAGGAACGGGCATGTCTGGTGGATGCGTGCCTAAATATGGCGGCATTCTTCTAGACATGAAAAAAATGGATAAAATACTAGAAGTAAACAAAGATAATCTCTATGTCGTAGTCCAGCCTGGAATTACCAATTTACGCTTAATTAAAGAACTGGAAAAACATGGGCTAATGGGTCCCCATGAGCCAGGAAGCTCTCCATCTTCTACTATTGGAGGCGCTCTTTCAACTTCAGGCGTGAATTATAGACAGGGAGTAATGGGCGCGCTTATCGACGAAATACTAGGATTAGAAGTCGTATTAGCTGATGGCGAAGTGATTAGAGCGGGTCGGAATTCAGCTATTACGAATCTGTCTAAAAATTCAGTGGGCTATGACCTCTGTCATTTATTTGTAGGAGACTTCGGCAGCCTTGGAGTAAAAACCGCTGCAACTTTGAAGACAATCCCAATCCCTGAGGTTGAGGAAATCCATGTTGTAACATTTCCAGATTTTGAAAGCACACTTAAAGCCATATTAAAAATCCAGAGAGCCATGCTACCAGGGATATTTACGTATACTGCTTTCGACAGGGAATACATGGAAAAAGCAAGTCAAATCTATGGCTCAGAAGTATACGGCGGAGCGGTCTTAATAGGTTTCATGGGGGATAGAGAAGTAGTAGATTACACTAGAAAGAAAGCGGAGAAATTTTGGGAAGAGTATGGCGGACAAGATATGGGGCCTGAGGAGGCTGATGCAGAATGGGAAAACCGCTTCGATGTTTACCCGAGGATGATAGCCACCGGTAAGCCTGCAGCAAGATGGCACTATGAAGACCCGACGGTTAAAATGACTGATCTCGCTAAAGCTCTTAAAAAGTATCACCAAATCGTAGCCAAATATGGATTCGATGACTGGGGAGGGGAGGCATGGATTTACGATCAAACCTCAACGCTTTCCGCTATCATGTACGCTGTTGATGAGACCGACGAAGACAACTGGGATAAGTATATGAAGTGCGCTAATGAAATCGTTGAGGCCGCGATTAAGATGGGGGGCTCAATATCTAACTGCCTAGGATATGATAAGAGAGGAGTTGGGAGGCATGGGCTTTCTCTACTGAAGAAGGAATATTCTACTCCAGAGCTCCGTACTATTTATGAGATAAAAAAAGCTCTGGACCCTAATGGCATTTTAAATCCTGGAATTCTTAGTCTAGATGAAATGGAGGGAGTCTAATGGCTTTGAATCTTGATTACTTTGATAAAGATCTTCTGATTTGCAATACTTGTAGATGCGGATTTTGTAGAGATGAATGTCCTTGGTATATGGCGCGGAAGGTTGAAAGTGCTTCACCTAAAGGCGTAATGGAGGTAATACAGGCATATAGAGAAGGAGTGGTGAAACCTTCGCAACAACTTCTAGACAGGATATCCTGGTGCTTTGGATGCAGATATTGTAAGGAGAGATGTCCTCCAAGCAATCTTCCTGAAAAGTTTAATGCACGGGTAGACCCTGGAGGCGCAGTAAAAGTGCTCCGATATGAGCTTAGGAAAAAAGGATATACTATGGGGAAATCTGCTGAAACTGTGAATAATAATGTCAAAAAGACGGGTAACCCGTTCGGTGTTGCTAAAAAAGAAAGGGCAAAGTGGGCTGAAGGACTTGATCTAAAGAAGAAAGGTAAAAGGATTTTCTTTGCTTCGTGTATGAATCCTTTGATGGGTTATGGAGAGACTATTCTCAAGATTTCAGATTCTCTAGAAAAGTTTGGGATGACTATGGAACGCCTATCAAAACTTACAGGCATACTCGAGGCAGTAAAACTCGATAGAGTATCGGCGAAGCTATTAAAAGGCACTTCAAAGAACAACGAAAAATACATTAATTCTTTGAGAAACTCTGCGAAAGTCTTGAAAAAATTAGGTATCGAATTTGGATATTTAGGTGAGGATGAACCATGCTGTGGGTCCTCTTTTTATACTTATGGAGACTTCGACTCTTTTGAAAGCAATGCAAGAGAAGTTTATAAAAATCTAAAAGAAAGAGGAGTTGAAGAGATAATTACCCTTAACCCAATTTGTGGAGGAGTATTCAAAAACTATTATCCAGAGTTTATTCCAGGCTTCGATATAAAAGTAAAGCATTTCGTGGAAGTAGTAGCAGAAGAAGTTGATAGACAAGGAATAGAACTAAAGCTAGATAACGAAATGGATATCGCATGGCATGATCCTTGCTACCTCGCGAGGTATATGGGTGTAACAAAAGAGGTTAGAACGCTCCTTAGAAGCATTAAGGGTCTCAACTTAAGAGAACCCGAAGCCACAGGTAATCTAACCAGATGCGATGGTGGAGGAGGACCAGAAATCATATGCCCTGATATCGCCAAAGGAGTTGCAGAATATAGAGTAAAAGAACTCATGGACACCGGAGCATCAGTTATAGCAACCTCATGCCCCGCATGCGTCATGATGCTAGAAATAGGAAAAGCAAAGAACTATCCCGATGTCAGTATTTTTGACATTTCAGACATCATAAGCATGGCATTATAAACTCTATAAGAAAAAAACTTCTACCGGGATTTCAATTATTTTCCAGAGAAACTCAGAGACGTCAACTTTTCTTCTTTATTTTGACAATGTCTCCAAGAGTTAACTCCTCTTTAGTCGCTTTCTGAGTTTTTATATCTTCTTCATGAGTTTCTTCAAATAACTTTATATTAAGGGCTTTTTCAAGCTTCTTAGCTAACTTTACATTTGGCTGCATTTTCTCAGTTTCTAACCTAGCTATAACTGATTCTTTAACACTTATCTTCTCACCTAGTTTCTCCCGTGTTAGACTCATAGCTTCTCTCGCCTTCCTTATAATCTCCCCATAGTTTTCAACAAACTCGGGTGCTTCTATTGGTTTTGTATAGGGTATCCAGGAACTCGATGCTCTCCTAGTTTTTCTTATAGAAGCCTTTTTCTCAGATGGAGATCCAAATCTAGCACAATGGCTGCAGACTTTCATTTCAGCCCCTTCAATTATTACAATATGGGGTTTTCCAATAGGTCGGCCACAAACCTCACATTCCATATTATTTTAAATGGTAAGAAAGCTATATATAGCTAAGGGAAACGAGGGGTGATTAGAGATAGAAATGGCTGAAGACAAAAATAGCGAAATGTCAAAGTATCTTCTTAATAGAGTCAGAGAGTTAGAAAAAGAATGCGTTCAATTATCTAACGAGAATAATAGACTTAGAACGAGTTATGCGCAGAGAATAAAATGGCTTGAAGAAAAGAAACGCCAGCTAGAAAATGAGAAGATACAGATGGAGAGGGAAATCAGGCGGTTAAGAAGCGAGATAGAACGGATGCGGACAACTCCACTAATTATTGGAAATATCGTGGATATCCTTGAGAATGGAAAAGTTGTAGTTAAGAGTTCATCTGGGCCTCATTTCGTCGTAAATACCTCTCAGTTCATAGATAGGGAAAACCTTGTTGCAGGCGCAAGAGTCGCTCTTAACCAACAATCCTTAGCCGTAGTAGATATTCTCCCTGTAGAAAAAGACCCCGCGGTACTCGCTATGGAAATTGAGAAGAAGCCAAATGTAACCTATAATGATATAGGAGGACTGCATGCCCAGATCGAAGAGATAAAAGAAACTGTTGAACTCCCACTGCTAAGACCCGACGCTTTCAAAAAAGTGGGGATAGAACCGCCTAAAGGTGTGTTACTTTACGGTCCTCCAGGTACTGGAAAGACCCTTCTTGCTAAAGCTGTTGCTAGCGAGACCAACTCTGTTTTCATTAAACTCATAGGCTCAGAACTGGTGAGGAAGTATATAGGGGAAGGTGCAAGACTAGTTAGGGAACTATTTAAAATGGCACGTGAGCAGGCTCCGAGTATTATCTTTGTTGATGAGCTGGACGCTATAGGAGCCAAGCGTTTGGACTCCGCTACCAGCGGAGATCGGGAAGTACAGCGCACTTTAATGCAGTTCCTAGCAGAAATGGATGGTTTTGATCCTAGAGGTGACGTGAAGATAATAGGTGCAACGAACAGGCCGGATATACTCGACCCAGCCATACTGAGACCGGGGAGATTTGACAGATTAATTGAGATACCCCTCCCAGACAAAGAAAGTAGAAAAGAGATATTCAAGATCCATACTCGAGCAATGAATCTTACAGACGATATCGACATAGATGCTTTAGCGGTGCGGACCGAAGGGTCTTCAGGAGCTGATATAAAGGCAATTTGCACCGAAGCGGGTATGTTCGCTATAAGAGAAGGAAGGGAGGAAGTATCCTTCTTTGATTTTGAGAGAGCTGTAATGAAAGTTCTGAGCAAATACGAAGAGGGTAAGAGAGAAGCCGGTGTAATGTATACCTGAAACTATTTTCTAGAGATTATAGATATTATATCTCCATCCTCGACTACATGATCCAGTCCCACTCTCTGTCCACTAAATCTACTCGAGTTTCCCCAGACTTTTGCATACCTAAAATTCTTCTTTAGATTCTTATGGATTCTTTCACATATATCACCGACTGTTGCCCCTCGAACTACTATCATAGGCTCTTCCAGATCTGCTTTTCTTCCCTGCGGTTTCATATAAACTCTTATAAAGTTGAGCTTTTCGTATATGCATCGCTTTAACCTCTCAATGTTTGTGCCATTCTTTGCAGATATTGGAATATACTCCCGCATTAGCTCTTTCTCGATTTCTCTAAGATATTCCTCTCTTACAAGATCAATCTTATTTAGTACTAATATTGAAGGCAGATAGACCCTATTGCCCGCTAACGCATCTATAAATCTCTCTAATGTTAAGTCTTCTCTTATCACAACATCAGCGTTGTGGATTTTGAATTCCATCAAGGCCCCCTTAATTTCTCTTTCACTTATTTTTGTGAGTTTAACTGTTGAACTGATGGTGATCCCACCCCTATCTTTTTTGATAAGCTTAATAAGGGGCGGTTTTTCATCTAATCTTACACCCGCCTCCCATAGCTCCTTCTTTATTATTTTATACTGATGAAGATTAAATACATCGATTAGTATCATAAGAAGGTCTGCGTTTCTAACAATAGAGAGTATCTCTTTACCTCTCCCTCTTCCCAAAGATGCACCTTGAATTATTCCAGGAAGATCCAAAATCTGTATTTTTGCTCCATTATAAACCATCAGGCCAGGGATAACTTCAAGGGTCGTGAAATCATACACCCCTACCTCGGAATGCACATTTGTAAGCTTATTAATCAGGGTAGATTTACCCACTGATGGGAACCCGACTAAAACAACTGTAGCGTCTCCTGTTTTCTTTATAGAGAACCCGCTTCCACCTTTTTTTTCGCTCCTTTTTGAAGCTTCCTCTTTAAGCCTCGCTAACTTAGCCTTTAGCTTGCCGATATGATGTTGAGTCGCTTTATTATAGGGAGTCTTCCTTATCTCTTCTTCAATCTCCTTTATCCTTTCCTCTATGTCCATAGATTTGAAGAAGGGTTTCTAACGTTTATAAAATCGACTTCCTCCTTTGTGATACCGGCTTTTCTAATCTCTTTTTCAAAATCGGCTTCAGAATTTGACTTCCTCCTGATCTGCCTAATAGTCTCATAAACTTCCCAAGGGAATATCACCCATTTTTTCGTTTCTTCAACATAAAAATCAGGCTGAAACTGCGAGTGAGGCTTTTTAACTAGAGTTACTACATACAACTTCCCAGATCCTCTTTCTTTAAGATGTCGTATGACTACTTCTAGGCTCCTACCAGTATCTGCTATATCGTCAACGAGCAATATTTTTTTCCCGGACACATTAAACTGCGTAGGGTGCAAGATGAGAGGCTTATCATCTGTCTCCCCGATCGACTTGTAAAACTTAACTCTGACTGTATATATCTCATCATTATCCAATAAGTCTGATAGTATCCTTGCGGGAACCCATCCTCCACGAGCGATCCCCACTATTATATCAAAATCTATATTTTTTTCCTTAATATGCCGGGCGATCTTCTTACAATCTTCAACAATGTCATCCCATGAGAGTCTAACGTATTCCATCCTATCAGCTTATTGCAAAAATAATCGATAAACATATATTAAAATTGTGCCGAAAAGTTTCTCCATGCAACCAATGGTAGTGGCCTCAACCCGGCCAGAAGTGATAAAGCTTTCTCCGGTTATAAGAGCTCTTGAGAGTTATGGAATAGAGTATTCCTTTGTTACTACCGGCCAACATTATGACTGGAACCTATTCAACGTGTTTATAAAAGAATTAGATCTGAAAGAGCCTGACTATAACATAAAAGTTGGCTCAGGAACTCAAGCATACCAGACCTCACACGCAATGATAGAGTTAGAGAATTTGATGTTAAAAACGAGGCCAGACGTGGTTATTGTAGAGGGCGATACAAATTCCGTATTAAGCGCTTCTATCGCCGCCGTTAAAATACATATACCGGTAGCTCATGTGGAAGCTGGATTGAGAAGCTTTGATAGGACTATGCCTGAAGAAATAAATAGAATTCTAGCTGATCACTGCTCCGAAATATTATTTGCTCCCACAGAGAAGTCTGGACTGAACCTTCTTAACGAGGGGATACCTCCTAATAAAATACATATAGTGGGTAACACGATTGTGGATGCAACACTTCAGAATCTCGAACTCGCCAAAAGAAAAAAATCGTCTCAGAAAAAAAGTGACAAAGAATATTTAGTCTTAACTCTACATCGAGCTGAAAATGTTGACCAATATCGAAGGTTAAAGGGAATAATAGAAGCCCTAGAAAAAATAGAGCTACCTATAATATTCCCTGTACATCCTAGAACTAAAAAAAAGCTGAAAGAGTTCAAACTAAAGCTTGAAAATATCCGGATGATTGAACCTTTAGGATACCTAAATTTCCTTCTGCTTATGAACGGAGCTAAGCTCATATTGACCGATAGTGGAGGAATACAAGAGGAAGCAATAACCTTACATATCCCTTGTATTACCCTACGGACTACAACTGAGAGACCAGAAACAGTAGCGGCTGGTGGGAATATCCTCGCGGGAGTTACTCCTGAAAGGATAATTGATAAAATTAACTCAGTGCTTAAAAATAAGGAATTATATTCTAAGATGAAAAAAACAAAGAACCCTTTCGGTGATGGCACTACAGGCGAAAAGATAGTATCAATCCTGTCAGATATCTATGAAAGAGGAGAACTTAAAGTAAGTTCCCAAGATTTTACACAGGGATTTTGGGAAAGAAAACTTATAGCTGTTGACTCTACATTAGCTGGGAAAAAAATAGAGGAGTTGGACTTCGCTGTTATTAAAGTAATCGAAAAAGGAAAAGAAAAATTTCCATACCCGGATCTTGAATTAAAGGAAGGGCAAATGATTGAAACATTACATTAAGCTCTCTACATCTAAAAATCTTTGAATAACTTCAACTACTCTATCTTTTTTTAATATCTCAGCTACAAATTCTGAGGGCCTATCTGTATCCCTATACTTTACCATAAGGTCGCTTATTTTCTCTTCTATCGCTACCTCAAAGAGTACATCTAAATCGTCATCACTCATAGAGTCAAAAAGTTTCCTCAGGGAAGCATGAACTTTTAACTCATGCCCAATCTCATCCTTCCACTTGCGCTCATATTCCCTGCGTAGAAAATTCTCGGAATAGTTTTCATTTTCAAGTGCCTTTACACATGCATTACCCGCTATTTTAGCAGCTATCCCCCCAGTAATCACTCCCCCCCCAGTAGTAGCTTTTGTATGCCCTGCCGCATCGCCCACTAGTAATACCCTGTCCCTAACTGTTTGAACTGGATAATCAACAGGTATAGCGCCCAAGTTAACCTCTAATATGCTGCTACTCTGAATCTTATTTTTTGCTATCGGATGGTTTTTTATGAAATTATTCAGATATTCTATAGGCCCTCTACCATCAGCTCTCCCTACACCCACTCCTACTTCATAAACATCCCCCTTAGGTAATATCCACCCGTAGAACTCTGGAGCATATGCCCTACCAAAATAAACCTCAGCGATATCATTCTCAATATCAACATCATCTACTTCAATCTGCGCTGCAGCAACAATCTTCGATGGAGTTTTTATACCGTTCCATCTTGCGACATTTGACTTCACCCCATCAGCACCTACCAGAAGTGAAGCCCTAAGGTCGGCTTCTCCTTCAACGCCTTTTACCCTTATATTAACGCCATCCCTAATACTCATTCCCTTTGCCCTGGTTTTAAGTTTTATCTCAGCGCCTTTTCTCGCCGCTTCCCTAGCTAAGAACTTGTCAAACAATTTTCTTTCCACTACTCTAGCCCTTTCTACGTCAGAATAGGCTGTAATCTCTTTACCCGAGGGAGAATAGAATCTGCCTCCTCTAATCGTAGCGGATATTAAATGCGGCTCCAAGTTGAGACCGAGATATTCTAGTCCAGATACACTGAATAAACCAGAACACTTTGTAGGATACCCTATCTCTTGATGCTCCTCAATAACACATACTTCATATCCCGCACTAGCTACTTCTTTAGCTGTTATTAGCCCTGCAGGACCTCCGCCAACTATTATTACATCATAGTTCATAATGTGCCACCCAATGAGTTTTTAACAATAGTATATAAAATTTACAGCATAAGTGAAGCTAATGTTAGAAATCCAAGGCCTATGCAAAAGCTTGAGAAATTTATTTTTTCAGCCACCTTCATAAAAGTATGTATTGTAAAATAGCCAAATGTAAAAGAAGCTACCATCGCCACAAGCATGCTAATATCTACCACTGTCTTTTTCAATATTAATAACGCCGCTTCTGCCATGAGTACTGCCGGTATACTCATTAAAAAGCTAAGCCTAAGAGCGGTTTTAGCATTAAATCCCCTAAGTAATAAGGCTGATATAGTTAATCCTGATCTGCTTAAGCCGGGAAATATCGCCAAAGCCTGTAGACTTCCAGCAAGTATCCCATCGCCAATAGTTGCATTAATCCTATGGCCCAGAAAATCTCTTGAGAATTTTTGAATAAGTCCTGTTATTATCAATAATACTCCTATTAGAGCTGTAGCATAATTTGAGGAAAACTCTACTTTTTCAATCCCAAAAATGAATATCGGCAACCCTAAAATGCCTGTAAAAAAAGTAGAAACAATAAGAAAGCTTATCAGCCTACTTTCTTCGGTAGGTGCTCCTCGTATATCATTCAAGTAATTTCCAGCACTACTTATAAGCCTTATAAGGTCACTCTTGAAGTATAGTGTAGCAGCTAAAAGCGTGCCCGTATGCAACCAAAGAGAAAATGTAACTGCCTCTGAAAACGGTTTTGAGAAAAAATTTATGAGAACTAATGATATCACTCCCTCACTACTAATAGGCAACCACTCGGTTATCCCTTGTATGACTCCCACTATAAGCGCTTCTAATAACTCCATGGGCTCCTTATAAATCCTGAGAATTAAAAAAACTATTGTAGGAAGTTAAATTATAAAAAGCAAGAACCTATAAGGCATACGTATGGAGCTACTATATCTTCTTAGAATTCTCTTAGGCTTCTTTTTTGTCATGTTTATACCCGGATTTGTGCTAACTCTTGCATTATGGCCTATTACCAGGCGGGAGGTGTATGAAGAGATCCTGAAGATATTAGAAGAAAAAAACCCATCAGAAGTCTGTTTTATTGGAAGTCAAGAGGAATATGAGGACCTACTGGATATTGTAAAAAGTAAATACAAATTGAAGATATATGACACAAGAAGTGAAAAAATTGAAACCTCGGTAGATGAAGTAGAGAGTGCTGACACACTAATTGTAACTGAAAAGTCATCAGAAGTTAAAATCACTCCTGATAAAACAATTATTGATTTAACTGGAGGCATCTCTAATGCGATATCAATAGAAGACTCTATAGATACCCTTGAAAGAATAACCTTAAGCTTTGGATTAAGTATTGCTCTAGTGCCTCTCATAGGGCTTATACTTAACTATACGCCCTTTGGCATACGTTTCAAAAGTGTTTTAGTATCTCTTATATTAGTTATAGGTATCCTACTTGGAGTATACTATTATAGGAGGAAAGGATGGAGTACAAGCAAGTTATCGCAGTCAGACTAGATCTAAAAATGAGCAGGGGTAAAACTTGCTCTCAAGTAGCACATGCTTCTCTTGGAAGCGCAGAAATTGCGATGGAAAGAAAACAAGAGTGGTATAAAGCCTGGAAGAGAGAAGGCCAAAAGAAAGTTGTAGTAGAAGTTAAAGGGGAGAAGGAACTCTTTCAACTGTTGGAATCTTCGAGGGGATTAGATCTCCCCTGTTATTTAGTGGAAGATGCTGGATTAACAGAGCTTGAACCTGGCACAACTACTTCAATTGGGATAGGACCTGCCCCAAATGATCTTATCGATAAAGTAACAGGCCATCTAAGATTACTAAAATGAAAAGTCCTTTCGTCCTTGATCAAGAAGTTGGTTTAGAATTTTTCATAACAGATACAAAAGGAATTGGAGGAAAATTAAGAACTATAGTTGAAGATTTCTGCGTAGAGGAAATTCCCAAAAAAATTGAAGAAGACACAAATGGAGAGTATACCTATTTTATTCTAGAGAAAAAAAACTGGGAAACCCATAGGGCAATAAAAGCTATCTCTCGCGCTTTACGCGTTTCATATAAGCGCTTTGGTTTTGCCGGAACAAAAGATAAAAGAGCATTAAGTAGGCAGTGGGTGTCCGCATGGCGCATTGATATTAAGAAGCTAGAGGAAATCAACATCAAAGATATAAAACTATATAATTTTAAAAAAGCAAGAGGAAGAATAACTCTAGGAAATGCCTTTGGAAATCGTTTTATGATAACTATAAGAGATATAAATTTAAGTGGAGAAGAAGTTGATAAGAGACTGCGCGAAACCTCTGCCGAACTAACTGAGAAAGGTATACCAAATTACTTTGGCTATCAAAGATTTGGAATAATAAGACCAAATACCCATTTGGTCGGTAGAGAGATAGTTAAAGGAAATCTTAAAGAAGCTGTTATTAATTATCTTGGAAAACCATGCGAGGGGGAGAGGGAGGACGCATATCGCGCGAGACAATTTCTTGAAGATACCCTAGACTTTAAGAAGGCTCTTAAGCTATTTCCAAAGCGGCTGGATTACGAAAGATCAATGTTAGATGCCCTTTTAAAGAATCCTAATGACTATGCAGGCGCACTAAGGAGACTTCCAAAAAAACTTAGATGGATGCTCGTTCATGCCTATCAAAGCTATCTTTTTAACAAGATTTTAAGCAAAATAATAGAGAGAGGATTAAACATAAAAGAGCGAAAGATACCTCTCTTCGGGTATGAAAGCTCCTTTAGTGATGGAGAACAAGGAGAAATAGAAAAATCTGTGCTTAAAGAAGAAGATGTTAAACCAGGTGATTTTCTAATTAAATCTCTTCCAGAACTTAGTTCTAAAGGAAGCTTAAGAGATGCTTGCATTAGTACTTCATCAAAGTTCTATGTAGGCGATGATGAAATAAATAAACAAAGACTTAAAGCAACCTTAGAATTCATGCTACCCCCTGGGTGTTATGCGACAGTAGTTTTAAGAGAATTCATGAAGATTGACCCAATAAATTACTGATCTCCCTTTCTATTATCTCAAATGGGTCTTGAAGAGTATTAATAATAGAAGTTGCCTTATTTCTTATTTCATTTTTAGAATCCCAGAGGGATTCCACTAAACTCGCTATTTCCTTTATTTCAGTAGAATGATAGAGGAGTCCCTTTTCAATCAAAAATCTATCAACACCAAGCAGATCCTGTGGATAGAAGGAAATCGTAGGCGTTCCCAACAAAGCCGATTCTCTGTTCATAGTACCTCCCCCACTTAGGACAACCCTCGAATAATAAATAAGGCTCAAAGTATCTATATTTCTAAGATTAAGTACTCCTTTATATTCAATGTCCCGGGGAATAACAACGACTTGCAAGCTTTTCTCTTGTAGAGTCTCTATAAGCTTCTCGGTAATCTTTCTACCGTAGAAATAGGAGGCTAAATAAGGCTCAGGCCTGATAAGCACATAATCATCAACTCCATACTTCTCAAGAATTTTTTCATCTGGCTTAAAATTCCTGATATGAGCCAGCTCACAAAGCCCATTAAACTCTACAATATTCTCCGGGATAGCCCCCTGAGATATTAGCTTTTTTTTATCTACAGCAAATGGTACGACTATTTTATCGCACAAAGACAAAGAAAGTCTGTTCTGCTTCTCCGCGTACTCATTGTCTACAACATGAATTGCAGGTACTCCTAAACCAAAGGCGACTCTAGGTAACTCTACGCTTTGCTTTGAAATCGCTGCTTTTATATTTTCCTTGGACACTATTTCAGCAAGTCCTGAGATTCTCTTAGCGCTCTCTATCAGTTTCTTCTTAGGATCATTCCCCCCATGAAACCCGATACATATATACTCGATGCCATGTGAATCAAGAAGATCTGTTAATGACCCAAATTCACGAGTAGTGACTAATACTTCATGCCTTTTAATAAAATCCTTAAAGAAAAGAATATGCGGCTGATTTGTAATATCCACCCAAATCATATAACGCGAGTTGGTTCAGTATTAGATATAAATTTTCTCTCTTTATGCTTTATTCTAAAAAATACCTTTTCTAGCAATATTTAGCATTTCAAAAGAAAAAATTAGCGCAGAAAGAAAGAAGACTAACGCAGAGGCTTTCATAATTGGTACAGAGATTAATGAGCCTAAAAAAAGTCCTACGATACCAATATTAGCTAGTATAAATATAACCCACGAAAGCCTCTCACTGTAAAGTTCTTTAAAGTTAGAAGGAAGAGACTTAACTTTCTTCTCGGCCATATTGGCCCAAGTCAACATCGGTATAAGGTGATACATTCCACCGAATATCGTCAAACTTACCCAGCCAAGCATCGCTAGATGAACATGTCCAAAGGATAGCTCTCTTAAAATATCTCGATTGAGAAGCATTACAAGACCTACTATTACGACTGCAAGGAAGTATAATATCGCCGCTTCAAGGAACTTCGCCTCTGTGGATGTAACCTTCATTTTCATTTTTGATTCTCCAGAGGCTGTTTTGTACATGAGATAGGTAAAAAGAAGCGTTCCTATTATTACTATAATGGCAAAGATAATTGTAGTTACTCCAAACCCTGTTGCTATAAGACTTAAAAAGAAACCTACTACTCCAGCGTTGAAGACCCAGAAGACCTGCCTTACTAGACGTTCACTATAAATATCCTTCATAACCACCATAGGAAGCATCCAAGACATAGCCCCAATAATGATAACTGATATCCAGCCGAGTGCACCAATATGAGCATGAGAAGCTATTAGCTTAGAACTTGAAGGTAATATTCTCCAAAGCTCAAGGATTTCCATCCTCATTAGCACTATTATTAACCCTAACGTGCTACCGAGAACTAAGTATACTACCGACATAACGTAAAACCAGAGAGTGAACGTCCATGCTCTCTTGTTTTTTACTGTGAGAAAAATATTAGCAGCAAAAGCGTAAACCGCTATAAGTAAAAAAAGAGAAAAAAGTAGGGTAAAAGGCTCAAACCCGTATGTTGTAATCCCAACTACAAAGCCTATTAGCCCCAGATTTAACATCCAGAAAGATATTTCTCCAAGAATCTTACTATAAAGATCAGCGCTCGTAAACGTCGGTACCTGCTGATACATTGTGCCGATTATAGTCGCTGAAACGAATCCAAGTAAGGCAATATGTGCATGAGATACAATAACATCTCTGGTAATAGGGAATACTTGAAAAAGCATCCCTATACCTAGCGTACACGCCGCTAAGAAATAGACTACAGCTGTAATTAGAAATCTGAGGCTAAGCTTTCTAGTCATATTTTACTCCTATTCACCCATGTATGAACATTGGCAAACATCGGACACAAACATAGTCTTCTTTACCCTTATAGTAGAATTTAAGGATTTTTACTTCATCATCCGTTCTCTTACAGTTTGAACATTCCATTTCATATCCTCCTTTTTGTTTATATTGGTGGAGCAATACCCACCAGTACCTTCATCCTCGTTTTAGCTCTAATACCGTGTGGTTCACTTACAGGGGATACAAGAAGAGAGCCCCTCTTGGCGGGTATATCCTTTTCCCCACCAATAAAAGAGCCTTCGCCTTCTAGTACGCAGAGAAATACTTCTGAATCCACATCGTGAGAGTGCACCGGAAGCTCTTGCCCTGGCTCGAAACAAAATAGGATAAGTCTCATATTGTAGGAGTCATGGACAAAGTCCAGCCAATACTTATCCTTTTTGAATTTTGCTACTTCTTCGAGTTCTATTTTTTTCATTAAATCACCTGCATTACATCTTGGGTCTTAACGTCAGTAGGTCTGTCACAGTTCTCAAGACTCCTATAAAGAACACTATCCCTATGCCTATGACGGCCTTGAACCAGAACTGCATCTGAGCTTGTGCTGTCATATATCCAAGTCCTAGCACTCTTTCAAGGTAAGTCTGTAAAATGCCCGCTCCACTGAAAGCTAGTCCTATTCCAGTCATGCTGAATATCATTATCCAAAAGCCTAGTTTACCTCTACTATCATCGTAGATTCTGTATCCTTTAATCTCCGGTATAGCGAAGTAGAAGAACATCAAATTAAACAAAGCATATGCCCCAAAGAAAGCCAAGTGCCCATGTGCTACCGTAACTTGGCTACCGTGAGTATAGTAGTTAATCTGAGGTAAAGTATGCATGAAACCCCAAATACCTGCTCCAATGAAGTGGTATAAAGCTCCACCTCCCATGTAGGTCCAAGCTAGAGGGTTGACAAGCTCCATCTTCCTCTCTCTAGTCCACTTAAATACATCGATCACCATAAGCAGAATTGGCAAAGGCTCCAATGCGCTGAAGACTCCTCCAACATATAGCCAGTACCGAGGGGCTCCAAGCCAATAGTAGTGATGACCCGTTCCTGCAATACCTGTAAATAAGAATAAACCGATCTCTATGTAGAGCCATTTTTCAACAACCTCTTTGTTAACTCCAGTCAACTTTATAAGCGCAAATGCCGTGAGTGATGCCACCACAAGCTCCCAAGCGCCTTCAACCCATAGATGGATTACCCACCACCAGTAGTACCAGTCTATGGTTTCATTTTCATAAACAGGTATCCCGAAGAGATACAGTAAGGAAAGGGTAATCAGTCCGGTTAATAGCATTGCCTGGGTAACGGTCCAATGTTCGCCTTTTAAAATAGTCATCCCCACATTGAATAAGAAAATTAGTGCACCTACTACCACAAGTAAGTCTAGCCATCTAGGTATCTCAAGAAGAGGTCTACCCTGATTGAAATTGAACCAGGGATTATCAATGGTTATTCCCATGCCATTTATGAATATAGTTACTAATGCAGTTACGCCGACTAATACTAACGCTGCGAGTTGTATATACGCAAGCTTCTTACTATAGAGTTCTCTTTTCGATTCCTCTGGGATCATGTAGTATGTAGCACCCATAAAACCCAGAAGAGACCAGAGCACCAATAGATTAGTATGAAATGCTCTTGCGGTTGAGAATGGAAATACGTTCACTAGCCATTGAGGCAGAGTAAAGGCATAGTTTGTCGCTAGCCATAACCCCATTACCACTTGTAGAACGAACAATAATAAAGCGACAACAAAATAAGGATAGGCGATCTTTTGGCTTTCGTATTTCATTTCCTACCCTCCTTTAAATTTGCAATATATTCAGCTATGGCTTCTGCCTCTTCTTCCGAGACTCTTTGTGCTGGCATAGTTGCATCGGGATTAATCGATCTTGGGTCAAGTATATAGTTCTTAATGTAATCTTTATCTCGCTTCACTTGCTCAAACTCTGGTCCCTGTAGTCCTCCTACACCTCCTAGAGAATGGCATGCTAAGCATCCAGCTTCCTTTATAAGAGCTGCTCCTTTGCTCATTCCTACTCCGGCTACAAGAATATTTACCCCTGGCTTATATTTTTGGTCTTGGGGTGGCCAATTATTGTTTTCAATCTCGCTTACCCATTTCAAAAAGGCTATTAGATTCTTCACCTCTTCCTCTGTTAGGTCATATTTCGGCATTTTTCTCATCGAGTTAGCAAAGACCTTATCAGGACCTAAGACTCTAACTTTTATGCCCTCCGCTCCTAGTCTCCAATATGCTTTTGTCATGTCTGGAGCGTAATATCCTCCGAAACCAAGTATAGTATGGCAATCATTGCAGTTATACTTCTCCCATACAGCTTTTCCAGCAATGACTTGAGGAGTTAATTGGTCTGCGTGGGTTAATGCTGTAACTTGTCTATGGGTATCTATAGTAAGACCTAAGAGTATCATTGCTGAAATCGAAGTTCCTATTATAAATATCCATTTAGCTGCTTTGAATTCCATAATATCCCTCCTTCTCATTCATATGTAATTTCCTGAAATTTATGACTAAAATACATCTCTAATATAAAAAAATTACTACTATATATTAAATATTAATTATAATAAAAAGCTTTATTTTATAGATATTTACTAAATATTCTTAAAGTTAATCTACCAGTGAAAGCGGACATTAGATCTAACATTTCTTACCCCTCCCATCAAACCATCAACATGTTTAATTGTAGATGGCAATCCAGTCTTTTCAAAGAACTTTTCCCATCCAATTCTAGCAATCCAATCCCCAATTCTTTCGTCTCTACGAGCATCTTCCACCCACGTATCGATTATATTCTTAACCGCAGTTACTACCTCAGGCCACTGCGGAGGATTATTTGGGATATATGGTATGACCATTTTTGCCCATGCAGGACCTGCACCCGTATTTCCAGCCTTTCCGCCCACGACGATTGCTACTCCCGCAGTTTCAGGCCTCATAGTTAGTGCCTCGCAAGTCATGGTACAGTATGCACAGTATATACATCTTTCAGGATTAATTTCTATGCTGTATTTGCCTTTTGGTCTAATTGCAGCCGTAGGACAAACTCTTATAGTGGTGGGTCTTTCACAAGCTTTGACCTTTTCTTCATTTATAACAGGCGGCTCTCTATACACTCCAACAACACCTATGTTTGAAGTAGAACCCTCGCCACATTGGTTAATGCAACCTGAAACCGAGATTTTGAGCTTAGCAGGATACACTTCATCGTCTGCAACAAATTCTCCATAAAGAGCATCGGAAATAGCCTTAGCGATACTTGGAGAATCAGCGGCTGCCAATTGACAATGTAACCATCCAGTACAACAAGTGGTCTGATGAAATCTTCTTCCAGTACCACCTACTGGCAAACCTAATTCGTTGAGTTTAGTTATTAATTCGCTAATTTTTTCTTTTTCTACGCCCACGAACTCCACATGATTTCTAGTGGTAACCCTGAAATAACCCTCTGAATATTCATCCGCAAGATCGCATATTTTATAAAGAGTAGAAGTACTCACTCTAGCATTTGTTGGCATTCCTACTCTAACAGTATAACACTCTTCTCCACCCTTAGATACATGCTTATACACTCCCGCCTTAACAAATTCATGACCAACCCACTTTCCATAGTTACGCATTATAATAGGGGGTAATACTTCCTCAAATGGAGGTATCCCTACACCGGGCATACTACATCAGCTCCTCTATCTTCCAATGATAAAAGAGGTTTTCTCTCGGAATAGTGAGTTCCCGTATATCAACTTCTACTCCAACCAATTTTATGAACTTGTCAAATCCAAATCTATGGAGAAACTCTCCCATACGTTCTTTAGGCATAGCATTCTCATCATAGACTTCTACAACTCTCTCTATAACATCCAAAATTTCCTTGAATTTAGGAGGAGAAGACTTAATGAACGGAACAAGGACCTTAGCCAATGTAGGGCCATATTTACTCCTGAACTTACCTCCAACCAGGATGGATGCCCCTCGATCTTCTCCAGGACTAATCGCAGGACACTGATTTATGCAATACATGCAATGAACACAGGCTTCTGAATCTATTGTAAGCTCATTTCCATCCCAACTCATAGCCCAGGTGGGGCACTTAGAGCAAATATAGTTAATGTCCCCGCCATTTTCAACCCAGCTCACTAATTTTTCCTGATCTACTAATGGCGCATCTCTAAAAGTTCCACACACAAAGATCTCGCTTTTGTGGATTCCAAGCACACAATCATTTGGACAGCCCGCTGCTTTGGTTTTTATCTTATGAGGAAACCTAGGATACTGCATATCATCTAACAAGTGCTTTGTGAATGCATTTCTAAATCCAATGGTATCGAACAACGCTACGTCACATCTCGCAGGACCAATACAAGCTTTAACCGTTCGAAGAGTGACATCCGTAGAGCCTACATCCAGACCAATTTTTTCCACTTCTTTTACGAGATCAGGAATCTTGTCATGCGGTACTTCGATAAGCTCTATATCGCTTGTAGTTGCAAATAGATGAATAAGGCTCCCACTATATTTTTCAGCGATTCTACATAGCTCTCGGCACATTTTCGTGGTGAAAAAAAGTCCTGGTGGAGGGAATATGCGTACAACACTTGATTCCTTTATTATATCAGGTCTTTTGGATGCCCGGGCAATTATACCACTAGGTACTCCGAATATTGAAATGTACCCGCCTCCCCGCCACTGGCTAACTTTGTTCTGTAAGGCTTCTTCATACATCATTATAGAATACTGTGATTTCTTTAACTCCGATGCATGACTGGGCCATGGTCCTTTACAAAGCTCGTCTACAAGAGGAGTATTTAATGTCATAATTCTTTCTCGACTTATTTACTCATTAATTTTTTAATAAAAATATATCTGCTTTAAATTAAATATAAATAAAGTAAAATCGCTTTAAATTAAAATAGGTCTGTGCAGATTTTTTCACATCTGAATAAAAAGTAGCGTTTTTTAAACAGACTTTCTTATTTACCTCTAAAAAAAGCCTTATCTACATTGCAACTGATGATCTTAACCAGCTTTTTCATATCATCATCGCTTAAAACTCTCGAATTCCTAAGGCCCCTGTCCATAGCAAATCTCGGCTGGAATTTCTGTAATACGTAAAGTTTAGCTCCTTTTATATCCCTCGAAATTTGCTCTATGTCCCTAAAAGTATGTAAAGACGGAACTACAGTCGTCCTAAACTCGTACTCTACTCCACTATTCTTTATTAAATTTACACTCTCTCTAATCTTATCAACTTCGCATCGCACTCCACTGACTTCAGAATACTGCTCTTCATTTAAGGGAGCTTTTATGTCCATAGCAATATAGTCCACAAGGTCTTTTTCCAAAAGCCTTCTAACAACTGTAGGGTTAGTGCCATTCGTATCGAGTTTTATCTTTATCCCCAGCTTCTTCACTCTCTCGCAAAACTTATCTAGTCCTTTTTGTAATGTTGGCTCACCGCCTGTAATACAAACTCCATCTATAAAGTCATTATGCTTAGTGAGAAAATCAAAAATTTCCTCTTCTTTAACATCTTCATACTGCTCAGGGTTAAGAACTAACCCATGATTATGGCAAAAAGGACATCGTAGGTTACATCCCGGAGTAAAGACTGTGCATGCTACCTTTCCATCCCAATCTAGGAAAGTTGTATCGATAAATCCTTTAATTTGCATATCTCATTCCTGTCCGGTATCTCTCCTCTCCAAGAGCGAAGCTCATTATCATCATCATCAACTATAATTGTAGTAGGAGTTGAAAGCACGCTATAAAATGCTGCTTCTGCCATTCCATCCACGTCTTCAATGTTAAAGTACTCAACCGCGATTCCATCTTTCTCTAAACTTTTACAGATTTCTTTCGTAGGGGGACATTTAGAGCAATTTTCTTGCCAGAATAGCTTGACTTTCATTTCAGTTACCTCCGAACTAAAAAATTTGAGGGACCTCTCCTCCTCTCAAAACGCGGGGTTACTTAGTTGGCGAAATGCCATCTATCCCTCGCCATCCGGTCCCTCAGTTCTCCTATTTTTCCCTTATTCCAACCTTCTACTTTTGAGAAAAACCCTGTCACTCTCGTGATGTGTTCTACGTTTTCTGAGCCACAGCATGGACATCTATCCATCTTTTTCACCTCCTTTTTATAGTCCTCTTGTTGTACGCCCACAATCCAGGCAGCTTGTAAACTCGGGGCTAAATGCGATTTGATCGTTTTGAGTATTTTTGAATGTTTTAACTACAAAACTCGCTATTCCGCCTGGATCAGGCCTCGCTTCACCAATCCATATATGGGAGAGCGATCCTGCTTCTATTAATGGGTGAAACATTCCTTCTTTTTTAACTCTCTCAATCGGGCTTAGAGGCACTCCAACGTTAAGATAAGTCGAATTAGTATAATAAATTTCATTTTTTTCAACAATCCCTTTAACTACCGTAAGCGCTTCGTCTCTGTAATGCTCCAAATCTAGTTTGGCCATTCTATAAGCAGTACTTTCCGCGGGAGTTTGCTCTAGAACAAATCTAAGTCCATATTTCTCCCCAAGTCTTTCTGCCTCTTTTTTCATGAAAGCAATCACTCTTAGACCAAATTTCAAGGCTTGATTTGACTCATGCATCTCCTCTCCAGTATGGTATTGTACGAGCTCGTTTAAACCCACCATCCCAAAGAGGAAAGTTGCTCTGTGCAATCTATAATATGGTTCTCCATCTCTATTCATAGAGAGCAAGCTTAGGGGGCCCTGATTTTTCATGTCCAATAATTTCTTAATAAAGTTCCTCTTGTAGACATGTGCTCTAGCCATAAGCTCCATTCTTTCAGTTATTATCTCGAAGAGCCTCTCATCACTTCCGCCCGCTTCATACGCCACTCTCGGGAGGTTGAGGGTTACATTTTGCATGGCTGAATAGCGCATCTTCCATGGAGTTTTTGCATCCTCAAAATCTGATTTCTCAAGCTTAAAGGAAAGCCGGCAGCACTCACTTATCTTTGCTGTTTCACCCCGGTCGAATACGTAATAAGTGTTACCTTTATCAGAAGAAACATCAGAGATTAGGTAAAGGAAATCCTCGTATCCTTCCGTTTTGAATAATCTCTCTGTTATGTGTACCTGAGGTTTGGGGAAAAAGAAGGGTCTTCCAAGGCCATCACCTTCTTTGTATACTTTGAAAAGCGCTATAGCAAATTTCTGAGATTCTTCGATATAATCCTCATAGTTATTCCCCGTAAATTTTCCTCCAGGACCTATAGCAGGAACTCCAATAAAGTGTTTTGGTATTTCCCAATATATATTCAAATCAGAGAATATAGACTGCCCCCCACGAGCCACGCTTTGCTGAGCAAACTCAAAGATAAGCATCTGTGCTAACTGTTCTAGTTTCTCATTATCCACTCCTACAAGATAAGGTGCAAAAAATAGGTTTACTGCGTCCCATCCGATAGCTCCCGCAAAATTGCCTTGAAGTGCTGCAGAAAACTTTATCATTTGCCCTATTAGAACTTCAGGATGTTTAGCTGGCTTTGATATAGATATTGCGTTAGGGAGGCTTAAACCAAACTTTTTTACATATTCTAGCGAGTTTCCAGAACAGTATGGCCTATCTATCATTCCTAAATCATGTAAATGGAAATCCCCTTTCTCATGAGCTACAGCAATTTCTGGAGGAAATATTTTTAAAAGTGCATATTGCTTCTTTATTGACTCTGCCAAGGTTAGATTCGTAGCTTCAGGGCCATGAGGTACATTGGCGTTTTCTCTATTTCGTGATATAAGCATTTGATCTACATCATATATTGGTAACCCTAACCGGGTATGCTGTTTTCTCTCCTCTTCCAATCCATATTCTATGAGTTTCCCATTTACAACTTCACGTATTAGAGGAGCCGTGATAAACTTTATCTTAGATTTAATTATGGTTTCTTCGACTTCCTTACTTATTTTTTCAGCAAGTTCGGGGGATATGGTGGTTTCTCTAAGAAGTGCTTCCACTATACTTTTTCTGTCCCATTTAACTACATCCTCTCTTGAAACCTTAACAAAGAGGGCAGCATCGGTTGAATCGTTTGAAACTATCATTCCAATCACTTCGGTATTCTAACAAAATATCATTTATGTGTTAATGTAATAAACAAATTTTGATTATATAAGCTTTTCTATGTGATGATGTTAACATATTACTGCATATTTATTTATAAAATTAACTAAATTTCCTTGGAAGTAAAATACTATTTTTAAAAATAGTTTGAAAGTCTAACATATGAGCTACCCAAAAACACATTTAATAAAAAATTTTTATTCTCCTTCCAACTTATACTTCAAAAAAAGTTCTTTTAACCGAGGTATCAACTCACAATTCTTTTTAATGTACAATACATATCGGGGGTGATAGATATTTCTCTCTCTATCCCGCATTATAAAAGGTTCAAAAGGAAAAGTTAAATGGGCTTCTTTTACTTCTTTATCTTCGCCTATATCAATCATTTTAAAAGACACATCTTCTTTAATATCGCAATAAATAGGAGGAACTACTTTTTCTTTTCCCTTGGTGCTAGCAATTTTGGGGGCTGCTTCTTCATCCCAAGCTTTCTTAAACTCGGGCCTAAGTATAAAATAGATTTTTTTAGTCTTAGAACTCTCTATGGCTGGCTTTAAAAGTTTTTCATACATCTCAGGTCTCCTAAATCCAAGGGGAGTATTGAACCACCACATCTCCCCCCTATTTCTAAGAGCAAATTCTTCGCCTTCTTTCAGTAAATCTGATGGCCCAATCAGTTCAATTTCCAGCTCTTTGCCTAGTCGCTCTTCAATTCTTAACAATTTTTTAGATTCTTCTTCATCTCTTACAGCCTGATGAAGAGCATGCAATGCTAGTAATAGCAAGATAAGGGATATAAGATATTTTTCAGGTAGCATTCCTACGTGATGTAGGATTATCCCTAAAAAACTAGCTGCCACTAAAATAAGTACATCCAGATTCTTTTCTAGATTAGAAAGCCATTTTATCATACTATGAGTATTGTTTCCCTTTACATAAATATGATTACATAAAATCCACTAAAACATTAGGGACAACCATTTTGTAAAGAAGTCTGTGGAGCTTTCCTTTATATAAGTCAAATGCTCCGAGGTCTTAGATAGCCCTCTTACTCTAATTCCACTTTTATCACTCCAAGCATTTATCATCTCATCTGTCATTTCTAAATGAAATTGAAGCGCATAAATGTTGCCTACCTTAAATGCCTGATTTTTATATAGAGTTGACGTTGCAAGCCGTATTGCTTTTTTAGGCAGATCAAAAGTATCACCGTGCCATTGAAATACTGGAAAACTTTGATGAAAACTACGAAAGAGAAAATCTTTTTGGCCTTCTTTCGTTAGTCTAACTCGATACCACCCTATTTCTTTTTTATGCCCGGCATAGACTTTCGCCCCAAATGCTTTAGCAATAAGCTGGCACCCTAGACAAATACCAAGTAAAGGTTTACCTTGTAAAAAAGCTTCTTTAATTATCGAAATCTCTTCTTTCAAAAAAGGATATTTTTTATCATCATACACCCCCATAGGTCCCCCCAGAATGAGTATACCTCTATAATTATCAAGAGAGGGGATCTTCTCTCCTTTGAATATTTTTACATAGCGATAATTAAAACCTTCATCTACTATTATGTCTTCCAGTATACCCAGAGTTTCTCCATTAGCATTTTGAAGAGCTAGAATCTTATAAGCCACTTCTAACCCTCTATAACCTACAACTTGGAACCGTTTGCGGAAAAACAGCGGTATGAGTAAGCTTATTTCTTTTTTAACAGCTCGTTGAGTTGCTTTTCTTGGACATATCCTTCAACTTTTATATCGACGTTTTCTATACCTTTGATCTCTTTTATCTTCTCTTTAATAGCAAAAGCAAGCTGTGTACCCAACGGGCAGTAGGGGCTTGAGGGAATGAAAGTTAAACTGACATTACCATCTTTGACGGAGAGGTCCTTTATTAATCCCATATCATAAACATTCATATTGGTATGTGGGTCCATAACCTTTTTGAGACTTTGAATAACTTCATCCTCAGAAACCATATTGTCACCTCACTTTTTTTTAAGTTCTTTTAACTTTTCTTCTCCTACGCATTTCTCTGCAAATGAGCACCACTGAACACATGAACTAAGATCCCGGTATACAACTCCCCCACATTCACATTCAGCTTTTGTCTCGTCAGTAAAGATCTCAACATCCTTGCCGCATTTTGGACAAGGCAACAATTCTATAGTTGGCCTCAATACACCAGAACTGCCTGGACATCTCATCTCCATTTTTATCCCCTATATTTATCCATTACTCCTAAGATTTATTTTTGGCTAAATAGATTTTTAATTAATAAGATTTAGTTAACATATATAAAGTTAATTGCTATAAAATATAATGATTAATTAGATATGTATTTGTTTTAAAAGAAAAAGATTTATAAAGTAGAATAATATATAGGCTATAAATATGCTAAAAGAAAAACCTGATTTCGATAAAAAAGATAGACAAATATTATCGCTTTTTAGAGAGAATCCTGAAATTTCACAGAGCGAAATTGCCGAGAAAATAGGTATTTCTCAGCCATCTGTAGGGGTTAGGTTGAAGAAATTAAGGAATAAGGGAGCTATTTCTCATGTTGTTGGGATGAATTTCAAACGAGTTGGGCTTTATTTAGCAAAAGTCGACCTTACAACAAAAGATACATCTAAAGTATTAAATTTCTTTAGAGACTGTCCTTATTTCCTAAATGGGCTAATAACCTCCGGAAAGTATAATTTATGCCTCTTTTTTATGAGCGAGGATATTATATCGCTGGAAGCAATAGTAGACGCTCATTTAAGGCAAAACCCAGATGTAACAGATATCGACTTTAACATTGTTATAAGTCCTGTAAGTGACCTTGTATTTCCGGTAAGAATGAATTTTGAGAAAAAGTCTGTACCTCCCTGTGGTTATAAAAAAACCTGTGCAAAATGCTCATATTATACTCCTGAGCACTGCCTTGGTTGTCCAGTAACGGGCCATTATCGTGGGAAGTTGTGGTAAAAAAAGGGGAGAGGACTCCTCAAGGAAGGAGAGGAGGAGAGAATTTTCGGAGTCCCCATAATAAAACAATATTAGATAGCTTATATATTTTTCTGTTATAAAATATATGTAATATATCATATTTGATTATAAAAAATTGTAAAATTGCCTAGAGAATTTATTTACTAAAATTTAGCATTATTAAAAAAGTTTTAAAACTCTATGCCCTCCTGAGCCTCAATACCTTTTTCATACGGATGCTTCACAAAACACATTTCTGTAACCAAATCAGCCTTCTCGATAAACTCTTTTGGTGCCCTTCTACCAGTTAACACTACGACAGTCTCCTCTGGGATTTCTTCAAGCAAGGCTAGAACCTCTTCTTTTTTAACGATATTAAAGTGGGCTGCGAGATTAATTTCATCTAATATCAAAAGTCTAGGTTTCATCTTCAGGATTTTTCTAGCAAATTTAAGTCCTTCCGAAGCAAGTTCAAAGTCTTTTGGTGACGGATTCCTAAAATCAATAAACTCCTTACGCCCAAACTGATAAATTTCGTATTCTGGAGCTAGTCTTTCTTTTATCTTATATTCACCTACAAATTTCCTACCTTTCATAAACTGGACTATTATGACTTTATATCCATGCCCTACCGCCCTTAAGGCCATACCTAATGCATTGGTAGTTTTTCCTTCCCCTTCACCGGTATAAAGATAAATTAAGCCTCTTCTCATATTCAAGCCTCATAGTGGGCATTCCCCAGTAATGCAGCCACCAGAGAATTCAGAGTCCGCCACTATCCCCTCCCCCGTTTCTTTTTTTAGACCGCCAACTACTAACACCTGTTTTTCTTTACTGCCATAGCGATATACTGTAATGCCCTTGCATTTCATCTTATAAGCCATCATAAAGATTTTCCTGATATCTTCTAAAGTAGCATTAGCAGGTAAATTAACAGTTTTAGAAACAGCATTATCTACATATTTTTGGAAGGCTGCCTGCATCTTAACATGCCACTCAGGCGCAACATCTAGAGAGGTAACAAATACTCTTTTAATATCTTCAGGTATTCCTTGAATGCCTTGGATGGTTCCATAGCGAGAAATCTTTATCATTAGATCATTGCTGTAAAATCCCCTCTCTTTAGCCACTTCCTCGAATACTGGGTTCACCTCCAACAGCTGGGTTCCCATAACGTTTCTCATAAAGCTCAGTGCAAAGATGGGTTCAATACTGGATGTGGTGCCAGCAATTATGCTTATAGTCCCAGTCGGTGCAATGCTATTCACAGTCGCATTCCTCATTCCTTTATATTTCCCCTTCCAAATGCTTTTTTCAAAATTGGGAAAAGATCCGCGCTCTTCAGCAAGCTCTAATGACTTTTTTCTGGACTCCTCGCTTATGAATTTCATTATCTTCTCAGCGGTCTTTAAAGCTTCCTTAGAGTCATAAGGGATAGAGAGCTTCGCCAGCATCTCAGCAAGCCCCATAACTCCTAGACCTATTTTCCGATTATTCTTAGTGGTTATCTCTATTTGTTTGATGGGATACTTGTTCGCATCAATAACGTTATCCAGAAAATGAATTCCAAGCCTAATGGTTTCTCTTAGTTTCTCCCAATCTATCTCTCCATCCTTCACCATCTTAGAGAGATTAACTGAACCTAGATTACATGACTCATAGGGTAAAAGGGGAACCTCCCCACAGGGGTTAGTGCTTTCTATAACACCAAGTTTTCTCAATGGATGCCTCCGATTAATTTCATCCAAAAAAACTAAACCTGGGTCACCAGTGCGCCAAGCCATGGTCACTATTAGGTCAAAAACATCTCGCGCCCTCAATTTTCCTACAGGCTTCCCAGTTCTAGGATTAATTAATTCATATTCCTCATCTTTTTTTACTGCCTCCATAAATACGTCAGTTACCCCCACCGATATGTTAAAGTTGTCCAAAAATCCTTCTTTCTCCTTAGCTGTTATAAACTCTATAATATCAGGGTGGTCCACTCTAAGAATACCCATATTAGCTCCTCTTCGTCTACCTCCCTGCTTTATCACCTCAGTTGCCTGATCAAATACACGCATAAATGAGACCGGTCCTGAAGCGACTCCTTTGGTTGTACGTACAATGTCTCCTCTAGGTCTTAGCCTAGAAAACGAAAAACCTGTTCCCCCACCAGACTGGTGTATTAGACTCATATCCCTCAATGTCTCAAATATGCTCTTCAAAGAATCTTCAATTGGGAGGACAAAACAAGCACTTAACTGCCCAAGATCCGTACCTGCATTCATGAGAGTCGGAGAATTTGGTAGAAAATTAAGAGATGCCATGGCATTATAGAAACTCTCTTCAGACTTCTCTACGTCCCCACCATATCTCTTATCTATTGCTGCGATAGCCTTAGCTACCCTCCTAAACATCCCAGAAGGAGTTTCTATTATATTTCCGTTTTCATCCTTTAAGAGATAACGCCTTTCCAGTACCCTAATCGCATTTAGGTTTAGCTTAAGTTCGTCTTTTTCAACTCCCAAAAGTTTTTTAGCTTCTCTTACCTCAGTTCGCTTTTGTCTATAAAGAATGTATGCCTTAGCTACTCTTGCATGGCCATTCTTAATTAATACCTCCTCAACTATGTCCTGAACATCCTCAACGCTGGGGATAGCATTCTTGAATCTCTCTTTGAGAATTTCAACTACTTGTTGAGACATCTCCCTAGCAAGGTCTCCATCCCTTTCTTTAACAGCTAGGATAGCTTTTTGTATTGCAATAGTTATCTTTTGCGAATCAAACGGGACTAGTCTTCCATCTCTCTTGCGTATTTTTTCCATTTTCAAGTCAACTTTAGGATTGTCATATTTTCTTTAAATATTTAATCCTTAAACTAATAAAAAAAAGAAATATTTATATATTATAAGATTTTTTATTTTTTCCTTATATATTATAGTTGTTAATATTATAAATTTATTAGGGCAGACCTATGAATGAGAAGATATGTCTCAGGGATTTTCCAGAATTCGTGAGGCTTGAGGTCTCTAGAGACTTATCTTCAAAAATTTTTAATACCGTTTTAGAAAATATTAAAGAAGAAACTGTCGACGCTGATTGTTACGAAGAATGGCCCTCAAATTTCTTTTATGGTAAGATTGGAGGAAAAATTTTAGAGGCTTTAAAACAAGGAACGCTAACAGGGCGGGAGATTATAGAAAAAACAGGGATATCAAAAAATACCTTTTACCATAAGATAGCTGAACTTAAGAAGGAAGGGATAGTAAAAGGACGCTATGAAATAACTGGACTCAGACCAAAATTTTCTTATCTCTACAGCTTTGAAAGTCTTTCTCCCAACGAACGCCGGAGTAAAGGAATTTCAAAGGAAGATGTAATCATCGCTCTTTATCTATGGCCAAAGTACAAAGAGGCATGTTTAAAGGAGAGAATAAGTCCTAGCACTAACAGATACTCGGTTGGATACCGTGACCTCTTTAGCCTTGCACAGGCTATTAAGACATGGAAAAAAGGAGACCACATGATACCAAAGTGGGTTCTCATTGCTCTTGCTGAAGCTTCCAACCAATTAAATTTGGTAGAATCAGAAGGAGCTATACTAAGTTATTCTTTGCCTCCAGGTATAAAGGTTGCCCCCTACTATGAAGGTAAATATAAAATACCGATAGATGTAGGAGTGGAACTCGATATAGCCACAATCCAGTTTCTAGTTAAAGGCACAGAATCTAGGAGATATAATCACAAGAATAAAGAACATTTCTTTGAAAAACTCTTTAAAACCTTTGGAGTGTTTCCACAGAATGATGGCAGAGTTCCAGGAGTGATATTGGAAATAATAAAGAAACATTACAATGTTTGTATTTCTAAGGAAAATGCTAGGATACCAGAACTAATATTCAAAAAGCTAGAGGAACTAAAAGACCCTGAAAAAATGCAGAAAGAGATAGAATTATTAGAGGGAATATTAGAGTTAGGCAGCCATTCTAATGGATATGTAGAAATTACCTGTAGGTCAGAGAATTTTTTCAAAGATCTGTCACAGATAACTGAATCAGTAGGAATAGGAGAGCTAAATATTAGAAATAGAAGGGATAGACCGCATTTTAGAAGTGAGCTATCTATAAAAAAATTTGAGAATGCAAAAAAAAGATTAGAACATATAAAAGAGATCTACGCTAAAATTGACCAAATATATCCCGACATTAGGGTATGGGAAAATATCCCTTTAAACAAAATAAGAGAGAAGATAAGGACGATAGATGGGGATATCAAAAAGTTAGAAGAGATATGTAAAGAAGAACTTGCCACTCATTTAAACTCGGCTTTAGAGAGCATTTATAGAAACAAGCCGATTTATCGGAGGGTAGTCCAGTCCTCTTATCTCAAACAAGAGATGATGGAGTATTTCTGGACTAATAAGAAGATTCCCAGCACTAGGAATGTCCAAGAATTTTTATCAAATAAACTTGCAGAAACTCCATTTATCCATCGAGTTATTTAGCGGCCCTCTGCTTTTGGATAAATTTTTAATTACTAAAAGATTCTTGGAGTAATAGGGTGAGCACTACGCATATCAGATTCAAGGTATATCGTAGCTCAGGCAAACAAAAAAAATATGACGTATATGAGCTAAAAGCAGAATCGGGGATGACTGTTCTCGACGCTCTTCTAAAAATAAAAGAGGAACAAGATGGAACCCTAGGCGTAAGATATTCTTGCCGGTGGTCGGTCTGTGGCTCTTGCGGGATGTTAATTAATAAGATTCCCCGTCTTGCATGTAGAACTATGGTTAGCGAGGTGGAAAATGAAACTGTGCTTAGAATTGAAGGCTGGGGGCCTATTGCTAAGCCCGTTTTCCGGAAAGCAAAAGGTGAGATATTGCTTGAGCCTTTGCCTAATCTCCCAGTAGTGAAGGACCTAATAGTTGACTGGCGGCCATTCTTCGAGAAATTAAAAAAAGTCGAACCATGGTTGGTAGGAGGAGAAGTTCAACCTGATAAAGAGCGGTTAATGAATAATGAAAGAAGTCTTGAACTTGGGGTATATGCAAACTGTATACTTTGTGCCGTATGCTATGGCTCTTGCCCTGTAGTGGAGAGAGATAGGGAATATCTTGGTCCAGCTGCATTATCCCAAGCTTGGAGATTCTTTAACGATCCTCGTCACATTGAAAAGAAAAAAATATTAGATCTAGTTGACTCACAGCAGGGCATCTGGGGATGTGACGGGGTTTATAATTGCACTGAAGTCTGCCCTAAATCTGTTAAGCCAACTCAGGCAATCATGGCACTTAGGAGAAACGCATTTAAGTATAAATTAATGAGGAGATAATATGAGTCAAAAACCTGGAAACTCGGGTATGATAGCTTGGCTTCTTCAAAGAATCACTGGCTTATTACTCGTCGCTTACCTCGCCACGCATCTATGGGTAAATCATTTTTCACATATCACAACCCCTCTAGACGACTTCTTTCTTTTTTTACTTGGAGATAAGTTTTTGCCTGTGCTACTTGCTCTACTCACTTATCATGCGTTAAATGGCTTCCGAGTTTTTGCTATCGATTTTGGGATAGGCGCCAGAGGTCAAAAACTGCTATTTTGGGGTCTTGTAGTGTTAGGGGGCGCAATTTTTTTCTTCTGGGTGTTTGACTTTGGCTAGACATCAAAAATTGGGGAAGGAGATTTGATAACTTGCTAAAACATGATATTGTAATTATAGGTGGAGGTCTCACAGGCCTTAGAGCAGCACTTGAAGCAAGCGGTAAGGCCAATGTAGCACTAATCTCAAAAGTTCATCCTCTCAGATCACATTCTGTAGCAGCTCAAGGAGGAATAAACGCTGCACTAGGTCCGGAGGATAGTTGGGAGAAGCACGCCTTCGACACCATAAAAGGGAGCGACTATTTAGCTGATCAAGACGCTGTGGAAGTTCTATGCAAAGAAGCGCCACAGGCAGTGATAGAACTCGAACATCTCGGGGTTTTGTTTAGCAGAGATGAATATGATAAGATTGCTCTTCGCCCTTTTGGGGGAGGTATGTATCCAAGGACGTGTTATGTTGGGGATATGACTGGACATGCCTTAATGCATACTCTATATCAACAGCTATTAAAAGAAGGAGTCAAAATCTATGAGGAATGGTTTATTACTTCCTTAGTGGTTTCGGATGGAAGATGCGTGGGATTAACCGCCTTGGAAATACCTACTGGGAAACTGCATGCAATTCAAGCTAAATCGGTTATTATAGCAACTGGTGGATATGGAAGAGTTTACGCTAACAGCACCAACGCTCATATAAATACAGGAGATGGAATTGCAATAGCCTATAGAGCTGGTGCTCCCTTAATGGATATGGAGTTTGTTCAGTTCCACCCTACTACGCTTTTCGGAAGCAATATTTTGATAACTGAGGGTGCTAGAGGGGAGGGTGCTTACTTGCTTAATAAAAAGGGCGAGAGGTTTATGAAACGGTATGCGCCTGATAAGATGGAGTTAGCTCCTAGAGATATAGTAGCACGCTCAATCGTCACAGAGATAAAAGAAGGTAGAGCATATGAGGAAGGATACGTCTTGTTGGATATGCGGCATCTGGGTGGAAAGAAGATTAGGGAAAGGCTGCCGCAGGTGAGGGATATAATAATAAATTTTTATGGCGCTGATCCAGAGACTGAACCTATAAAAGTGCAGCCTGGACAACATTACTCTATGGGTGGTATAAAAGTTGACGTCACTGCAGCTAGCCCAATTAAGGGGCTCTATGCCGCAGGAGAATGCGCATGTGTAAGCGTCCATGGTGCAAACCGTTTAGGAGGAAACTCCCTTTTAGAGACTATCGTATTTGGCAAAATAGCTGCAAAAAGCTCTTTGAAATATATTGAAGAGATAGATTTTGTTGGAGAAGAAGTCCTCGCTTCTAAGTTTGAGGAAGAAAATAAACGAATTAATGAAATAAAAGCAAGAAAAAGAGGTATTAGACATTCTAAGATTAGAAAAGAACTTAAAAATCTTATGATGAATAATGTTGGGATATTTAGAGAAAAGGAGAGTCTACAGAGAGCCTTAGATAGAATCTCAGAGCTAAAAAAGCTGTACAATAATATATTTTTAGACGATAAAGGGGATATATACAATCAAGATTTAATAAATGCTTTTGAACTAGGCTTTCTCCTTGATATTGCAGAAACTATATGCATAGGTGCTCTTAGAAGGGAGGAGAGTAGAGGCTCCCATTATAGGGTTGACTTTCCGAAAAGAGATGACAAAAATTGGCTTAAACATTCCCTATTCTACTATACACCAGAAGGCCCTCGAGTAGAATATTGCGATGTCACTATAACCCGATTCCCCCCCAAAGAGAGGGAATACTGATCATCTCAATTTCTCAGGGGCCCACTTTTCTAAAGCTATTTTGAGTTCTCTATGATTTTCCGCATATTCTTTGAGAGATATTCCTTCTACTACTGCGCTAACTGCCTGCCGCATAGCGGTAGCACCAGCCCTCGTTCCTTCATCATGCCCATGGATCCCTCCGCCAGCCTGAATTACAACATTTATGCCAGATATTTTTATAAGATCGTCAACTATTCCTGGATGTAAGCCGCCTGAAGCAACACTCAACACCTTCCTCAATCCAATCTCTTCTTCTAGAACTGCTTTGTACTGTAAGTCCTCATCAGGCGAGCCCTTCATCTTTCCGACACCAAACGAGCCTATATGGAGCTGGTCTACTCCTATTAAACGAGCTATTTTTGCTATTACTTTCATCGATATACCATGCCGCTTATGTCTAGTTAAAGCCGCATGCCCTGCCCTATGGGCATGTATTACCCTATCAAGGCCTGCATTTCTAATTGTTTGAAGAGAGGCCCAGCCCGAGGTCAGGATATCGACCATTATGTATTCCCCGCCGTTTTCCTTAACCAGTCTGGCTCTTTCAAGCATCTCGAGAGTTTCAGCAGTTATGTTTGGCATATAGATCTTCTTTTCTCCTGTTTCCTCCTCAGCTTTATCTCTCATCCTTAGAGTTTCCTTAATTCTCTTCGAGAAGGGATTGAACTTCATATTAGCTAGGTTTTCATCATCTTTAACTATATCAACGCCCCCTACCCAAGCTTCATATGCAACCTTAGCATGCTCTTTCGCGTTTAATCCAAGCTTTGGTTTTATTATGGTTCCAATAAAAGGCCTATTTTTAATCCCAGTGAGATCTCGAATACCTTCAATCCCAAATTTAGGGCCTTTAAAAGATCTTACGATACCCTCTGGGAATATGACATCTAAAAGCCTAAGATGAGTCACTTCCTTAAGTCCAAAAATGTTTCCAGCTATTGAACTCAGTATCTGAGGCATATTGGCTTCTTCAAAAAGTACTTGAGGATATGCGATTTTGGCTGTTTTTGATTCAAGGTCATGATAAAATACCTTCGGGGCTAATTTCCTTTTTATTTCATCCTTCATCGTAGTAAGTGCAGTCCAAGTGCCTATAGAACTCTCCGCGGCAATCCTCTCGGCCGCCTCTAAATGGGGAATCCCTTCTACTTCGTAATAAAACTCGCAAACTAAATCGCCAGACGAAGGAGTATAATTTAAGTCAAGATAGCTCACTAGAGCACCTCCCCAGAAATATTAGAGTGCATGTTTAAAAATGTTATCCAGCTAATGATTTATAACTTTTCAGCGTAGTGACACCATTCTACTCCTTCTATCCCATTTTCAAAACACGCTGGCTCAAGTTGATATCTATTCTTTTTCTTTGGACAATTATGTTTTGCGCTACATACTGCAATTGCTTTATCTGCCGTGAAAGTGGATATCCGGCAACTGGGGTGCAAAAGTTGTAGTGCTTTCGTCATTCCTATTCACCTTAGCCCATAATGCTCGAGTCTCATTTGAAAATATTATTATAATTTATAGGGTTTTTATGTTTAAATTAAAAAAAATAGTCATAAAATATTATAATTTATTTCCTCCATCTCCATCTAGTACCCTCTGGAGTATCTTCTAAAATTATTCCTTTATCATAAAGCTCAGATCTAATTTTATCGGCCTTCGCATAATCTTTCCTACCCCTAGCCATCTCTCGCTCTTTTATCAATTTTTTAAATTCTAATGGTAACTCTTTTTTTTCAAGTCTCAATACTCCTAAAACCTCATTAAATTTAGACATAAGATTATAAACTTCTTCTAGATTTTCTTTAGAAACCCTGCCTTCTTTCATAACCCTATTCGTCTCTCTAACCAATTCAAAAAGCGTCACTAAAGCCTTTCTAATATTAAGGTCATCATCCATGTACTCCTCAAATTTTTTCTCTGCCTCCTTTACCTTTTTATGAAACTCTTCATTCCAAACTCCCAAAGGATTGGCTTTTTCTAATCTATCCATAAAATCTTCTAGACTAAGAACTGTATTCTTAGCCATCTCAAGGCCCCTGAAAGTGAAATTCAACTTCTGCCTATAGTGGGTTGAAATGAGCAAATAGCGTATTGCCAGGGGATCATGCCCTCTCTCCAAGAGGTCCCTTAAGGTATAAAAATTACCGAGAGACTTAGACATTTTCTTATTCTCCACCAAAAGATGCTCATTGTGCACCCAGTAATTCACAAATCTCCTACCGGTAGCTGCTTCAGACTGAGCGATCTCATTCTGATGGTGGGGAAATATCAAGTCTACACCGCCCGCATGAATATCCAAGGTTTCCCCTAAGTATTTCATGCTCATGGCAGAGCATTCAAGATGCCATCCGGGCCGTCCTTTCCCTAGCTCAGTGTCCCAGTATACTTCTCCGTCCTCCTCAGTATATGCTTTCCATAAAGCAAAGTCTTTTGCCTCGTCCTTGCCATATTCATCCGAGCTAACTCTAGCTCCTTCTTTTAACTCTTTGAGTTTTATCTGTGCAAGTTTCCCGTAGTCTTTAAATTTTGATATATCAAAATAGATAGAACCGTCTGAACCTCTATATGCATAACCCTTTTCTAACAGCTTTTTTACAAGAGCCACCATCTCAGGGATATGCTTGGTGGCCCTTGGATAGTACTCCACCCGCTCTATATTAAGAGTGTCAATATCCTCAAAAAAAGCCTTAATATAACGATCAGTAAATTCCTTTAAAGAAATCCCCTCTTCCCTAGACCTCTTTATAGTCTTATCATCAACATCAGTAAGATTCATAACCTGCGTTACTTTGAAACCTTTATATTTGAGGTACCTTCTCAAAAGGTCTTGGAATACATAGGCCCTGAAGTTACCTATATGGGCATAGTCGTATACCGTTGGTCCACAGGTGTAGATTTTTACTCTGCCTTCCTCCAGTGGGACAAACTTTTCCTTTCTCCTCGAAAGAGTATTGTAGATCTTTAACATGAAAGTAAATCTTAAATTCCCTTAAAATTTGTTTTCCTCAATTTCCTTCTGTTTGTCAAATACCCATAAGATCCTTTGACTCCAATTCATCTTGTCCCAGTCTTTAGGCATTTTTACATTTTCCATAGTCTCAAGGCATAATAATAGTGCTTATATAAACCTTTCCAATTGACTAGTTTTATAGAACCATTAACCAAATAAAAGACTCCTTTTCTCATTCAAAATGAAAAGATTTTGATAATAAAAGCCTTAATGCTAAAACCCAGAATTATTTTATATGACATTAAAAGCATGAAATCGGATATTATTAATGGAGTGTTTTTGATCTATTTATTCTAATTCTGCACCTAGCTTGTTATTATACCTTACTTTTTCAAGCTCAAAAAGTCTCTCAACCCCTTTCAACTTTGTATCATCTAACTCCAAGCTCTGAATCACTCCTAGCTTAATTGGAGCAAAAATAGCATATAAGCATGAAACCTTTAGCCTCCTTTTGGCGTGAAATATTTCATTTTTAGATTAAACTATATCGAAAGAAACCCAAGCTAAGATAAAATTAGAGAATACCTTTTAATATTTCGTTTACCCTTTTTATTGGTTATATTTACCTAAGGATTATTTCTCCAAACCTCATATTTTTATATTTATTTACAAAAAAAAGAAGGGAGCACAATGCCGGGAAAAAATAATAGCCAAAAAAAAGATGCTTGTAGAGAAATGTTTGAAGCCATAGTTGATAATATAAGTGAGGGTATTATGCTCATTGATACAGACTATACTATTAGAGAGGTAAACCCTGCGACATGTAAGATGCTTGAGCGCTCTAAGGATGAAATAATAGGAGAACCATGTTACAAAGTAAGCCATGGATTAAGCCAGCCTTGCTCAGAGAGGTGCCCACTAAGGAAAGTATTGCAAACCGGCAAGTCAGCAAAAGTGATACATGAACATTTTACTAAGGAGGGTTTTAAAATATATGTAGAGATAATTGCTTCCCCGATAAAAGATAAAGAAGGCAAAGTTGCTCAAATAATACAGATTTCCAAAGATATAACAGAAGACATTGTAGTAAAACTAGAGTCTGATTTACTATCTAAGGTAAATGATCTGCTAGATGCAGGAGTAAAAAGAGAGAAAGTCTTCAATATTATCACTCAAGGACTGACTTCCCTATTTGGATATAAGTTAGCAGCAATAAATCTATTGAGCGAGGACAAAAATTCACTGGTATGTAAGAGTATTTCATTGGACCCATACATAGTCGCAGAGATAGAAAGATTGACAGGGTTAAAGGCTGTAGGCTATAAGATACCCTTATTGGAAGGAAGTCCTCTAGCAAAAGTTGTAAAAACAAAAGAAGCAGTAATCGTTGATGATATTATTAAACTTATAAAGAGTCACACAAAGGAAAAGCACCTTAGAGCTCTTGCACCTATGATAAAGAAGCTTCTTGGAATAAAGTGGGGACTCGGAGTGCCTCTGCTTGCGGGAGACAAGCTAGTAGGAAGTATAGGCGTTGGAAGCGGATGGAAGCTTACCAAGCGAGATGCCGACCGCTTGGCCCGGTTTGGTAAACAAGCGGGCTTAGCTGTAGAAAGGGCAATGTTATATGAAGACTTGGAAAAGGCTTATGAGGAGTTAAAAAGCTTGGACGAAATTAAAACCAATATTATTTCTAATGTGAGCCATGAACTCCGCACTCCACTCACAATTGCAAAAGGGGCTATAGAGATAGCTGAAGAGGAAAATAACGAGGAAGAACGTAAAAAACTTCTTGCAATGGCCAAAGCTGCACTCATTAGGCAGAATTCAGTTATAGGAGATTTAATGGACATCTCAAAAATTTCAAAAGGCTCTTTGAAACCTCAGATAAGAAAAGTTGATCTAAAGCTGGTAATTACTTCATCAGTAAAAGAGATGGAGCCTTTGGCTCTTAAAAAGAAAATAAAAATAAAGACCTCGCTGGAAGAGGGATTACCTGAAGTCGCTGCAGACTTTAAAGAACTTCGCCATGTTCTTATTAATCTCCTTAGCAATGCGATAAAGTTTAATAAAGAAGGAGGAAAAGTTCTAATTGAAGCGGAGAGAAAAGGAGAATTCGTTGAAGTATGTATTGCAGATACCGGCATAGGAATACCTCAAAAATACCTACCAAAGATCTTTGACAGATTCTATCAGATAGATTCGGGTGTTACTAGAAAGTATGGAGGTACCGGCTTAGGCTTAGCTATAGTTAAAGAAATCATAGAACTTTATGGAGGTCAAGTTAAAGTTGAAAGCGAAGTTGGGAAGGGAAGTAAGTTTACATTTACAGTGCCGATGTGGAAGAAGGGGAATAGTACCATATGTAAGTAAATAGAAACAAAGATAACCTTATTTGATTATAATTTTGGTTTTCGCTACTTCAAGCCGAGGAGGGGCCGACCGTGGCCATGTCAGAAGCCTATGCTTTTCCTGTGTTTTCCTGGTATATAAACGTTAGGCTTTAATACCTATAAACCTATCTATTCTTATCATGGCTAAGGAAAAGACCTACACGGTTTATGAGAATAAGGGGCAGCTACGGGTGACTATACCGAGGGTGCTTGCCGATGCCTTGGGGATAAAGAAGGGCGACCAGGTGAGGTGGATAGTCGACAGAGGCGACCTAATTTTGCGCAAGGTATAGGTCATCTGAGATAAATGTCGAAGCCCTAAAGCCATTAAGATGATCAAACATACTAAAATATAGAATCTACTTTATTTCATTTAACTTATGAAGAGGGTTTAGGAATGAATCTGGTAGTAATATCACTTTTTTCATGCTCTCGTTAAGTTTAAATATTAATATAGACTCATAAAAATGACCGAGCCTATGACCCTTTTACAGAAAAAAACCCGTGAAGAAGTTATATCTGATCGCTTGCTTTTTATCTATTTGATTGATCAGGCTACAAAAAAGGGAAAAATTGAAGGTCAAAAGAAATTATTGAAACTTATTTTTTACTCCGAATATTTTATGTTAACTAGAGGTCTTAAGGGATTTAATTATAATTTTTTTAAATATATGAACGGTCCTTTTAGTAAAGAAGTTTATGCGGATAGAGATATATTGATTGAGAACGATGTTTTAGATGATCAAGAAGGCTTTAAATTAACTGAGAAAGGTAAAAAAATCCTCAAAGTTTTCAAACCTATTATTGAAAATAATAAACCCTTTAAGGAATTAATCGACTCTGTTGTCAACGAATTTGGAAAATTGAAGCCATGGCAGATAGAAGACTCCGCATATGACGTAAAGATTAATGGTATAAAGATCAGAGATTTGCCTTTACATTACCCGTTACTCAATAAAATTCCTACACATCAAGCTAAGTTAATTTTTGATGTAGGCGATGAAAATTTCAAAGAAACATTTGAAATAATGACTGACAAAGAAGATTATGAATCACTTAAACAATCGATAGAAAGTGCCAGGACTGGAAGATTTTTTACGTTTGAGGAGATTTTTAAGTGTGTATAAACCATTCTTTACTGAATATTTTAACGAAAAAATTAAAAAATGGCTGAAGAAAGATAGAAACGCGGTAATAAAGGTTAAAAAGAAGATTGAGGATGATTTGTTTTTAAGTGACCCTCAAAGAAAAGCTATTTTAATAAAAGATCCTGACCTACTTGGAATGAGAAGGACAAAGTTCAGTAATATAAGACTTTCTTTTAATATCTGCAAAGAATGTAAGGAAACCGGGGAGAAGGAAATTTATAATTGTAATTTTTGTGATCAATTACCAGAGAATGCAATAGTGATATTTGACTTTGATTATAGGAAGAGTTTTTATAAATAATGATACAAAAGATAATAGAAAGAATATGAACTTTATAACGCTTGATATTGAAGTCGTACCAATTGATTTTGAAGATAAAATGGTCATAGATTATCTAATATCAAAGCAATTTACTGTAGGATTAAATCCACTTTTTGCTAAAATCATCGTTATTGGATTAAAAGAGAATAAACAAGATCCTATATGTTACTACGGAGACAATGAGAAAGAGATCCTGCAAAAGTTTTGGGACTATTATTATGAAAAAAAACCCGAAAAAATAGTAACTTTCAACGGATATAAATTCGATGTTCCTTTTATTTATGTAAGATCGGCAATCAACGGATTGAAAAAGAAACCACTTATTGGGATTAATAGAAACAAATGGTATATGGAGGGTTCTAATCATTTTGACTGTATGTTGTTTCTTTCTGGAATGGAGAATTTCCAATGGGTTGCGAAAGATATTGCTTGTAAAATGTTAGGAATCTCCGTACCTGAAAATAGGTTAACCATAGATGAATTGTTACTAAATTACAGGAAGGGAAATTGGGATCCCATTATCCAATATAACAAAGAAGATTTGACAATGACAGAACAATTGTATGAAAAATTATTGTATTTCGACATGAAATGATGAACATGCCGAATCTTTTTATTGAATTTTTAAAAGATTTTTTTAAGCCTCCTTAAATATTTCGAAAAACGTGTAGGCGAATTTTATCCGAATTTCAAAAACAAGATAAGCTTTCACCGTTTAACATTTGGGGTATGAGATGTCCAAGGCATCCCCGGGTAAGCCTCTTGGTCAAGCTCTAGCTTTTCTTAGGCCTCGGCCACCTAGAAAGCGGCGAGGTTATTATACACTGCGGAGCTAAGAGAAGATAAAGGGGAATTACTGAATCTCTTTGTACCAGGTAGAGGCCTTGTTAGGGTCTTCCTTCTCTTCCTGGCTTAGAACCTCGTCTAGGGCCCGGTATAGCTTGGCCGCCTCCCTCGGAGTCATGTGTATCCTTAATGGAGGAGGGCACAAAATCAGGCCGGATTTCATCTCTATTGAGGCAAGCTTCAATATGATCGTTCCCAGGTCTGAAGTCTCGTCCCTCTCAGCCTTTGCGTCCTCCACTTCTACAAAGATCATTTGCTCCACCATGTTACCTTCTCCTTGTACTTCATTATCTATTATCAATTTCCTCACCTCCACTAATATCTTTCTACTTTATTATAAACTAATAATAAAGTAGTAAATTATTTAAATGTTTCTATCTAAAAACTAAGAAAGGTGATAGAAATGGGGAAGAAAGAAGTAAAGAAAATCATGGTAACACTAGACATGGAGCAATACAAGCTCCTGCAAAGGCTCAAAGGCTTCGGGGTCAAGGACGCTGAAAAGCTGCGTAACGTGTTTATCGCATATCTATCTGAGAAGAGCTACCTCAAAGAGGCAAGCAAAAAATAAAAAAAGAATCACCACTAAAACCGATTCCTATGTTTGGGAAGATACCCTCCAAGATACTCGGCCTAATACTTTCAACAATGGGCCTAGGCGTGATCCTACTTGTCCTTGCGCCAGAGATCTATGGAGAAATGGCCGACCTTGTAACAGGCATTATTGGAATAATCATCTTGCTTATAGGAATCTTCAAACTACTAAAATAAAGTTCCTTTTTTACAATAATGTTTATAAAGCTATATATATTAATTAAAAAATATTTGTAAAAGGCTGTATTATGTCAAGAATAATGTAGGATAAAATTACAGAACTATAGGAATTTGCTGGTAACAGGCTAACAGCTGAAAACCCTACTATAATATAAATATATAGTGGGCTATGGGTTCCTGCATGCTAACAAGATAAAACAATTCTATAATATTTTGTTAACCAATGTGCCCTAGTATTTTACAAAATGGTTAACGGATAAGGCTCTTACCGTTCACTCTGGTTATTTCTTCTAACTTGTTAACTTGTGGATGTAGCGTTTAACCGTGCTTGGCGAGACACCCGCCTTACGGGCGGTCGAGTGGAAGCCATAGCCCCTGCTATAGTACCTGAGGATCTCCACAAGCTGCTTGGCCGTTATGGGATGGTTGGGCAAGGCTTCCCACCTTTCTTAGCCCGGCATAGCTCAGGAAACCCGATGCAATGTTTAACTCCTCCTCTGGGTGGCGTGAGCATGCAGCCCCTGCAATGGCTTGGTATCAGGCTTGGCTCACAAATCTCCAAGGATATTTCACCACCATGCCCTAGAATGCACCAGGAAGCTAACGAGCCCTGGAGCCATGATGATCCTAGGAAGCCGTTTAAGCCGGTAACCAGTCGGCCCAGGCATGACAAGAGCAACCAGGCTTGGAGCCAGCAAGTAGTAGCATGACAGCAGGCCAAAGGGGAAAGAAAAAGGATAGGGTGAAAGCCAAGCGAAGAACAACGAGGCCGGAAGAAGAACCCGCTTGTGTGAATGAAGGGCTACCAGGATCGTCTTCATATCCTCCCCTCCTTCTTCAGCTCCTTGAGCCTGGCCTTTATCTCACGCCTATACGCCTCTATCTCCCTTTTCCTCTCCTCAAGGGTAGACGGCTTACGCTTTCTCTTGAACAACCTTGGAATCTTCAATTTCTATCAACCTCCCTCTTGATAAGTCTTTCAAGCCATGAAGATATCGGCCTGTACTCTTGGATCCTAGTATAGGTCTCCCTGTCAACCCTGCAGGCTACCACGAAGGGCTTACTCCTAGCATTGGTGCAGCGGATGCAGTACTTGGCGTTACCATGTCTATCGCTGATGTCTTCTCCACATCTCAGGCAGCGTCTAAAAGTCAGAGGTTTACCGTGATTTCTGGTAGGGGTTAATCTATTTCTATTCGCTTCCTCTAAACCTTGCCTACAGTTGCCTGTAGCTGACGAAATTTGACCTGTAGATGCAGCTTCTTCATCTTCCACGAGACACTTTGACAGCGGCGGCCTTCTTTGATGCTTTGGTTGCCATAGTAGGCCGCATTTCCTACATCGCAGCCTATTATTATGCTCGGCGAAGTCATTCTCCACGGGTACCAGCCTCCTTAAGCTCCTTCTCAAAACAGTAAAGTCTCATACAGCCCTCCATGTATCCGGCCCTCTGGGATTGTAAAGCTCTCCTTGAGTTTTCAGATATTGCAGGTCTCTATCCAACTGCTCAGAGTCTACGCCTTTTTCCACGGCCCAGTCTAACAAGTCTTGGGTTGTGAGGTAGTCGATCTTCTGTTTTCTACACTCTGACTCAATGAATATTTTAATCGACCTATGTCTTTCCAGAGCCTCCTCATCCAACAAGCTTAAATCAGGCTTGTTTTCATCTTTTACATCTTTTCTATTCGGTTTAACTCGGTTCCAAGTTTCACCGCTTCCATCACCGCTATCAGAGGATGGTTTACCCCCTAATTCGATGTTCTCGTTTTCGGTTACCGGTGTATAGATATATTTTTTTAAATCTTCATAAGCTAGTCTTGGATTTGAAAAATTGTTATTCTCTACATAACCAACCGAAACCGAATAGATGCTATTCAGCCATTCCTTGAACTCCTTTTCTCCAAATCTCTCCGCTAAACTCTGAAACCGAATCAAACCGAATTCATTACCGTTGTTTTCAGATTTCGGACTTAATTCATAGATATTCCTCCTTCCCTCCTTATCAACGTACAAATAACCCCAGTCAACAAGCAAGTTAAGTTTCCGGTAAACATTATCCTGGCCAAGTCTTAATCCCAGTTCATTTGCCTTCTTAGTTACCTCTTTAACCGTGCCCTCCCCCGATTCTTTAACAGCTTTCAATAGCGTTTCAAACTCCTCATCAAGGCCGGTTATAGTAGGCTTGATCGAGTTGAGTATTGCAGACCTCACGATCCTATAGTCCGCGAAAGTAGCGACCAGGTACTCCTCTCCCTCAATCTCTATAATGGGCCTATTCCTCTGATGCAGCAAAGCACAGGCCTGTATCAAGGCGCCTATCTTCCGAAAGTCTCTTCTAATCCTAACGTCCTGCTTTGGTATAGTCTCCTTAAGGACCCCCATATAGGGCACGAGAACCCTGTAAGGCTTCAGCGATTTCAGGGCATAGCGGATAACCCTTAGCTCTTCATCACTATTATTAGATGAACCTGGGAACATAAAGTCTCTAGCCTCGAACTCCAGTATCCTCTCGGTTTGTTCTTTAGATTCATCTAGGGTTATCGTCCACACCCTAGTTTTGAGCTCAGGATCGATTTTTTTCTCCACCTGGGTTGTAATGAAAACAGGCTTGCCCACGGTCTCGATCTCTTGGGTCTCAAGCCTCCCGTCCTCTGTCTTAACATTTGTAAGCAGCCTCAGTTTGCCCTCGGATATCCATTGTCTTAGGATCTCCACAGCCTCTTTGGCTCCCACTCCCTCACCAATCCACAGAATTTTACCGGTGATATCCTTGCCGATCCTATCAAGTGCCTTTTCTGTCACCCTAGTGTAGTATAAAACATCTTCTTCGAAGAGGCACTTGATATTGTTTACAAGATATGATTTGCCTGTACTGCTTTGAGCCAACAGGAAGCACGCCTGCGGATCAGTATTCTTGGTTAAAAAGATAAGAAACAGCAGCAGCTTATTTTGGTCTTCTCCGACTATCTTTTTATCCAAGTACTCCTTGATTTCTCTTAGAATATAGGGATCGTCTAGCAGTTCTTCGGCTTTGGCTTCGATCCAGTCGTCAACGTCCTCACTTTCTCCGGTGCTCTTGTTTTTTGTTTTGAATATCTGATTATACTCTGCAATTATTTCCCTTGCAATTCTTTCAGCCTCTTTTCCTCCTTCACGGCCTTTGAGGTCGAAAAGACTTTTTAAAATCTTCCGGAATTTATCTTGTACTGAGGGACGGGAGATATCGCCTAGGACGGTTTCGCCATGGACGATTTTATCCTCTTCGCCTCGGGTTACTTCGAAGGTGAACTTACCGTTGCTGTTCCAGTACCAAACTGAAAAATCTCCAAAGCTATACTCGGCTGCACCCCTATATCTTTCGCTAAGCGTCATTTCCCCTCTCCTCCTATGATCCGTATGCCGTGAAAAGGCACGATCTCAATCAGCCCGGCCTCTTCAAGCTCCCTCAACAGTCTTTTGGCATCCGCCTTAGGTAAGTGATACTTCCATGCTAGCAAGCGAAAAACCTCAGGGAACCGGACTATGCCACCGCTAGTGCGGGGCAGCTTTTTAAGGTCCTCGAGAATCCGGTAGTGTAGAACTGTTAGGGGGTTTTCCTTCGTCTTTATGAGTTAGCAACGTGCTACACATTCTTGATCACCTCCTGAACCTCCTTCGCTCGGTGGTGCTGGCCCCTCCCCACTGGGGCCTCCTCTTCAGCTTCTCTGAGCCAGCTGGCTAGAAGTGACCTCACCCTTTCCACAGTCATCGCCCTCCCTAATCGGCTTAAGTGATACTAGATAAACCCCTCCTAAGTCAACCATTTCAAATAAGGCGAAGGGCACGTTTATGACCCGTTTATTCCCCATTTTTGCGATTTTTCCCTTGAATTTCACAGTCGTCATCTTTTACCACAACCTTTTATATGTTAACTTTCTATTATACACGTATGGAATCATCTATGTATGTTTACCATTTAAATAAGTTTCCATTACGTATTCATTACGTATTTAAAAATTAGGAGGAGAAGCAAGACATGGCTGGTTTAAGTGAAACCCGGAGAAAGATTCTCGAGCTAATATCCCAGGGAGAGGCTAAGAGGGTTAAAGACTTGGAGGAAGCCCTACAGATGACCCGGCCAGCAGTTATCAGGCATTTAAACGAGTCAGAGGCCAAGGGCTGGATTGTTAGAGAGAAACACGGGAGGGAGACCTACTTGAGGGCCACGCCTGAGGGCCTTATCGCCTTGGGGATCCCACCTGAGGAGACATATAACGACCTGCTGAAGAAGCCCCACGCCAAGCTGGTTATACAGGAGCTGCTAATGGCTGCTAGGGTGATGACGCCAGAGGAGCTGGTGAAAAACGTCGTGGACAGGCATGGAGGCGTCATAAAAGAGGAAGCAGTAAGAGGAGCCATTGAAGACCTAGAAAAGGAGAGGATAATAGTTAAGAGAGAAGACGGCAAATTGGATATAAGTTATCTTGGCTTAGTGCTTATATCCAAGGAAGAGAACGGTTATAGCAGCCTCTTATCCATGTATTTTAAAAGACTCCTAGCTGAGGGATTCAAGTTTTACCAGGACCTGCTTAAGGGAATTATACCTCTGACTGAGAAGGCACTGGTTGTCAGCCCTGTGGATATAGTGGATGTTTTGAAAAACATGGATAAGGACCTGGCCTTATTCTTACGGAAACACGAAGCAACTATAAGCGCAGTCAAGGCCGATGACAGTCTCTTTAACAAGCTAGAAGAGTCATTAAAGGAGTCCTTGTTCAAAAACCTATTAACCCTAGCTATCAAGAAACTACCCTCAGAGCTTCTTAAACGTGTCTGGAAATAGATCAAGCAAACCCTGACCCCTAGATATCTTAATAATAAGGGGTTCGAGGTCCCTATACGCTAACGTCTCAAAAAGAAGCTCTTTTAGGCTTTCCTTGGCGTCTTCTTCTTTACCACTGACTCAACCACCAGCGGCTCCGTGAACTCGACCTCCGTCCACTCCCCCGTGTCCGGCAACTCCTCCAAGCTCCTAGCCTTAACCTTCTTCATCATAATACTACTTCGCCCTCCTAACGTATAAATCCTCCTCAAAAAGAATTAGGAAGAGGCACACTAGAGAACTCCTTTGACGGATAAGCTTTAAACGCTGAAAAAAACCACTTATTTTCTCGTAAATGAAAGAAAAAAACTATAAGGATACGGTAAAAAAGAAACTGAAGAAATACCAGAAATCTGATATAATAATCACTAAACATGCAAAAATACAAGCCGAAAGGAGGGGGATTAGCTTAGAGGAGGTAATAGAGAATGTTACAAACCCCAAGAGGCTGGTCTTTGCTGGGAAACAAGTAGCAATGAGACCTAATGAAGAAAAATATGATTGCTATTTCGGTTATAGCAAAACCCAAGCACACCGATATATTTTAGTATTAAGTGATAAGGTTATTATACCTACTGTGATAAAAATTAATAGAAGATGGCAACATAAGGTTGAGAAACATGCGAGATTTTGAATTTAGTTATGATGAAGAAAATGATGACCTTTTTTTATTTAGAAAAGATGTTAAATCTAAGGGTAGCATAGAATTCGGGAACCTAGTATTAGACTTTGACAATAAAAAGAACCTAGTAGGGATACAGATAATGGAGGCGACTGAGTTCATATGTGAAATAACCGGCTGTGATAAGAAACTGGCTAGGAATATATTGGTTAATTTGAAAAAGAGCCAAGTTGAGATAAAGCTGCATAGAAATATGATAATATTCAAGATCTTTCTTTTTAGTAAGTTCGAGGAGAAAATGCAGATCCCTATAACATTACCAAATATTACCTCGCCAAGCCCTGCACTAATCTATACTTGATTTTGGCGCTATTTCAAGAATTGCATAAAGCTTTATGGAGGTTAGGATTCCCCGATGTCTAGCATGAGGTTTGACGTCGAGCTAACCCCCGAGCCGGAGGGCGGCTACACAGTCGTCTGTCCTCTAGTAAAAGGCGCTGTCTCCTACGGTAAAACCGTAGAGGAAGCCCTAGACATGATAAAAGACGCCATCGAAGGCATCCTAGAGGTCAGGGGCGAATTAGAGAAGTACGCCCCAATAGAGATAGGTGAATACAAGGTTAAAACCACTGTCTAGGGGTCGTGTTCAAGGAACTCTCTGACGCTTATCCCCGCCTCTCTTATTATCGCCTTGATCGTGCCCCTCGGTATCTCTCTATGATATGGCACCGGCACTATCACGCCTCCTCTCCGCATGATGTAGTGCTTCCCTACCCTTGCTATCGTGAAGCCCAGCCGCCTGAGGGTTGCCACGATGTCCTTGCCTGACTTGGATTTAAGTTTCACGTGAACAGCTCCCTAGCACCTTTCTCCTCGACAATCCTTCTAAACCTCTCCCTCACGCTTGGGAACTCCTCTGCAACTGCTTTGAGGAAGTCTATCATGAGCTCCTCGAACCTGTCCACATCAAACCCCGCCCTATCACCCAATGGCAACCCGCATTTTCTGCAAAACAAGCTGGCCGGGTCTGTCTTCTCCTTGCACCTTGGGCACTCCATTACCCTGATAACTGGATCCTGGGCCTCCTTGGCTTCCTTGTATCCGTAGACCGCAAGTAGGCTCCCGTCCACGTCACGGCCGGATAGGTGCACGTATATGCTGGGCATCTCGCTGTCCCTTCCCCAGCCGAAGAACTCCCGCATCTCAGGCTCCTTCAAATGCCTAGCCAAAAACGTGGCCCGGGCATGCCGAAACGCATGAGGGTTAACCCTCTTCTTTACCCCTGCTTTAACAGCCAGCTCCCTCAACAGGCGACAGGTGAAGCCATAGGACAAGTGGTTGTTCTTCCACTTCGGGTTGTTCGGCGTGGGCGTCTTACACCAGAGGTAGGCGTCGGGGTCATCCTTCCGGGGGTGCTCCTCGATCCACCTCTCCAAGGACAAGGAGCTGGCAACGAGCCTTACACGCCTGTCCCCCGTCTTACCGCTGACCCTGAGCACGGCCCCGTACCTGTCAAAGCTGACATGCCTTAGTCTAAGTGGGAGGAACTCGCCGATCCTGCAGCCAGACTCATAGAGAGCCAGCACCAGGGCCCTATCACGGGTAGTATAAGCAACAGCTGCCAGCTTCTTTATGTCTTCCTCGGTCAAGACCTCCTCAGGCGTGGTGCCGTTCTTAGGCTGCTTAACCTTGATCCAGTCAACCGCTTCGCCTTTGCCAAGCCAGCGCATGTAGCGCCTGAGGATCACCTTGTGGTCGTGCTTGGTCCAGCCGCTGTAGCTGCTTCTCTCCAGGCCCGCCACGTATGCCTTAACGTCCTCCATCGTGAGATCCTTGAATGGCTTACCCAGCCTCCGGCTTATACTGCTTAGAGCTGAAACGTATTTCATTACCCTGCTTGTGCTGTAGCCCTCAGCCAGCAGGTCGTTGCAGAAGCGCTCAACGTCCCCTCTATCCTCGGGGTGCAGCCTGGATATACATCTCCCGGCATATTTCTCCAGGTTGTCATCTCTCTTATATAGGTCCTCGGAAGCCATGTCTTAAACCTCCTTTTCAACGGCTAATAAATTCTAAGGCTTAAGACATGGCCCCAGACAGCCGAGGAGGGGAGTCGAACCCCTGTAAACCGATCTGCAGTCGGTCACATAGCCTCTCTGTCACCTCGGCATAATACTAATAAACTTTTAACATTGTTATACCAAATCCTCTTTTCAAAAGAATTTACTGCAAGAGAGAAAAAGACATTTACACTTGCATTCTTCAGAAAAGTAGAATCACGGCCTTATTTTTCATTGCTCTAATCCCAGCATAGCTCTAATGAAAATTTATTATATAATGAAATTACAAGTTAAAGCATGAGCGCAATATTATTGGAAGGACTTAAAACCGGAATAACAATCGAAGAGGATGGTATAAAATTTTATTCTAATGCGGCTGAAAAAACCCAAGACCCGGCTGGAAAAAGGACTCTAGAGTTCTTGGCTAAAGAAGAGAAAAGGCATAAAGAATTTTTAGAATCCCTCTTGAAATCCGTAGAAGATAAAGAAAACCCTGAGAAGATCATAGAGAAGCACATCGGCAAACCGAAAATATTCCCGAAAGAAGAAGAATTCTCTGAAAAAATAAAAGCTGGCAGACAGGACAAAGAAATCCTAGAAGAAGCCAAAAAAGTTGAAGAGAGGTCTATAAACTACTATGCAGGATTATCAAATAAAGTAGGAGAAAAAGAGAAGAAGATTTTTGAAATCTTAGTTGGTGAAGAAAGGAAGCATAAAGAATGGATCGAGTATATGGAGGAAGCCCTAGAAATCCACGGATACTGGCAAGGAGTAGAGAAGTACTTTGAACTAGAAGGTTAAAGGCAAACTAATCCCTGAACTCACCAACAACCGGAAAGACTTCTAATCTATCCTCTCCATGTGGGGCGTCTTCAAATTCCTCTGTAAGGTCATGGCCAGCTAGATGGTCGCCCATATGAACACCAGTCTCCCACATAAGGCTGTCAGACACATCATATACCTTCCCTTTATAGGCTACATAAGCAGGCTTATTTACACCATCGTATTCTTTTAGCTCTTCTTTAGTAAAAACCTTCATTTATCCTCACCTCTTATCATAGCCGCAATGTCTTCTCCAAATCTATAGCACTCTTCGATATCTTTTTTTCCAGGCGCATACTTCACTTCCAAGGTATCTATCACCTGAAATCTTCCTCTACTCAGCTCTTCCTTTATAGCTTTTACTGCTCCTCCGCCCCATCCATACGAGCTAAAAGCAAACCACATCTTGTTCCGTGGCCTTAGTCCTCTTATGTAATGCAGGAACCCAGCTACAGTCGGATACATTCCTGAGTTAAGAGCAGGAGAGCCTACTAAAACCGCCTTTGATTCCATAACCTCTTTTGCAATTTCAGTCCAGTCGGAATTCCTTAAGTTAAAAAGCCTAACTTGGATGTTATTCTTCTCCATGCCTCGGGAGATCAACTTCGCCATCTCTGCAGTACTAGACCACATAGTATCGTATATGATGACCGCCTTATTTTCAGCCTCCCCACTTGCCCACTTTGCATATGCTTCTATTATCTTTTCAGGGGCTTTCCTCCATATCAGCCCGTGTGCTGGAGCAATAGCATTAATGCGTATACCCATATTTTTTATTTCTCCTATTTTTTTAAGTACCACGGCTGAATAGGGCATTACAATAGCCGCAAAATATCTTGCAGCATGCTCCATTAATTTCTCGCTTGGAATCTCGTCATCGAAGCGCTCACTGCTAGCAATATGTTGACCAAATGGATCATTAGAAAAAAGAATTCCCTCTTTCTCCGAGTATGTGCACATATTATCCGGCCAATGAAGCATTTGGGCCTTGATAAATGTTAGAGTCCTTTCGCCTATTTTCAATGCGTCCCCTGTGTCTACAGCCCTCGCAGGCCAAGCACCATAATATTTCAATAGGCTCTCTTTCCCCTTATCAGATATAACAATCTCTGCGTCTTTTGATTCTCTCATAACTTCAAGTAATGCGCCAGCATGATCCTTCTCAGTATGATTAACTATCACATAGTCAATTTCCGAGGGATCTATTATGTTCCTAATCCTTTCGAGTAACTCGGAGTGAAATCCCGTCTTAACGGTGTCTATAAGGACATTTTTTTCATCTAAAATTAGATAGGCGTTATATGTGGTTCCAATCGGAGTAGTGTAGGAACCGCAAAAACGTATATCCCAGTCAATAGCTCCGACCCAATATATCCCATCAGCTAGCTTGACATCTTTCATATGAGCTACCTCGATTTAATACTTAAACCTTTGAGAAGGAATTTTTAGAACCGCATTCGGGACACTTTCTTGGTTTACATCTACTCTCCTTCTCAAAGCCGCAGTTTTCACATTTCCAAGTTGCCATCTTTACTCAACCCTTATTTCCGAGGTGTTCTCCCACATACCATGGAGATTGCAACTCTCAATTGCCCTAAGAGTAGTGGACCCATCTAGTGAAACTTTAAAAGTTACCTCAGGTTCACTTTTAACAGGCGATAAATCAGCTCTACCTATAAAGGCCTCACCCGCATAGAGTTCGATCCACTGGATAAAGTGTCCATATTCATTAGGATGTTTTAATAATTCTCCAACCTTAACTGTAACGCTAAAGGCTTCATTTGCCTTCACAACTTCCGGAGCATAAAGTACCGGCAGATGCTTCTTTTCAAGATCGCTTAGATTTTCTGGGTCTCCCGGCCTATTTATAGATTTTAAAGAAAACTCGGTCATTTTTTCTACCTCCCTTCATTTTGATAATAAGCTGTTCCAAGTATGAAGATGCTCTTCTTCATCAGCCAAAACTTCTTCGTAAATTCTTCTCGTAACATAGTCGTTTTCCTCTATACAAATCTTTATATGCTTGTTATACATCTCAACGGCACCTTCTTCAAGCTCCAAGTCATCTCTAATCATTTTTTCAAGATTACCTCCCACTTTAATAGGGTTAGGCTTTATTGTAGGTACTCCTCCAAGATAGTTTAATCTCTTTGCAAAGGCTTCAGCATGCTTCATCTCAGTTATAGAGATATTTCTAAAAATTTCTTTTATTTTTAGGCTCTCCATGCCAGTTGCCATGACATTATGCCACATATACTGAGTTATAGCTGTTAACTCCCGAGCTATAGCTTGGTTTAACGCCTCTTTTATTTTTTCAGACATTGTTATAACCCCTCCTCTCCGAGAGTCTTGATATCAAGCACTGAACTCCAAAAATCGTCATGTTCTTGTTCATCAGCTATTATTTTTTCGAGCATACGTTTTGTGACAAAATCCCCTTCCTCATCACATAGTCTTACATGCTCAGTGTATTGTTTAATAGCTATACGCTCGCCCTTAAGATCATCCTTAATCATCTTTTTTAAATCCCCCCCAACTCTAATTTCAGCTGGTTTTGTAGTAGGGGTGCCCCCAAGATAGGTTATCCTATTAGCAATAGCCTCTGCATGTTTCATCTCTACAATGGAAATTTCTTTGAACTTTTGCTGTATATGCGGACTCTCTAAACCCGTAGCCATTACGTGATGCCACATATACTGAGTTATAGCACTAAGTTCAAGCGCTAAATCTGAGTTTAATGCTTCCACTATTTTCTTATTCAAAACCACTCGCCTCCAACGGTGCTCATTCGCGATATTTATCTTCTAAAATACGGTTAATTAACTTGATTACGAATAATAAAAAAAATAGGACATTAAATTATTGAATCACTACTTCAATCCTATTATAAAAAGACAAATATAGCAACGGCCCTAAAATTACTCTTTTTTAATCATAAAATAATGAAATATTGAAATATGAAAATACCATTTTTTTAATTCGATTTTCTTAAGAGGTGGTTACTCCATGACTTGGAAGACATTAGTAACTAAAAATTTTATTTTTCTATCATTGCTCCTTGCAGTTATCTTAATCGCAGGATGTGTTACGTCACAGCCTGAGGAAAACATACTAGCCCTTCCTAATGAAGCAATAAAGCTAAGCGAAGTTGTACCTGGGATGGGAGAGCACTGGGCGATTCCTTCTGATCTTCCTTTCGGACCGATATACCTAGTTCATGAAGGAAAGATCATTGGGATCGAGTATATGATTCACGAAGATGAGTTAGAGAGCAACCCTATTACATTACCATCAGGCGAAGTAATAGGCAGGCCTTTCATTATGTCAACACTAGGCCAGAAAATCAATCATGTAGAACTAAATTACCTGCCACAAGGACATGCAGGCGACGAAGAGCCTCATTATGACTTGCACATGTATTTCATATCGAAAGAAGGGCGGGAACAAATAAAATAACCACAACCACTACATCTAAATTCAAATGATGCCCTACAATTATTTAATTGAAAAACAAAATATTTAATTTGTGAATAGAGGAATAGATAAAAATCATCACGAAGTTTCTGTTGTAGTTCCAGCATACAACGAGGAAAAACTTTTAAAAAGCTGCCTAGAATCCCTAAGAAACCAGAGCCTTGAAGCACATGAAATAATTGTAGTGGACAATGCAAGCACAGATGATACAGCCAAAATAGCAAAAGAATACGCAGATAAAGTAGTATATGAGCCTAGAAAAGGAGTTGCTTTCGCTAGGCAAAGAGGGTTTAAAGAGGCAAAGGGAGATCTAATAGCTTCTACCGATGCAGACACCATCGTTACTGAAAACTGGATAAGAGAGATACAGAAAAGTTTTCATAAAAATATAGTCTGCGTATATGGTCCAGTATATCTTGCTGACGCCACAGTATTTGAAAAATATTTAGCTAAGTTTGGATTTACTTTTTTTCTCATAGCGAGTCATTACCTAGGGGTCCCAAATATAACAGGTATGAATTTTGCAGTATCTAAAAGGGCCTTCGAGCATGTAGGAGGTTTCGATTTAACTGTGAAATCTGCTGAAGATGTTACTCTTGCCCTGAAGCTTAAAAAAATTGGAAAGATGCATTTTAATTCGAAGATGCTGGTTTATACCTCTGCCAGAAGACTTCAAGCGGGAAGGAGAGATTTCTTAACCCATCATGCCTTAAATTACTTGTCTATATTATTCCATGGTAAAACGAGGGGATTTGAAGATATTAGATAAATGCATAGACCTATATAAAAAGTATTCTAACAAATCGTTACTAAAATATTTTAAGATGTTATCCAACTCCCGTTTTCGTGTTAGAACTTAGAAATGGAGGTGCCGTGTAGGAGATTGGCAGAAAATCTACATGGAACCTTATTTCTGATTATTACCAAAAACTAAAATCAAGGAGGTGTGAAATTGGCAGCACAGCTTGGTGGACAACCGATACTAATATTGTCGGATAAGACTCAAAGAACTATTGGGAGAGATGCCCAACGGATGAATATTTTAGCGGCTAGAGTAATCGCCGAAAGCGTAAAAACCACCTTGGGCCCGCGGGGAATGGATAAGATGCTTGTTGATAGCTTAGGCGACGTGGTGGTAACGAATGATGGTGTGACCATACTAAAGGAAATGGATGTTGAGCATCCCGCGGCTAAAATGATGGTGGAGATAGCAAAAACACAGGATGACGAGGTCGGCGATGGCACTACTACAGCGGTAGTAATCGGAGGAGAACTTCTCAAGCGAGCAGAAGAGTTGCTCGACCAAGACGTTCATCCAACGGTCGTGGCTAATGGCTACAGAATGGCTGCCGAGAAGGCTGAAGAAATTATAAAAGATATTTCCATCGAAGTGAAAAAAGATGATATCAAGACTCTGAAAAAAGTTGCAATAACTGCAATGACGGGTAAAGGAGCCGAGAAGTCCAAAGAATACTTAGCTGATCTAGTGGTCAAAGCCGTACTGGCGGTCGCAGAGGAAGAGGACGGAAAGATCATGGTCGACACTGACAATATAAAACTTGAGAAGAAAGAAGGAGGAGGAATCGAGGATACAGAGCTGGTACAGGGTATTGTAATAGACAAGGAAAGAGTACATCCTGGAATGCCCCGAAAGATTGAAAACGCCAAGATTGCCTTACTCAATACATCTATAGAAATAGAGAAGACCGAGATAGATGCGGAGATCAGAATCACAGATCCAAATCAACTCAAGGCGTTTATAGATGAAGAAGAGAGAATGCTTAAGGATATGGTAATGAAGATCAAAGAATCCGGTGCAAACGTGCTTATATGCCAGAAAGGCATCGACGACCTAGCCCAGCACTATCTAGCAAAAGAAGGAATCTTCGCCGTACGTAGAGCTAAGAAGAGTGATATGGAAAAGCTTGCCAGAGCTACTGGAGCGAAAATCGTAACTAATATCGAAGACCTAAGCCCTGACGACTTAGGATACGCTGGAGTAGTCGAAGAGATAAAAATTGGAGATGACGAGATGACCTTTGTCAGAGACTGCAAAGACCCGAAAGCGGTGACGATACTTATACGTGGAGGTACTGAGCATATTGTAGATGAAGTAGAGAGAGCTTTAGAGGACTGCCTTGGTGTAGTGCCTGCAGCCTTAGAGGACGAGAGTATAGTACCTGGTGGCGGAGCAGCTGAAGTTGAAATTGCAAAGAGACTCAGAGACTATGCTAAGACGGTTGGGGGCAGAGAGCAGTTAGCTATAGAAGCCTTCGCTGATTCTCTAGAAGTCATCCCACGCGCCCTCTCCGAGAATGCCGGACTAGACCCAATAGATATGATCGTAGAACTGAGAGCGAAACATGAGCAAGAGAAAAACGGAGTAAGATTCGGACTAGACGTTATCGAAGGTAAAGTGAAGGACATGTTCAAAGACGGCGTGGTAGAACCAGCACGAGTGAAAACCCAAGCGATATCAAGCGCAAGCGAAGTGGCTGTGATGATACTACGAATAGACGATGTAATCGCGGCCTCTAAGTTAGAAAAGGAATCGCCACCAACGCCTCCTGAAGGCGGAGAAGGTGGTGAATTCTAAGGGTGGATAATCCACCCATCTTATTTTTTGTTTGATTAATTGCTCAGAAAAATTTTTGAGGGGGAGATTTAAACATGCCTCAGAAATGTTTTTGTGGAGTAGAATTAGAAATTATTAAAAAAGGTCGTATTTTAAGGTGCCCTGTGGAAGGAATAATTTATGAATATCCAAATAGAGTAAGTAGTGGAGAAGGTGCAAAGTCTTAAAAAATATCTAATCTTTCTTCAAGTAGAAGTAAATCTTATGCTGGAGAGATTGATTAGGTATTTAGAGAATTAATGCATCAATGCTAAGCTTTGAAAAAACATGAATTCTATTGGCTCCTCTCGTAGATTGATTACTAGGTGACTTATGCTAATAAAATCCGAAAAGGTCCAAACAGCCTTATAGAAGTTTCTTCAATCCCCCCCAATATGAGGATAACCCATAATCCTTAAATCGAATTATAAAATAAAAACTGCGGCGGCTACTACGGTTGTCCATCGACCGTCTTTTCCAACTACTGCCGACTGAGTAACGTTTGTGGTCCTCACGATTTTGCCGCTGATCTTCCAAAGTTCTCTCCTTTCATCATAGTCTTTTTCAGGATCAAAATCTATCCCAAGCGTAGTAGCCAGCATGCTCGCTGCCAGGTCCTCAGCATAATCTCCTGCCTTTGTTTCGTTTTCTCCAAACGAATGATGCTCACTGAGATACCCGTATAATCCTTTTTCCGCGGGGATAGCACATCCAACTGAAGCGGCTAGAAGACGCCTAGGCTCATTACTAGAATTAACACTCATAACGCAGTGTACTATCTGTCCAGGTAGCAACTCTTTTAAACCTTTTTCCCTAGGAATAACCTTACAATTTGGAGGCAGTATGCTGGAGACCTTCACTAGATTGTATTTTTCAATTTTAGCATTTCTTAGAGCTAACTCAAAGGATTCTAATTTTTCTTTGTGCCTTCCTACACCTTTTGTAAAAAAGACTTTCCTAGGAATCATTATTACACCGCGTATGATAAGCTAAGATTTCCGTTCCAATCGTATTTTGGCTTTTTCCTTTTTTTTGCTGTTTTTAAAGATTTCTCCAAGAGAGCATGAGAAACTATAGGCAAAGCGATAGTAGCATCGACATGAACTTGAATTTTACTAGCTACAGAATCAATCTTCCCCCAAGAAACCGCCTCCTCAAAAGTGCTCCCACTTAAACCTCCCCACTGAGGCATATCGGTCGTAAACTGGATCGCATAACTATGCCCCCCAAGATCGGTACCGGTATTCCTAGCTATAACCTCGGTTTGCTGAATAAAGTTTTTAGGTACACCTCCTCCGATATAAATTACTCCAGTTTTTTCTGCCTTCTCCACTATCTGAGTGACCTCCTCTACATCCTTCATCTGATTAATGTTAGGGCATTCACCATGCTCTCTTGATAACATCGCCAATGCGATACCAATAGAGCTATCTCCCAAGGCAGGAACGAATAATGGGACACCAGCTTCATATGCGCTTACTATTATGGAATCCTTAGCGCCCCCATTTTTTTTAATCTCTTCGCCTAAAAGATAAAGGAATTCCCTAGAAGAGTACTCCTTCTTATCCAATTTCTTCGCAAATCCTCCTATTAATCTGTCAGTTTCTGCAAATTTATCTTCATCGGCGAATATATCGTACATTCTATCGATTTTATATCTATAAAGTTCAGCATCATTAACAACTGGAGTACCCACATAGTGTTTCTCGCCTATCGCTTCATAAATATCATGAAAAATATTTGCCCCAGTTGAAACCAAGCAATCTACCATTCTCTCCCTTATAAAAAAAGAGATTATGCGCCTCATGCCAGCAGGCACCATTGCCCCACTAAGGCCCATCAATATAACTATCTTATCCTCATGTAACATAGAATCCCATATTTCTATACTTTCTGCAAGTTTTCTACCTTGGAAACCGGTATAGAGCATAGACTCAAGTAGACTAGAAATCTTTCTTTCTTTTACTATTATAGGCTCAGTAGGTCTTCTTAAAAAATCTCGCTTCACGAAATCTCACATAAGGGAAGATTATATTTAAAATTTCTGTAATTATTAGTAATTTTTACCTAAAAATTTATTACGAAAATAAAAAGAATGTAAAGTAGGTGTAGATATGGTATACGAACTCGATGAATCAAAGCTTAAAAATATTAAAAAAGAATTCGAAAAGTTAAGAGAGGATGTGAAATTAATTCTTTTTACCGGTGATAAGGACTCCTGTATTAACTGTAAGGAAATTGAAGAAATGATAGAGCAAATCGCAGCTCTATCAGACAAAATAAAGATTGCTAAAGGGCTCACACTTAAGTCAGAAGAGGCTAAAAAATATAAGATTGATAAACACCCTGCAATTGTGATTGAGGGCTCCAAAGGAAAGATAAGATACTTCGGCATACCTATTGCAAAAGAATTTATGCCGTTCATATATACGCTCGTAGATGTTTCCTCCGGCACCCCTAAACTAAGCCCTACAACTGTTAAGAGAATTTCAAAAGTAAAAACCCCAGTTCATCTAAAGGTATTTACAACTCCAACCTGCCCATATTGCCCTACCATGGTGCGACTGACCCAAAAACTTGCTATGATTAATGAGAATATAATAGCTGATATGATTGATGCCCTGGAATTCCCAGAGTTAGCCCAGAAGTACCAAGTATTTTCAGTGCCAAAGATTATAATAAACGATAAATTAAACATTGACGGGGTTCAGCCTGAACCGGTAATAGTCGATAAGATCATAGAATCTACGCACTTAATAGAATATTAGAAAGATTTTAAAAATGAAAATCTAGCGATAAGTTGTATTATAGTTTGATTTATAATTATAATTTTAGATGATACGTTTAAAATTTATAGTAAAGTTTAAATATTAGTTCAATAAAGTTATGTGGTGGTGAAATAAAATTGACCGTCTACAATGTAACCATATGGAAAGCAAAATGCCGTGTATGTGGTGAAATCTTTTCTACTTGTCTAGAAGAAGAACTCAAACATTGTAATGAACCATGCGAAATAGCATTTGGTATTGAAAAAGAAATAGCTGTACCTAAGGTACCTTCCCGATTATTTCGTCCCTAACGATTTCTAGAGACCTTTTTTTATTAGGACCTATAGGTGATCCTAATACTACTTGAGAAACACCAAGTTTCGAAATTTCTTCAATCCTCTGTAGGCAATCTGCTGGCGTTCCATAAATCGAGAAGCAATCCATCATCTGATCTGTGACAGATTCAAATGCTTTCTTAAATTTTCTTCTTTCGAGAAATTTCCTAATAGTTTCAGAATCTTCTTGAGATATATCATGCCTCTCTAATACAGCCTTGGGGGAACCTGCAACTATAAAGGCCACTATAGGCTCAGCTGCTCTTCTAGCTTTAATGGGATCAAAATCGACCGAAAAGCATGTGAAAGCAGATACATCGATTTCACCTCTATTACCTCTCCCTTTCTTTATCTGTTTTACCGCATATTCTAGGTCTCGCTTATGAGAGGCATTAACTAGAACTCCATCCCCTACACGACCAGCCATCTCAAGCATCTTAGGTCCTTGTGCACCTACATATATTGGGATATCCCTATTAGCTTTGATATTTAAAGTAGCCCCTTGGATTTTAAAAATTTCACCATCAAAACTCACAGTTTCTCCTGCCAATAATCTTCTTATTATAGTAATGCTTTCTTCTACTGCGCTGACAGGGCTCTTCATCTCTATACCTAAGCAATTTAATGTAGCTCTGTCACCAGCCCCAATCCCTAGCATAGCTCTTCCGCCTGAAACTCTATCAAGTGATAATAGTGCAGAAGCATTAAGGACCGGATTATATAAATAAGGATTTGTGACACCGGGACCTAGTAGAATCCTTTCAGTATAGTTTGCGATAGTAGTCAAAATTATATAAACGTCTTGATTGTTAAAGTGATGAGTCACCCAAATAGAATCAAAGCCAAACTTCTCTGCCATTATGCCGTAACTTGCAATCTTCCAAAAATCCTCTCTAGGAACAAACTCAACTCCAAAGCGCACTCTAACCTAACTCCAATCTAACATAATATCCGCTTTGCGGAATTTAGAACGGAGCGGAAATGATTTTTCTAGTTTCAGAGACCTCTTCTATGGCTTCAATCGTTTTTTCAGGTTCGAGAATCATGCTAGCTTTAATAAGTTGAGTTACTCCGAATTTAGAACCAAGCATATCATGAGCTTCAAGGTAAAGGATCGTTCTAGCGAGACGGCTATCCAATCTAGCTTCCGTCTTGGAATCGAGAAGGATTCCTAGAAGTTTATCCGCAAAGGCCTTCTTTTCTTCTGGAGATAACCCTTCAGCTATCTCCTCACACATTTTATCGAGGTCTTTCTCAGTACGTATTTTTTCCAAATTTCTCACCCCCTCACCCACTAATAAGGGGTTATTCATATATTTGCACAACTTTGTATTTATATTTTTTGGGTTCCCATAAAACTTAGTCTGAGACCCCCCCTTTTCTAGACTTAATTTTGTCGATTTCCATCACTAATATTATTCCCAGCATTATACTCGCTAACGCCAAGTACATCGTTAGAAGCTCTTCACTCATAAATTTAGATTTATTTTGTATTTATTTATAATTTTTCTTTAAACTATTCTATCTAAAACCAAAAATATAATGAAATTAGGAGTTTTATTGTTTTTAAATGTTTATTTATGTTTCTTTAATTTTTTCAGTTAAATATATTTTGTTTCTTCTTCCATGCGGCTCTTTTCTAATAACTCCTCTTTTCTCTAACTCGGATAATATTTTGCTCACTTTAGCTTTTGAAAATCCGGTTTTCTTTTGAATATCTCTTTGATCTATTCCATCCTCCTCTATTATTAAGTTCATTATCTTCTGTTCATCTTCCTTCAAAATATCAATCTTAGATTTAGCCCCTCTTCGCCTTTCCTTTATACGAGTATACAGGGAGACTGCCCCTCCTGTTAAAACTATCAAAGCCACTAGCCCGTAGATATACTTCTCTTTCCCAACCCACCATGGTAGAAATAGTCTTTCGTATAAAACTATAACTTTAAATCCTCGGTAAAAAGTCGGGATAGGCTCTCTCAAATCCCAGCTAAGTATATGTCTCCTTCCATCAGAGACTATTTTGGTTGGACCTGGACTAGCCTCAACTAAACCGAAGCCCTCAGGAAGAGTGAGAGTCATATCAAAATTTACAACACTTGCTAGGAGAGAATAGCTCTCAGTTAAGATATAAGTATTTTCTTTCCTAGTTATAGCGCCTTCTCTCGTAAATTTATAAATGATCGTGAAATTCTCAGCTATCGGCAATGGTTTTGAAAAAAATACGGTAACATATGTATTGCCCCCTCGATAAGCAGATGAAAAGTTAAGCATATCCCCCCTAGCATCATAAACTGAAAGGCCTATCAAACTACCTGGAAAAGGATATGTAAATTCAGTAAGATCCTTACTATATGTATTTAAAAAAGTGATTGAAATACTCTCATACAGCGTCATTTCTTCAATCGAAGCATCAACGCTGTAGGAAACTATCTGTTGCGCCAACACAGGGCTTGCAATAAAACACAATAGCAAGATTATGAATTTAATCATTTCCCTACTAGTTTCTCCAATGCTTCTCTTCCTTTCATTCCCTTAAGAATTCCCAACTTCTCTGCCTCGGTTGTGACATCAGTTATCTCGCCATCAAGGATATCAACGAAATCAGAGACACCTTTTATCTTTGCAGCTACGTCTTTAAGCTTTTCAGCCGCCTTTATATCCAAGTAGCCACACATTATAAAGCCCTTATCTCCTTTAATCATCAAGAAGGGGGCATTTGGGAGTTCAACTTTAATTCCCAAGGCTACACCATTCTTTAATGAAATTTCTTTTATCTCCACGTTATACTACCCCCGATAAAATTTTGCCCCCAAGTTTATATTTTTTCTGGTAGATTCATAAAATTGAGAGTATGCGCTACTTACTCATCTTTGTTATCTTGTTGTATTTATTAAGCGATGTAGAAGTCACTGCCGGCAGTATTATGATTGTTAGTTGTAACCAAGACGAAGACATAGCCAAACTACTCTCCGAGTCACTACAGGCGCCCTACCTCATTATAGAATGCGGTAAGTTCACTCAGGAAGTTAAAAATGAAATAAGAAAAATTAATCCAGAGAGGCTAATCATAATCGGAGGGCGGTTCGCAGTACCTTATGATGCCGAAAAATTAGGAATCCGCTATGAGAGAATCGGAGGTAAAAACAGGATTGAAACGGCTCAAAACGTTCTAAACAGGTTTTTCAACTTTAGTATCCAAGAATCGTACATACTCCCTTCGACATCTGAAGTTCAAAACTTTTTGATAAACTCAAAAGCTTCAAAACTCCATGTCTTTATAGGGAATTCTTCTGTAAGTCACCGATGGGGAGCATATTATACAAAGAGATTAGAAGATTACTTTCAAACCATTATATCTCATGAAGAAAGCTCGCTTAATAGACCTGCATTACTAATAGGAAATACGGAGAATAATGGAATAATCAAGAATTACTGGAATATAACAGGACTACCAGAAGCTGCCTCGATGCTACCCCTCGTATATTTGAAAGATGACATTTTATTTATAACTGGAACAGACCAAAATATATTTTTTAACCAAAGAGCCTTCGAAAAAATAGAACCCCGCGAATATAATATAAGAGAGTTGCTAGTTTTTTTCATTTTACTTGTAGGAATCCTAGCCTTCCTAACTTTTTTCTTAAAACAATATGAAAAGATGCTCATAAGCGGGATAATCTTAGGATTTACCCTGTTTTATCTTTACTATATCCCTCCAAAAGGACAGTTAATCTGGGATAGTCTTTATCTATATTTTGACGGAGCTATTTCTCTTTTATTCAATGGAAAATATGAAACTATACTTACCGGACGAGGCTTACCTGGAACAAGTTTCCTGACATATCTTTATTTTCTACTTTCAGGCCCTAGTGATATCAACGCCAATCTTCTGATACTCCTCTTGTCCATTTTTATCCTTTCAGCCACTTATATAATAACCTACAGAATGTTTGGTAGAAAGGCCGCAATAACAGCTTTAATTCTTCTTCTCTCTAATCCTCTTTTCAATAAGCAAACCCTTCTATATTCCTCCGATATTCCATTTACAGCCCTAACCCTAGCCACCATTCTAACGATTATTTTTAAAAGTAAGTATTCACCCCTAGCTTCAGGCATTTTTTTGGGATTTTCAATGCTTATAAGGCCCTCGGCAGCTATTTTAATTCCACTACTCTTATACCACTATAAATCAGTTAAAGAAAAAATATCATTGCTGATTTCAATCCCCTTATTTATAGTAGGCATTCAAACACTCGGAGGTGTCTCAGGCTATCTAACAGAACTAACAGTAAAATCACCTATTATAACTGCCTACACTCTGGATTATATAAAATCATTCTTTCAGGAAACCGGCATATTGGCAGCGCCCCTTCTCCTAATTGGAATGTATAAATATAGGAACATTCTATCACAATATACCCTCCTTCACCTAGTAGCTCTTTTATTTTGGGTTACATACGATACCCGATATATATTACCTATAATACCTTTTGCAGCAATGCTTCAGAGTTCTATTTTCTCCCTTACCAAAACAAAGTTTCTAATAGTGCTGGTAATAGCAACTATTATACTTAACATAGCCGGACTAAAAATTATCTTTTTATCTTAAAACTACTCTAAAAGCTTCCTAAGATGAAAATGAACCTTCCCTAAAGTCCCGCCGTAATTGCCCGCCGTAATTTTTTTAACTCCATCAACTTCTGCGGCTGCCTTTATACCTTGCTTCATTGCTTCGCCTACTTTTTCCTCGGATATTCCATCTATCACTATCTCTAATACTGCCCCAATTCCCTTAACTTTGCTGTCCTTTACTTTATCTGCGATAGTTGGACAGTATTTATCATTAGTAGACGCTATCATAAACTTATATTTTGACCCGACTTTAGAGCCTGCTGCGCATACGCCTCCAGGGAATGGAGTTATAACCCCCTCTACTCCCTCTATAACACAAACAGCCTCCTCAGCTGCTCTTAGCGCAGATTTTTGATCTTTAGCTAGGATTATAAAATTACCGCCTGCAACGCCTTTAGCGATTCCAAGCTCTTTTTCAATAAGAAAATCCCCCATCATAATGGGTATAGAAACCATCTCCCTACCCCCCACGCTCGTAGTGCTCTCATATCCGTCCCCAAAAAATCTCATCTTATATCCAACATCCAACTTCTCATCACTATCACAGTAATTGAAAACAGCTGCAGTCGGCGAAGTTAGTATGCATTGACCAATCCTTCCAATAAGTTCTTTAGTCATCTTTTTCTTAGATGCCCAAATCTGAATTACACAGCCAGGTCTACCGTCTGGAGTGCTCTCCGAGGGCAACATCCCCTCAATACCCGTCTCCGCAGAACATTCTATTAAAGAAGTTCCATAACCAACTGCCTCAGTAGCTGCGATTCTTGCCCATTTTTCATTTACAGCTGTTATCAAAATCCTAGAATAAAACCCAGTAAAAGCTTCCGCATACGTATCCTCAATCTCTACGCCATTTAATTTCATACAGTAGAAGAAAATAGAAATACCTTAAAAAATCTTTCGTATGCCAAAAGTCTTTTCCCATCTTTCATCGACTTCAGCCTGTATTTTATTAATCAACTCATCGCTTAGATGCCTAAACCTCTTCTGCATCTTCAAATAATCCCTCACAGGCTTTTTAACTGTAGGCGTATAAGTTACCCTCATCTCTCCCTTCTCGACTTCATATAATAACCACATACCACAGTCTACCGCAAGACGAGCTACTTCAATACTTTTCTCCGAAGGAATACCCCACCCAGGAGTACATGGTGCAAGAACGTGAATATAAGCGGGCCCATCTATCGCTACAGCCTTTTTAACCTTCTCCATATAATCTAGAGGAAAAGCCACAGAGGCTGTCGCTACATAATCCACTCCATGAGCAACCATGATCGAAGGCATATCTTTCTTGGGTCTTTTATTTCCAAAAGATACCTTCCCAGCCGGAGAGGTTGTTGTTACCGCTCCAAAAGGCGTAGAACCGCTCCTCTGAATACCTGTATTCATATATGCCTCATTGTCATAGCAAATATAAGTCATATTATGCCCCCTTTCCATAGCGCCACTAAGTGCTTGAAAACCTATATCAACGGTCCCCCCATCTCCACCAAAAGCTATGACATTAACCCCTTCCTTCTTCCCTAAAGCTTTCAAGGCAGCCTCAATACCACTTGCAACTGCTGCAGAGTTCTCGAATGCAACATGAATCCAAGGTATCTTCCACGCAGTTTGAGGATAGGGACTGGAGACTACTTCCATACATCCTGTGCACTGGGAAGCTACAGTATTAGCGCCGCTTGCTTTCAAAGCAAGCCGGAGAGCTATGGTGCCTCCACAGCCAGCGCAGGCTCTATGTCCGTAGGAAAACAGCTCCTCTTCGGATACTTCTTTTATATTCTGAGAAAACTTCCAACATCTATTGCTATACAAGTTTGCTCTGCAAACGTGCCTACATTTTACATAAGCCGGGATATCTTCAACTATCTTCATTCTTTCAACCCAATCCAATGCACTTCGTCAATATCTTCTTTAATCGCTTTTTTACAGATTGAAATAATTTCCCTCACATTGTCCATAGAAATATCTCTGCCACCTAATCCTCCTACAAAGCCTAATAATTTAGGCCTATAGCTAGAGGGATACAGTGAAGCCTTAATCTCTGAGAAGAGCGCGCCTTCCCCAAGTCCTATAACTATATCTTTCTCTAATACGCCAACTACTTTAGCGTCCTTTAAAGCTTTTAAGACCTCTTCTTTTGGGAAAGGTCTGAAGACCCTAATCTTCAAGAGCCCCACTTTTTCATCTAAAGAATCGATTACCTCTTTAATCGTGCCTGCCACAGAGCCCATAGTAACAAGTAAAACTTCTGCATCGTCCGTATTGTACTCCTCAACAATGCCATAGCTCCTACCGGTAAGCTCGCCAAATTCTTCATCAACCCTCCTTATTACCTCAAAAGCCCTTTTCATAGCTTTTTCCTGCTCTATTCGGAATTCCATATAAGTTTCAGGATCTGCAAAAGCGCCTTGAGTCATAGGGTCAGAAGGGTCAAGATAAACCTGTGGCTCGTAAGGAGGTAAAAACTTCTCTACTTCTTCTTTATCTGGGATCTCTACTGGCTCAATTGTATGGGTTAGAACGAATCCATCTAAGTTTACCATGACCGGAAGTAAGATATTTTTATCTTCAGCAATCTTATAGGCCTGCACAGTAGTATCCAACGCCTCCTGATTTGTCTCTACGTACAATTGAATCCAACCAGTATCCCTCTCGGATATTGAGTCCTGCTGATCATTCCAAATGTTAATAGGGGCTGATAAGGCTCTATTGGCGTTAGCCATTACGATAGGAAGCCTCATACCAGAGGCTATGAAAAGTACTTCATGCATTAGGGCCAGGCCTTGAGAAGAGGTAGCTGTAAAAACCCGGGCCCCGGTAGCACTAGCGCCAATACATGCACTCATCGCCGAATGCTCTGATTCAACCATTATATACTCCGCATTTAGTTCACCGTTTGCTATAAGTTCCGCTAGGTCTTCTACTATATGCGTCTGAGGGGTAATAGGATATGCAGCAATAACTTGGACATCGCAAAGCCTTGCAGCTTCCGCAACACATCTACTTCCGTGGAGAACATCTCTAACAGGCATTACTTCTCCTCCAATACCATTTTTATAGCCTCTGTAGGGCATTCATTTGCACAGATACCACACCCCTTACAATAATCATAATTGAAGCTGTACTCTCCATCTTTTCTTATTACAGACATATCAGGACAAAATATCCAACAACTTCCACAGTCTATACACTTCTCCATATCAATTACAGGCTTAAAAGTCCTCCATCCACCTGTTTTAAGGTTCTTTGTACTGCCAATATCTTTTACATGCCCGCCAATAGGTCTCATACCGACCCTCCAGCAACTTCATAAGCTACCTCTACAGCTTTAGAATTCTTAGTAGCTAGTTTTTCAGGGAACCTCTTAACTACGGCTCTTTTTAATGAATCTAAGGTTACCTCCCCCGTAATCGCTGCAAATGCACCAAGCATAGCTGTATTCACTATTGGAACCCCCAGCACATCTAAAGCTATCTTAGTTGCATTTATCGTGTAAACCTCCGCACTAGTATTCAGATTAATTTCGCCAGGCTTCTTCTCTGTGTTGACTATAGCTTTCCCATTATTGCTCAGACCTTCTGCTACATTTATAACTTCTAATAAAGTAGGGTCTTGAACTACGATGTAATCCGGCTTATATATTTGGTTCCTTCTTCTTATAAAGTGGTCATCTATTCTTGCGAAAGCGGTTACTGGCGCGCCTCTTCTTTCAACGCCAAAAAAAGGGAATGCCTGTGAATACTTTCCATCATAAAATGCAGCTATTGCTAGTATTTCCGCCGCAGTAACTGCTCCTTGACCACCTCGTCCGTGAAACCTTATTTCTTTCATTCTTTATACCTCAGTTTCGGAATTGATGTTGAGTGAGAATAAATTGTTCCACTATGTCTCTTTAAATCATTGGCTACCGTTGAAACATAAGGAGTTGGTTTCCAAGGCTCAGGTCCCTTCCCAACAGAAATTACTTCGTCTATAATCCCTTTATCCAATGCGTATGTTAACAAAGCCGTAACCACACCGCCATCCTGGCCTTTTTCATGTATATGCGTATCCGCGGCCCTTGCAGCATAGATATTTAAACACTTACCAATTCCTTGAACTAATTTTGTTCCATTAAAAATCATCTCCTCAAACAGAAGCTGAGGGAGAGATGTTCTGGGACAAGCAAGATAACATTCAAAACATTTTTCTTTTGAACACTCATTAGATAACTCGGGTCTTTGGTCAATTACTTTTACGCAATGATCAGGACATACCGCTTCACATGCACCACAGGATATACATGCACCAGCATCAATTACATCACGCTCCAAAGCGAAGAAGTCTTTGCCCTCCGCCGCTTTTTTTATCTTCTCCAAGTTTTTTTCTCCTAATGTCTTAATATGAAGCGGCGTTATTCCTATTTTGTTTCTCCGATTGGCCTCGGCGAGATTCTCTTTTTTCTTCTCATCAGCGATTTTTCTGATTAGAGATACCCCTGGCTTGACTTCCTCGATAGGCTTCAACTCGATATATCCCTCTTTCGCAGCCTTATCAACTAACTCTTGTCCTTTTTTAGATCTAGTTATCACAGTACTCCATTTCGGGGGGGTTCCAACGGCTCCAATCGAAACATCCGCTAACTCCGCAGTAAAATCTATACAAACCTGACAGCCTATCCTGACATATGGCTTAGATTTCTCTAACGGAATTTCTCTCTTTTCTCCATTTATGTAGGCAATTATGTTTTTCTTTTTAATATCAAATTTATCCACATCATTGAGCTTAACACCGAAATCGTCCTCTACAAGAGCTCTAAAACATGTATACGCCCAGTTTTCTCTGCAGAATAAGCCGATTTGTAGATTTAGATTTTTTTTCCACTCTTGATCTACTAATGCTTCGATTTTTCTTAGAGCTTCTATATCACAGGGGAGTCCTACGAAAGCAGTTTTCATTTGATCTACCTCGATTGTCATAATTGATAATGCTAATTTATAAAAAGATTTCTAAAAATCTACTTCAATGCCCAGAAAGTCTCTTCTACCTCTTAAAATATCCCTTGCAATTTCAGCGCTACCCATCGCAGCAGCATAGCCATTAATTCTATAAACTGGAGCAAACTTACTTAAAGTCTCTTTCAAAGGAATAAAAACCGAATCTTTGAATCCTGCAGAACCCGTTATAACAAATGCGTCCGGTGCTACCTCAGAAAGAAACCCAAATATCTCCATTTTTACGCTCATAATTAATGATTTCAAACTTAATTCAGCTCTGCCTTCCCCTCTTAAGATTTCATTTGGCGATAATCGTGAAATTTTAATAGCCCCAGAAGAATAAAAAGCTTCATTCGCCGTTATCTCGCCGTTATCAATTCTTCTTATTGCCTCAAGATCCAAAGGCCCATGCTCAAGACCTATAGCCCCTATACATGCATCCATAGCCCCAAAAAAACGTCCATCTTTTATAACAATAGTTACTGTGTTAGAACTAATATCCGAAATAATCAAGTTCCTAGCATCTAAGTCCTTATTCGCCCTTAAATATGCATGATAACTTAAACTTACTTTCTCAGAACTGGCACAATGCGAGTAAAGAGCCCGAAATCTCTCATCTAACACTTCTAACCCTCTATGTAACCCAGGAATAACTACCGCCCTGAGACCTGAATTAGCTATTTCATCATATACCCTCGTGCCACCACCTATGTATTTTCCAACTTTCTTTTCAAGAACCCCCCGATTCTTAACCTTCCGAATATCAGTTATTTTAGTTATAGCGTCCCCCATCGAATATGTTATCCCAACTAATTCTATATCTTTTAAAGAGAAATGCTTCTCGATTTCTTTTAAAATAGAAACATTAAGAACCTCTTCTCTACGAAGTTCAAACATTATATTGTCTGGTATAATGCAAAATCTTACTGCTTGCGTACCATGATCCACGCCTAGTGTGGCTAATACATTCACCCCTACTTCTCAAGCGTAATTTCAATCGTCGACAGTCGGATAGGTGTACCCTCTTCACCAGTAATCTCTTCTGTGCCTATTTGAATATCCTTAACCTTGACTTCCGGCATAAACCGATTTCTAACTATTTCCACTACATCTACTGCACGGCTTATCGCCTTACCTCTAGCCTTGACTACCACTTGATTAGCGTTGTTAAACTGAGTAACCACTGAAAGAACGTAGCTCATTACCATTTTGTTACCTATGTAAACAACATTTTCGTCTGCCATAACCAACAATTTCTTATTGAGTTATATAAATCTGATGGGAATTACATACCACTCTCCAAAATTTATTTATGGAAGAAATTGCAAAACCCGGCTTGAGTGGTTAGTATGACAGTGAAAGAAATAATGCATGGGATTACCCTTGTAGAACCCGGCACGTCTATCAGAGAGATCGGCCGAATAATGAGGGACAAAAATATAGGTTCGGTACTAATAAAGGTAGATCCTCTACATTGGGGAATAGTAACCGAACGAGATATAGTAACCAAAGTGGTAGCTAAAGGATTAGACCCTAGAGATGTTAAAGCCTCTGACATTATGACTGAACTCAGGTATACCATAGATGCTGGTGCTAGTGTACAAAAAGCGAGCGAGATTTTTAATTTACACCATATTAGAAGGTTACCTGTAATGGAAGACGGAGAAATCATAGGAATGATAACAGCAAGAGATGTGGCAAAATACTGTGCCTTTAAGTCATTAAAATATAAAAGAGAATATGGCAGAGGTTCCTCTAGCCTTAGGTGATCGTCATGAAAATGCGGATAAGAGACTTGGTAAATAAAGCATTTGAAGTTTCAGCGGAAGTAAGGCCTACAGAAGTAAAAAGAGTAGTCTATAGCCTCATTTCCGCTGAAAACAAAGAAGTAAAAAAAAGCCAGACTATCTTATTAGAGGTAAATCCTGTAGATGTACCCCCCTACGGTCTGATCATCGTAGGAGGATATGCAAGACATCCTCTCGGCAATGTTATTACTGTGCTGGAAGATAAACCTAGGTTAATCGAGCAGCCTAGAAAGATTACAAAAGCGGCCTTCCATGCATGGGAAGATGGAAAAGTAGAAAAAGGAGAGGTAGTGGGTGTAGTTGATATGATGCTGACTAAGGTTGTAAGGTGAGGTTTTGATAGATGTCAATATCAGAGTATGCTTATGTAAACGCCAGAGTTGGCGGGATGAGATCTTACTTATTAAGTGTAGCTGATCTAAAGTCCCTAATGGAAGTCCAGAGTTACGAAGACTGTATCTCACTTTTGAAAAATACTGTATATGGTAAAGACATCTCAAAACTTTCATCTCTAACGCTAATGGAGATTGAAAACGTATTCACGAAGTCTCTTTTGATAGATTATGATAAGATAGCAAAATCCCTGATGAGCGCTTATCCTAAAATGTTAGTTGAGGAGTTGCAGAAGAAATTTGAAGTCTCTGCCCTGAAGACTATAATAGAAATGAAGATAGCCGGATTCACAGAGAAAGAAATGAAAGGATATCCATGGATTTTAACAGAGATACTAACTGAACAGCTTATAGAAAAGCTAATGCAGTTAGAATCAGTTGAAGAGCTAATAGAGATATTAAAGTTCACAGAGTATTATAAAGCTTTAAAGGAAGCCATTCCAAAATATCAAGAAACTGGAGTAGCAACACCGTTTATAATAGCTTTGGACAAACATCACTATACCGAAGTTGGCAAAGCCCTTGATAGACTCTCTGGTCTAGACCAAGATAGGGCTAGGTTATTAGTGGGAACTGAAATAGATGCTAAGAATATCATTATAGCTATTAGAGCAAGAGGACTTCCTGAAGAAGATGTTTGGGACAGCTTTATCCCCTACAGATATCGAGTGACAGACGATCTTCTTAGGAGCATTTTAACTGTTTCAAACCTAAATCAACTTTCCACAGAACTCCCGCAGTTCCGGTATACCAAAGTAATTTCTTCTGCTCTCAAAGAGTACGAAAAAATTGGAGAAACCTTACCATATGACGCAGCATATGTTCCACTCATTATAGAAGCTGCAGAGGAATATGAGAAAACCGAGTCTTTTCTTCCATTCGAGCTATCTCTTAGGAGATTTCTATATGTATTAAACAAACAGGAATTCGGAGGAAATAGATTCCATTTGGGAGTCCCGCTTGCCTACCTACATTTAAAAGAAAATGAGGTGAAAAATCTTATAGCAATTCTAAAGGCTAAAGAGGTAGGTCTTTCCGCTGCAGAAATCGAAGGCCTAGTAGTATACGGATAATTCCCCCTGCTTTTTTACACCAAAAATATATTACGAAGTGAAAGAAAAAATAATTTTCCAATGTCAAGAAATATCGAATTACTAGGTTACTTTCTTGGAGCCGGGTTCTTAGCAACTCTGCTAGTTGCGCTTGCCCCAATCACCACGGCGATAATAGGCAGAACAGGTTTCATAGAGGTAGTATTGCTTCTGATAGTACTCTATATTGCAAGTTATCTTGCTCTACGGGGGGGTGATATTCATCAAAGATTTCACCGAGTCACTAGGATAACTATAATAGCAATTTTCCTAGAATTAATTCTAATTGGAGGAGGCATTTTTGTGAGACTACTAAAGCTATCTGACGTTAAAGCATTCTTAGCACCGCTAGCTGTAATCTTCATATATGAATCCTTTAAGTTAGGTAAGAGGCTAAGGATAAAGAGGGGCAAAGTAACGGTAGTAGTTACTCAGAAACCTGAAAAGATAGAGAAAGAAGAAGAAGCTGCATACAAGTCATGGCGTATTCCCGACCTGAAGGAAAAAGTTCCTAGTACAGAATATTTTCCAACAGTGAAGAGGAGAAAGAAAAGGGCTCATCGAACCTCCCTAGTATCATCCCTTAAAAGGAGATCGGAGTTTATTAAAAAGGAGAAAGATTAAATGATACCTCAGACATTTTCGGACTTTGAAATAAAAAAAATGGAAAAATTGAAACTAGTTTTGAGCGAGATTAAGAAAGTAATAGTAGGACAAGACTATGTACTAAATAGACTACTCCTAGGATTATTATCCGATGGGCATATACTTCTAGAAGGAGTACCGGGCTTAGCAAAAACTATGATGGTTAGATCCCTAGCAAAAAGTGTAAAAAGCGACTTTAGGAGAATACAATTTACCCCTGACCTTTTACCAGCTGATCTAATAGGAACTAAAGTATTCGATCCAAAAAAAACAGAGTTCGTAACTAAAAAAGGTCCAATTTTTGCTAATTTTGTTTTAGCTGACGAGATAAATAGGGCCCCTCCAAAAGTTCAGAGTGCCTTGCTTGAAGCTATGCAAGAGCGGAGAGTAACAATAGGGGGGGAGACATATTCTCTACCAAAACCCTTCTTAGTTCTTGCCACTCAGAACCCTATCGAAATAGAGGGAACGTATCCCCTGCCAGAAGCCCAAATTGACAGATTCATGTTCAAAATAAATGTGGACTACCCAAATAAGGAAGAAGAAAAAGCTATAATCGATAGAATGGCCTCCGGAAGCCGGAGCGAAGTTGAATATGTATTAACTCCTAGAGAGCTTCTAGAGCTTCAACGACTAGTATATAAGGTGTATGTAGATGAGAAAGTGAAAAATTATATTGTCGACATAGTGTTTGCAAGTAGAAAACCCGCAGATTATGGCCTGGATGAATTGAATGATATTATAGAGTATGGAGCCAGTCCCCGGGCCTCTATATATATGACTCTGGCAGCTAAGGCAAATGCTCTCATGGAAGGTAGAAGCTACACTATCCCAGACGACGTAAAAGAGGTCGCGCCAGATATACTGCGACATAGGATAATACTCAGCTATGAAGCTCTAGTCGAAGAGCTATCGGTAGAATCGGTACTAAATAAGATCTTTGAGGCCATAGAGGTTCCATAGAAATGGCCCCAGCGGAAGTTTCTGAGATAGTTAAAAAAGTCAGAGAGATAGAAATAAAAACTAAGTATTTCGTAGAAAGTCTTTTTCAAAGTGCTTATGTAAGCGTGTTTAAGGGGCGGGGGTTAGAGTTCTCTGAAGTTCGGGAATACCAATATGGAGACGAAATGCGCATTATAGATTGGACTGTTTCTGCAAGGATGGGAAAACTATACGTAAAGAAGTTTGTCGAAGAAAGAGACTTAACGGTATTTATCCTCCTTGATGTTTCAGAAAGTTTAGAAACCGGTACGGCAACTCTGCTTAAAAAAGAACTCCTGATTCGAATATGCGCTACGATAGCATATAGTGCATTAAAAAATAATGACCGAGCAGGACTAATTATATTCACCGACCGGATTGAGAAATTTATTCCGCCCAGAAAGAGAAGAGATCAACTATATAGAATTATCAGAGAAACAGTTGCATCAGATTTTAACAGTAAGCGAACCGACTTTAAGGTTGCAGTAGATTACCTAATGAAGGTCAATAAAGAAAGAGCTATAGTCTTTATCCTTTCTGACTTCCAGTTTCCCTCCTTAGATGAAGCAGTGAAATTGATAGCACGAGTTTCAAAAAAAAATGATACTATAGGAATAAGGATTATAGACCCGTCTGATTTTGAACTTCCTCCAGCGGGATTTGTACACTTTATTGACCCCGAAACCCAAGAGGCATTAATCATCGATACTTCAGACCCAAACATTAGGGAGAGATATAGAAGACTCGCATTTCAAAAAAATATGCAAATAAAAAACGCATTAAACATTAAAAACTTCGAATTAATAGAGATATCAACCGCAGAAGATTACGTGAAGCCGTTGCTAAGATTCTTTAAACTCAGAGAAAAGCGGTTAGGGAGGGCAAGGTATTGAAATTCGAAGAACCCATGAGGCTTCTGCTCTTGATATTAATACCTATGCTGATATATTTATATCATATCTCCCTGAAGAGAAAAAAAATAATTGCAATAAAATTTGGAAATTTTGATACCCTTAAAAAAGCTACTGTTGGCACATTACCTTATAAAAACTATGTGCCCTTAATACTTAAGTCTCTTATTTTAGTAAGTCTAATTATCACACTAGCAGGGCCACAGACAGAAACTACTATAAAGACGACTTCAACTGATGTAGTACTCACAATAGATGTTTCAGGTAGCATGTTGGCAAAAGATTTTCCGCCCAATAGGCTCGAGGCAGCAAAGGAATCAGCTAAAGTTTTTTTAAAAGAACTCGGTAGGGGAGATAGAGTAGGGATAGTAACTTTTTCAGGCGCAAGTTATGTGATCAGCCCAATAGGTGAAGACATAGAAGAAGCTGAAGAAAAAATAGATTCTATAGACATAGGAGCAGAGGACGGTACAGCGATTGGCGACGGCATAATAACGTCAGTAAGTCTTTTAGGCGGCTCTATAGGGAAGAAGAAAGTAATTGTGCTCTTAAGTGATGGCGAAAATAATAGAGGGAGTTCTCCGAGAGAAGCAGCGGTTTTTGCAAAGAATTCAGGCGTAACAATTTATACCATTGGGATAGGAACTACTAAAGGTGGATTTATACCTGGAACTAACGAAGTCGTAGGATTAGATGAAGAACTTTTGAAAGATATCGCTGAAAGTACAGGAGGTGAATATTCAAGAGCCACAACTCAAGAAGCTCTTAAGAAAATTTATTCTGAGATAGGCAAGAAGATCACTCTGGAAACAGGAACTGAAGACATATCCATATATTTTGTTGTAATTGCAACATTTCTCCTGTTAACAGACTTTATACTTATGTCCACTAAATATAGAGCGTTACCATGAGGCGAAAAAATGAAGAAAATTTTGATCTTTCTGCTTTTAATACCCCTCATACAGGGGGCGACGCCAAAAATTATATTTCAAAAGACCATTGATAAAGATACATTACTCTTAGGAGAACCAGTAGTTGTTTATCTTATCCTAGAAAATAAAGGTGACATCCCCATAAAGGATATAAGGATCATCGATACCATGGATATGCCGGGGATTCAAGAATATCAACAGAACATTAGTGAATTACCTCCAAAATCTTCGATTCGCTTAGAATATAGCAGAGTTATACCAAAGAAAGAGGGAAACTATACACTTCCTCCAGCAAAGCTAGAATATTATGACCCAGAAATTGGCAGAACAATAGAGATAGAAACAGAATCATTAAAGTTTAGCGTCATATCTGCTATTTATAATGCCACAGGAAATGTTTCAACCAAATATAGCGTGGTTAGTGATGTAAGAAATGAAAGCGAAGAAAAGGTTCTCTATCAAAAAGTTGTTACTGAGAAAAAAACAAAGATAGATTTCGTGGCGTTCTCGATATTGGGAGTTGGATTTCTGGGTTTTATTGGATTAGTTGCATATGCCTATTCAAGACGAAATAGATTAAAATCAACGCTTCCTAAAACGCCGCAGGAGGATGATAATATAAAAGAAAAACTAATTGAAGCCAAAACTCTCTATTACTCTGACGAAGACCCTGTAAAGGCGTTTAGCATAATATCAGATGAACTAAGAAATCTCATAAAAAATAAATTTTCCATTAAAGGCACGCTTACAAATAAAGAGTATATCAATTTATTAAAAAATAAAAAAATAAATGAAGACGTTACCAGCAAGGTTAAATATATTCTCGACTTTTGCGACCAAGTGAAATTCGCTAGACTTACACCAAGCGGCGAGGAATTCTATGACGTTGTCTACCAGTTCGAAGAAGTCAGAAGATATCTCATAAGCCTTTAGAAATAAAAGCTAAGCTGCCCAGAATATTTAACTGGGCAACTTTCCTATAAACATAAAGGCTATAACTAACCCGTACAGTGCAATTCCTTCAGCGAGAGCTACGATAATCAAACCCCAAGTTGAAACCTCGGGTTTCTCAGCAATAGCTCCCATAGCCGCTGACCCAGCATGGCCAATAGCGTATCCTGCGCCCAATGCTGCTAGGCCCATTGTTAGGGCTGCCGCCAATGCAATGCCAAAGACCCTAATATCCTGCTGGTAACTTATTCCACTTAATACTTCTCCTGTCTCCCCTTGCGGAAGCTCTTCTTGAGCAAATGCTAAACCGGCCGACAGGGTTAATAACAGAACGGTCCATGCAACAATCTTCATACCGATCACCTGTCCAAAATTTCTATTTGGATATTTAAAGTTTTTGTTCTATATAAGTATATCTCCTAATCGCTTTAAATGGATTAAAGCTTTTTCCTTCTCCTGAATAGAATTTTGAGAAAATCTCATAGTAATGCAACCTTAGAGTCTGAATAAATGAAACAAACATCTCTATACCAAGAATAAATAGGTTCCCAAGAACAAAAACAAAAGCTTTTCCGGCAAATCCCACAATAGTTGGAGGCATCGAATCCATAACTAAAACCATCATAGAACTTAAGGCTTCATGAATGATAGCGAGAATGACGATCCTTATGAATGATATACTATTAACCAAATATCTAAAGAGATTCTCATATGTCTCGAAGAGGGACCATACGAGGCTAATTTTCGTAACCCTCCATTCACCGATCACCATCACCAGTAGCGGAAGAGCTAGTAAAGGGAAAATTAAAGGATCGTCTATAAGCGAGAAAATATCTGTCCCATGCTTTGTGACTAAAATTGTTCCTCCAAGAAGAAGCCAGATCCCCGCTACACCATAAGGCCCAACGAATGCATCAGCGTACTTTTTATGCATAATTTCATTTGCCATATTCAGTATGCATGAAAGGATCAATATTCCTATTCCCACCCTTAATGAAAATTTAATAGCCTCTGGTATATGATGCAACGGACTTTTCCATAAGGGGTGAATCACTCCTTCAAGACCAAACACTGAACCGTAAATTGCGCCTGCTATTATTGAAAAAAATCCGCAGAGTATTATAGTCCTACCTAGCCTCTTTACCTGAATATTCGGCGTTTCAAGTCTTACCCCTAGATAATACCCTAAAGCCATCAGTATTAACCCCTGACCTACGTCACCAAACATTAATCCAAAGATCAATGGGAAAGTCAATGCAATAACGCTTGTTGGATCGATTTCATGATAATTTGGTGCCCCATAGGTCATCGTAATTAATTCTAGACTTTCAGTGGGTTTTGGATTTTTAAGTAACGTAGGCGGCTCTTCATCTTCCTCAGGGTCACTAATCCAAACTACAGAATAGCCATCTGATGCTCTTTCGATGATCTCCCTCGCCTCATTAACTAGATGAAGAGGCACCCAGCCTCTTAATAGATACGTCCGAGAGGTCCTGCCAAAAAAGGTATTAGCCTCATCCATAAATTTTTCAATCTGAAGAGTTTCTTTCATTAAAAGAAGATTCCCGTATTCAGCGTCTGAGAGCTTCTTAAGTTCCTTATATAGATTCTCTTCCTCTTTCTTTATCGATGCTAATTCTGAGTCCGCTTTTTCTTTAGCACTATTTAAGTCTAGAAGGGATATATTAAACGGAATACTTATCTCCTCAAACCTCCGTAATCGTAGAGCCCTCCCAATATCTACTTCAAATTTTCTTGGATAAATTACTAATATAAGCGAGTTCTTTTTGTCAAGTTCTACTGACTGATAAGCAAATAAATCTGTAATCTCTTTTATATTTTCATCTAATTTTTCAATTTCTTTTGTAGGTATCACTCCAAAAACTGCAAGCATGGTCTTAAAGCCTTTTAGATCTCTAGGTCCAACCCCAAGTTTTTCCAGCTTACTTAACACGTCTTTAGCGTTCTCCCACTCCTCTTTTTCCTTTTTAAGCTTCTCAAGTTCTGATGATATCCTATTAACTTTTTCTTCTAAGAAGTATATCTTATCCTCAATTTCATCAAAAAGTTTCTCAACAGGGACTTCCTCAACCTTTTTCTTATTTACCTGTTCTCCCAAGAATTGGCTTACAATAGACTGATCCTTTCTTTCTCGAACAAGGTTAAAAACTTCAAGTATTCCATCGATCTTTGAGAGGAGTTCAGAAGAATTAACTTTTACCCAACTACTTTTTCCAGCACTTAAATTAAGAGACTTATATAACGGAGTCTCTTTTATATCAATTAACTGTATTACCCCCCTCTCCTTTAGTTCTCGTAGAATGTCTTCTCTTTTTTCCTCAAGTATTACCGCATCTAATCTCTTCATCCTTACCGGTTTTAACATTGCATCACTTCTTTTGCAGTGCTGAGGAAATTTTTAACCATTTCTGGATATGAAAGGACATGTACGTGCATATAATTGGCCAACGTGTTTTTAAGTAAGAGGCCGTCATGCAGTCCGTCTACCCCCTTACCCCTTTCTACTTTATAAACATATCGGATGTTACTCAAAAATTCTATTTTTGAATAGTGGAACTCATGCCCGATTATCTGTGCTCCTTTCTTTGCAATTGGGCTATCACGAAAGGCTTTATTTTTAACATAGCCCAGCGCCTGAAATCTCTTCAACATTTTTGTTTTAATCGGCAAAAAACCCACCATTTTGTATTCCTCTTCCTCCTTAGTGGTAAGGCTTTCACCGAGGTACATTAATCCCCCGCATTCAGCATAAGTAGGCTTACCTGAATCACAAAATTCATAAATATCATTCTTCAGGGAGACATTAACTTCAAGTTCTCTTGCAAATATTTCAGGATATCCTCCACCGATATATAGGGCATCAATATCAGGCAACCTCCGATCCTTGATAGAATTTATGTATATTATTTCAGCGCCATTAGCTGCGAATGCATCTATATTATCCTGATAGTAAAAAGTGAACACTTCGTCTCTAATGAAACCGAGCCTTACGTTTATGCTTTTATTAGGTGCGAATATCGGGTTCTGCTTTACTTTTCTCATGCTTTTAGCTTGCTCGGCTATTTTGATAATAGCATCTACGTCTATATAACTCTCAACTACCTCTGCGAGGTCGTCAAAAAGTTTGTTTAACTTTTTCCGCTCATATGCCGGTATAAGCCCCAAATGTCTCTCCGGTATAAAAACCCTTTCATCCTTCGGCAATACTCCTATTACCCTCATTTTAGCAAGATTTTCTACAGCAAGCTTGGCCTTCATAGCATGTCTCGGATTTCCAAGTCTATTAAGGATAACCCCCTCTATATCTACATCCTTATCAAATACTTTATAGCCTAACACCAATGGAGCAGCTGTCCTAGCGATTCTCTCAACATTAGCTATTAGTATCACAGGCGATTTTAGGATTTTGCTAACATGCGCTGTGCTACCTTTTTCATCAATAGGATGATAAGAATCATACAATCCCATAGTACCTTCTATAACTGCGATATCCCCCCCCTCAGCGCTCCTTTGAAAAGTACAAAGTATATCTTGAGGAGTCATCATAAATGCATCTAGATTGCGGGAATATCTGCCTGTAGCATAGTGGTGATAGCTAGGATCTATGAAGTCTGGACCTACTTTAAAAGGTCTAACATCTAATCCCCTATTACGCAGTGCACGCATTAATCCAATAGAGACAACGGTTTTGCCTGCCCAACTACTCGTACCACTAAGTATTATCCTAGGTATATGCATTGTTGGAAAAATATAAAAAGCCCGATTATAAACTTTTCCGAATGGTGTGACAAATGAAAAAAGTAGCGGTTTTGGGTGCAACCGGAATGGTTGGGCAGAGGTTTGTGCAACTTTTGATGGGCCATCCATTTTTCAAACTGGTAGACCTATGTGCCTCTGAAAGATCGGCCGGCAAACGGTATAAAGAGGCTACTAGATGGATGCTTGACGCCGAAATGCCTGAGAAAGTAGCTGACTTAGAGGTAAAGAGGATCGACCCAAATTTAATCGACGCTGACATCGTATTCTCAGCGCTACCTAAAGAAGTGGCAAAAAATGTTGAACCAAAGTTTGCAGAGGCGGGGTTCATCGTATCAAGCAACGCATCTGCCTTTCGAATGGTGGAAGACATTCCCTTGCTCATCCCAGAAGTTAACCCTGAACATTTAGAGCTCATCGAAGTACAGAGGGAGAACAGGGGCTGGGATGGAGCGATTATAACTAATCCTAATTGTACTACTATTATGGCAATGCTACCATTAAAGCCTATTTACGACAATTTTGGTTTGAGAAGGGTTATTGTGACTAGCATGCAGGCCTTGTCTGGTGCAGGCTACTCTGGAGTAGTATCTATGGCTATATTAGATAACTTAATTCCGTTTATTAGGGGTGAAGAAGAAAAAGTTGAGACTGAAGGACTTAAAATCTTTGGAAAATTCGAAGATAATAAGATAACCAAAGCGGGTTTTAAGATATCTGCCTCCTGTAATAGAGTAAATGTCCTTGATGGCCATACTGAATCGATTTTTGTTGAAGTTGAGGAGGATTGTTCGGTAGATGATGTCAAAGAAGTTCTTAGAAAATTCAGAGGACTTCCCCAGAAACTGAAGCTTCCAACTGCTCCGCAGAATCCTATTATTGTTAGGGAAGAAGAAGATAGGCCCCAGCCCAGGTTAGATAGACTACAACAAGGCGGAATGAGCGTTAGTGTTGGCAGGATCAGGGAGGACCCTGTGTTTGACTTCAAGTTTACGTCAATGGGCCATAATACGATTAGAGGCGCGGCTGGAGCATCTATATTGAATGCAGAACTCTTACTTAAAAAAAATAAAGCTTAAGCGCATTTGCGCTTAAGCACATGAATCATGGGTGATAGCCCCATTCGGGCAGGTTTCAACGCAGGAACAGCACTCGACGCACTCATCGACATTCACAGGGTTGGACTTCCCATCTATAAGTTCAAAGACCGCAGATGGGCATACATCTACGCAATCACCACATCCTTCACATTTTTCACTATCTACTTCTATCAACATAGCAGGACCTCCTACTTTTGACTTGGCTACAGTTTTTTAAAACTTTATTTAAATTTTTCGGTGGTCTGGTATTCTATCTCCCTGTGCGAATATCCCTAGTTCGTCAACTTTTAAAGGAATTATATTTGAAAAATCCCTATTTCCTTCCAAGTAGGGGTAGTAATTCTTTAATCTCTACTTTTTTCCTCACCATAATGACTGTTTTATTTGTTCTCTTTATGAATCTTTCAGGGAAAGCCCCCTTCACAAAATTTTTAATAAACGGCTGATTCGATGCACCTATTATAATGAGGTCATACTCCTTAGCCCTCTCTACCAGGGCCCTAATCTTATTTTTTGTAAATTCAACTATAATATCCTCTTCGATTCCTTGAGATTGTTTGAGTTTCTCCAAATTTGCATATATTTTGTTTTTATCCGCATCAATGCTAGCGACATGGAGATAGCAGACTGTTGAATTAAGAGTTTTGCACAAGTCTTTTGCAATTCTATTAGCGGTATATATGTGAGGGCCGCCAGCCGTGGGTACTAGTATCCTCTTGATATTGCTAACTTTAAAGCCTTGTTCAAACCTTACTACCGCGACATCACATGGAGCTTTGAAAAGAAGTTGATCAATCGTGCTCCCTAAGATATAATCCCTCTTGTAAGTTCTTCCCCTGAAACCAATTATAAGCATGTCTGGTTTTTCTTCCTCTATCGTGTTTAGTATTGCATCTGGGATATTATGAGAAATCTTCAATACCTTATTCACAGGTATTTCCTCTGGTACCTTTAGTTTTTTTAACAGCTCCCGCCTCTTTTCAACGTATTTTTCTCCAGCAGATAGAGGCGTCTGCGCAGGTAATTTCATTATTGAAAGAATTACTATCTCTCCGTCTTTTGCTTTTGCTATTGTGCTCGCTAGAGATACTAGGTTTTCTGCAGTAGCAGGATTAGCCACAGAGACCATGATCTTATAGTGCTTTTCTTCTAGTGCTTTTTCCTGGAAAACTGTCTTGAACTCTTCTCCAAGTTTCTCTTTCCTTTTTTCCTTCGAATAAGAAACATAAACTATTGAACCGAGGGCTAGCCAGCCGATGCAAGCTGAAAGCGCTAGCATTCCATGCTCTAATTCTTTAATTAAAAAATAAGCGATTAGAACTTGAAGTATTATTGCAGTTAAAGGAACATACGGTACTAACGGCACTTTAAATACCCTTTTTACATTTGGTGCCTTATATCTGAGCATTATTAATGCCATATTGACCTGTATGAACAGCAATATGAACATTATATCGGTAGAGGCGGCAATCGCCTCTATAGGGAGAGCGAGAGCCATGAAAGCTATTATGATATATGTGAAGAAAATAGAGTAGTAGGGAGTCTTGTTGGTCTCATGAAGCTTACTCAGCCTTTTATCAAGCAGACCATCTCTTGCTAATGCAAAGCTTACCCTAGAGGAGGAGTATATAGTGGCATTCATTGCACTAGCAGTAGAAACAAGACCTGCGAATAAAAGGATAGCTGTTCCAAAAGGCATTATCTGATTTGCGGTTCTTATTAAACCGAGTTCAGCCAACCCCCCTAAGTACTCCCACGTTGGCATGCTTGTTACTACTGAACCTAAAACAGAAAAAGCCACAAGAATGTATATTACCACCGCTACCCATAGGGAGACAAAAATAGCCCGAGGGATATTCCTATTAGGATTCTTAGCTTCTTCACCACTTTGTACAATAATCTCATACCCTTCAAAAGCTATATATGTTAGCCCCATTGCTGCTAAGACTCCTGTGATTCCCGTGGGGAAAAAGGAGGGATCCTCAAATGCCCCTACCCAATTAGGTCTAGAAATAGTCCTATATACACCAAACGCTATGAATAGCAGTAGGATGGAAACTTTAGAAAGAGTTATAAAAGACCCTACTCTCGCTGTCTCTTTTACTCCTTTATAATTAATGTAGATTAAGATAGAAATCGCAACAAACGTCGAAAATTTCACTAAAATTATTCTCGGAATAGGTACAATCCCTACGAAAATCTCAGCGAAAAATGCTCCGAATGTTACAGCATATAGTGCACAGGCAACTGAGTGAGCAAACCAATCAACCCACCCTGCAAGAAAGCTATAAGAATGGCCAAACGCCTCTCTTATCCACACATAGCCCCCACCTGCTCCGGGTATTGCCGAGGATAGCTCCGCATATGCTGACGCCGTTATGGTAGCGATTATTCCATTGAAGAAAAAAGCAAGAATCAAGGCAGGCCCAGCCAATCCGGCTGCTATGCCTGTTAAAGCAAAGACTCCAGCGCCAATCATCCCAGCGATTCCGATCATTGTTATATCCAAAAGGCCGAGTTCCCTGCTTAGCTTTACTTTGACTTCTTGGTCAGAATCCTGCATAATTAAGCGTTCATCACCATATATTTAGAACTTTCCATAGTAACCATTGACTCGGTGCTTAAGCTATAACCTCTCTGATAATAAGTTAACAAAAATTTTCAACAATAATTTAGCGAATAGCAAATGTATATATCGATCTTTTTGAATTTAATTTTAAAATATCTCAGGAAATATAAGACATTGTTGTATTTTTATACAATAAATTCGGCATATTAGTGTTATTTAGTTTTAACTTTTGTTTATTATTTGAATTTTAATCCAAAAAATATATATATCAGTAATTTATTTAAATTTAAGTAGATGGCAAGGTAGGAGCGGTTTTCACCTCCTCCAAAACCCCCCTCATTTCTCCTACCCTTGCCAATACTCTTTTTTTATTAAATCTTGTATAAAAATAGAACGTTTATTTTAATCCAGCAAAAAGCTACCAAAGGTAAGAAGGTTTATATACGAGAGAAGCAAAGCGTTGTGCGGTATATATTGATTAGGCTTCTTTTCTGAAGTTTAAGCATTATATAACTAGAATATATAGGTGAAATAATGGTATATGGAAATAGTAGTTTCGGCAGTCCTAGAGAGATGCATAAAATTACTTGCTCTGACTGTGGCCAGGAAGCCGAAGTTCCTTTCAAGCCCGACGGTACAAGACCTGTCTATTGTAGGGACTGTTACACGAAGCGTAGGCCAAAGAGATATTAGAGGACGTATAGATAATCTCTGCTAATAAATTAGCGGAAGAATCTTATATCCTTTTTTTAATTTTTTTTCTCTATTTTTTACTAAATACCTCTAACGATCTTTAACAGATTAGCTTAGATACCCCGAGGAGAAGTTCGAGGAAAAGTCTGAGTAATTTCTCTTGCCGGAATCTTGCATTAGAAATTCTAGAAAATTAGAATAGAGGCTTTAATTTTTAATCACAAAGTTTATCGATTGCTATGTAATCGGTGTAAACTTCAATTTCTCCCTCACAACATGCCTCGATGTGTACTTTCCCGGAGAAATATGGATTATCCCTGTCTTCATATCTTATAACTTCGTTTCCATTGATGAAGACTGCTATATTATTTTTGTTAGCTATTAGCTGAAGTGTATGCCATCCTTCACCAATCCTTGTATCTCTGGATACTAGACTCGGATGTCTTAGCTCGTTTCCAACTTTTATTGTCTTAGAAAGAGAGATATGCTCTTTCTGTAGATTAACAAAGTATCTACCATTCTCATTTTCCCTAAAGCCCAGATGTATGCTCCCTTTCGAGATATTAAACTTCAGCTTGATTGAAAAATCGCTGAAAATCTTGTGTAACTCGATGAATGCGTGTCCTCTACCAATAGCTATACCATCTTCTATTCCCCAGCCTCTTTCAACCCTCCAACTCCTAAATGTGGTGAAGTTATCCTCAAAGAGCATTCCACAGGTCTTCAGGTAGTATACGCATCCTATATCCTTATCCCACATATCAGTCGTCTTCGAGTCTCCATCATCGCAACATCCTTGGAAGAACTCTTCAACATATTTGCACTCTCCTCTTATACATGTAAAGAAGCCACATTCCTTTCTCCCAGAGCATCCCTCAACCTCTCCGTTAATAAACTCATACTCGCATCTTCTCGAGGTAAAATTATAAGAGTCCTTGGTGCACGGATTAAAATCATCGCAATTTATCTTATGAAATCTGCCATACTTATAGTATTTCTTTAAAAATTCGCTGAAATTCGCATCAAAGACTAGTGGTGGCTCAGTTGGCAGATGCTGTTCACCTCTCCATGGATAGAAGAAGTATCCTTTCACTTTCCCTAACGTTTCTTCAAAAAGAATACTCCATGCTTGCTCTATAACTTCTTCAACTGCTCTGCCCTTTTTAACTTCTTCAGCTAAAAATTGCTCAGGGATTCCCACTTCCGAGCCGAGAATTATACCTTTGGTTTTATCTCTTTGATTCAGGATTTCAAGAAAGCTTAAAAAGTTTCTCACAAACCACCGGTAGTCCTCGTAACTTTTGGAAAATTCCGCATGCTTCGGATCAAAAAAGTAGGTGTTGTCGAAAATATCTGCCGAGACATAGTCATAGCCACTGAAATTCCAGAAGCTAAGATCACCTTCTGGTCCAATACCATACTTAATCCATGCGATCTCGCCTTTAGGATGAAGCACTTCTCCACGATAAACTTCTCTTATCTTTGGCAAAATCTCTCTTGCCCATTTTTTACTATGGTTCCAGTCAACAAATAGATTCATTTCACACCATGGCGAAAACATATCTACTTTTTCTTCCTCAGCAAACTTCGCCGCTCTTATCACAAATTTCGTTGCTTCTTCGAGAAATTCCTCCTGATTATCAAATGGACCATGCTCGCCTTCTACTCCATGTGTGTTAAACTCTGGTGACTTGCCTTCTATCCAGTACTCTGGGTAGATCTGTAGTAAGACTTTAAGTCCTGCTGCTTTGGCTTCTCTTATCCTAGCCCTAACGTCTTCTAACCTCGATCCTCTCCATTCGACCTTTTCTTCTGGCAGGATTTCCCCAGTATCCCAATCAATTTCTATCCAGTACATTATGGCAACCCAGTTGGCTCCAATGTTCTTTGCAATTTTTATTCCTTCTTTATCGTGAGGATGAATAACAACTCCCCTTACCTCTGGTAGAGTAACTGTGTAATAGCTTTTGATAACATTCATAGGGCCATCGCCCTGTCTCCCTGCTATGATTCTATCCATATATCTATGCCCATCCCTCTCCCTTTCAATCTCAAATTGGGTTATAATATCCCCTGGCACCCATGACCAAAACGAGTATCCATCAACCTTTCCATAACTTTCCTCAAAAATGATATTATATAGCTTCATTTTTGCTTTTTCCATTTCCTGCTCAGAGAGATTCCCATGACCCCAGAATTCTGTTCCTTTTTTTAACATTTCTTGGTTTGATTCAGGCGGCATAATTTCAGGCCCAAAGATTATTCCCTCTGCCTGATATCTCTCTTTAAAATAGGTTGAGATGCTGAGAAGCCATCTAATTAGCTTTCTAAAATCTTGATAAGTCCTAACTCCCCCACTAAGAGGGCTACCTGTCGTAAAGACATCCGTAGACACATAGTCATAACCAGAGAAATTAAATCCACTAAAGTTATAGGCAGACTTTGCGTCGAGAAAGTTGAGCTGGGCTGTCTCGGGGTTTAAATCTATCTTTTGCACCAACTTACCGGAGTATCTCTTCCTAACCTCTGAAATTAGAGAATTAGCCCAATCAAAGGCGCTTATATCTTTAAAAACCAAATAAAGCTGTCCCGCAGAAATAGGAGTGAAGATTTCAACATCTTCCTGCTCACATTTCTCCGCCCAGGCTAATATAACTGGCTTTAAATTCTTTTTGACATTCTCTTGCGCATCCCTAGAAAGCCCTCTGAATTCCTGAGGATTCAATTCAAATAAAAATGCGCCTTCCCTCTCTCCAGGGTACATTTTTTCTAAAGGTGTTCTAATTACAAACCAAACCTTTAATCCCCTCTCATGAGCCTTTCTTATCAGAGCCAATGCCTCAGATGAGTCTATCCCATATCTCGCAATATTCCCATCGGTATCGAGGAATATTTCTTGCGTAATAACTACGTAGTTTGCCCCAGCCTTGCGTGCCTTATCTATTGTTTCTACTTCCAGAGGGTTGAGTGCTAACGCTCTTATTTTGATTTCCTCATTCGGCTTTATTTCTTCGGTGCTCCCTATCTCTTCTCTAATACCCTCTACGCTCTCTATTTCTTGAATTTCTATGGGTCGTTCTTTTAAAGTAGGCTGCTCTTTCAGAAATATTCCAACCGAAAAGATTGTAATGAGAACTATGAAAATTAACAACTTCTTTTTCAACATAATATCTTATATAGCTAATAAAATTAAAATTCTTCTCTTATCCCTTTTGGATATTCTTTCTCCTTTCAAATGCGGTGAAGTTATCCTCAAACTTATTTTCTTATCACATGGGTTTAGTACTCCGCTTAATAATCTCTACTGGTTTTCACCACTTTTTCCACCTTTCCTAGGCTTCCACCCATACCGGAGATCCTCTATAAAATCTCTAATAAGACACTTATTCTCAGAGTCTACGTTGCTTTTGTCTAAAAGAGTAAATTCGTATTGAAGCCTTTTATCGAAATTGTGTATGTCACGCCCCTCTTTTACCGTTCGTTTAGCTATGGAGACATCTACTATAAATAAGTTTTTTGGGGATTTGACCCTTTGTATTATAAGCCCCCGGGGGGATTTGAACCCCCGACCGCCTGATTACAAGTCAGGCGCTCTGGCCAACTGAGCTACGGAGGCGTCAGAATTTAAATACATGGTTAACGAAAAAAGTATTTATGATTTGCGGGATAGACGAAGCGGGTAGAGGTCCGGTGCTTGGAGACTTAGTTATCGCTGGAGTCGCATGTAACGAAGAAAACGAGGAGTATATGCGTGGTATTGGAGTACAAGACTCTAAAAAAGTTAGCTCTAGAGTTAGGGAGAGACTCTACAAAGTCATAACGTCAAAATTCGAATATTGTCTCATAAAAATTACGCCCCAAGAACTTGACAGGTCAAATATAAACCTCCTTGAGGCAATGAAATTCGCTGAGGTAATAAATACTCTAATGCCTAATGTGGCTTATGTTGATTGCGCAGATGTAGCTCCTAGTAATTTTTTTAAAAACCTGTCAAAATATCTCTTCCACAGCTGTAGCCTTGTAATCGAGCATAAGGCGGATGAAAAGTACCCTGTAGTTTCTGCTGCCAGTATAGTGGCAAAAGTAGAGAGGGATAGAATTATCGAAAAGTTAAAAGAAGAATATGGAGATATCGGCAGTGGTTATCCTTCCGATCCCAAGACTGTAGCATTTCTTGAGAGGTGGTTAAAAGAGTATGGTACACCACCACCCTTTGCTAGGAAAAAGTGGCGGACGCTTAGTAAGCTATCAAACTCAAGTCTTTTAGATTTTCTATAAACAATTTTATTAGGCAAATCATATTTCCATATATGGGCAATAATCTTCTCATGTCTGTAAGAAAGCATCTCTTAGCGTATGTTATTGGGAGCACAGGGTGGGTTATTAACGCCATATATCTAGGTTATGAGTACCTTCGATATGGAACTGAATTTTATAAACACCTCGATGAACCCTTGCTAGAGCATATAATGATTATCCTAGCAATCCCTGTGTTCATGCTCGTCGGGCTTTTATTTAAAAAGCAGAAAGTAGCAGAAGAAGAGCTTAGAGAATCGGAGGAGAAATATAGGAGTCTTGTTGAAAACTCAATCGAAGGAGTGTGTATATCTAAAGGAAATCGTATATTGTTCGCTAATAAAGCTCTCTTAGATATTTTCGGCTATGAGTCGGTTGAGGAGTTCAGGAAAATACCCTTATTAGATCACTTTACTCCTGAGTTTAGAAACATAATAAAGGAAAGATTTGAGGGTAAAAAACGAAAAGAACCTACATTTTACCGGTTTGATTGCAAGGTTTTAAGAAAAGATGGGGAAATCCGTGATGTCGAAATATCTGCTTCCGAAGTTCAGATGAGGGGCGAGAAATATATTCAAAGTACATTTAGGGATATCACAGAACGTAAGAAAGCGGAAGAGAAGATAAAAAGAGATTATGAGATACAGCACACTATAACTTCTATCCTTCAGGTTTCATTGGAACCCATATCTCTTAAAGAAATGTTAAACCGTATTCTCGAGCTTATTCTCGCTATACCTTGGCTTTCATTTCAATCAAAAGGATGCATCCATTTGGTGGAGGATAAAAAAATTCTAAGTTTGACCGCATATCATAGTTTCTCAAAAGCCCAAATAAACACTTGCTCGAAGGTTGACTTCGGCAGATGTCTATGCGGTAGATGTGCTGATACTCGTAGAATAATTTTTTCCGGATGTGTAGATGAAGCGCATGAAATCGTATACAAAGACATGCCCCCTCATGGCCACTACTGTGTTCCAATTACCTCTGGCGAAAAACTTCTAGGAGTATTAAATATTTATGTTAAAGAAGGACACCAGAGGTCTCTAGAGGAGGAAGAATTCCTTTCGGCAGTCGCTAATGTTCTTTCTGGTATCATTGAACGTAAACGTTCTGAAGAGCAGCTGAAAGAAGCCTTCGAAAGGCTTAAAGAACTTGATAAGATGAAGGACGATTTTCTTAGCACGGTCTCCCATGAACTTAGGACTCCTCTAACCTCTATTATTGGTTCCATTGATATCTTATTGGATGAATGTGAAGGTATTAATCAGAGAAAGTTACTTGAATTAGCTTTAAAGGAAGCAGTACGCCTTAATGATTTAATTGGCGACATCTTAGATATCACCAAAACTGAAAGTAGACTTCTAAGAATGACTTTGAAGCTTACTTCGCTGGATAAGTTAGTTGAAGAAGCTGTTGAGAGGGTAAAGGTTCATGCTCAGAAAAAAAGTATCTCAATAATTAAGCACATTCCTAAAGAGCTTCCGCAGGTAGAAGTAGATAAAGACCAGTTTAAGAGGGCTATTACAAATCTATTGGAGAACGCGATTAAATTTAATAAAGAAAACGGTACAGTCGCTATTGAAGCACGCGCTAAAGGAAATTTTGTTGAAATAAGCGTAATCGATACTGGCATTGGTATACCTGAAAAGCATTTACCGAAAATTTTTGATAAGTTTTACCGCGTTGAAACTGGGACCGCTAGAAAATATAAAGGAACAGGTCTAGGACTCTACATTGTTAAAAAAATCATAGATGCTCATGGGGGGGACATCAGAGTTGAAAGTAAGGTAAATGAAGGAAGTAAGTTCACTATAAGACTCCCAATCAAAACATGATTAATTTAGTCCTCTGTATTCTTTTTTTCTTCGTAATTTGGAGTGTCTTCTCTATCTAATAGCCTTGCCATTTCCTTCTTTATTTTTTCTATTTCTCTTGGGAATCCAAAATAATCTGAAAATTTTTTAGTTGTTGTCAACAACTTAGTCCTACCCTTCGGTTCCGCAAGTATAAAATCCTTCATCGCCAGCTCTTTGATATGGGAATACGCTGAGTATCCCCTAGACTTTACAATTTCCGCTTGAGTGATAGGTTGTTTTAAGGCTATAAGGGACAGCGTCTTTAAAACTTCCTGAGAAACATCAGGTTTAACGAGATCTATCAATGGAGCAGTAAATATATCCCTTGCTTGCATTATATATCGTTCTTCACCTATTTTTCGGATTTCAATAGAACTGCCTCTCTCCTCATATCTCTTTTTCAGCTCTTCTACTATCTCCTTAACTCTATTTTTTTCGAGGCCTGAGATCTCAGAAAGTTTTGTAATTGAGATAGGATCAGTAGAAACGAAAAGGGCTGCTTCTATTAGCTGTTCTTCTCTCATTTTATCACGTATCAAGAGTTATGAAAATTTCTCCAAAAAGCTCTTTTTGCCAGATAGTGATTTTCCTTTGAGAATCGAGATAAAGTAGTGCCAGCAGGATCTCTACGATTTCCTTTTTACTACCAACTATATCAGAAAACTTTATTACTTCGGTAATTTCGGCCAACTTTTTTATCCTTTCAAACACTCTATCTATTTTTTCCTTGATATCACCTTCGTCAACTTGAATAACTAACTTAGGCTTCTGCCTTATGTTCCTAGGAAAGTTCTTTCTTATCATCTCCTCACTTAAAGCCCTCTGCAACGCCTCAATTAACTCAAATAAAGTTGTTTTTCTATTTTCTCTCCTTCTTACAGGAGCCGATAAAGGTAATATCTCCCTTTCTTTTTCAGAGCATTCTAAGCTACTTGGAAATTCAAAATAAACCTCTGCCTCTTTCTCACTTTCCTCTTCAGGAATTATTCTCTCAGACTTCATTCTCAAAAGGATTGCCGCTGCCAAAAGGGTTTTTCCAGATAGAGCAAGATTCACCCTTGCCATGCTTCTAACTTTTTCCAAGAATCTCATTGCGATATCAGCTATATCGATGTTCCATGGATCCAGCTCATCAGCTATCACCATGTCAATAAGCAGGTCAACCGGATGAATCTCAATCTGCAACTTCTTCCAACTCCACTCCAACTATTTTTGATACTCCCTCTTCAATACTAACACCAAAGAGCTGAGACGCGGAAGTCATTAAGTGCTCCCTAAGTGAAACGACTATGAACTGCGCTTCCTTTGATGAATTTTTAATAAGCTCAGAGACTTTTCGTATATTATCATCGTCTAAGAACATATCTATCTCATCTAAAATATAAAATGGTGCGGGCTGATACCTCTGGATTGCAAATATAAATGATAGTGCAGTGATGGTCTTCTCTCCACCAGACATCAGCTCGATATACTGCGGATTTTTCCCCACCGGCTTAGCCTTTATCATCAGGCCTCCCTCTAGTGGATTATCCTCATCAAGCAAGAGATCGGCTGAGCCGCCATCAGATAACTGAGAGAATATTCTTCTAAAGTTCATAGCGATATTCTCAAAGGTCTCCATAAAAATATCCTTTTTCCTCTGATCTATTTCTTCCATCAACTTTTTTATGGCCTCTATTTCTTCCTCCAACTTTTCTACTCTCGAGTATATTTTATCATATTTTTCTTTAACGACCTCGTAGTCCTCTACTGCCCGCATGTTGATAGGTTCTAGGGAGGTTAACTCATATTCCATTTTCACAACTTCTTTCTCAAGCTCCACAGTATCTATCGGGGCAAGCAATTCTATATCCAAATCCTCATAGTCTTTAAGTCCTTCATTTATTCCGTCGAGTCTTGTGAGTACACGTGCCTCCTCAATTCTAGCGAGTTCAGACTTTCTTTCAATGCCTGATCGCTCTTCTTTTAAAGCTCTAACCTTTTCTTCTATTTTCTTTAATCCAGTAACCAGCTGGTTTCGTCTCTCTTTTAAACCTTTTATTCTGTTTATCACCTTGCTTTCTTCTTTCTTAAGTTCTCTAAGAGAATTATTCAGTTCTCCTAGCCTGCCCTGAACATCCCCAAGTAGAGATTCTTTTTCTAATCTCTCGGCCTCATTTATTTGCAACTCCTCTTCTAACCGCACTATCCTCTGTCCCAATATTTCATCGATCTTAGACTTATTTAACCTGATTTGGCCCCTCTTTTCCTCCCTTGTTCTCTCCAAGCTTTGAACCTTTGCCTCTAATTTTCTGATTTCTTTTATTACTATCTCGGCTGAAGAATCTTTTAGTTCTCTTTCAATAGATTTCTTCTGTTCTTCAAGATTAACAATAGATGCTCCTAGTCTCCTTATTTCATCTTCCTCTTCCTTTAATTTTAAAGAGAATTCTTTTAAAGTTCGCATGAGTTCATTTGCTTCAGCTTCATGAGCAGTTAGAAAGTTTAAGATATCCTTCTTCTCCTCTTCAACACTCTTTACCTTCTCTGAAAGATTCTCTAGATCTCTTCTTCCATTATCCAATGATAAAGTTAGATCTTCAATTTCTTTTCTTATCTCTCCCTCTCTCAATGTGAGTTCTCTCTTCTTATCCCCCAGTTTCTTTATTTCATCTTGAAGTTTTTCTACTTCTCTTTTAGTAGTATCAACTTCCTCAAAGCTTATGCCGGTTGGCTTATAGAATCCGCCACTCATAACGCCTGAAGGTTCAATCAAGTCGCCATCTAGGGTTACCATTCTAACTTCCCCTAGCCCCTCCTTCCTCGCGAATTTTACATCTTTAACCACTACGGTATTCCTGAATATATATGCGAAAGCCTCTCGATATTTCTCATCAAACTCTACTAAATCTACTGCAAAGCCATAAGACTTTTTAGCTACTTCTAATTCTTTCCTGTTTGGCTTTTTCACTCTTATCTTGTTAAGAGGTAGAAAAGTTGCTCTTCCAATCTGGTTTTGTTTTAAATAATTTATACATTTCTCTGCTGTTTCATCGTCGTCTACAACTATAAACGTTAATCCTCCGCCAGCCGCAACTTCTAGTGCCTTTGAATAACTTTGATTCACCCTACCTAATTCTGAGATAGTCCCATAAACCCCCTTTATTTTGCCTTCGTCCCTTAGTCTAAGGATAGCGTCAATTGCTTTATTAAATGAGAGCCTCTTTTGAGATATTTTCTCTAAGGCTTGATATCTTGCATTTAATTTTGCAAACTCATCCAGCTTCAATTGCAATAGGGCATTTAGTTTCTCTATCTCACTTTTTAGTTCTACGTCCTTCTCAACGAGCATTAGCTTTTTAGAATAATTCTGTTTAATTTCTAATTCTAATTGCTCGATTTTTTTCTTAGTATTCGACAAAAATTTATCTAATTCTAGGAGTTTTTTCTTTTTAAGATGTAATTGATCCTGTAAATCTCTTAAAATTCTATCTTTTTCAGCTTTGCGCTCAGTTAAAATAGCATAATTTTTTTCTAACTCCAAAAGCTTAGCACGTTCCTCATCTAATTTTATTCTCACTTCTTCAAGTCTTTTCCTTCGCCTCTCAGATTCTTCATCTTCAGGCGATATTCGCTTATATTGGTCTTCAATCCGGCTTCTAAGTTTTTTTATCTCCCGGCTTATCTGATTATCTTCAACTATCAGCGCCTCATTTTCCTTTTCAAAGCTAGAAACCTGCTGCTTAGCAGCTTGAATATCGCTGAGTATCCTCTCCTTTTCAGTTATTAGTTTTTTAATATCACTTTCTAGAGAATAAGCTTTATCTTGTAAATATTTTATTTCATTTTTGAGCTTTTCTAGATTTTTAAATACTGAAAATTGCTCGGTTTCTTCTTTAATTATTATCTCTTTATTTATATTCTCTAATTCCCTCTTCTTTATATCTAATTTTATAGTGAGGGTTTCTATGAATTTTTTAAGTTTTTGTGCTCTCTTTCCTAATGCTTTTAGTTCTTTTTGTAATCTGTCTCTCTCCTCCTCGGCCTCTAATTTGCGAGAATAAAGTACTGTCCCTTTTGCTAGACGTATTTCCCTCTTTAAGTATTCATGACGTAAAGCGTCTTCTTTTTCCTTCTCCAACCTCTGGAGTTGTTCTTTAACTTCGTTTAACACAGCTCGAGTCTTCGAAAGGTTATTAGAGGTTTTCTCCAACTCTCGTAAGGCTTTTGACTTCTTTACATCATACTCGGCTATACCTGCTATCTCGTCAATAATCGCCCTCCTCTCAAGGGGACTCATCTCAATAATCCGCGTAATATCTCCTTGAAGAATTATGTTATGCCCATCCGGTTGTATCTTTGCTGCAGAGAGGATTTCAAGTATCTCCGACCTAGTGGTTCTTTTTCCATTTAGCTTATATATGCTATTTCCGGATGCATCCACAGATCTGTATATTTTTATTTCTTTCGGCTGAGAGGGTATTTCCATACCTGAATTATCCAGATATAGTGTAACTTCCGCCTTATCTGCAGGTTTACCTTTCTTCCCTCCATTAAAAATAAGGTCTGAAAATCTCTCGGCTCTAAGACTCTTAGCTGAACTTCTTCCTAATACGAAACATATCGCATCAATAATATTGGACTTCCCGGAACCATTCGGTCCAACTATCGCAGTAAAACCGTCAGGAATAGGGATTGAGATTCTTTTAAAGGATTTAAAATTTCTCAAGCTTAATCTTGATATCTTAATCATTAGATTCCCCTTTTCTTATAATTATAATCTGCCTAGAAGGGTCAACCTCGATTTCTATTATATCATCCTTCTTGAAAGGATATTGGGAATCCCTTACAATAGCTGATGGAATTGTCACATACTGAGTATATGATTTTACACTTTGAATTATACGGCTTTTTTCTTTTAAAACCATGTTTTTTCAATGTGAAAGTCACATATATATACCTTTCTAGCTCTGAGGATTATTTATATTCAGCGTTTTATCAACAAAAGTAAGTAATACAGTTTTTCGCCGCTATGCCCTTTAAGTAGTTCGATATTAAAGCCCAGCTTCTCCGCATTCTTTTTAAATTCCCGCAGGTTTATCATTTTTATCTCCAATTCCTCAACCCAAGTATACGAAAATTTAACAGGAAATTTCTCTAACAGTTCATTATAGAGTGTGACTAATGCTTTTCCTCCCCTTGCTAGCACCCTCGAAATCTCTCTCAAAACTTCTCTAAAATTAGTGGAAATATGATTAAATCCAAAAAAGCATGTTACATATTCGACGGAGCCATCGTAGATTTCGAATTCTTTACGATGTGATAGATCATAGCATCTATTCATACTTCCGGCATTACCCTGTAGAAAGGTTATCTTACCTATGTCAGCACCCTGAGACTCCCAAAATAACTGAGCAAAATCTTTGTATATCTGAAATTCCGCCCTATTTTCCCTGAGGAATTCTTTGGCTTCTGGCCAATCTGGAAAAAGCTCAATATTAGTTCCCTCTATCCAGACCTTACCATCTCTATCGAAAAAAATTTTCTTAGTATACGAGTTATCTAATGCAAGCACTCTACCTCTCTTTGAAAATAGTGGAGGGATCCAGCCGAAACCAGATGCAATATCTAAAATCTCTGCAGAATCTATATAATTAACAAATTCCTTTGCATATTTATAGTTTACATCGGGCTCAACTGCTATCTCCTCCCCAAAGAGAGACAATGAAACATCATTTCTAAAAGATTCTATCGAGGCATCGCCGGTTTTAATCCTTTTTAATTCTTCAAAAGATGACACAGGTATTGCATATCCTTCCTCCCAATATTCCATAATTCTCCTGAAATACCTCTTATCTTCTTCTAATATTTCATCTAAAGGTGCAATAGAAACCGCTAATAACAGATCCTCTAAGATAGCGTCTTTGTCTTCCAGATAAGACTTTAGGACACGTAGAGATTTCTCATTTAACAAAATAAACTCATCATGAAGTCCAAAAATCATAATCACGGCTCAGCCATTAAATGAGTGTACCCCTCAACTAATCCCTTAGCAAATCCATAACCTATATTCATAAATGCACTTCCGATAAACTCCTCCAATATGCCGCTCTTCCTATACGTGACTACTTTTGGTTCTCCTTTTATCCCCCCCATACGAGAAGCTATCTCTATGGCTTTTTCTCTATCCCCAATTTCATCTACGAGACCTAACTCGGCTGCTTTAACTCCGGAATAAACTTTTCCCTCAGCTATAGATCTAGCATATTCTATAGAAAAATTTCTGTTACTAGCAATCTTCCATAGGAACTGATCATATATTTCAGAAACAACTTCCTCCATCATTTCTATTTCCTCATCTCTCATAGGCCTATATCCAGTTGAAAAATCCTTAAATTCTCCTCCTTTTATAATCGTGAAATTAACCCCGATCTTGTCTAGTAGCTCAGAAAACTGGGGAAACACCGATATAACCCCAATACTACCAGTGATACTCGCTTTGTCAGCTACAATATAATCTGCAGAAGATGCTACATAATACGCTCCAGAAGTAGCCACCTCACTAAGCCACGCCACTGTAGGTTTTGATGTTCTTTCAAGCGCAGTAGCTATTTCTTCAGATGCAACTACAGAACCTCCTGGAGAGTTTATATCTATAACAATAGCTTTCACTGAGTCATCATTCTCTGCCTTTTTAAGTTGCTCCTTAAATTTAGCGGGGGTTACCCTAGACTCCGCAAAAAAACCCGTATCCTGAGAATAAGAGATAGTTCCATAGAGAGGTATTACAGCCACCTTTTCTCCAAAGGCAACTCCCTCATGCTTTGAAAGTAGGTAGGCTCCTATAACCGATATACTAAATGTAAGAAATATAAGGACTAAGATGAATATTAAAACCCTTCTCATATCTCAAAAAATATAAATACAAATACATTTAAGTCTTTCTCACGGAGGTCGAAACTTGGGAAGAGTAAGACAGACATTCATAAAAAGAACTGCGCTCGAGATAATCGAGAGACATCGCGATATTTTATCGCTAGACTTTAAAGAAAATCGAGAAGCAATTGAAAAAGTATTAAACATCGAAAGCAAAATAATAAAAAATAAGATAGCGGGCTATGTTACTCACCTATTAAAGGCTAAAAAAGCACTCGGACAAGAAAAAAGCCCAATTATTTCATGAAAATCTTAAGAATGGGGAGATTAAAATGGGCAAGTTTGAAGGTTGCTTTACTGCAATAGTAACCCCATTCAAGGGGACAGGGATAAGAACACCGATAGATTGGGAGGGTTTCAAGAAACTATTGGAGTTTCAAAAGGAAAATGGAGTAGATGGCATAGTTGCGACTGGTACAACAGGAGAATCTCCAACATTATCCCATGAAGAACATAATGCGGTTATAGAAACGGCCGTAGAGAATTTTAAGGGAATCGTAATCGCAGGAACTGGATCAAATAGCACCTGGGAAGCTATAGAGATGACAAAGCATGCAGCAGATGTGGGAGCTACCGCATCCTTACAGGTAGTTCCATACTACAATAAACCTAGTCAAGAGGGACTTTTCAAACATTTTGGAGCTATAGCAGAGGAAGTAGATATCCCCCATATACTCTATAATGTCCCAGGAAGGACAAGTAAAGAAATAACTCCTGAAACTATGGCACGTCTTGCTGAAGAATATTCCAATATTATTGGGGTAAAAGAAGCATCTGGAAAAGAGGAAGTATGGAAAGGTATTCGTAAGCTGTGTGATGATGATTTCGTAATATTATCAGGCAATGATGGAGACACCCTGAAGCTCATGCGAGATTACAGTGCTACAGGAGTCGTATCCGTTGCTTCAAATGTAATACCAAAAAGAATGTCAGATTTCGTTAAAATGGGGTTAGAAAAAGAATTCTCTTCTATGGAAAAAGAAAACGAGGTATTAAAAGAATTCTTCTCTGTGCTATTTATAGATTCTAATCCTATTCCCGTAAAGGAGGCTATGAACATCCTCGGCCTACCGGCAGGGGGATATAGACTTCCATTATGCAAGACTACTACTGAGAATAAGAACAAGATAAACTCGGTTTTACAAAAGGTAATTCAATGATAAAAGTTGCTATCACGGGAGCCCTAGGGAGGATGGGCAGTAGTATAATAAAGACAGTATTAAGCCAAGAGGACATGGAGCTAGTAGCTGCCATTGAAGCCCCAGGAAATCCCAAAAAAGGAGAAGACATCGGAGAAATACTGGGTATAGGAAGAATGAATGTAAAGCTTTCAACAGCTGAACAACTTAAAGAAACCTTAAGATCTTCTATTCCTGACGTGCTTGTTGACTTTACAATCGCAGACGCAGCCGTAGAAACAGCTAAGATTTCTGCAAGGGAAGGTATAAACCTCGTAATAGGTACGACAGGATTTAGTAAGGAGCAGTTAAATGAGATAGAAGACGCAGTAAGAAAAAATAGCGTTTCTGCGGTAATATCCCCAAATATGGCCACAGGTGTTAACGTTTTTTTTAAAATTGCCCAACAAATGTCAAAAATCCTTGGGGACAGCTTTGACGTAGAGATAATTGAAGCTCATCATAAGCATAAGAAGGATGCCCCATCAGGCACCGCTATTAGAGTTGGAGAACTTATTGCTGAGGCTACTGGAAGAAATCTAGAAGAAGTAGGAGTATTCGGAAGAGGAAGGGGGATCATAGGAGAGAGAGGAAAAGAAATAGCATTTCACTCTTTAAGAGGAGGGGACATAGTAGGGGATCACACTGTTCTTTTTGCGGGAGCTGGTGAGAGACTAGAGTTAACTCACAGAGCACATAGCAGGCAGGCTTTTGTAAATGGAGCTATAAAAGCCATAAGATTTGTATATGAGAATAAGGGTCAGGGGAAAGTTTTTTCAACCTGGGATGTGTTAGGCATCAAATAGGGGGGAGGGTATGCAGTGGTATAAAAGAGATATCCCAGATTGTCTTAGGGCACTTAATACCAGCGTAAGAGGTCTTTCAAACGAGGAGGCGTATAGAAGACTAGCTGAATTTGGACCAAATCAACTCGAAGAAGTTAAGAAAACCTCTCCGATAGGAATTTTTATAAGGCAATTTAAAAACCTTTTAATAGCCATATTGCTAATCGCTGTAACGGCTTCTTTTATTATCGGAGAAACCCTGGACGCTATCGTGATATCGATTATAGTTTTTTTTGTTGCTATATTAGGATTTATCCAAGAATTCAGAGCTGAGAAAGCCCTTGACGCGCTAAAAGCATTAACAGCGCCTAAAGCCAGAGTACTGCGGGATGGGAGAATAATAGAGATATTAGCTAAAGAAGTTGTTCCGGGAGACATATTAGTTCTTGAAACTGGAGACAAGATTCCCGCAGATGCACGTTTAATCGAGGCTGTAGAGCTAAAAGTGGATGAAGCTCCGCTCACAGGCGAATCTGTTCCTGTAGAAAAAAATGTAGCTCCAATTGATAAGGACGTGGCAATTGGCGACCAACGTAACATGGTTTTCTCAGCTACAACAATCATCTACGGCAGGGGAAAAGCGGTCGTAACTTCCACCGGAATGAACAGCGAGTTCGGAAAGATTGCCAAGATGCTTCAAGAGATAGAGGAGCCAAAAACACCCTTGCAGGAGCGATTAGACTATGTTGGTAAATGGCTGGGAATTGGAGTAATTATTGTCGTAGCGATAGTGGCTTCTCTTGAAATATTCATCCGAGGAGAACCTCCCTTTGAAATGTTTATATGGAGTATTGCCCTAGCCGTGGCCGCTGTTCCTGAAGCCTTGCCCGGAGTAGTAACCGGGGCTCTCGCTATAGGTGTTCAGCGAATGTCAAAGAAAAATGCTATAGTGAGGAGATTGCCTGCTGTTGAAACATTAGGTGCAACTACTGTGATATGCTCTGATAAAACCGGCACATTGACTAAAAATGAGATGGTAGTAAGGGAACTATATGTAGACAGAAAAACAATAAGAGTAACTGGCGAGGGATTTGAGCCGGAAGGTAGTTTTCTTAGAGACTCAAAAGAGGTAGAGCCCGATGATACTCTAAAACTGCTTTTAAGAATCGGAGCGTTATGCAATAACTCAAACCTGATTAAGAAAGACGGTTATAAAATTGAAGGAGATCCAACAGAAGGTGCACTTTTAGTTTCTTCTGCTAAGGCAGGAATATTTAGAGAAAGAGAAGAAGAAAAGTTTCCACGGATATGGGAGCTACCTTTTTCCTCTGAAAGAAAGCTAATGACAACGATCCATAGGACCTCAGAAGGCAAAATAATCGCATATGTGAAAGGGGCTCCAGAAGCCATACTGAATCTGTCGAGCCATATTTATGAATCGGGGGATGTTAAAGCCTTAACTGAGAGGGCCAGATCTAGAATCTTAGAAAAAAATGAAGAAATGGCCTCTAGAGCTTTGAGAGTACTTGCAATGGCTTATAGGGAACTGCCTGAGGCCATAGAATATTCACCAGAATCTGTAGAAAAAAATCTTGTATTTGTTGGACTCCAAGGCATGATTGACGCTCCTAGAGAAGAAGCGATAAAAGCTATAGAAGTAACCAAAAGTGCCGGCATCAAAACAATAATGATAACAGGGGACAACAAAACCACGGCCATCGCAGTAGCCAAAGAAATGGGCATACTTGATAATGGCAAAGTAATTACAGGCGCCGAGCTTGAATCTATGAGTGATGATGAGCTAGATAGAAATATTAAAGACATCACGGTCTGTGCTAGGGTTTCCCCAAGTCATAAAATTAGAATTGTCCAAGCCCTAAAGAATAACGGGCATATCGTCGCTATGACCGGAGATGGAGTAAACGATGCTCCAGCTCTCAAAAAAGCTGATATAGGCATTGCTATGGGCATCACTGGCACGGATGTTACTAAAGAAGCCAGTGACATAGTATTAGTCGACGATAATTTTGCTACTATAATAGCTGCCATAGAAGAAGGCAGGGTTATCTATAACAATATAAAGAAGTATATCCTCTTTTTACTTTCCTGCAATATAGGAGAAATATTAGCCATGTTCTTTGCAGGGCTACTTGATTGGCCTTTGCCATTATTAGCAATACATATACTATATGTCAACCTTGCTACAGATGGATTCCCGGCCATAGCGTTAGGCGTCGATCCACCAGAGCCTGATGTGATGAGAAGGCCCCCCAGAGACCCCAAAGAAAGCTTATTCAAGAAAATTAAAGCTTCCATTGGTATTATGAGCATATATATTTCAATAGCAATACTTTTAGTCTTCTATTGGGCCTTACAAAGAACAAATTTAGATATCACTCGCACCATAGTCTTTGCATCGTTGATTATGATTGAACTATTTAATGCTTATAATTGTAGATCAATAGAACACTCCATCTTTAAAATCGGGCCTCTAAAAAATAAATGGTTGAATATAGCTGTAATATGGGAATTTATACTATTAAATATCATTATCTTTGTAGCTTTTTTCAATCCTCTACTGCATACCGCCCCCATTTCTCTTACTCAATACGCAGTGGTTTTCTCCATAGGTTTCTCTATAATCTTTTTTATAGAACTCTGGAAGAAGGTTGTCCAGCATCAAGTACGAGCTTAATAGCTTTTACTTCTCCTTTAGGAGTAATTTTAAATTTTTCAACAAGATCACCTGTTTCTTCCTCAATTTCATAAGCTACTAAAACTTCTCCCTTTTTACAAAGGAGGTCGAGGTCATCGAGTATAAGATGAAAAAGGGGGTGTTTTTTCTTTTCTGCATATTTAAACTTCAGGTGCTTAAGGCTTCTCGGGAGGTTAATACCAAAAATCTCGTCAACTCTTTTATCAATATTCTCTACCGCTCCCTTGATATCTTTGAAATGTAACTCTTTTTTAATTAGTAATACCAAAAGCCAAATATCTGGATTTGATAGCATAATGTTAATCCTCAAAACTTAATTCTACTTAGGTAGAATTATTTGTATATTCCCTAATGGGAAGCGGGTTATATACATTTATATTACTTTTTTACAACTAAAACAGATACAGGAGAATTTTTCACAATATGCGAGGAAAGACTGCCAGTAAGTTCCGCCAAGATGCCACGAATACCTGAATCCCCAAGAACTATTAAGTCAAAGTCTTTTTCTTGAGCTTCTAATACGATTTCCTCCTCTGGCACTCCCTCTCTAAAAACTGAACACGCCTCCAAGCCTTCTTTAAATGCTCTTTCTACTAACTTATCTGCGATTGTCGCTTTATCCTTATATATTGACTTCAACTCATCACTTGCTCTTTCACTTCTAATAGGATACAAAAAAGGCTCTGGAACCACATATAAAAACTCTAAGGGACTTCTTGTAGCTTTAGCAAACTTAATAGCGTTTGAAACGACATATTCTGAATATTTCGGCAGATTAATACATGCCAAGATTTTTGATATCTTATTTCCTCTAAACACCAGCGTAGAAGTATTTATATTTTCAATTATATGCTCAGCATCCCCTCCTAATAACTTTTCCAACGCTCCAGTTAACCCATGGGACCCTATTATCAAATAATCGAAATTTTTAGATTCTTCGAGTATCTCTTTTGCCGGATTTCCTCTTCTAACCCTTTTATCACATTTAAGCCCATATTTACTAAGAATCTGATCTACTCTCTCCTGAACTTGGCGAATATCGATCTTCCTTTTAGGATCGTCTACCGTCAGTAAAGTTATGCTAGCATCCAAACCTTTAGCTAACCTCGCGGTGCCTTCAATGGCATTATATGACTCCTCAGATCCTCCGCTAGCATAAAGAATTTTAGGTTTATTTACTGCCATATTTCTTCTCCCACATGACTCCTCTGATTAAAATATAAATTATGTTAAGACTCATTAGGGCAGCTGCAGAGATAATAATATATCCCGCCGCCAATCCCACACTTACGTATCCAAATGTTATTGATACTTGTTTTAAAACAACTGATATCGCTCCTGCAAATATTGTTAAAGCGAAATACAATCTTATCTTCATTCCTCTAACATACCTAGTTGCCACTGTGCCTATTTGAGCCCCGATAGAAGCTCCCACCAGCATTACCATAGCTGCAACGACATCCACCCGTCCTTCAATTGCATATAGTAATGTACCAATACCAGACGAAAATATTATCTCAAATAAGTCAGTACCTATTGCCACCGTAGTAGGAACGCCTAAAGTATAGATTAACGCAGGCATCCTTACAAATCCGCCGCCTACACCTAAGAAACCTGCGAGAAAACCTGTTATAAATCCAATAATAAAGATCGCCCAAATCGATATCGATTTTATCTTTGAAGTTGGAAGTGAAATTTTTGGTGGGAGATTTATTGATTGCACCGCACTAGAAAAACTTGTCCCTATTTTTTCCGCTACACCATCATCTAATTCCCGGTTAAATCTAAAGTAATCAAACACCATATAAAAACCAACACCGCCTAGTAGGAGAATATATATACCCCTAACTACCCCTCCCACAGCCCCGATGTCTTCAAGGTAGAGAACTAACTCTTTACCGACCTCGACCCCTAGAGCTGTGCCAATAAACATTAAAACTCCAAGCCTCAAATCAACGTTTCCCATTTTTCTATGCTTTAAGGTAGCTATAATAGACTTCCCCATCACATGAGCTAGGTCAGTACCTATAGCATACGCCATTGGAAATCCAAAGATATTAAGAGCCGGAGTAACTATAAAAGCGCCTCCTATACCAAAGAACCCTCCCAGGACCCCTACACAAAAACCTATTATTATAAGAACAAAAGAACTTATTTCAACTCCTGCTATTGGAAGATACATTTTAAGAAAACTCCTCTTTCGCTTCAATTCCAAACAAACTAAATATAAAATCAGCTAGTATGCCCAGGATTATTCCCTCAAGAATAATAAGGATGATAGATAAAATAGCGAAAGTGTGAGGGTCTGTTTGACTAATCTTACTCAAATATGACAAAGCCTCGGATAGACCTACTACCATACAAAAAAGGTCTCCCTAACGTAGGATTGTATAATAAATAACCGGGAGGCTGTAGATTGCCCCCCACCTGCTCACAACTACCCTGACCAACTCCTTATGGAGCTTTTAGTGACGGCCTTGACATCAATTTTTACTTTGCCAAAGTAATTTCCATTGCTGAAACATTCATCGTTGTGCCGTCTTCTCTTGTCAGCTCCTCAGTGCTTATATTTATGTTCTTTATTTTCACACCTGGCATGAACCTATTTCTAACGATCTCTGCTGCATCTACAGCGCGGCTTATTGCTTGTCCTCTAGATTTGAGGACAACTTCACCTGCTCTGCTTAGCTGCGTTGTTACAGCCAGGACATAGTTCATAACGGGTTTATTGCCTACGTATACCACATTGTCTTCTGCCATGCTGACTACCTCCTTCGCTTAACTTGGAATACCTCTCGCATTACATTTCAAATGTTTATATTATAAAACATTTTCTATTGTGTGGATATGAGCATTATTTTACTTCCTTTTATTATCTTATTTCCAGCTCTAGATCCTTCCTCGCCAGTATAAGTCTCCAGGGTTAAATTTATATAATCATCATAATTCCTCAGAATCCCCTTTACCTCCTCACCATTTTTCAGTATCACTAACACAGGCTTATTTAAGGAAAATTTAAGTAGGTCATCAGGTTTAATTACCATCGTCATTATTTATATACTTCATATATAAAAAGTATTGGAGGTTTTGGCATGGCTAAAGTAGAAATTGAAAATGTAGTAGCTAGTACTTCGCTCGGACAAAAATTTGATCTCGGATTAATCACAGTAGCCCTCGATAATGTTGAGTATGAGCCGGAGCAGTTTCCCGGGCTCGTATATCATTTAGATGAACCAAAGGCCGCCGCATTAATTTTTGGGTCAGGCAAAATAGTATGCACTGGAGCAAAAAGTATTGAAGAAGCAAAATTGGCGATTGACAGAATCGTTGAAAGAATTAGAGAAGCGGGAATAGAAATTAATAAAAAGCCAGAAGTAATCGTTCAAAATGTAGTGGCTACTGCAAATTTAAATACGGAACTAAACTTAGATGCCATAGCTATCGGCTTGGATAATACAGAATATGAGCCGGAGCAGTTTCCCGGGCTCGTATATCGGATGCAAGACCCAAAAGTTGTTCTCCTATTATTCGGGTCAGGCAAAATAGTATGCACTGGAGCAAAAAGCGTGGAGGATGCTGAAAGAGCGGCTGAAAATGTCGCTAAAAAACTTAAGGAGTTAGGATTGTTTTGAATTACGAGGAATTACTAGAAAAAGCTTACTCAGAATTACCAGATGTAGTGAAGGAGCACCATAGATTTGAGAAGCCCGAGATATATTCTATAATACAGGGGAAGGCCACGGTAGTCCAGAACCTAGGAGAAGTTTCAAAAGCAATTAATAGAGACCCAGATATGCTTGCCAAATTCCTCCTTAAGGAATTCGGTACCTCAGGTACCCATGACGGCCAGCATTTGGTAATGAAAGGGCAATTCCGGAAGGAGCAGATACAGGAGCGCTTCGAGGCATTCTTAAATGAGTATGTCTTATGCGGAGAATGTGGAAGACCTGACACCAAAATCGCTAGAGAAGGAAGAGTGAGTTTCCTTAAATGCGAAGCCTGCGGCGCGAGGCAGCCTTTAGGAGTATTAAAGACTACCCCCAAAAGGGAAGAGAATAAAAATCCTGAAGTCGGGGACGAAATAACGATAGAGATTACACGGACAGGGAAAAAAGGCGATGGAATGGCAAGAATGGGAGGGTATATCGTTTTTGTTTCAGGCGCAAAGATCGGTCAGAAAGTAAAGGCAAGGATCACAGGAGTTCAAGGTAGCACTCTATTTGCTAGCGTAATAGAAGTCCTTAATTAAAATATTCTAAGTGTTGTTAAGGAGAGGAGAGTGCTATGGGGGAAAATAGCACCCGGACCCCATAGCTATAGAAGGGCATAAAAACTATTAGTATGTGATTTTTTATTTTTTACTTAAAAAAAAATTTAATTTATTCTACCTTGCTTCCACTCTCGATCTCGCTGTCCGTGGTTATCAAGGAAATCTTTTTAGGTGTAACTGCCGCAAGGAGCATCGCCTCGCTTTTTATACCCTTAATGATGCGGGGTTTCATATTGTTGACTATCACTATAGATTTTCCGTTAAGCTCTTCTGGAGTGTAGTGCTTACCGATGCCCGCTATAAGTTGTTTTTCTCTACCCCCTACGTCTACTTTAATCTTTACTAAATCAGAATTTTTAATCCTCTCAGCCTTAATTATTTTAGCGGTTCTTAAATCAAGCCTAGAAAAATACTGATAGTCAACTTCCTCAAAGAGTTTGTCAAGTTCTGACACCTGTGATGTTACTTTTTTAAGGTCCTCAATATCTCTATCCCCCAGTTTTGGGAATAAAGGTTTTGGCTCATTAATCTTATGCCCAGCATTTATCCTCCGCCCTATGGATCTCATATCTCCTAATTCAACATTCAATTGTCGACATATCTCGTGTGAACTCTTCGGAAGATAAGGACTTAAGAGCACCGCTAAATCATAGCAGAGGTTTGCACAAACATGTAATGTAGTTGCTGCTTTTTTTCTATTTTCTTTTACGGCTTTCCAGGGTTCATTAGCCTGAAAATATTTATTTCCCCTATCCGATAATTCCAATACCTTCCTCAAACCGTCACGCAAATGTATATCCCATATTAGGTCGCTTATAACTTCAGCATATTCCTTGCCTAAATCTATCACTTTCTCATCTTTATCTTCTAATTCCCCTTCGGGAACTTTACTCTCAAAATTCCTCTGGATAAAACTAAATGTGCGATAAATGAAATTTCCTAGATTTCCTACTAGCTCTTTATTAACCCTCTCTTGGAATTCTTTCCATTTCCATTCTGTATCATTAGTTTCAGGTATAAGAAGAGTTAGATAGAAGCGCCAGATATCTGAACTAAGACCCGCCTTAGGCAGATTTTCGCAGAAAACTCCCCAGCCTTTAGACTTAGAAATCTTGTCTCCTTCATAATTCAAATATTGTAATCCCGCAACCCTATAAGGTAGAGTGTATTCCCCACATGCTAAAAGCATTCCAGGCCAGAATATCGTATGGAATGGGATATTATCTTTTCCAATAAAATGGAAAATAAAAGAATCATCCTCCTGCCAAAATCTCCTCCATTCCTCTGGCTTTCCAATTTTCTTAGCCCATTCTTTAGTTGATGAGATATATCCTATCGGGGCATCAAACCACACATAAAATACCTTATCTTCATATCCTTTTAGAGGTATTTTTACCCCCCATTTTATATCCCTAGTAATACATCTGGGTTTCAATCCTTCTCCCATCCACCCCATTGCCATATTAACTACTTGACTTGACCATAATTTCTCTTTACTTTTTATCCACTCCCTGAGTTGCGGTTCGAGTTTATCAAGGTTGAGAAAGAGATGCTTAACTTTCCTAAAAACAGGCCGAGTGCCACATATCGCACATCTCGGTTCATTTAACTCATCTGGATTTAATAATGTAGAACATCTCTCACATTGGTCTCCTCTGGCATTTTCATATCCACATTTAGGGCAAACTCCCTCAACATACCTATCTGGTAAAATTCTTTTATCTTTTTCACAATAGGGAAGCTTTAATACTCCCTCACTAATGTACCCATTTTCATAAATCTTTTTGAAAAATTCTTGAGTCGTTTTATGATGCTCAGGAAGAGAGGTCCTCGAAAAGTTGTCATAGGAGATATCAAGCCAATCGTAAATCCCCTTATGGATCTCATAATACTTGTCGCATAATTCTTTTGGCGTCACTCCTGCCTTTTCCGCGGACACCTCGATAGGAGTTCCATGCTCGTCGCTCCCACCTATAAATACGGTCTCGTACCCAGCTAACCTACAAAACCTAGCAAAAATGTCGCTCGGCAGATGTGATCCTGCTATGTTCCCAATATGCGGAACATTATTTACATAGGGTAATGCACAGGTTACTAGTATTTTCTTTTTCATACGCCCGCCATATTAGGTTAAGAAAATATATAAATTCGATGCTCCTTGTTTGCTTAATTAGCTACGTAGTTAGCTTCCTGTAGACTTCAGGAAGCTTCCGAGGCAAGTCTCTAACGTCATCTAATATTATATAACTCACATCTCCATACATATGAGAAATATAATCCCTTGCTTCTTTGTCTATTGTAATGCAGAAGGGCTTAATGTGCTTCTTTTTAGCCTCTATTAAGGCTTTTCGCGTGTCCTCAATGCCATGTTCACCCTTATACTCGTCAAAGTCCTCTGGCTTACCATCACTTAATATAATCATAAGCTTTACCTTGGCAGGTATCTCCTCGAATATCGAGGTCAAATGCCTTATTGGTGGCCCCATTCTGGTGTAATCGAAGGCGTCCATTCCCGCTATTCTAGCTTTAACCTCGGCATTGTATTCTTGGTCGAATTCTTTTATCTTATAGAAATCGCATTGCTTTCTTGTTTTCCCAGAAAAACCATAGATAGCATACTTATCACCTAGTATTTCTAAGGCTTCACACATTAATACGATTGCTTCTTTCTCAGTCTCAATAACCCAGCCCGTAGTAGAGCCACTTAGGTCCACCAAGAAGGCAACTGCGATGTCTCTTTCCCTTTTATCTGTTTTTATATAAACCTTCTCTGACGGAGTTACCCCCGCAGCCATATCAGCTTTAGCTTCAATAAAAGCGTCAATATCTATCTCTTCCCCATAGATCTGCTTTCTCAGTTTTTTGTATTCCGGTCTCAGCATCTCAAACTGCCTTCTTATTTGCGTAACTAATCCTAAATGCTTATCAATAGTCTTTTGAACGAATTTTTCATCTCCCTTCTTGATGTCTTTTTCTCTTAAGGCACACCACTTTGCTCTATAATGACCCATCTCGTGGTCCCATTCGTCATAAAGAAAAGCATTTTCTATATCCTCCTCTTCAAGCTCGACTTGGAATTTCGTTTCTTGAGCCTCTATCTCTGCCCTTACCATTCTCCCAGCACTATCCAGCACTTTAGTTAATAGACTTGCATCTATTTCCCCAAGCTCCCCTAAGCGCCTTTCTATCTCTTTTTTTATCTTCTCCCATACTTCGTCTGGTATCCTAATATTTAATTTTGCAAGAAATTCGAGGGGCGCCTCATGCATCAAAGGATCTAGAACCTCATTTTTGACTTCTACTATTTTTTTATCGAGATCCTCAGGCGGCTCTAAGTCTAATTGTTTAATCAAGTTCCTCATTTTATCCGCAAGTTCTTTCTCCGTGAGTTTAAGAGCAACCGTTATCCTTGCTGGTTTTATATCGCCTCTGAATAACACTAACGGTGCCTTGTTATAGCCGTAATCTAAAAACTCTTCAAAAAGTTCGTATATTTTTACAGTTAACGCCGCAGAGTCCTCAGCAGTAGCCCTGCCTTTCAACATATTATGAAGCAGCTTTACAGCCTTATCTACTGGGGCTTCAACTTCTTTGGGTATCTCTCCTTTCACCTCCCCCCAATAAGTTTTCTGCAAAAAAGCCTCCACAGCCGCTTCGCCAAGAGGAAGCTCGGAGGGTAATGGCCTTTCATCCCACACTATCCTAGAGAGAAACTCAATGTCCCTTTTAATGCCTTTAAATTCTTGTGTAAGGTTTTTTTCTACTCTAGAGTTCTCTACGATACTGAAGATATCAATAGCCAACTGCTTGTTAGGAAATAGCTCAAAGAAGGTTTCTAATGTCGACCTATCTCTTATGATATTTCTATAATATTTTTTCTCAAGATAACCTAAAACTTTAGACAACTTATGGGGATTTAGGTCAAAACTCCGATACCTTATCTGAGCATATTTATGGGCTACTATAACCTTATACACCCTAAAATTGTCTTCATCCGACTGAAAAAAGGAAACATTATTAGGGAGATAAATGTTCCTTGTATCCGTATAGATTTCTTCACTACCTTGTATTTTCAGCTTCCCGCCACTTAAAGCCTCAACATAGATCTCCAGTATCCGTGCTACTTCTTCTAAATCTAATCCTACTGCACGTATTTCCTCAATAGTTTCTCTAGTTATACCTTTGAAAAAATTCCTACCTGGTACCTCTCCATACCTCTCATAGAATTGAATGCCCTTTTCTACCCACTTCTTCATATCATCCATATTGAAATGCTTGAGGGCATCAGCACATGTTCTGAAAAAGTGATACGCCATCTCTGAGTCGCGCTTTGCAAGCTCTTTGCCCAGCTTATATATCTCCTCCCTGATTTCTGGATCCAAAGTTACTACACTGTCAACTGCTGCATCTATACTCATCAAGCCCCTCGCAAAATGCACTCCTGTAAATCTCTGTTCGATAAAGTCCTCTCCAAAGGTCGATCTCCCTAAAATCTTAAAAAGTTCAGCCTTAACTTTTTCTACATATTCAGTGCTATTACCTGCCATTGCCTATCCTTAAAAAACGGTTGAAATTAACTCCCTTATCGCCTTTTGCATTTCTGTGTCATCTGTTACAGGGTTAACCATAGCTACTTCACAGGCGGTATGTGGATCTATACCCTGACCAATAAGCTGACCGGCATAAATTAATAGCCTAGTACTTACTCCTTCTTCAAGTCCCTTATCTTTAAGATTTCTAATCTTCTCACCCAATATAACAAGGTCCTTAGCGATATCTGGCTTTATATTGCTTTCATGAGTAATAATCTCAACCTCCAAGTCTTTTGGGGGAAAATCAAAGTTTATGCCGATGAACCTCTGCCTTGTACTGTGTTTTAAATCCTTTAATACACTTTGATATCCTGGATTATAGGAGATTATGAGCATGAATTCATCAGAGGCTTTAATTAGTTCTCCTCTTTTCTCAATTGGAAGTATCCTTCTATCATCCGTAAGAGGATGGATAACTACTGTAGTGTCTTTTCTCGCTTCAACAATTTCATCCAAATAGCAGATTGCACCGGATTTCACTGCCTTTGTAAGAGGTCCATCGACCCATACTGTTTCCCCGCCTTTAACTAGATATCGTCCAACCAGGTCACTTGACGTGAGGTCATCATGACATGCAACAGTTATTAATGGTCTTTTGAGTTTCCACGCCATATATTGAACAAACCTAGTTTTACCGCAGCCGGTGGGGCCTTTTAGCATAACAGGCAGACAATTTTTGTAAGCTGCCTCAAAGATCTCTACTTCTCTTCCTATAGGAAGATAATAAGGCTTCTTGGTGATTGTGTACTCTTCAATCCTTAGTACTCTTTTTTCTTTTGGCATTGTCTCACCTTTTCGTACACTAATTTAAATAATTTAGCCATCATGGTCCCTTTGTGAATCTTATTACACAACCAGTTTTAGATTGTGCATTTATTTGAGCATATCTATTAAAAGTAAAAATATTTAAGTTGGAGATAACACATTTGCTCTTGGGTTTTAGCTTCTGGAGGTGAAAACCCTTGCATGAAGAAACTCTTATTGATAAAGACCTTAAATCAATTGCTGACAATATTTCAGTCTTCATCGGTAAGGATGAAGAGACAATTAGAATATTAAAGCAAATGGGCCTTACACTTGAAGATATATCTGATGAGTTGAGGGAGGAGGTAAAAAAAATATCAGAAATTTTAGAGGATACGGAGAGTGACCCTATCCAGAGAATCGATATGGTTTGGGGGACTATAGAAAGGCTAAGCAATAGCCCTGAGGTTCCAGCGAATATAAGAAAGCTAATTTTTGGCTCTGCCCTTAGTAGGCTAGACACAGCGAGATCTAACATTATGTGGCAGAAGGGAGAAGAAAGTACAATGATGGATATAGGGAAAATCTCCTATTCCCTAGACCTCTTTATTAAAGATGATAGAGAAACGAAGATGAAATTGAGAAAGATAGGAATAAAAGAAGTCCCAGAATCAGTGCGACAAGCTGCGTTGGAGGCAAGGGCTATAATGGAAGATAAAAGGCTAGATGCTAAAGAGCGGGCCATACGAGCTGCGGATATACTTACCTCACTAATGACTCCTGCGGCATTAAGTAAGAGACTTAGGGACATACGAGAAGTCCACAGGGAACAGTTACAATTAGAGATTAAATGTGTGCTTTGGGAGATTGCTAACGATTTCACTTATAGGGCGGCTAAAGAAGATACTTAAGGGATTATTGCTTCTCCACGGTATCCGGATGCTCTTATTTTTTCTATGTATCTAATTTCCTGACTAAATTTAACGGTTACTTCTGCTTTTTTTATCTTTTCTTTTGCTTTTTTTAAAGCCGCGGAGACCCTTGGTTGTGATATTCCTAAGGCTCTTGAGATTTCCTCTTGATTCATTCCCAATGCTGCCATGCGTAAAACTTGTGCCTGCCTCTCTGTAAGAATTCCTATCGAGCTTTCCATGGAGTATAATATAAAAGTATTATATTTATAGCTTACTATAAGCATGTTTTTAGCAAAAAATTTTAGTTACTTTTCAGTTAAATGTATGGTATGGTAGAAATTCTCAGCTATGGAGTTGAAGAAGAGTTTGAGATCGAAAAGCTGTTGGCTTCAATAATTAAAGCCGGAGCTAGTAAAGAATTAGCAGAAGAAGTGGCTAAAAACATTAGAATCAGAGACGGCATGACAACTGATGAGATAAGAAAACAAGTAATGAAAGAACTTGAGAAACGAGCCCCGGAAGTAGCAAAACAATACGATTTATATAAGAAAAAGAAGCTGGCAAAATTAAAAAACAGAATGGATTCAGCATACATGGTATCTTCATAACTCGGTTGTGCAATTTACATCAGAACCTGTTTATTATAAAAAACTATAAATATATACGGTAACTGCTTCCATAATAAAATACTATTATTTGGAGGCGAAGAAATGGGAAGATTGTATGTTGATGAAAAGGTAACGCCATATGTTGAAGAGATCACTGACGCTGATATAAAAGAATGGGAGAAAAAAGAAAAAGATGGAAGAATAGTAGATGATGTTGCAGGCGGTACAGATGTAAGTATACCCATCAGAGTAGACTACGCAAAGGATTTCCATAAAGCATGGGACCTGCTCCAGAAAAATAAGATTCCCCTTAAATACAAAACGGTTATGACAGTTCCTCCTTTCCATGCAACAATACACGTTTTCCCAACTCATGGCGTAAAAGCGATGAAACTCTTGAGAAAAGCCGGAATAAAGATGTATAAAGCAAAGCCTGTATTTTAAAAATTCCTTTATTTTTTTATCTGAGAGGTGAATTTAGAGTGGGGTGTATCCATAGAGATATCGATGACTGTAAGCTAACCAACAGCCCATGTTTTGGTCTAGTTTACAGCGAGCAAGATGAAGAATATGTCATAGACCCCTGGAAAGAGAGTATGTGCAATTCTTTTATCAGCGACGGCAAGAATGCAGAGATTTCAACTAAAGATGAGTGGAATATTAAGGAAGGAGAAAAATTCAGTGTATTAATTAGAATTTTTGGTAGCAAAGAAGACTCTCCCAGTTATTGCAATAATGAAATCTGTATTCCAGGAGAATATCGAACCCCAGAAGAAGATGCTGAAATATTGGAGTCCCTCCTGAATAGGAGATATTCTGGTGGGATAAAAGTAGAAGGATTCAGCTTAAACTCTCCGAGGATGAGCGAATTCCCTGAAATAAGAAAGCTGATTGAGGAGGGAATGGAGCCTCCAATCACTATGGTAAATGGTGAGATAAAGTTTATTGGAGACATACAGCTGAACCTACTTAAATTAGAAATAGAAAAGTTAGGTTTAAAACCCCGGTAATTTTGTATAGAGGATATCATTAATTTGGAGGGATGGTATCCGTAGCTTTTTTGCACTATCTTTTTTATCTACATATAATTGATAGAAAACTGAAAATCCCTCTCTAATAAATAGAAAATCTCCTTAAAAGTTTAAGTCTCCCGAATAGTTAAAATTTAAAACCTCTCTATTACTTTTTCAAATTCATCTAACCAGTTTAATAATCCCTGTAAAGTTCTCCTCCCTCCTAAATAAGGATAAATTTTTTCTATATATGTGATCGTTTTCCTTCTAATCTCTTCTGTTTTTTGTAAAGCTAACTCGGAGTTCTTAGCCCTTTCAGCTTCTACTAGCTCCTGCTTCGTTAGTGATAAATATTCATTGATTTCTAAATTGAGCTTACCTGCCGCTTCCCTAAGATTTTTCATTATTCGACTACATCTCTCATGTACAGATTCCTTTTCTAAGGCAGATTCCCTAAAAATCTCCCTTATCCTACTTCTCATTTCAAGAGAGCCGTCTTCCATGACTGTTTTTAGAAATGTCTCTGGAGAAACCTTGCCACTGAGAATTAGCATCTCAATATCAGAGAGATCACTGCACACTATATTGCCCTCTTTTGCTAGCTTGCTAACCAAGTTGGGGCAATTCCTTTTCCCCTCTTTCTTCATCTCTCCTATAAACTCTAATGCAGTGCCTATTGGAGTCACCAAGTGCTCTACGGCGATTTCTAATGCTTGACATAGGTCGTCTATATGTTCCCAAGTTTCATTAAGAAGCTCTGGGGGCATTCCCCTGCGTCGCCCTATTTTAGCTTGTATTCCTAAAAAGTTTGCGAGAGCCATACTTTTTAATCTGAAAATGTATGGGATTTCTAAATACTCTACTCTCGCTTTATTACCGTCCCTTATAACTCTCAAAGGTACTAGAGTTTTATTGTACTCGTCGCTATTTATTAATGCAGAATTAGGATATGCCATCAGGACATCGCTAAAACTAAAAATAGGCAATACAGGATAATTGATAGACCCCTTGATGATATCAGAAACTAATAATAGCTCCTCTGAAACTTCAGATAGCGCATTTTTAGCCTTTGGTCTAGTAGTAATAATAAAAACACCGGGAATTATCCCCTCCCGTAGACACATCGAAATAATCTCTTTAGATTTTTTAATATAGTTCAGCTCGCAGCCATCAGAGGTTTTCTTAAAATATTTAATTTTTGATAGAACAAAACTTTCAACGCCTATCTGCAGTTTCCTGAAGTTTGCTTCCTTAAATTTCTTTAACAATGCATAATCGATGCTTTCCACTCTAACCATGGCGCCAAAAATAAGTTTATCGCTTAATCCATGCAATCTTATCTTATCCAACAAGTTCTCTACCCATCTTCGATTCTGGACAAAGTGATCATCCTCGAAGGTAATCCTTGTTAAACCATTTTCAGCTGCCTTCTCTATTACATTAAGGACCTTGCCTACAGGATATCTCCTACCGGGTAGATTGCTAACACTGCAGTAAGAGCATTTTCCCCAGTTGCATCCTCTTTGCACATAAAGGCTTAAACCATCCCATTTTCTTTTTTTTATTTCGTCCCATGGGAAATCCAATGGGAGGTCTTCCATCTCACTTCTTGAAGGATATGTATATAAATTCCGAGAAAATTCTTTATATCCTATTGGAAACTCCTCTTTATTTTCTTCCTCCCACGCTCTCTTGGATTCCTCATAAGCCTCCTCCGAATCTACTTTCAAAATATGCTTTCCATTCCTTGAATTAACGATTACACCACTAAGAGGAAACGAAATCTCTATGCCTTTAATTTTTCTTTTTATATGGATATTTTTAAGACAATCTGCCTGCTTCTCAGTTATAGGACTCTTATACTGCGCAGAGCTTATAAGTTCTATTAACTCTTCGCCTAGAAAATCCACGTCTTTTCTAGCAAATTTCAAGCTCTCTTCCAAAGGCACTTTAAGTTCTTCATTTTCCGGGGCTCTTTTTAGATATTCAAGGATAAGGGGAAAAACTAAGTCTCCTTCCCCTTCTACCACGACATCAATTCCTACCGCATTCGATAAGGGTATGGCATTATCTTCGACGCCATGTCCTCCAACGACAACAACTACTCGGGGATCAACCTCCTTAACCTTTATTACTGTTATAAGGTTCTCTTTAAGTTCTATAGAGCTTAATATCGAGACAGCAACTACATCGTAGTTTCTACTCGCTACCTTTTCTAATAACTCCTCCTTATCTATAGAAAAATCAACCTCATGGCCTACATTTTTCAATAGTTGGACAAACTGCAGGATCGTTGGAGCTTCATCCCGGTTATACTTACTATAATCGAGATAGAAAGCTATCTTTTTTGGAGAGGTCGTTTTTAGCATTTTAACTAGTATCTCACCTACAACTAAAAAACTATTTGTATTCATCTAATATTTTTTCATGGACTTTGAAAAACTAAAGGAAGAGGTTGCTAAAAAAATGAATGCGCCTGGCCATGATTTCCTACATGTTGTAAGAGTTTATAATCTTGCAAAAAAGATTGGAAGGAATGAGAACTGCGATATGGACATTCTACTAGCTGCTTCTCTACTGCATGACATAGGCAGAGGAGAAGGTGTAGAGCATTCTAAAAAATCTGTCGAAATCGCTGGAGAGATATTGAGAAAGATCGACTTTCCTGAAGAAAAAATAAGAGACGTACTGTACGCAATTAGCCTGCATAGATATCGGGATGGGATTACTCCTCATACGCTGGAGGGAAAGATTCTACAAGATGCAGATAGATTGGATGCTATAGGGGCTATTGGGATTATAAGATGTTTCACTTATGGTGGGGCCCATGGTAGGATGGACTACCATCCAGAGGATCCATTCTTTGAGACGCCTAGGAGACTTGAAGGCGACCGGTATTCGTTAGACCATTTCTACGATAAATTATTCAAGCTTAAAAATACTCTACATACAGAAATGGCCCGCAAAATAGCAGAAGGTAGGTATGAGTTTATGCGGGAATTTCTCAGAAGATTGAAAGACGAGATAGACAGCCAAAGCTAAATTGTACTTCGTTGCCTTATTTGTTTACTAAGTTTTGCTGCCTCACTAAGGATCTCCATTATTTCTTCATCAGAAATGCCTCTCCTTATTGGTCCTAAGAGATCGAACACGTATCTATCATCGTCGATCATAAAAAATCTCAATTTGCCATCAGCCGTTATACGTAGCAGTTTACATCTGAGACCACTGCATTCATCTGGATCTTGGACTGCCTTACAAGTAACGATTTGAGAATTACCTACATGGTATACCATTCTATCATATTTAGATCGCCTGACCTCAAGACTGTCAGCTCTTTTTTCTAGATATTTTTCAAGCTCACTTATCGGATAATAGTTGTCTCCATAGAACTCTTTGTTTTCCCTTGTTTCTATAAGCTCGATGAACTGTATATTGCAACCAACATCATTGGCAAAGACTATAATATCATCGATCTCATCTAAATTCTTTTCTTTCAACACCAAAGTGTTTATCTCAACGGGTATTCCTATAGATACAGCCTTCTTAATTCCCTCTAATACCTCTTCCAAGGTATCCTGTCCACCTATAGAGGCGTAGACTTCCTTCCTAAGAGTATCAAGGCTTACATTTATCCTATCCAAATAAATATCAGGATTCTCCTCAAGGAATTTCTTTAAAAAAACACCATTCGTTGTAATTGACAGTACCGAGATTTTTTTTAATTCTGAAAGTTTCCTCAATATCTCGGCTATATCCTTTCTTAAGAGAGGCTCTCCCCCTGTGATCTTTATTTTTCTTACGCCAATTCCAGTAGCTATATTGGCAATCCTTGCAATCTCATCGGGAGTAAACCTCTCACGACTAACCGTCTCCCGGTACCCCTCCTTATGGCAATAAATGCATTTTAGATTACAATCGGGGGTAACTGATATTCTTAAGCTTCCTATCAAGTTCATATCTCGAATTAAAACGTTTTTGGACTGGAAGGGAGATAAGGATAATCCTCCTTAATCATTTCCTCCTCCCTGACCAGATGGAAATTTTCCTTCAACATATTTTTTTCAGGAACACTCATGCAAAGCTTGGATATGCTACTGTAGTCTAATTGCTCTGCAGCTTTAATCATCGCTTCAACCTGAGTATAATCGTGCTCAATTATGGTTTTGGTAATCAAACCCAGGCCTCTATAAAAGTCCATGGCTACAATTCCCTCTCTGTATTCCCTCTTTATGTCTTCATCGAAATTGTACTTATCTGCAATTTTTGATTTAAGCTCCTCGTTTACCAGGTCATCACAAAAATAGGGGACCCACTGTGCCATATGCTTAGTGATATGTTCCCTCTGTAGCTTTAAATACTGAAGGGCCAGTTCTTTGTCTCCCCTCTTCCATGCCTTAAGCTCGTCGTCACACAGCCTAAACATAAATTCTATCTCGATTTTTATATCGTCAGGAGGATCATTTCCAAATCTCAGGGCAACATTATAAGATGCCATCCTGTAGAGGTCTTTAACTTCCTGGGTGGAATCCCCCATTGTCTGCTTTTCACTAAGATAAATGCTTTCATAACAGCAAACCCACGGCATTAGTCCATCGTAGAACACCATTAAATACTCTCCAGAGAGATCATCGGCTAGCTTTTTGACTTTTGCGCCTCTAAACCTCTCAACAAACTTAGAGATGAGATTTAGTCCTTCCTCTACCCGACTATCATTATAAATGCTGCATGCATCTCTTATTTTCTCAGAAAAGGTTCCACTCAGTATATCCTTTACAAGCTCTAAAGAGGGATCAGTAAAGCTCCTGAATAATTGAAAATATATTTCCCTCCTTTTTTTTAAAAGCTTTACATATTCTTCCGGAGAATTCGGAATTTGTGGAACATGAGAAAAGTTAGGTTCCCTTCCCCGAATCAAATCATGCCATTCATCTTCATCGCTTACCAACATTGACTTAACCCAAAAAAGATAGCCATGTTTTTTATTCAATTTTTCCCATTTTTTACGCAGATCTGGATCTAACCAAGCTTTCACTTTTACTGTGCTTCTATCCTTTTTCATCTCAAATCCTCCAAAAGAAAATCATTATATTTAAAACCGTGGTTTCCGTGGACCATGAGTCACAGGTTTAACCAATTTGTTAATACTTCTCCTGCCGCACTCAGGGCACCCGTAGGTTTCCCACTCTTCTTTAACAAATCTGGTGCCACATCCACTACAACTATACCAGACAGACACCCACGCTCACCTCCTAACCTTTTTAACCCGGCTTAAGGCAGGCCTCCATCCCTTTTCCAATATAGGCACAGGGAAATCTTTAGGAATAGCGTAGAACACGTGGCCTATTCTCTCGATAATTCTCACCTTAGCCATCTCGCCAATATAGTTTTTCAAGTCTTCAAAGCGTCCAAATACCATACAACTCGTAGCACATTTCGTGGAACAAGCCGACCACATGCCATTATATTCAATTCTGGTGATAGGTTTCCTTTCTGCGAGTTTCTTTCCAGACAGTGGATTACCCTCCTCATCTACCAAGCGTCCTTTTTTGTCCCTTTTTATTCTGCCAATTTCATCATAAACTACGCTGTGAAGTTTGCCACCCCCCTCCAGAACATACCTGTAAATGTGTTTAATTTCCTCCTCGGTATAAGTCTTAGTGTAATCGACCCTTCTCATGCAAAAATCGCACTTAAAGACCCTCCCATATCTACTATCCCATTGCATAGCCCCAAAGGGGCATGCCTGCATACAACGCTTACATCCTATACAAGCAGGGGTATCCACATATACGATCCCATCTTTGGTTCTTCTCTTAACTGCATTCGTAGGACATGCTTCGAGACAAGGAGCAGGGTCACAGTGATAACAAAGCATTGGAATATAAAGCGTCTTAATCCTACCGTTAGATCTCACAGGTCCTACTTGCATCACCCGAATCCATCTTGGTCCCATGGGTATATCATTCTCAAGCTTACAGTGTACCTCGCAACTAAAACAGCCTATGCATTTTTTTAAATCAATAAACATTACAATGTCATTTGATGAAAGTTCTTTTTGGGGGGCCTCTGCCATTAATTCCATTTTTATTTCTCCTTTACCTTAGGTTTCAATTTTTCATATGGAATGATCTCACGTTTTTCCGGATATGCCCATGAAGGGCTGATAAGAGTATTTTCTTCATCTCTTGCAAAGAAAGCACTTCCAAGTCTCCAAGCATTTTCCTCTCTTATAACCGTAGTTGCATATTTCCATTGTTTTCCCGGCTTCAAAATTATTTTCTGTAATTCCCTCTGTACCATGCCCATTACTTCAATTTTAGTACCGGGTATAAACCTAGAGGAAGATTTTTTTCTAGGCATTTAGACTCACATCAAACTTAAAATAAAAAATAAATAGGAAGAAGAGTTTCTTCCCATTTTCAGTTAAGCAACCTATTTTTTAGCCTCGACCTTAAGCTTCACTGCAGGTGTGATTTTTGTTACCTTCTCAACTAAAGCTCCAGGTTTCCTCCTTATCCTTGGGATAAAGAAATTCTTCTCAGGAAACGCCCACGCTGGACAAACAAGCGTATCATTTCCCATGCCGCCTAGAAACACTGAGGCCAGCTTTCTCGCCGTCCATTCCCTAAAGTACGTCATGATATCATCAGGGTTACCAACATAGATACAGTGCGTAGCACATTTCGTAGCGCATGCCGGCTGCAAACCACGATCTATTCTGTCTATGCAATAGTCGCATTTTATAACCTTATTAGTCCTGCTATCCCACTGCATAGCCCCAAAGGGGCATGCCTGCATACAACGCTTACATCCAATGCATTTCTCACTATCCACGTACACTATACCATCCTTAGCTCTTTTAATAAGAGCTCCAGTAGGGCAGGATTCCACACAAGCTGCATGACCGCACATGAAGCAATTCATTGGATAATAGATTGTCTTAAGATGTCTTCCTACTCTCTTAGGTCCTATCTGCATTACACGCATCCTTCTAGGACCCATTGGATCATCGTGTTCAAGTTTACAGTGCGTTTCACAACTGAAGCACCCTATACATCTCCTTAGATCTACGAAAAATGTTATATGATCCGGGATTATACCCCATCTATCCGCAGCTTGCACGTTCCAATAGTTCATCGCCTCCTTTCTCTCATTGGCATACCTGCCATTTTCAGGAGCCAGGTTCAACAGCTTATCTTTCAGTGTTAGTCTTTCAGACTGATTGCTCATTTTCATCGCCTCCTCACTTCGTCTCCCATTTCTCTCTTGGTACGCCCTTATAATATATCGCGGAGCCCTTCTCTGCAAACCTCATATAATGTCCTATAGTAACCGTGTCATCCTTGTCAGGGGATATATAATGTTCTGGACCTTTGCCTATGCTTTTCAAGAACTCCTTTACTTTCTCAACAGCATCATCCGGATCTTGGTCAGGGCGGTAAACTCTCACTAGATTGCATTTGTATTGCACTTGAGTATAAAATGGGTCTTTAATTGTGTCGTCTATCAGTTCGTTAACGTTTTGATACGGATAAAACGGCTGATATTTGTCAAATCCCTCAGGCATCCAACAAGATGCCTCATCTACCATCTCATTGACCCATGCAACAGCGTATACTTTGCCATGGTCATTTTCAGCGATAACTAAATCACCGTCCTTTATCCCCAGCGTCTTCGCTGTGGAAGTATTGATGTTTATTATCATATGAGTCTCTAGTTCTGATGTCCACGGCCACCAATGCCCCATTTCATGGAAGTGGGCGACGAGTCTTCCAGTTGTCAAATTTAGTGGATATCTCTCCCATACGTCTGGCCTTGACACTGGGGTGCAGCTCGCTTCAATGTGCATTGGAAGCGGATTGAAGCCAAGTTGCTCTAAAGCCTCTGAGTAAAATTCTACTTTACCTGTAGGAGTTGGGAATCTTTTATCTGTCCCTGGATAGTTTACTCCCTCCTTATACATTATCCACTGAGCGCCTCTGATAGTGGCTTCTGGATCAGAGTACATCATGGCCTCGTCCTTTGTCTCTGCCGGCCACATGACTCCTCCCTTCGGGGACTTCTCAGGATCCATACTATCCATCGTAATACCTGCCACAAAGCTCTCCTGAGAATGGAACCAGTCCTGACAAACACGCTCGTCTATAATTGTCTGCTCTTTATCCTTCCACCAGCTTTTACCATCTGGTGCATAATAGGCCTCGGCGAACTCAAATCTCTTAGCTAAGCCAGCCCAAAAATCTATATCGGCTCTGCATTCCCAGTTTCTCGGTATAACTTGGTTATGCCACTGGCAATGCCTATTATTTCCATGATGCACCACTCCCTCATGCTCTAAGAAGCTTGTTATCGGGAAAGTGGCATGCATCCAGCTTCCAGTCTCATTTGGTGTGAAGGAGATATGCACCCCACAATAAAGGTTTTTCATAAACTCCCTTACCTTATTGTTGTTAGGCCATTGGAGTATGTGATTACCATTCCAAATAAGACCTTTTATTGGATATGGCTTTCCTGTGTATCCGGGATTAATCATGCATGCCGATGCTGTATCCCCCCATGGTATGATTTTATCAGCCAATATGGGCTCCTTTATCTTTTGGATATACGGCCCTAAGTCTTTACCAGCACTTAACACTGGTCTACAATTATGTAGCCAGTTCCAGCCCCCTCCTTTTACTCCAACATTACCTGTGATAGCCACTAGGAACTGATATCCTCTATTAGCTTGGGCTGCAGGATATTGCTGTGCCGTTCCTAAACAGCCTGTGAAGTGAGTCCTGCGTGGATAGGCGATTTTCTCTGCTGCAAGCCTAATGTCCTCGGCAGGTACCCATGTGATATTTTCTGCTTTCTCAGGCGTATAACCTTTCACGGACTCGGCGAACTTATCGAAGCCCACCGTCCATCTATCAATAAAATCGTGATCTATCCCATCTATCTCATGTATTAAAACATTCGCCAAAGTTAAAGTGAGATAAGAGTCCGTTGATGGTCTAATTCTTAACGCTAGATCCGCTTTTGCCATCGAGGCATTAAACCGTGGGTCAACACAAATGTAAAATGCTCCATTCTTATCTTGCGCCTCAAGATACCATTTTTCTGTAATTATCTCCAACGCAGCAGCATTAGACCCTGCCTGAAATATTGTATCACTGTTCATAGCATCTTGACAGGGGTTCATGAGCCTTAGAAACTCTTTAGCTCCAAAAACATACTGACCAATAGCCCCAGGACTCTCGCAACAAAGGGGGCCCTGACCATATACATTCGGTGTACCGTACATTGCAAGAAACCTTGCTCCTCCTAGCTTATTTCCATAACTGCTTCTACCTGTTCTATGGCATCCAACAGTGTGTGCTCCCCATTTTTCTCTAATATATTTCAGTCTGTCTGCTACAAAATCCAGCGCTTCATCCCATGTTGCCCTTTTGAATTTTCCATTTACATTGTCCTCCCTAATCGCAGGATATTTATATCGAAGAGGGTTATAGGCATGCTGTATTTGAGCAGATCCCTTACAACAAAGTGAACCGTAATTTTGTGGATGTTCTTCATCCCCCCAAATGTCAACTATACGATTATCTTTAATGAAAATTTTCATGCCACAGCCGCTTTCACACATGTTATCGCAAGTCGTGTAACGGATAGTATCATAGTCTCTTATAGATTCCTGCGCCTGTTTTAAAAAAACCACGTTTTCACCTCCAAGTAGGTATAGATGCACCAGAACTTACAGTGCGATATAGGAAAGAGTAGAAATAATTGTATAAATAACTTTACTCAAATATGGATTTGCTCACATAAATGCACAACTGTCGATAGATTATTCGAAAAAATAGATAGAGTATAAGTAAGATTAAAATTAAAAAAGAGGTGGGAAGAACATTGCAAATTTCATGCATAATAGTTGCTGGCGGAAAAAGTAGTAGGATGGGTTACGACAAAAAGTTTATTGAGCTTAATGGGTCTATCTTTCTAGAGTATGCTATTAGGGCAGCCGAGAAGATAGCAGATGAGATAATAATTGTGGTAGGTTCTAACACACAAAAAGATGAAACCCGTAGGTTTACTCATCTTAAGATTGCAGTTGATAAAGAGCTTAATAGAGGCCCAGTAATGGGTATCCTCACAGGACTGGAAAACTGTAGCCACAATTACGCTGCTGTAATGCCGGTAGATACTCCCCTTATCAACCCTGAGATCTATAAGTACATGATTTCGTTGTCCCATAGCTTTGATGCGGTTATCCCTAAAGATGGTGAACATATAGAACCGATGCATGCGATTTATCATGTAAAAACAATGACTACTGCCTGTAAAAAAGCGTTGAAAAAGGGGGAAGAATCTGCCTATTTAACCGTGAAATATCTTAAGAAAGTTATGTTCGTTCCGGTAGAAGAACTAAGAAAATTTGACGAAAATTTAATGACTTTCCGCAGCGTTAATACACCGGAGGATGTAAAGAAGCTTAAAGAAATGTTAAAAGGACGTTAAAATGGATGTTAGAACCAGAGGTTTTTATAGGAGAACTCCTGTAGATGAAGCCCTAAATATCCTGCTCAAAAGAGTTTCCCCTATAGGGCAAGAATTTATCGATATAAGCGTAGCGGTAGGCAGAGTATTGGGGGAAGACTTAACCGCTAAGGAAGATATACCTCCATTCGATAGAGCTGCAATGGATGGATATGCAGTTAAGGGCGAGAATACTTTTGGTGCTTCACAGACGAATCCCATTTATTTTAAGGTAATAGGAGAAGCCAGTATTGGAAAGCTCTCTAAACTAGAAGTTAGAGAATTTGAAGCGGTGCGGATAATGACGGGCTCTCCTATGCCTAAAGGAGCTAATGCTGTTGTTATGTTCGAGCATACAAACGAGTTAGACGGGGAAATTGAAGTACTAAAGCCAGTGCCTCCGGGTAAAAATGTATCTCGCAAAGGAGAGGATGTAAAAAAAGGTGGAACTCTACTTAAGAAAGGCAGAGTACTTAAACCTCAAGATGTGGGAATGTTAGCTGCTCTAGGGATGAACCAGGTAAAAGTTCAAAAGAAACCGAGCGTATCCATCATATCTAGTGGAGACGAGCTTACTCCGCCTGGGGAGACGCTTCAAGAGGGAAAGATATACGATATTAACAGTTACTCCCTAGCATCATATGTGAAGAAGTTAGGCGGAATACCATATATTTTCGGAATTGTGAGAGATAAAGAAAAAGATATCTCTAATGCTATATTGAAGTCACTGCAACACGATATGATTATAATCAGCGGATCTACTTCGGTGGGTAAGAGAGATATAGTGCCAAAAATTGTTTCAGAGATGGGTAAGATACTAGTTCACGGTGTAGCTATTCGCCCAGGTGAACCTACAGGGTTTGGTATTATATCGGATAAAATAGTTTTTATGCTCCCCGGCTATCCCGTCGCAGCTATAGTTGGATTTGAAACATTTGTTAGACCTGCTCTGCAAAAGATGCAAGGAACTGAGCTTAAAAGCCCTTACCCTAAGATAAAAGCATATCTAAGCCGGAAGATATCATCAGAACTGGGGAGAAGAGACTTTGCAAGAGTCCGCATATGGAAAGAAGGAGATAAACTTATAGCAGAACCTGTTAGGACAAAAGGGTCAGGCATAATCTCAAGTTTGGTAAAAGCGGATGGGTTCATTATCGTGCCTGAGAATACAGAAGGATTGGAGAAAGGAACAGAAATAGAGGTGAACTTGTTCGATAGGTATTGAATTTCTTACCACAATTTTTTCTAAAGTTAAGCGTCGTTAAGTTTTGCGCAAAATATAAAATCAGAAAGGAGTGTTAAAATGAAAGAACAAGTAGCTGAGGTTATTAGGCGCATAAGGCCAAACTTGCAGGCAGATGGTGGCGACATCGAATTAATAGATGTAAAGGATGGCGTCGTGAAAGTTAAGCTGACTGGAGCTTGTGGTAGCTGCCCAATGTCTCAGTTGACATTGAAACTGGGAGTAGAGGCAGCTATTAAAGAAAACGTGCCTGGAGTTGAAAGAGTAGAAACCGTTTAAGTATACTTCTTTAGAGATTTATCCAGAGAGCTTATAGCACATTCAACCTGCTCTTTAGTAATTACAAGGGGAGGTTGGAATCTGAGAGTGCAGTTGTAGTAGCCTCCTTTACCTATCAAAATTCCGTCTTCCCTCATTTTATTCTTAACCTTATCAGCAAGATCAACTAAAGGCTTTTTTGTATGTTGCTCCGCTAGCTCAACGCCTATCATCAGCCCTTTACCTCTCACATCACCAACAACAGGATATTTTTCCTTCAGTTCTAGTAGTTCATTTTTAAAAAACTCACCGATTTTTTTGGAATTTTCTATTAACCCGTCTTCCTTAAGTGCTTTTATGTTACCGAGAGCAGCAGCGCAAGAAACCGGATTTCCACCAAATGTCGACAGATGGTCTCCTGACTCAAAGGCATCTGCAATTTCCTCCTTCGCTATAAAGGCGCCTAAGGGTAAACCTCCAGCGATACCTTTTGCGAGGGGCATTATATCAGGCTTTAGATCCCATATTTCAGATGCAAACATCCTGCCACATCTACCAAAGCCTGTTTGAACTTCATCCACTATAAAAAGAGAATCATTCTCTTTGAGAATCTCGTGAATAATCCTAAAGTACTCTCCATCCGGGGGGTGGATTATCCCTCCTTCTCCTAAAACTGGTTCAATAAACATTCCAGCAACATCTCCGCTTGAAGTTGTGCCGATTATTCTCTCCAAGGACCTAGCACACTCTAGATCGCATTCAGGATATTCTAACCGATATTTACACCTAAAACAATAAGGAGCATCGGCATAGGTTACCCCAGTTAAAAAGGGACCCATTTTATTCTTATATTTTTTCTGTCCTGTTAGAGTTAACGCACCAAAGGTCCTCCCATGAAAGGAATACGTCAAAGAAATGAACTCCTTTTTCCCAGTATATTTCCTAGCAAGTTTCATTGCTCCTTCAACTGCCTCTGCTCCGCTGTTGGAGAAAAATGATTTTTTTAGTCCCTCTGGAGTGATCTCTGCAAGTTTCTCTGCCAGTTCTCCAACAGTCTGCAGGTAATACACATAGGAGCAACAGTGGAGATGTTTCTCTAGCTGTTTCTTAATTGCCTCAATTACATGAGGATTCCGATGGCCAACATTAATCACGGATAATCCAGAAAAACAGTCAATATAAGTCCTCCCCTCAGTATCTTTTATAGTAGCCCCTTCGGCAGACTCTACTACAAAGGGATCCATTCCCTTAGATATAGGCATTATAAACTCTTCATACTGCTTTATGGTCTCCATATCCATCACCCTTAAGAAGTCTGTAATATAAGCGCGCCAGGATAACACCAAGATACACACTTAGGCTCTCCATTACAGACATCACATTTCATTGCCTTGTTAGCATCTTCATCCATATATATACCATTAAAGGGACATGCTGTAACACATGCGCGGCATCCAGTACACTTCTCTACATCTAACAGGGTTCTTCCTGTTTCTTCGTCTTTATAGAGAGCATCATATTTACATGCTATAATGCATGGAGGATTCTTGCACTGCCTACAGACTGCTGGAACACTTTCTGCATATTTGCTATCAACATTCACCTTAATCAATGCTTTTTCTGGCCAAAAAACTTCTCTCTTCTCCATCGAACAAGCAAGTTGACACAGCTTACAGCCAGTACACTTCTCTTTTATGATTTTAACAAACATCCTCAAAGTCGCTCCACCTCCTCGGCGAGGTCTTCCATACCTAGCTCTATGAGCTTTTCTTTTTTCGGTATTCCATTTTCATCCCACTGCCTGAGTTCGTAATATTCCTCCAGCATCTTCTTGAAGTCCTTATACTTTATTTGAACTCCTTTAGTAGGTCCATCCTGAATCGGCTCATTGAAGATCCGCCATGGAAGGGCTTCGTCATCTTTTCTCCTTAGTCCCTCACGAACATTGAATAATCGAGTCATGTTTATTATTCTCTCGCTTGTCCTCTCAAGCTCTCTCCTATCTCTAATATCGTCCCAACCTGTAGCTCTTGCTACTAAATCAGCAATCGGATCAGAAATTGGAGGTAACGCAAAATCACACATTATAGAAGAAAACTTTAGACCATAATGATGCTGTTGCCTATAAACGATGTATGCCTTACCCTCAGGATTCCATCTTTCAGTCTCAATTGGAATATTCTTCTCACCTTTTTCTGGGTCAGCATCCAACCAAAATGTACCCCATACTTCCACCCCTATAGGCCATGATCTGAGGTGGCATCCCCCCCTATCGGCTGTTGCATAGGCCAAAGGCATACTTATAGCAGCCCTAGGTTCATATGCTGGGAGCTCTAGTCCTTTCACTTGCATGGCAAATCTTTCAGAGCCTTTTCCAATCTTCTCAGACGCTCGTTTTACCCCCTCTGCCAACAGATCTCCTATACCTTCCCTTCTAGCAATCTTATTTACCATTGTGATCATTGCCTCTGAGTCCCCCCATCTCAACTCCACTCCGTCAAGGTCCTCCTTCGAAAGTATTCCTTTTTCGTAACACTCCATAGCCCAAGCTAATGTATTCCCAGTTGAAATTACGTCCATTCCCATCCTATCGCACAGGAGATTTAACGCAACTACTGCCGGTAAGTCTGAAAGATTGCAGTTTGATCCTAACAATGCTAGGGTCTCATACTCCGGGCCTTCGACCATTGAGCCAGCATACGGGCCTTCCTCTACCTTGAGAAAATTGCTACACGCCATTGGACATTGAATGCAAGCCCTATTTCTGACTCTAAGTTTTTTAACAGCCTCTGGCCCCAGTTTCTCACCCATCTCTTTAAAAAATCCTGACTGGAAATTTTTGGTTGGAAGTGCCCCCACCTCATTCGTCCAACCAGATAACTCCGGAGTTCCTGCCTGATCTTTCCAGCTTATAGCAAAAAGTGAGTCTGGTTGCTCTATTAGATGCCGAGTTGTAGTCTCTTTTGCTGCTTCAACAAATCCTTCAGGATCTGCAACTTCAACCCTGCCTGTTCCCTTTACCGCTACTGCTTTTAAATTCTTTGAGCCAAAAACAGCTCCAGCTCCACCACGGCCGTGCTGCCGATAATACTCATGATTAACCAGGGCATATCTGACAAGGTTTTCACCAGCTGGACCTATAGTTAGAACTGAGATATCTTTCCCGTATTTCTCCTTTAAGGCATCCTCTGTTTCGTGAGTATCTTTCCCCCATAAAGACTCTGCGTCTTCTATTTTTACTTTTTCATCTTTTATCCAAACATAACTGGGGTTCTCCGCTTTTCCTTCAACTATTAACGCATCATATCCTGCGTATTTGAGTTCTGCTCCAAAATATCCTCCAGCAAAACTATCCAAGAAAATACCGGTAAGAGGAGACTTAGTTACTAGCGCATACTTACCGCATGCTGGTGCAATTGTTCCTGTGAGAGGCCCGGTTACTATTATAGCTTTATTTTCCGGTGAAAGAGGATCGGTCCCTTTAGGTATCTCATGGTAAAGCATTCTAGCGCCAAGCCCCATCCCTCCCACGTATTTACGTGCCCATTCAAGGTTTAAGGGTTCATCTACAGCTTCTTTGGTAGTCAAGTTTACCCTTAATACCTTGCCCTTATATCCTCTAACAGATGTCATGATATAGTTTTTAACTAAAACCAAATATTATTATTTCGGTAATACCTTTTTCGCTACAGCCACAGCACTTTTAGAGTCTTCTCCATACCCGTCCGCTCCTATTTCCTCTGCATAGTCTTCTGTTATAGGAGCACCTCCTATTAGTACCTTAAACTCAGATCTAATCCCTTTATCCCTTAGGATTTCTATGAAATCCTTCATAGCGCCCATAGTCGTAGTCATCATCGCACTTAAACCAATTCCCTGAGCACTTTCTTTAATAGCAGTTTCAATTATTTTCTCCAGAGGAACGTCGGCTCCTAGATCGATTATTTCGTAGCCGTTTACCTTTAGCATTATGGTGACTATGTTTTTACCTATGTCATGAATATCTCCTTCAACAGTCGCCATCACGATTTTAGGGCCTTTGCCATCTTTCTTTGAACTTAGTATATGAGGTTCAAGCACTTCTACAGCGGAAGTCATCGCATCGGCAGACATCAATACATGAGGCAAAAATATCTTACCCTTTTCAAATAACTCACCAACGACTCTCATCCCTGCCCCATATCCTTTTTCTATAGCGTCTATTGGGTTTACTCCCTTTTCTAGCGACAATTTGGCTAACTCAACTGCCTTATCTACATCTCTCTCTATGATAGCCTCTTTCATTGACTCAAATATCTCCATAGCGAGGGTATTTTTTACAAAGTTTGATTTATATGTTTCTGCCTATAATAATTGAAAAAGGGTGGTTAAATGGAGTATAGAACGAGAAGTGGAAATGGGAAGATCATCAGCATGAAAAAAAGAGAAATAGTACGAGAAATAGAGGACGGAATAAACGATGCAACTGAACGCGCTGATATCGAGCCCCTGTCAGATTCTGAAGTTGAACATCTATTAGATATCCTACTCCAGAAAGACAAAGTAATAACCGTTAAAGCCGGAGACGAAGTCATTCTCACAAGAGATGGAGGGACATTGAAGTATACCGGCTGCACCCGATATAGCGGCGTCCCATTATCAAGAGAACAGGCAGTGTGGGTTGGAGAGAGGATTCTCAGTCTTGATACTATGGAATTGGGGCATATAGATTATAGTATCAAACCGGTTAAACCTATTGCTCATGATGAATCGAGTGTCCTCGAGAATATTTTGCTAAGCTCCATTATTCCTATCTTCTATGGAGCCATGCCAAACCTAGGGCTTTACTTCACTTCGCAAGGAGGGCAGTTTCCAGATTACTCAGCCTTAATGAACAAAGGAAAATTCAAAGAATCTCAAGAAGCACTTTATGAAGCAGCCCAGAAGTTAATAGAGGATATAAAGTATGTTTCTAAAGTATTCTCTAAATCAGGAACTGATGGAATAAATCTAGATACCGCAGCTGCTGCTGGCGACGCTGAATTTTTTGCTACGTTAAATGCAGTAGAGTTCATTAGCAGAGAAATTAAGATACCAGTACAAATTGGAATGGCATCGGAACAAGTACTAGGTCTCCACTGCGAGCTAAAATACAAGGGGGAACTATTGGCAGGGGCATATCCACATATACAAGGAAAGCTAGCTGAAAGAGCTGGAGCCACTATATTTGGGCCTGCAATAAATACTAAGGTCTCTAAGTCTTTTCCATGGAACCTTGCTAGAGCGCTTACCTTCGTGAAGAGATGCATAAAGGACTTAAAGATACCCATCCATGTTAACATGGGGATGGGAGTAGGAGGGATTCCTATGAGTGACGTGGCTCCAATGGACTCGGTTTCTCGGGGGGCTAAGGCTATGATAGAGATAGCTAGAGTTGACGGCATATAGCTAGGAGCAGGAGATGTTGGAGGAGTAGACATGACTTATAGGGTATGCTCTGGCATGGGGGGAATAAGAACTTCTGGAGACCTAGTTGCTCGAGTGCAGCTGAGTAAAAAAGTGAAACTAAAAAAAGCTAAGGAATATGTAGCAAAAAAACTGGGTGTCGCCGTTGAAGTCTTATCTGACGAGTTCGGTATGAAAAAAATTAGAGAGGAATTAGATATCGGTTCTCCATTGGCTACCACATATAAATCGAAGGGTATAATCGCCAAGAAAAATATCGCAGAGATACTCGATCTGCCTATACCCTCTGTAGAAAGATCCTTTATTTCTTCATAAAAATAAGTAAAAAATGAAAGCTGAAACACATTTAGATGTAATGCTTAATAACTTGGGCGATGGCTCGCTAGAAGAACGCTTTATCAGGGCTAAGAAGACTTTCTTATTAGAAAAACTTGGCAATCTGCAAGAGGAGCTTGAGAGAAAGGGAGTGGCACAGGACCTGAGATTTTTGATAATGATGCTCTACATATTTGACTTTATAGAAAGAGAAGTCGGAGTGAAATACGCAGCCGAAATTTTAGACTCTCTCAAGCATAGTGACTGGCCATTTGAATATTTTAAACCCCTATTGCGAAAGGATAATCTCGGAAAAAAAATCGAGGTAGGAGTCGACCTTAACTATAGGAAGCTAGATCCCACTACCAAAGAAAAAACCGTTGAACTCGTCCATAAATTATGGAGAGACCTACGTCTCTCTGGAAACTTCTCAGAGGATATCAGTAGAATTATAGAGGATAAAAAAAAGAAATACCGGGCACTATCCTCAGAAATAGAAAAACTGCGGCGTGAGATAGTTACATATTTGACAAGTGTTAACGCCAAAAAAACAGAGATTAAACTCTTTAATATTGGCATCGTTCCCACCGAACTATGCCCAAATAGCTGTAGATTTTGTCTCGCAGCATGGAAGACCAGAACAAGCGAAAGGATCTCAAGACTCTTAAGTGATGAAGATTTTAAACAACTTGCTGACCAGATAATAGACTACGCAAATGAGAAGAAAGTGGTCATAACCATTACTGGAGGCGAGCCTCTTCTTGAATTGGATAGAGTCCTCTATATTATAAGCAAAGCGGATACCAGGGTCGACCTCTCCACCAGTGGTTTTTGGGGCGGTGACAAGGAAGAGGCAACAATGATACTCTCAAAGATCGAAAGGGCTATAAAAAATAATAGAAATACCGACTTTAGATTCTACCTCCAGATAAGCCTAGATTACTTCCACCAAGAGGTGCGGCTGGAAAATGGAGAACTACGCGAAAATATCCCTCTCTCTAATATCATCAATATAATAGAACTCTGCCAAACAAAATTCACAGATATACGGATATGCCCTATCACTAAATACACTATCTATGAAGACCCATTAGCGTACCTAATTAAGGAGCTTAAAAGTAGAGGATGGAAAGTAGAACTCTATGAGAAAAAATATGACCTCCGCTTCCAAGTGCCTGTAATCGTAGACGATAAGTTAGTTAGAAAACCCGCATTGCTGATGGCGAAGCTCAGAGTTGGCAAAGGAAAGCCTCTTCTCATATCCTACTCGGCTGTTGAGAGAATAGGAAAAGCTGAAGCCTTAGAAAAGTTTGAGTACCCAACATTTGAAAGTGACGCAGAAAAATTTTTAGAAGGTGAAGCCAGCGGGAAATTTCCAATAACGGGTATTGAAGTCAGCGATGATGGCAATGTATACCCTGGAGCCCATTCTTTATACTCTTGGTCGCTTGGTAACCTTTTGGAAACCGATTTAAAAAACATACTTGAGATAGCAGAGCACGACCCCCTAATTATATACCTTCAAAGCAATCCGAGAAGAATAGTTGAATTCGCTCTAGAATATGACCCTAAAATTGTAGACAAAGCTAAATCCTCATCTTCTCCTATGGCAGCAGTATTTAAAATCCTTGAAACACCCGAAGCTAGACTTAGCATTACAAGAATGATTATTGAAAAAGATCAAGAGTATGGTAGAAAAATTAAAAAAGAGATTAAAAATATGAAAACAAAAACTTCCTTTAATTAATTTAATACCTTGTAATGGTTTATGCTCTACTCATTGGTTGACTTTTATAATTCCAGTCACACCTATCAAGATAAGTATACCTGAGTATGGGACTTCCAAGAGTATTCGTCTAACCGATATAACAGCAACATTATACAGTAAGATAGTAAACCTATAAAAGCAACTCTTGTCTAAGAAATCTATTATGATTGACCTGAATTTCCTGTTATACTCCTTTATAGCATTATTCATTATAGTAGATCCCATAGCAAACGTTCCAATATTCATGGGCATCCTCTCAGACTTCAATAGGGAAACTCGCCGGGAAATTGTTAAAAAGTCGGTTATTATTGCAACGATAACTCTTGTGATCTTTACCATATCAGGAGAGTTTGTATTCCGTTATCTGCATATTGAAATATACTCTTTCAGAATAGCCGGTGGATTTCTATTATTTATAATTGCAATTGAAATGCTCTTTGGAAAGCGGACAGGTACTGTGAGTAGTACAGAAGAAGAAGAGGAAGCAAGGGTTAAAGAAGACGTAGCAATAACTCCCTTAGCAGTTCCTTTACTCTCAGGACCTGGTGCTATTACTACAAGTATCGTACTATTTAACTCAGCTCAAGGAATTAGTGAACGTTTCATTGTCTTATTTGATATTGGAGCTGTATTCTTTATCTCCTATTTTATTCTATCTAGATCTGAGAAGGTTTTCGATGCTTTAGGTTACACGGGAACTAGAGTGATAGTGAGGATTATGGGTCTTCTACTAGCGTCCATAGCAATTCAGTTCATTATCACAGGGATAAAGGAAGCATTCTTAGGAATAGGCCACGTATAGAAGCTACTAGCCCGGGTCAACTATTACCGATAACGTTTTATTGAAGGCTTAAAAACTAGTTCTATGGAACAAAAAGAGTTCCACGAAGTAGTATCAATAAACGAAGCTAAGCGTCTACTTTACTCTAACTATACGCCTACTCCGACATTTGAGGAAGTAGATCTGGGGGAGGCTCTTGGCAGAGTTTTATTTGAAACTGTAGTTGCCCCGATAGATGTTCCGCCTTTCGACCGGGCGGCGATGGATGGATACGCAGTAAGAGCTAAGGATACATTTTATGCGGATGAAGAAAACCCTGCCGAACTGCGAATTCTCGGCTACATTCAAGCTGGTGATAGCCCAAAAGTAGTGGTGGAAGAAAACACGTGTGTAGGTATAGCGACCGGCGCCCCCATGCCGAAGGGAGCTAATGCGGTTGTTATGGTAGAGTACACTGATAGAGAAAAAGATATTGTAAAAGTTTATCGCCCAGTCGCACCTGGAGAAAATATAATGTCAGCTGGGTCTGATATAATGCGAGGTGAAACTGTTCTAAGAAGGGATACGGTATTATCTCCAAGGGAAACTGGAGTGCTCGCAGCATTAGGGTTAAAGAAAATTAAAGTTTATAGAAGACCGCAGGTCGGGGTACTATCTACCGGGAATGAAATAGTGGAGCCCGGCTCTAAGCTGGAGTATGGAAAAATCTATGATGTAAACTCCCGGGCAATAATTGATGCTGTAATTGAAAATGGAGGGGACGCAAAATTTTTCGGCATAGTTAGGGACGACCCTGCGCTATTACGCAGAAAATTAAAAGAAATGTTGGAATGCGACATAATAATTACGTCTGGAGGAACCTCTGCGGGAGTAGGAGATTTGTTATATAAAGTAATTGATGACTTAGGATCACCGGGTATTATTGCTCATGGGATCGCCGTTAAACCGGGAAAACCTACGATTATAGGAGTTCTAAATAATAAACCTCTCTTTGGTCTTCCAGGATATCCAACATCCGCTATGGTGATTTTCGATGTATTCGTTGCTCCTTTGATAAGGAGATTGGCGGGTTTGGTTGAGAGGGAAAGAAAAAAAATAGAAGCAAAGACTGCTATGCGCCTATTCTCGGCTAAAGGAAGATATGAATACATGCTTGTAAACTTGGTCAAAAGTTCTGCAGGGGAATATAGCGCTTATCCTATATTGACTGGATCAGGTGCTATAACAACCTTGGCGGAGGCTGATGGTTACCTTGAAGTTCCAGAAAATACTGAGATAATCCCGGAAGACAGCTTGGTTAAGGTCTCCCTTCTTAGCGATATAATAAAACCTGCGGATCTAACTATAATTGGGAGCCATTGCATAGGAGTAGACCTCATACTAAACCTTTTAAATAAGAAGACTCAAATTCAAGCAAAGGTTATTAATGTGGGCTCTTCTGGCGGATTAGCTGCAGTAAAGCGGGGTGAATCAGATATATCGGGAAGCCATCTTATAGACGAGAAAACTGGTGAGTATAACATTCCGTTTTTAAAGAAATTTGGCATAGAGAGTACAGCTTATGTTGTTAGAGGCTACGATAGAGAACAAGGTTTCGTTATTACAAAAGGGAATCCCAAGAAAATTACTGGAATTGAGGATCTCGCTCGGGATGATATTTTCTTTATAAATAGAAACCCTGGTTCAGGCACTAGAGTGTTGTTGGATATGGAATTGAAAAAATTTGCTTCTGAGAAAGGATTAGAGTTCAATGCCCTTATTAAGAAAATAAGAGGATATGAGATAGAAGCTAAGTCTCACAGTGCAGTAGCCGCTGCAGTAGCGTACGGCAAGGCTGATGTAGGATTAGCAATAAAAACAGTGGCAGAACAATACGGCCTAGACTTCTTACCGCTAAGAGAGGAAAAATATGACTTTGTTATACCTAAAGCTAAGATTAATAAGGTATCTGTGCAAAAGTTTATTGAAATTCTAAATTCTGATGAATTTAAAGATGTGCTTAGGAGAATCCCTGGCTTGAAACCTAATAATAAAACAGGAATGATTATACATGAACCCCAATGAGCCTCCAGAACAGTTATGGGAGATGATTAGCGAAATAAATAACGATTTTAAATCTGACATGAGTTACATCGAGGAAGAACTTACTTGCTGTATCCTAAATTCATATCCAAGTGTTCTATATAACGCGTCTAAGCATTTAATAGTGACTGGCGGTAAGAGGATTCGGCCAGCTCTAACCACACTTTCTTATCGAGCGGTGGCTATGGAGGGGAATGTAGGATATATTGCTCCACTCGCCATCGCATTAGAGCTAATTCACACAGCTACTATTATACACGATGATATTATTGATAAGAGTTCAATGCGTAGAGGCGTGCCAACTGTAAACGAAAAATGGGGAAATGAAACAGCACTTTTAGCCGGCGACCTTATCTTCTCGAAGGCTTTTGGACTTGTTGGAAAATACGAGAAAAAAGAAATTATAGACATAATATCCAACGCATGTATAAGATTAGCAGAGGGGGAGATGCTAGAGACAGAGCATACCGGTAATATGAATATGACAGAGGAAGTCTACTTGGAGGTTATCGAAAGAAAAACGGCGGCCTTATTTGAAGCTTGCACAAAATGCGCTGCAATACTAGGTGATGGAACACCTGAAGAAATAGATGCCCTCTCAAGATTTGGGTATTTGAGCGGTATCGGTTTCCAAATGACCGATGATATATTGGATATCGTATCGGGAGAGACTATTTTAGGGAAGCCTATAGGTGCTGATGTAACTCAAGGCAGACCCACTTTCGTGATATTACATGCTTTAAAGGTCGCCGGAGAGGAAGAAAAAGAAATTTTAAAAGATGTTATTACAGGTAAAAAACTCTCAAAAGATGAAGTAAAAACAGCTTTACAGATCATAAATGAAAATTCGATAGAATACGCTAAAAAGAGAGCAAAGTCAATAATAGAAAAAGCTAAAAAAGAGTTAAGAGTGCTTAAAGATTCTAGTGCTAAAAAATCCCTAGAAATAATTGCTGACTATGCCATAAGCCGGAGCTTTTGAGTTGCGATGGCTGCCTGTCCTAGTGAAATCCCGCCATCACCACATGGAACTTCCTCATGTATATAAAAATATAACCCGCTTTCTTCAACCTTCTTTTTTATATACCTCACAATGGCTTCATTATAGGAAACCCCACCAGAAATCCCTACCGATTGAATCTTCTCTTTTTTGGCGGTTCTTAAAGCCATATCAACCAGGCCATATGCAATTGCTCTCTGTGCTGACGCAGCAACATCTTTTAATGAGTATTCTTCTTTAAGACACAAAAGTGAGTCTATAACCGCTGTTGTATCAAAGATATACTTTCCGTCTTGCAATGTAATTCTTACAGGTATTTCAAGGTTATCACTACCACCGTATGCTAAGGACTCAAGCTTCATAGCAGGCTCTCCCTCGTATGTTCTTTCATAACATACCCCTAGCAAAGTAGAAATTGCGTCCAGCACTCTACCAGCACTAGTAGTTAAAGGCGTGTTAAACCTTTTCTCGATTTGTTTTAGAACTAGGTCCACTTCGTCTCTACTTCTAAAACCCTTAGCAACATTCTTTAGTAAAATCTCCTTAAGTTCATCAGGAGGATATTTATTATAAAGTATTCCTGCTACCATTCTAGCAGGAAATCTAGTAGCTAAGTCTCCTCCTGGCATTATCTGTGGTAAAAGATGCCCTGTTCTCTTAAACCCTTCTGGATCCACAAGCAATATTTCCCCACCCCATACTGTCCCATCAACTCCAAATCCAGCTCCATCTACTGCTATCCCCACCATTCTATCTATACCTTTCTCAGCCATCAAAGACGCTATATGAGCGTGATGATGTTGGCATTCCACCACTACTGCGTCGAATCTTTCAGCTATCTCTCTGCCTAGCCTAGAGGTGTTAAAACTGGGATGCATATCCACCGCTACTGCATCGATTTCCTCAATTTTTACAAGTTTAAGGAGGTTATACACCGCACTTTCTAGGTATTCCAGCGTATTCGGCTTAGTTGTATTTCCTATATACTGAGTAAGGAAACACCTATCATTTTTCAAAATACATGCGACAACGTCAAGTTCAGGACCTAAAGCTATAACATTCGCTCCCCCCTGAGATATTCTTATATGCCTTGGAACAAATCCCCTAGACCTTCTTAAAAAAATAGGCCTCCCACATATTAGTTTTATAACAGAGTCATCGCATCTATTCTGAATTCTTCTATCATGTATTAGCGAATAATCAGCTTCTAAGGATAAGACCTCCTCGTCCTTTATCGCCATCGGTTCCCCGGGCAAGTTAGCAGATGTCATTAAAAAAGCAGGCTCATTAGAGTAATAGAACAAAAGATAATGGATACCCGAGTAAGGTAGCATGACACCGATATTATGCAATCCGGGAGAGATATAATTAGACACAGTGCCCTTCTTGCGCAGTAGAAGTATTGGCCTCTGATATGAACTTAAAAGCTCCTCTTCTTTTTTATTAAGATATGCTATACTCTTTACAGCGGAAATATTTCTAGCCATCACTGCGAAAGGCTTTTCTTTTCTACCCAATATCTCCCTAATTCTCAAAATAGGTTCATCATCAGTTATCTTAGCTGCTAGATGTGTTCCCCCAACGCCTTTTATCGCTAGGATTCTGCCTTCATCAAGGATTTTACCTGACTTTCGAATGGCATTATCAGAAACTGCGATTTTTCTCTTTTTCTCATATAGAGCATATTTAGGACCGCATTGAGGGCAGCATATCGGTTCAGCACGAAACCTCCTGTCAGTAGGTTCTAAGTACTCCTCCTTGCACTTAGAGCACATAACGAATTCTCTCATAGTGGTCTTCTCTCGATCATAAGGAAGGCCTTCAATTATTGTAAATCTAGGACCACAATCAGTACAAACGGTGAAGGGATATAAGTATCTTCTATTTTTTTCTTCAAAGATTTCCATAACACATTTATCACAGACACATACATCAGGAGGAATATCAGACCCGCCTTCGCCCTTTCCCTCGCTACTAAGGATGTAAAAATCATCAAACTTTTTATCTTCCGAGTATTTAGCATTAATAGAGAAGATCTCGGCTAAAGGCGGATGCTCGTTTTTTATTATCTTAATTAAACCATCCATCTCCTTTCTTTCACCATCTACTAAAATCTCAACACTATTACCTACATTTCTTACAAAACCTCTTAGGTTCTTTTCTTTAGCTATCCTATAAACAAAGGGGCGGAACCCTACCCCCTGTACTACTCCCTTTACGATAATCCGGTAGGCCATTATTATTAGATTAGGAAGGGAGTATATGAAATTTTAGAACGAATTATCAATAGTAGATATATTCCAATAAACACGTCTCCGAAAAGATTAAAAGATAAAAATTCAACTCAAAAGCATGAAGATAACTATTAACCACGGTGCGGGAGGGGAACTAATGGACCAACTCATAACTCGCAGCATCTTATCCCTAATCACTAAAAAAAGTATAGGTGAAGTAGGCCTTGAAGACCTTGATGATGGAGCATCTATTTCTCTTGGTGAGAAAGAACTAGTACTTACCACAGATGCCCATACAGTAAAGCCTATATTTTTCCCTGGAGGTGATATAGGGAGGTTATCTATATGCGGAACCGTCAACGACCTATCAGTTATGGGCGCTAAGCCTATAGCTATAGCCTGTGCGCTTATTATAGAGGAGGGGTTCTCCCTAGAGAAGCTAGAGAAAATAATTAGATCCATGGATAAAGCCGCTAGAGAAAGTGGAGTTTCCATAATAACAGGGGACACTAAAGTTATGGAGAGAGGATCTATAGATGAAATCGTAATTACAACTACAGGTGTTGGAATTGCAAATAAACTCATACGAGACACGGGACTTAAGGTTGGAGATAAAATAATACTCACTGGTACAATAGGAGACCATGGCATATCCTTGATGTCATTCCGAGAAGGGTTTGGGTTTGAAACTTCTTTAAAGTCAGATATTGCTCCCCTGTGGAGCATGATAGAAAAAGCTCTAAAAGTTGGGGGAGTAACGGCCATGAAGGATCCTACGAGAGGAGGTTTATCAGCGGCCTTGAATTCTTGGGCTAGAAAGAACTCTGTGGGACTAATGATACATGAGCAGGAAATCCCTCTCAAAAAAGAAGTTGTAGCAGCCTCGGAGATGTTAGGAATAGATCCTTTTTCTGTGGCAAATGAAGGTAAGGCAATTATTGCTGTAGATCCATCCAAAGCTGAGGAAGTTCTTCATGTATTGAGATCAGATAAATTAGGAAAAGACGCACAGATAATTGGCGAGGTAATATCCAAGCATAAAGGTAGAGTAATACTAGAAACTGTAGTGGGCGGAAAAAGGATACTAGAACCTCCGATAGGTGACCCAGTACCTAGAGTCTGCTAAATATTTTCTTAAATATCTACAGACATGTTTAAAGATATCTCAGCGATGTCGCTACAGTAGCTGAGAATTCTTCCTAGACTGTCTATTATGGATTTTCTATGAATCATAGAAGAAGGATTAGTTTTGATTTGAACCAACTTATTTGATAGCTTACCATGATTTGCTCTTGCTTTTTTCAGACTGAGAAATACATCTTCTGCCGAAGATTTTTCTCTATTGAAGATAGATAAAGACGAAGAATCATAAATTACTGCTACTTCTCTAGCTAACTCTACAAAATCCTCTATGTCAGGGTTCTCCTCTACTTCAACGAGTGAGACATAGCTCTTAGCTATATTTTCTATGTGATCCGCAATCCTCTCTAAACTTTTGACCATTATTCTATATCCAAGACTATCCCTTTGATTACCTATTGAGAGTTTCTCCGCAACTTGAGGATACTGGACAGCACTTTTCAACTGTCTAACAACTAAAAAATAAAGCCTATCAACTTCTTTCTCACGAGCTATGATATCTCTAGCAAGCTCGGGATCTCCTGTTTCCATAACCTTTATTATATCATTAAGCATGGACTTATTTATAAGATGAATTCTTTCTAACACTTTTAGAGTTGGCATCCTCTTATCATCAAGCAATATCTCCATAGTAATCGAGTTACCAAGGTCTTCAACTATCTCAACTCCAACCAAGTAGTCCAAGACTTTCCTAGCGCTCTGTTTAAATCTCCCAGGATCTTTGTCTAGCTTTATCTTGAGAGTATCGCACCCAATTAGATAATATGCGATTATAAGTCTTTCAAATGCTTCTCTTGAGGGCAACTGAGAAGTTTTTATTTCTACTATATTCTCTCCCCGCTCATGAACACTCGATTCAATAAGTAAGGACCCGGATTGTTGTGTTATAACAAGAGAATCCCCCGCCTTTATATTGTTTTTTTCTACCCATTTTTTTGGTAAGGATATAACGTAGGTCGAACCTCCCGTTTTATATACCTTCCTTACTTCCATTTTTCTATATCTCCATATTCTATATAGTTTCTATATAGTCTATATATTATTTGGAAAAAGTATATAAATATTATTATAGAATTTATCCAATTGATGAGAAGAAGAAAAAATTTGATATGCGATAAATGTGGAAACCCCATAGAAGGAGTGGTGGTAGTAGTGGATTTCAGATGCTATCATCCCGATTGCACAGACAAACGGCCTTCTAGGGGAAGGGCCGTAGAGTCCTTTAAAATTATAAGGAGGATAAAAGCATGAAAAAACTCAGCCTATTTATTTTATTTTTGGCATTTTTTTTAGCCGGATGCTTGGGAGGAACAACAAATCAAGAAGGAACTCTTTCAGGCACTGTTAAAATAGCTGGTAGTAGCACCGTTTATCCTATTTCGGTTGCTATAGCAGAAGAGTTTAACAAGAAATATCCAGAAGTCGTGATACCAGTCCAGTCCACAGGCACTGGCGGAGGATTTAAAAACTTCTTCATTCCTGGAAAAACGGATATTAACGGTGCAAGCCGCCCGATAAAAGAAAGCGAAATAGAGGCTGCTAAGAAAAATGGAATAGAGCCGATTGAATTTCAGGTCGCCATTGATGCTATAACTGTGGTTGTAAATCCCGCTGCTGATTGGGTAGAGAGTATGAGTCCAGAGGAACTTAGGAAAATATGGAGACCCGATAATCCCGCAAAGAAATGGAGTGATATTAACCCAGAATGGCCTGATGAACTTATTGAGCTATATGGGCCAACAAGTGCTTCCGGTACTTTCGATTATTTTACCGAGGTAATTATGGGGGAAAGCGGGGTATCAAGGAGTGATTATCAAGGCACTGAGCAAGATAATACTATAGTACAGGCAGTATCCCGGTCTAAATATGCACTAGGGTATTTCGGGTTAGCCTTCTACCTTCAGAACAAAGATAGATTAAAAGCTTTGAAGATTTATAATGGAGAAAGATACGTCGAGCCTAGCATAGAAACTGCGAGATCTGGGGAATATCGTCCACTTTCACGTCCATTATTCATATATGTTAACAAAAACTCTCTTAAACGGCCTGAAGTCCGGGAATTTGTAAGGTTTTATCTCGAGAGAACTAGTACTGAACTGATAACTCAAGTAGGGTATGTACCGGTGCCAGAGGAAATTAGAGAAGAAAATCTAGCTAAATTGGAACGTATATTAAGCGAACTACAGTAAATGACAGAGATTGAAATATCGTCGGTATACCAAAAAACATCGGATTTATATAGGAAGATATTTGATAAGATAATATGGTGGTGGAACCATCGAAGTTGACTTCCCTCACCGGTAAAAGTAGAAGCCTATCAGAAAGAGTAATCAAATGGTTTTTCTTTTCATGTGCTCTCCTTTCAGTTATAACTACTATCGGCATAGTGTTTGTACTTATCGTGGATGCTGCAGAGTTCTTCAGCAAAGTATCCATAATCGAGTTTTTCACTAGCACACGATGGAGCCCAACTATAAAACCCGCAGAATATGGGGTGCTTCCGCTTATCAGCGGCACGCTACTGGTGACTTTTTGGTCCGCCGTAATTGCGCTGCCTTTAGGTGTGGCGTCTGCCATATATCTTAGCGAATATGCCTCAGAAAGAGTTAGAGCTATAGTTAAACCTGCTCTTGAAATATTAGCCGGCATACCCACGGTGGTCTATGGTTACTTTGCCCTAGTATACATCACCCCTCTTTTAAGCAAAATATTTCCTAGCATTAGCGCCTTTAATGCCTTGAGTGCCTCAATTGTTATAGGAATAATGATATTACCTATGGTTTCAAGCATGAGTGAAGACGCTATGAGAGCCGTTCCAAATACGCTGAGAGAAGCGGGATATGGTCTTGGGGCTACAAAATTTCATGTCTCTACAACAATAGTTTTCCCCGCAGCACTATCAGGAATAATGGCATCTTTTATACTTGCCATATCTCGGGCTATAGGTGAAACCATGGCAGTAACTATTGCCGCAGGAAAATACGCTCGAGTAGTAAATCCATTCAACGTTGGAGATGCATTACTCAAACCCATCGAAACAATGACTGCTGCTATGGTAGAAATTGGAATGAGTGACGTTACAGGAGATTCTGTAGCTTACAAAAGCTTGTTCGCAGTCGGCTTGACCCTCTTTGTAATGACTTTCTTGATGAACGTTCTAAGTCAATATATCAAATCTAAGTACCGAGAGGTATATCAATGAGTAGGGTGGTAGTAGGCGGTATAAGAGACTGGAAAGATTTTGGTTTTCTATTTTTATGTATCGGTGCAACATGGGTCGGGATACTTTCTCTCGCAGCGTTATTGGTATATGTTTTCTGGGACGCGATTGGATGGATTGACTGGCAGTTTATAACTAGCCCACCTTCAAGGTTCGCTGAAGAAGCAGGCTTATATCCTTCTCTTGTGGGGTCTATATTCGTAATAACTCTTGTTGGAATTCTTTCTTTACCGTTGGGTGTAGGGGCTGCCATCTATTTGCAGGAATATTCTACGAGTTCATTTCTCACCAAACTAATAGAAACAAATATATCAAATCTCGCTGGAGTACCCTCTATTGTTTATGGACTTTTAGGCTTAGGTATCTTTGTCTCTACCTTAGGATTGCCTCATGGGACAGTGATTGTAGGTGCATTTACTTTAACCCTACTAATCCTCCCGATAGTGATAGTCTCTTCCCAAGAAGCTATAAAGGCTGTACCAGATACTCTTAGACATGCCGCCTATGGAATTGGCGCTACACGGTGGCAAACGATTAGAAGCGTTGTGCTACCTCAGGCCATCCCGGGGATCATGACTGGAACTATTTTGGCTCTTGCTAGAGCCATGGGGGAAACGGCCCCCCTAATAATGATTGGAGCTGCAACATCAATATTTACCTCCCCTCGTGGGATATTTAGCCCCTTTAGTGCTATGCCTCTCCAGATATTTGCATGGTCTGATCTCCCTCAGCGAGAGTTCCAGCATGGTGTTACTCCGGCTGCAATAGTGGTGCTTCTAATTATTTTGCTCTCTATGAATGCTGTTGCTATATTCATACGGCATAAATATCAGAAGCGGAGAAGATGAAATTCAAAATGAAGTTACCAAGTAAAATAGAGCAGGAAATCATTGACAGTAGCACAAAATCTTCCACTGTACTAGAATGTAGAAATTTAAGTGTATTTTATGGTGATAAGCCCGCAATCAAAAATGTTAACATGAAGATTTTCAGGAACAAAGTCACTGCGATTATAGGGCCAAGTGGATGCGGCAAATCTACTATTCTCAGATGTTTTAATAGAATGAACGATCTCATCAAAGGAGCTAAAGTTGAAGGAGAGGTATTATTTGATGGGAAAAATATTTACAGTCAAGATATAGACCCAGTAGAGCTACGAAGAAGAATTGGTATGGTCTTCCAAGTGCCTAATCCATTTCCTAAAACGATATTTGACAACGTAGCATATGGCCCAAGAATCCATGGTGAAAAAAATAAAGAAAAGCTTAGAAGAATTGTCGAAGACAGCCTTAGAAAAGCTGCTTTATGGGATGAAGTAAAAGATCGTTTGAATACTAACGCCCTAGACCTTTCTGGGGGCCAGCAACAGAGACTCTGCATTGCCAGAGCCTTAGCGGTCCAGCCAGAGGTGATTCTTATGGACGAACCAGCATCCGCGCTGGACCCTATTGCAACTGCTAAAATCGAGGAGCTTATATTAAATCTAAAAAAAGAATATACTGTAGTAATCGTTACTCACAACATGCAACAAGCTGCCAGAGTAGGCGACTATACAGCGTTCTTTCTGATGGGAGAGTTAATAGAATATGACGTAACTTCGAAGATATTCGAAAAACCCTCTGACAAACGCACAGAAGACTACATAACGGGGAGGTTTGGATAATGTTAATAGTGCATATGTCAGACTTACATTTCGGTCCAAAATTCAATTCTACTGCGTTTGAACAAGCGGTAGATGAAATAAACTCTCTTGATCCAGACATGATAGTCATAACTGGTGACCTCTCTAATGAAGGATTGCTCCCAGAATTTGAAATGGCTAAAGAAAAGCTTAGTGCCTTAGAATGTAAAAATATGATTATTTGTAGCGGTAATCATGATTACAGGAACACAGGATACTTACTTTTGAATAAATTTTTCCCGCTCAGGCAAACATATGAAATAGGAGGAGTATCGATAATAGTACTGAAAACTGCGAGACCTGATAAGGATGAAGGAGAGGTCGGGTTTAGGCAGACCCAATGGATGCTCAAACAGATAAAAAAAGATAAACTTACTATTATCGCAATGCATCACCACCTAGTTCCGGTACCTGATACAGGACTAGAAAGACATACCGTTATAGACGCAGGCGACGTGCTTAAAGCTTTAAGAAAAGCTGAAATTTCTGCAGTCCTCTGCGGACATAAACACAGACCCTGGAAATGGGATTTTGAAAACTTTTCAATAATCCATGCAGGTAGCTTAAGCGATTTTAAACTTAGAGGTTTCTTCCATAACTCTTACAATATAATTGAAATACAAGATAACGAAATTGACGCAAAAGTAAAAATTATAGGTGGAAAGGATTTAAGCTTCGAGGAGCTGAGGAATTGAAGGTTCTCTTTGTGTGTATAGGCAACTCGGCAAGAAGTCAAATAGCAAAAGCTTTCTTTAACTTCTTTACAAAGAGCGAGATGGCTGATAGTGCTGGCACAGAGCCGGCTCAAAAGGTGAGTAAAAAAGCTGTAAAAGTAATGCAGGAAATTGGAATAGATATAAGTAAAGAAAAGCCTAAACCGCTAACACGAGAGATGGTATCTCGAGCTGTGAGGATTATAACTATGGGATGTCTATCACAGGATTCCTGCCCAGCATTCCTTTACTCTTCAGAAAAAATAGATAATTGGGAGCTGCCAGATCCAAAGGGTAAGGATATAGACGAATTTCGAAGATTGCGTGATGAAATTAGCTACAGAGTTATAGAATTGATCAAGGAGGTCTAAAATTTGGTTAGGACACCCTTAGAAAAAGGCATGGACAAAATTGAGAGAGAAATATTGGAGATCGCGGAGATCGCAAAAAAAGCGGTTCTTTTGAGCGTAGAGTCTCTAAAAGAGCGTAATATTGAAAAGGCAAAAGAGGTTGCAGATCTTGAAGAGAAAAGTGATATTTTAAATCTTGATATAGACAATGACTGCCTGAAACTACTCGCACTTCAACAGCCAGTAGCGAAAGATCTGAGATTCGTGCACACAATGTTGAAAATAAGCGATAATTTTGAGCGTATTGCTGATCTTGCTCTTAAAATAGCCGAGATAACTCCAAAATACGAGAAAAAGCCTCTTCTTAAGCCATTAATAGATATACCCCGTATGGCTGAAACTATATCACAAATGATAGATACCGATATTACTGCAATTAAAACTAAAGTGCCCCCAGATACCGATAAGCTGATTAGTGAGGATGATTTCCTTGACGATCTTTATAGTCAGATATATAATGAATTGTTATCCTTCATGCTACGAGATCCTCGCAATATTGACGATGCTACTGACCTTATATTTGTGGCAAGATATTTAGAGCGGATAGGAGACATCGCCGCTAAAACAGGCGCGAGGATCTATTATATGATAACTGGAGAACGGGTCTGGGTCAAATAAGCTATTTACCTAGTAATATTCTTCTTGGATGAGTATAAATATTCATCCTTCTACCACGTACAAACCCCACTAGAGTAAGGTCTGCTTTCTCTGCGCATTCAATACCTGATAATATAGGAGCAGTCCTACTACATACTATAGGAATATTGACTCTTGCCATCTTGATCACCATATCTCCTGGAAGTCTTCCAGAGCATAGAGCATAAGATTGCGAAAAGTCTACCCCTTTCAAAGCACCCATACCAATAATCTTATCGATAGCTATATGCCTGCTTATATCTTCCACTATCAAAAAATCATTACCATTAATAAGAGCCGCTGCATGCAGTGCTCCTGTGATCCTCCAGTTTTTTGCCCTCCTTTGTAGCTCTTTCATGCTATTAATTATCTCGCTAAATCCAACACTATAATCAGAAGAGACTTTGATGTCCTCAACTTCAACCCTCACTCTCCACCCGCTAATACAATCCGTAGAGAGATATTGTTCATAAGATTTTTCGAATTCTTTTTTAGCTTCTACATAAGCGCAATTTTGCTCGATTCTCACATCTTTAATATCATTTATACCCCTAACTAGACCTTCACCTATAAGATAACCAATCGCAAACTCCTTTTCAAACCCTGGAGAAAGCTTCGCCGTAGCAACAGGGATATCATTTACAAGTATCCTTAGCTCCCTCTCTTCCGCCACATATTCTTCGATTTTTTCACCATTTCTAAATGCAATTATTTTACGAATCATTTTTAAAACTCGCAAATTCACTTTAATTAATCTTCAATTTCAACTCGTATCTTTTTCAACTTTAATTCTTTACCTTCCAATATTTCAACTAATCCTTCACCACACTTAGGGCAAGTAACTTGTATCGCGTGAGGTTCATTATTAATTTCTCCTCTTCCAGTATAACCGCAGTTAATACATCTTATTCGGCCTCGTATTATACTTACCTTCAATGCTACATTGCCCATGATAGTATCTTTTGCGACAATTTCAAAAGCATCTTTTAACTCTTTTTCCGAGACATAGTAGAATTCTCCTAGCTCGACTTCTAATTCTTTAACCTCTTTTACTCTATGCCCTTCTAGCGACTTTTTTACATTTTCAATTATATTTAGTGCTAGTCCAATCCCGTGCAAGAGATTAGCCCCCATATCGATAAGCTATATAACAGGTGCCTTCGATAGATACCATGCAGGGCCCTCTAGGTCTACTTGGGGTACAAGCTTTTCCAAAGAGCTTGCAATCTTTTGGATAAAGCCTCCCTATGATTACCAAGTGACAACTGCATTGAGGGTCTAGGTCCATTATATCCCCAATCTCAATCTCGTATTTTTCTCTAGCATCATACCTACGGAAATTTTCATTCAATTCCAGTGCAGAGAAGGGTATTCTCCCAATACCCCTCCACTCACCGCTAACAACTCTATATACTTTATCAAGGAGCGCCCTCGCCTTAGGGTTCCCTTCTTTCCTAACACTGCGGGAATAAACATTATCCACTCTATAGTCCTTTTCACGGATTTGCTTAAGCAACATAACAATACCCATTAGTACATCAATAGGCTCAAATCCCGCTATAACAGTAGGCATCTGATAAGCCCTTGGAAGAATCTCATAAGGCTCTGTACCTATAATGGTAGAGACATGCCCGGGGGCTATGAATCCATCAAGTCTATGCTCTCCAACACCAACCATAAGCTCCATGGCTGGCGGAATAAGCCTATGTGATACTAATAGACTAAAATTTTCCGGCGGGTTAGATACAACCGTAGCTGCTGTAGTAGGTGAAGTAGTTTCAAAGCCCGTTGCAAAGAAGACTATATCTTTCGAAGGATTTTCAGCTGCCATCCTTAATGCATCTATAGGACCATAAACTACCCTGACCTCTGCACCTTTAGCCTTAGCCTCAGCCAAAGATGAGTTGCCACCAGGTACTCTAATAACATCGCCAAAAGAGCATACCACCACGCCCTGCTCAGCTAAATAAATCGCCTCCTCTATATCCCTAGCCGGTGTAATGCATACCGGGCATCCAGGGCCTGCTATCACTTCTATATTTTCGGGCAATAGTGAACGAAGCCCATACCTAGTTATCGTATACTCATGGGTACCACACACATGACAAAATTTAAACTTGTCTTTTCCTGCAAGTGCTTTTATTTTTTCAACTGCTTTGCTCACAAGCTTAGGGTCTCTTAAATCTTCCATTCTTCATCTCCACCCAAGAGCATCTTCCATATTCTAAGAGACTCCTTAGCCTCTTCCACGCTCAACTTCTGTATCGCAAAACCCACATGTACCAGCACGAAATCTCCTACCTTAACATCTTCTAATAGACTAATATCCACCTTTCTTCTTACTCCTCCATAATCAACAAGAGCTTCATGGCCTTTTATCTCAACGATTTCCCCAGGTACCGCCAAGCACATTTTTAATCCTCAATTGGTTTTACAAATCTTTACCTTTAATATTTTGGGGGACTTCCACCAAAGCCCATGATAAAATAAAGTTCGACTTATCTTGCCATCCAGGCTTTTATTATTAATGCCGTCGAATTAATCGCTTAAAAATTAAAGCGAAAATTATATATTTTCAAAAAAAATAATAGTAGAGGGAAGTAAAGAGGAGGTGATATTATTTCTGAGCTGACAAGAAGAAATTTTCTTAAACTATTAGGAACTTTAGGTGCTGCTACATTTGTTCAAACTTACAGGAACGAACTTATCGATGTATTTGCTGAAGCTGCAGATAAAGGAGTAAAACTGGTATGGATCCAAGGCCAAGGAGATACAGCGTGTTCTATATCCCTGTTGCAAGGCGTACATCCAGACTTATATGATGCGGTACAAATACTAAACGTGATCCCTGCCTTCCATAACACAATAATGCCGCCCTTTGGAGAAGAGGCGATGGAAATACTCGGATCAGTTGTCCCCGACATACTCGTGTTAGAAGGAGCGATTCCAAGCGACTCCATGAAAGGGGCATGTATTATAGGCGAGCGAGATGGAAAACCGGTATATTTAAACGACGAACTACGTAGGCTCTCCGACCTTAATCCTAATGCAGCCCATGTTGCAGTAGGGTCATGCGCTACTCACGGAGGTATTCCTGGGGCACGAGGCAACCCAACTGGAGCTATGGGACTCAAAGATTTATTAAAGGATAGAACTATTGTGAATCTACCTGGATGCCCTCCACAAGGCGAACATATTTTACTAACTGCCGCAGCTGTAATCCTTGGACTGCCATTAAAATTGGATTCCCAAGGTAGGCCTCTTGCATTTTATGGAAGTTTACTTCATGACGAATGCCCAAGGAGAGGTTATTATGACAGCGGCAAGTTTGCGAAAAACTTTAGCGACCCTGAATGCCTTTATAAGCTGGGGTGTAGGGGTCCTGTAACTTTCGCTGACTGTGCTACTAGGAAATGGAACGGTGGCGTAAACTTCTGTATGCAAGCTGGAGCACCCTGTATAGGATGCTTTGATCTGAGATTCCCAGATGTCATGAGTCCATTTTATGTAAGCCAGGACACCTTAGAGCTTGATGCAACCAAGAAATTCTTCGACGTATTAATTGCGGGCACTATGGCTACTGCCGCAGGATATGTCGCGCTTGACGCCTTGGGCAGAAGAAAGAAGAAAGATGAGGAGGAGGAAAAGTGAGAGAATATAAAAGGTTCACAGGTAACCAAAGGTGGCAACATATTATCCTCCTCACAACATTTACTCTCCTTGTAATCACAGGTCTCCCAATGAAATATAGATGGGAGTGGGGGCAGGCCATATTAAAATCAGTAGGATACGTGACTATAAAGTCCATCCATAAATGGGCGGCAATCGGTATGACTTCCGTAGGGGTCTACCATGTTATATGGTATGTCTTTATTGATAGAGGAAAGAAAAAGATTATTCCTACTACAAAAGATATAACTGATTTCGGGAGATTCATAAAATTCAAATTAGGAATCTCAGAAGAATATCCTAAATTCGATAGATTTAACTTTGTTCAAAAGTTTGACTACTGGGGCGCCTTTTGGGGAATGGCTATCATGATCATCACTGGCATTGTAATGTGGAAACCCGATTTGTTCCCCTTCCTTTCCATTACTGTGAGAGAAAGTCTTAGAATCGCACACAGCGAAGAAGCCGTGTTAGCGGCAGTCTTTGTCTTCACTATACATATATATACATCCCACTTAAGGAGAGAAGTGTTTCCATTTGACAAAGTATTTTTGACCGGCAAACTACCCGAGGAGAGAATGAAGGAGGAACATCCTCTGGAATATGAGGAGTTGACGAAAAAGGAGGTGTAACCATTGGTTGAAATCGTAATAGATCCTGTTAATAGAATAGAAGGCCATCTTGGCGTAACTGTGAATATAGAAAACAACCAAGTCACAGATGCAAAAACTCACGCCAATATGTTCAGAGGGTTCGAACTAATTGTTAGAGGCAGAGACCCGAGAGATGCTCCTGTATTATTACAGAGGATATGCGGTGTTTGCCACACTGAGCATAGAATATGCAGCTTGAGAGCGATTGAGAACGCTGCAGGTGTAACGGTGCCAGATGGTGCCAGAAAAATAAGAAACATTATAGAAGTAGTAACCACTTTGTATTCCCATGCTATCTGGTTCTATGCTCTCGCTGGACCTGACTTCAGTAAATCCTTTGCTGGTACAAATCTAGAGAGAATAAACTTCCTAACAGGGGCGGGTTATAAAGAAGCCGTAAGGATGCAGAGGACTCTTCACGAAGTTCTAGCGATTTTTGGCGCTAAAGTTCCCCACCATATGACCACGGTGCCCGGAGGAGTTACAGTTAAGCCTTCTGCTGACAATATAGGACGGGCCCTTACTAGACTAGTTGAAGTTTCAAATTGGATAGGAGCTACCGAGAACGTGCCTGCTGTGATTGACAATGTAGTTGACGGAAAATTCGATCCATCTCTTGGAAGCGCCTTGCATGATATAGTGGGTATGGTATTAGTAGCAAAAGAGATAGGAGCAGACAAATGGGGCCAGGGTCCGAATAAATTCATATCCTATGGTGTATATGATATGGCAGACGGTTCCTCCTTCGAGCCAGCAGGATTCTTTGATGGAAAGAAGGCCCATCCTTTAGACGAAAAGAAGATAACAGAAGACGTTAAACATTCCTGGTATACTGACGATAGCGGGGGAATGTATGTAGGAGATGCGCCGCCTCTAAAACCTGCTTTAGATAAGAGTGGCGCCTATTCCTGGGCAAAATCCCCAAGATATGAAGGCCATGCTGCAGAGGCAGGTCCTCTTGCGAGGATGGTAATGATGAATGAGATTAAAGGTTCTGCGTTAGGGGATCCTTTTGATCTCAGGAAGAAGCTCGCAGGAGGCGCAACTGTCGCTAATACTCTTGCGAGGATAATTGCTAGAGCTCAAGAAACCCTAATCTTGCGTGACGCTTTAGTAGAATGGATGGGTGAGCTGGTTCCTGGTGAAAAGGTCTCAGTACCATATAAAGTACCGGATAACGCCTTCGGCGTAGGACTATGGGAAGCTCCTAGAGGAGCACTCGGACATTGGGTTAGCATAAAAGATGGTAAAATAGACAGATACCAAGTTATTACCCCTACTGCTTGGAATGTTAGCCCCAGAGACGACAAGGGTCAGATGGGGCCTATTGAGCAAGCTTTAATAGGGGTACCTGAAACTGATTTTAAGAAGCCTTTAAATGTTGTAAGAACGATCCGATCATTCGATCCCTGCTTGGCATGCACTGTTCACGTGGCAACGCCTAGTGGCAAAAGATATCAGTTAGAGGTTGGTCCAGTGCGCTAACCTCATGTTTTCTTCTTTTTTTAGAAAATATTAAGTCTACATGGTAATATGAGAATTGCTATAATAGGTGTTGGGAATCTTCTGATGAAAGATGACGGCATTGGAATTCATATTGTGAAGGACCTAGAAAAAATGGATCTACCGCCGAATGTAGAGGTCTATGACGCGGATACAAATGCTTTCGCAGTATTGGAGTTTATGAATGGAAAAGATAAAGCAGTGATTATCGATGCATATATGGGTGATGGAGAACCGGGCAGTCTCTACAAGCTTTCATTTAATCCAAGATGTGAAGAGCCTCCAGAAAACTTCAATCTCAGCCTCCATGACTTTACATTTGCAGATGCCATTAGAAGTGGAGAAGGCATATATGAACTTCCTAGAGAAATAATAATAATAGGTGTCGAGCCTAAAGAAATAAATCTAGGATTAGAGCTATCTCACGAACTTGAGAGAATTAAATCCAAAGTCATAGAAGAAGTTATGAGAGAGCTAGAATAACTTTGAAGCTTTGACTACTTACTTTATTATTTAAGGTATTTTTTAGATTTTTTGTGATCTAGGGATATATGAATCCCTTACAAATAAAAACTACCAAAGTCGTTTCCTAGATTCTAAAAATGGTTGTGCAGAGTAGGACACAACTTAACAAATTATAAATAACATAGCTTACTAATTTATTTTACCAAAAATGGAGGAGGTAGAGTAATGAAAATAACTAGGAGGGGCTTTCTTAAAGCTTCTGCAGTAGTAGGGGCTGCAGCTGCTTTAGGAGGCTATTCCACTTCTAAAAAATACTTCCCAAATGAATTATTTGCGCCAGTAGAAGCTTCACCGGCAAAGGAAGTAAAAAAAGTTAAGACCATTTGCTCCTTCTGCGCTATGGGTTGTGGCTATATAGGCGTTGTAGAAGACGGGGTTTTCACTAAGATGGAACCGTGGACTGATAACCCAATAAATGAGGGAAGGATGTGTTGCAAAGGCGCTTCTCTTCCTAGCGTTACAAATTCGCCTCGAAGACTTAGATATCCTATGGAAAAGTCAGGCGGAAAATGGAAACGCATTTCATGGGAAGAAGCCCTGGATAAAGTCGCAGAGAAAATGAAATACCATAGAGAGACACATGGCCCAGATTCTCTCTTCTTCTGTGGATTGGTCCATGGGTCAAATGAAGAAGCCTATATGTTTAGGAAATTCGCAATGCTTTTCGGTACAAATAACATCGACCATCAGGCGAGAATCTGCCATTCTACAACTGTCGCAGGCTTACTAAACACCTTTGGGCACGGTGCCATGACTAACACTACGATAATGATGAGGCATGCGAAATGCCACTTCTTTATGGGCTCTAATGCTGCTGAAGCACATCCGGTCTTTATGAAAAATGTTTTTAATGCAAGAGATGAAAACGGGGCTAAAATAATTGTAGCAGACCCGAGATTTACAAGGACGGCTGCCTTTGCTGACCTATATCTGCGTTTTAGACCGGGATCTGATATTGCACTAGTCAATGGACTAATTAGAGAGATTATAAAGAATAACTGGGTAGACTGGGATTATGTAAATAATAGAACATATGGCTTTGAATATGTCGAAAAAGCCGTAGAACCCTATACCCCAGAGGTAGTTGAAGATATTACTTGGGTACCTGCAGAAGACTTAAAAAAAGCAGCCAGAATGCTCGCTGAAAATAGACCTAGTAATGTTATCTGGTCCATGGGTGCTACGCAACACAGCGTAGGAACCCAAATCATTAGATCCTTTGCTATTTTAAATTGTATCCTAGGTAATCAGGGACAGTGGGGCGGAGGCTGCGTGCCAATAAGGGGTCACGACAATGTTCAAGGAGTAACGGATATGTGTGTGCTATCCCATTTCTTACCAGGGTACTATAGTGTAAAGAGCCAGGGATCATGGGATTACTATGCAAAGGTTTTCAGCGAATCCCCATATACCTCAGGTAAGATAACTCCCGCAGAACTGAAGGCAAGATTTGGAGGAAAATTCACTGACGCGGCAGGAAAAGAAAAAGATCTGCAACTCCTGCCAGGATTTACTGTATCAAATTGGTACAATGGAGTATTATTACCGCCTATTGAGGGAATAGACCAACCGACAAACATACATATGGCAATATTCTGGGGCGAAGCAATAAGCTCTATAACGGAGATGAAAAAAGAGAAGGAAGCATTAGAGAAACTTGATATGCTTGTTATTATAGACCCATTCCCAACCGCAGCAGCAGCTCTTCCTGAGAGAGATGATGGTATCATATTACTGCCAGCTTCAACTAGACAAGAAGGCTCTGGCAGCGTTACTGATACAGGTAGAGGATGGTTCTGGAGAGATCAAGTTATCTCTCCTATGTTTGACAGCAAACCTGATATGTGGATACTACAAGAACTAGCTAAGAGACTTGGATTTGGAGACCACTTCGATTACAAGAGTATAGAGGATGTGACTAGAGAGATCAATATGGCTTGTAGGCCTATAGGACTGCAGGGTCAAACCCCAGAAAGATTAAAGAGGCAGAAAGAATATGCTCACCTTTTTTCACCTAAGACTGGTAGAGCAACGGGAGGACCTGTCGATGGAGAATGGTGGGGACTACCATGGCCGTGTTGGACTGATACCCATCCAGGAACTCCAGTACTCTATAGTGATCTATTGCCAGTTAACGAGGGCGGCCATGACGTAAGAGCTAAATGGAAGTATCCCTCAGATGAGCCTAACGCTGGCGATCCTATAGTTCGTGGAGACACGCCTCCCTATGGATCAGCAGTTCCTCAATATGCGGGCTATGCTACCGACCTTACCGGCGAAGTAGTTAAAAAAGCACTAGCTGACGGTAATCCCCCAACAGGCAGAGGTAGGGCTAGGCTTAGGATCGCTGGTTGGGCGGACGAAGTCCCAGTACATAGGGAACCTATAGAAAGCCCACGACCAGATCTTGTAGAGAAATACCCAACATACCCTGATCAGCCTTTCCAGTATAGAATTACCAATGCGGAATTTGCTACAGAACAACAGCGCGCAATAGCTGAAAAACGCTATGAGAAGTATCCAATCGTCTTAACTAGCGGTCGTCAAGTAGAGCATCACGGCGGAGGTGCACAGACTAGGAGTTCCTATATCTTAGCAGAACTTATGCCAGAGTTATATGTAGAGATAAATCCAAAGCTCGCTGCATCGAAAGGTATAAACAATGGTGATATGGTATGGGTAGAATCTGCGAGGGGCAGGATAAAAGTTAGAGCCAAGATAACAGAGAGGGTAAATGAAAAAACGGCATTCGTTCCTTTCCATTGGAACGGTATCTTTGAGGGAGAAGACTATAGCGATAGGTGGCCTGAAGGAACTAAGGAACTAGTTCAAGGGGACTCCGTTAATATAATCACTTCCCCGGGTGTAGATCAGATCACTCAGATGCAGGAGACTAAAGTAGCCTTGTGCAATATTTATAAGGCGTGAGGGAGGTGTGAAGGATGGTTAATTTAAAATTTCTTCTGGATCACACAAGATGCATAAGATGTAAAGGATGCGAAGCGGCTTGCAAGACACAGAATGACGTGCCTGTGGGGATACGTAGAATAAGAGTCGTAGCTGTTAATGAAGGGAAACCTGGAGAAAAGAACGTCCCCCTGCCATGTTTACACTGTGATGATGCCCCTTGCATAAAAGTTTGCCCAACAAGAACTCTCTATAAAAGGGAGGACGGCGCTGTACTTCACGATAAGGATAAATGCATTGGCTGTGGATACTGCCTAATGGCTTGTCCCTTTGGGGCCCCGCAATTTCCTGGCAGCGGCCCCTTCGGTTCTAGAGGCAAGATGGACAAGTGTTCCTTCTGCGTACAGCCTTTCATACAGAAAGAAAATGGTCAGAAGATTTTTAGAGAGCCTATCGCAAGATGCGCTGTCTTTTGCGCAACCGGGGCTTTGGATGCGGGAGACGCAACTGAGATATCAGCCAAATTTAGGGAGAGAGTTGCAGCAAAGATTCAGCCTCTCACCGGTACTTTAGTATAAATAGGGGAGGCCACATCCCCCCTATTTATCAGGTGATATCTATGGTGATGTTATACGAACTCTGGCCCTGGGAAGTTCCTGAATATGCTCCATGGAGTTGGATAATAGCATTCTACCTCTTTCTTGGCGGAGTAGGAGCTGGTGCTTTAGTTACAGCATCGTTAGCCGATCTAATTGGTAGAGGTAAATATCGCGATATCTCTAAATCCGGAGTATTGATAAGTCCAATAGTACTAATTATTGGTTCCATACTCCTTCTTTTTGATCTTGGAGATCCTCTCCGAGGGATTCAAATCCCAAGAGCTTTTGTTAACACGGGGTCTTGGTTAGCTATCGGCGCATGGCTGTTGATGATTACTATAATTTTAGGCTTTACATACGCTTATACTTTGTTTAGAGATAAAAGTAGGGGACTCCGCGTCTTTCTCGCAATAATTGGCATTTTATTAGGTATCGCGGTTGGAACTTATACCGGGTTGCTTCTTCGAGTACTTCAATTTATTCCTCTTTGGCATTCTGACTTTCTCCCACTTTTATTCGTCCTATCCGCCCTATCTACAGGTCTAGCTGCGACTTTATTCTTCCCTCTGTTGACCAAACTAACTGAGGAAAAAATGAAAACGGTTCACAGACTGAGTATAGTCGACGATGCTATAGTTGCCTTTGAAATACTAGTGCTAGCTATATTCATCGATAGTGTTAGTAAGACTAATGCCTTCGGTATGGAGTCTGTTGCCGCGATAACGACGGGGGTTTATTCTCTACTGTTTTGGGTTGGTGTAATAGGCATAGGCCTCGTGGCTCCGCTTTTCCTTTCCACTATGTCACTGACTGTAGTGAAGCATTCTAGAACACTACCAATTATAGAATTTACCTGCGTTTTGATTGGGGGACTACTACTGCGATTAATAATAATATACGCAGCCATTAAACAACCAATTTTCTTTCCAGTAATTTGAAGATCAAACTCGGCCTGGGTATTGCAAATGAAATTAGGCGTATTCCTCTGTTCCTGTGGTAAAACATCGAATGTAAAACTAAATGCATTGAAAAAAATAAGAGGAGCGGATGTAGTAGAAGCCCATGAACTACTCTGCCAAGAAGATGGCTTATCTTACATTGCCGACGATGTTAGGAGAAAAAACCTAGACACTATTTTAGTGGGTTGCACAGAAAAGGAGGAGATATTTGAAGCTTTAGCGGAAAAGCTTGCGGTAGATTTGGTAACCTTGAACCTATGTGCGCTTTGCGGTTGGGTTCATAACAGGCAAGAGGCTACCGAAAAAGCAAAGATACTTGTCGGGTGCGGAATAAAAAAGCTTGAAGAAACTCCAACTCCTACTACTATAAAAGTAAATGTCAATAAAAGCGTCCTAGTAGCCGGAAGTATGGGTGCGCTTAGGAAAATTGCAGTGGAACTTACCAAATTAGCAGATGTAACATACGTACCAGACACGCTAGGTAAAGTCATAAATGTGAAAGGACGTCTCGGGGATTTTGAGGTAGAAATTGAAGCAAATCCTATAGACTGGCAGAAATGCGTCTTCTGCGGTAAATGCTTGCTTAATTGTCCGGAAAACGCCATTAGTTTTGACAAGTTTTTCTACATAAATGAAAAGTGCACCAAATGCGGAAAATGTATAAAAATTTGTCCTGCTGGAGCAATAGACTTTCAAGCGTCTAATAAAATACTGAATTTCGCTCAGGTAATCCTAGACTCAGAAGAATTTCCAAAAAGGTTAGGGATACATGTAATCAGGCATGAAGATGAAGCATTGACAACTTTCTCAGAGGTTGTAGCCCGGATAGGCGGAATAACCAAGGCTAAATTTATCGATGTAGATCTAAATAATTGTGCAGCCGGAAAATCTGGCATTATTGGTTGTAGAATATGTGAGTCTTCATGTCCTTATAACGCAATATTAAGGCAAGATGATAGAGTAGTGTTTGATGACATCTCGTGTACAGGATGTGGCTTATGTACGTCTTTATGTCCCATCACTCTGCCGCAACTTAAAGAATATCCCAGCAAACTCATTTACTCGCAACTAGAAACTCTCCTTGAGGCGAAAGTGAAAAAGAAGATCGTGATGTTCACATGTGAATGCGGTATGGAGATATTATCCAAAACAGGTGCAGAGAGATTAGAATATCCTCCCGTACTGCCATTATTCGTACCTTGTCTTTCCATGGTATCTGAAACTTACATTCTTAGAGCCCTTGAGCTTAATGCAGATGGAGTACTGCTTATGAGAGGGAAATGTATTCATGGCATTAAGAATGTCCCTGGGTCCAAGTTTGCTAGAATATTCCAACATGCCTTTGAGCTTGAGGACCGAGTTATGATTATAGAAGCAACTAATCCGCAAGATTTCACTCAGATGGTTAGAGAGTTCTATGAAAAATTGACCCCCTCTAAGCAGTTTAAAATGCTTTCAACTGTAGTGGGTAATAAGAGAGCGGATTTAGTACGGATTACTAAGAGTTTTTTGCAAAATACTGGAATAAAGCCGTCACCACTCCAGATTCTGGATTTCCCTTTCGCTGATATATTAATAGATAAGGAAAAATGTACTCTGTGCTCTACCTGTATGAATATGTGCCCCACAGAGGCCATAAAGAGGGAGGACGCTGGTAAAATAGTGTTTTCATATTCATATTGCATAGCCTGTGGGCTTTGCTGTGAAGCTTGCCCTGAGAAAGCTATAACTATGGCAAAGATTCTTGATTTACCGAGATTAGCTAATAATGAGAGAAAAGTGTTGGTAGAATCTGAGCTTTTAAAATGCAAAAATTGTGGAAAGCCTTTTACCACAGTTAGCTCTTTCGAAAAGGCTTTTAGCATATTAAAGGACTCTGGAAGTGCTGGTGAATTCGATCTTGAAAGTCAGAGAGAGCTGATGCTTTTATGCGAAAATTGTAGACCCCTTTTCGCATTAGATATTTATCAGAGGAAAGCTTATGGGGATAAGGGAAGTTCTTGAAACCCGCGCGCATCTTTACTCGTTTTTATCCAGAGTATTCTTGGAAGAACCTCCAAGGGAGATGATTAAAGATATAGTCAGTGGTAACTTTCCAATTCCCTATTCACTAGGCTCCCTAAACGAAGAGCTAGAAAAGGGTATTAAAATGCTGGGAGACTTCATAGAAAACGCTGAAAAAAATGAGGATGCTCTTCTCGACCAGCTCACTTGTGAGTATACAGATCTTTTCATCGGTCCTAGCAGGGATATCATATTACCTTATGAATCTGGGTATACTAAAATGGCGGAAAAAACAATTCCTGATGTAAAGAAGATGTATAAAAAAGCTGGAATTATGAAGTCAAATGAAGTTCACGAGCGAGAGGATCATATTGCGCTTGAGCTAGAGTATATGAGTTACCTTTGCTGGAAGGAGTTAGAAGCTTTAGATAAAGGAGATACTGCCCTAGAGTTGCTTGAAATACAAAAAGACTTCATGGAGAAACATTTAACTAATTGGACTCCAAATTTTTGCAACGATATTCTTAAAAGCAAAAAAGCAATTTTTTATAAAAGTATAGCATTGATCACCAAAGGATTCTTAGATTTTGATAAAAATCTTATCGAAGAATTAAAGGGTTATATGGATTAATTTACGAATCTCCATTTCCCTTGTCGGAGGGCCTGCTGAATATCTTTAACCATATCCATATTTAAGTTATATTTCTTTAACAAGGGCGCTTGGTTCTTCTCTATAAGTATGTTTATTAGTTCGCTAAGTTTAATTCTAATTTTCATTAAGATCACCTTTCTAGTTAGCTTTTCATTTTTGGCTAACGATTTAAAAATTTTATAAAAAATTGTATACTCATTTAACGAGAACATTTAAAAATATCTGATATTAAAGAACATCATGGACTCGAGTGACTTAAGACATGAGATACTACAAGAACTCAAGAGTAAATTTGGAAAGATAATACTAGTATTAATCCTTGGTGTTATTATTGGATGGTACCTGGCTTTTATAACTATTGTAAAAATTAAAGCCAAACTATTGCCCAAGGGAGTTGAGATCATTGCTCTTACGCCTCTCGAATTTGTGATCGTCCAGTTGAAGCTCTCATTAATCTTTGCTATAGTGATCCTAATCCCCGTTATAGTTTTTATAGCTACGAGAAGAGTGAGATTACGAATAAAGAAGAGAACGATGTTCACGTGGGGGATGCTGTTGCTCCTTTTTTTTGTAGGAGGAATCCTCTTCGCATACAATATTTTATTGCCTTTCGTAATAAGGATCTTAACCTCAACTGTTGTAGAAACAGGGATAGAGCCTTTATACTCCCTCAGTGGTTTCATGTTCTTCTCAATATCTATGATGCTTATATTGGGTCTAGTATTTGAATTTCCTGTAATAACAGCATGGTTAAGCAGGACAGGAATAATCTCCTCGCAGATCCTTACAGAAAGAAGAAAATATGCATACGTGGGGATTTTTGTTGTTGCTGCGGTTATTACTCCAGATCCATCCCCCGTAAGCCAAATGCTGGTGGCCCTACCATTTCTCTTTTTCTACGAGGTCAGCGTTATAACAGCTAAAATTTTTGGTAGACGTCAGAAAAGTACTTAAGTTAAAAGTAGAAGAAAATATATTAAGCCCTTCAGACTCTAATAGGAGGTAAAACTAAATGGTTGGTTTTGTTGGTCCACAAGAACTGGTTATTATTCTTGCTATCGTCGTTCTTCTCTTCGGCGCTAAAAAGCTTCCTGAGTTAGCCAGGTCTGTTGGAAAAGCTAAAGGTGAATTTCATAAAGGTCTAGAGGAGAGCACTGAAAAGAAAGAAAAAAAGGAAAAAAAAGAAGAACCCAAAGAAACTGAAAAATAGGTGAAGGATTATGGTCTTCGGGGTAGGGCCCAATGAGCTGATGGTTATTCTTATCGTGGCTCTCATACTTTTTGGGCCAAAAAAACTCCCAGAATTAGCTCGGTCTCTAGGTAAGGCTGTAGCGGAGTTCAATAAAGCTAAGGATGAATTCTCTAAGGAGAGTATGAAAAAGATCATTGAGAACGAGATAGAACCAAAGAAAGCATCTTATAGCGAGGTCGTGAAAATCGCAGAAAATTTAGGAATTGATGTCGAAGGAAAAAGTGAGCAAGAACTCCTTAAGGAGATAACTCGTAAGACTAGTGAAAAAGCTGTTGCCCAAAAAGATCATGAGTGACGCCTACCTGCCTAGGGATAAGGAACTACCTATCGAAGAGCATCTTATAGAACTTCGAAAGAGGCTTCTGGTAATAGTTTTCGCCTTGGGAATAATCACAATAATAGCCTATCCATTTACTGACGAGATAATTTTCGGACTTAGGGATTCTCTCGTACCTGAAGGAATAAAGATTATAATTCTTAATCCAATAGAATATTTTCTCGCAAGGGCAAAACTTGCTGCCATGATAGCTCTTATCATAGGTATTCCGCTAGTACTCTACGAGATCTTTAAATTTATGAGGCCGGGATTATTCCCCAGCGAAGAGCGGTTTTTTCTCACGGTTATACCCTCCTCTATTGTATTGTTCTCTATTGGAGCCACCATATCATATTTCACTTTCACTCCCTTATCCCTGAGGTATTTGATTACTACAACAGAAAGCGTGGCAATTCCAACATTAGTGCTAGGCAGATTCATTTCTTTCATAACTTTCATGCTTTTGGCTTTTGGATTGATTTTCCAACTTCCTCTAGTGATATGGTTGCTATTGAAGGCCGAACTTATAACAGTGCAAGAATTAAAAGAAAAGAGAAAGCTTATTTATATAGGACTTGGGGTAGGAGGGATAATTGTCGCTCCGGATCCTACGCCAATTACTCCATTATTAGTTGCTATTTCCTTAATTGTAGTTTTTGAAGTCAGCTTATTCTTGGCTGATAAATTAAAAGGTTAATATATGAGAAAATGATATTGTGTAAAAGATGCTTAAATGCCCAATATGTAAAAAGGAAACTAGGTTAAAGAGAGTTATAGGTGAAGGAGGAGAGATATTAAAAGACTACATATGTGAAAATTGTTATATAGGATGGTATATCCCTGAATCAGGCGGTGCTCCAAAAATAAGAGTATCTACCACTCATTCTATAGCTCAGAAACTCTCTGATGAAGAGTTCAAAAAGCTTTTAGAAAGAATTAGGAAATATGAAGAATCTCAGAAATGAGGCCTTAGTTTTTCCAAAAGTTGTGGCTTTGGAAGAGCTCCAACGATCTTCTCCACTACCTGGCCATTCTTGAATAGGAGGAGGGTGGGTATGCTCATTATGTTAAACAGAGTAGCGGTCTTCTTATTTTCATCCACATTGAGCTTAGCGCAGACAAGCTTGCCTCTATATTCATTAGCAAGGTCTTCTATAACTGGCGCTACTATTTTACAGGGGTGACACCAGTCGGCCCAGAAGTCTACAAGGACCAACGGATATTTTTTGATTACTTCACCAAAATCAGAGTCGGTTACCTTTATAACCCCTTGAGGAAAATCCTGTCCCCTGGCTTTTTTAAGCATCTCCTCCATTTTCTTTTTCTTTATCCTTTCCACTTCATCCATGTCTTTTATAAACCCTTAGAGGTCTACATATATAATTTGCGGTAACTATGATGATACTTCACTTTAAAGAGGTAGATTCTACAAACGAGGTGGCTAAGAAGTTAGCAGCAATAGGTGCGCCTGAGTGGACTATAGTATCCTCGGACTCACAGACAGAAGGAAAAGGACGCCTAGGCAGAAGATGGATTTCACCCCAGGGAGGCCTGTGGATATCCATAGTCCTTAGACCAGATATAGAAGAGTCTAGACTGCCGATAATCCCTATGGTAAGTGGTATATCGGTTGCAAAAGTATTATGTGATATGTATGGATTACCAGCTAAGTTAAAGTGGCCGAATGATGTGCTCCTAAAAGAGAGAAAAGTATGCGGAATCCTAGCTGAAGCAGGTGAAAATGTTGAATATGTGGTTGTCGGTATTGGAATAAACGCCAATATAGATATGAACAAATTTCCTGCTCAACTTCGCAACAGTACAACTACTATCAGCACAGAACTAAAAAGAGAAGTTGACTTGAATGCATTAAAGATAGGGCTATTAGATCAGTTTAAAGAGGATTATAATAATCTCATAAGACAAGATTTCTCTATTTTAAAGGAAGAGTGGAGACACCTCTCCTCAACTCTCGGACAGAAGGTTAAAGTGATAACTCCAAAAGAGATCATAGAAGGAAATGCAATCGACATTGACGGCGAAGGAGCGCTGCTCATAGAAGTAAGTGGCCGTATCAAAAGGATTTTTTCTGGAGATTGCATTCACTTAAGTAACTTTTAAATAGAAAAACTTAGATTTTGACCTTCCATGGAGATCATAACTTCGTATAGACAAGCTCGTTACAATTTCTATAGATGGAGATACGAATCAGGATTTGTGTATAAATTGGCATTAGCTTTTATGTTTGCCGGATTGACAGGTATTGGAGCTCAGATAAGGATACCCCTCCCTTTTACCCCAGTGCCAATAACTGGCCAAGTCTTTTTTGTCCTACTTAGCGGCGTAGTACTTGGAAAATATGGCGGACTAAGTCAAGGAATTTACGCTGGGTTAGGGGGCGCTGGTATACCTTGGTTTAATGGTATGAAGGGAGGCTGGGGTGTTCTCACAGGCGTTACTGGCGGGTATATTCTAGGATTTATCCTTGCAGCAAGTCTCATAGGATGGTTTGTAGATAACTATACTAGGTCAAGGACTTTTTCTTTCCAATTATCCCTCATGTTCTTAGGAGTAGCAGTTATATATGGACTGGGATCCTTACAATTCTCGCTTGTGTTAGGTACTGGTTTCAATGAAACTCTTACAAAAGCTGTTTTACCATTTATTCCTGGAGATATTGCTAAAGCCGTGGGGGTAGTGCTTCTAGCAACTGCTATTCTTCCTAAAGAAAGCTACAACGGAGAAGTGGATTTTGAGTCTACTTCCCATGATAGGCGCCGCCTCTATATGGCCGGGTTTGTTTTTAGTGGATTACTGACATGTTTCTTTTTACTTTTGTTCTGGGCTAAAATTGTGAGTTTAGGTCAAGCAAATAATTTAATAGTTTTAAAAAACAGCGCTTGGTTTTCTTTATCAGCATTAATAACAGGGCTTCTCTCTCTTCATTTTTTAAAACTCCTCAGGTAGACGCTTAAATAAGAAATATCGCTTGATAAAAAACACTTAAGTAAAATTAGTGCGGATTCGGACGCAGCCGAAAGGTTTGGCACCGTTTGGTCCGAAGACCTTGGGTGCTTTGCCTTTCAGACAGGTGATACCTCCGGAGAGGCATTCCTGTCGCTCGTAGCGGTTTATCCGAAGACGAACCGCTGCGAATCACTACACCCGAATCCGCAAATAGTTGTTGAATTTTATTAGTATATATTTATTGTTATTTGTAAACCTTTACTTCCTCTGAAGCATGTGGAAAAAATGGTAAGAGATTTTATATCCAGTCCTTAGATTCTAATTTCTGAGGCAAATACACATCTGTCATAAACGTTATTCCATGCTTGGCTAGTGCCTGGAGTTCCGCCTTTTCTCCTCTGCTTATCATGAGCTGAAGCTCTTTTCTCCATTTCTTGTTATTTTTTATCCAAGGATACTCCAGCATTTTCTGGGCTTTTTTCAAATCCCATTCAGTCATCTTCAGACGGGCTGCCTTAGGAACATTAAATTTGTCTAGGTCACTTGGGAGTAGACCCAAAAGCTTTGCACTAGGTACGGCGAGATATGCGCTTTCAAAACTTAGTGAGATGCTTCCTCTCTTATAACTTGAACATATTTGCATGCCATAGCTATCGCTGTCTGTTAGAACATAAACGGGGAGCTTTTCCTCTTTATTTAATCTCCTTATAAGCCTCCTAGTAGCAATGTCAGGCTGTCCTTTTCCGGTGATTAAGAGACATTTATTTTTTTTATGGAAATCTTCTTCTATTAATCGTATTAGTGCGGCATCTTTTTCCACTACTAAAATGTAATCCGCTCCGCAGTCTATGATTTCTACTTCATCTATAAATGGGCTTATTGACCAGCCGCCTCTACCAAGACTGTTACAGTTGAATGTATCGTTTCCTTCTCTTAAGGTGAGATCCCCTATGCATACGCCCTTAGCCGAGGCAACTACTCTTAGGCAGGGACGGGTGACTCCGAGCGTCACTGCGATATCTTCTATTATATTGTCACTAGTTTTTTGGTCCTTATTGAAGAGCTCTGGATCTTGGTAATAAATCTCGCGTTTAGTCAGATGTTTTTCTCTTTCAGCGCTTTCATAAAGTATGCTCATTACATAAAGCATTTGAGTAAATGCTGTCACTGTTCCGGTATTATGGAAGCTCCTCTGAGACATGCTTTCTCCAATATAAATCAAATCCTTTTTTTCATCGTAAATAAAATTGTCCGCCCCTCGGGTGGGAACATTAAAAGCCGGGTTTTTTCTGCTTCTTATGTCTCTTGCTATTCCTTTTGCTACTCGCTTTAGCTCCCTTACAAGCTCGCGTGCATCCATTTTTTCTTTTATTTTTTTCATTTTAACCCCCCGTTAAAGTCGCTTGCACAGCTATTGGCCTTCTCCTGCGGATTTCTTGAACCAGTGGCTTATAGATTCTCTCTTTCTTCTCACCGGTCATTTTAGATATCGATTCCGATACTATCTCAGCATGCTTTTCTAGGAATTCCCTCGCTTTCCCTGAAAGTCTGTGTTTCTCCATCATGCTAACATGTTTCCTAAGCTTTCTACTAGCCGCCTGTAATGCCCTTTTTATTTCCTCAGCTATAACATCATCCGCCCCAATCGCCTGTTTAGCTACTCCTAGATACTTGAGCTGTGGTGATGTAACATGAACTACGAAGATAACAGGAGCGCTTGGAAGTGATCCTTTTTTTCCTAGCTTATAGAGAGACCAGTCAATTTCTCTCGCTGTTTGAGTGATGATATCGCTTCCAAACTCATATATAAGGGGAGTGCAATTAGCAATTCTTATTAATTTATCTTGGTCTCTAAGATCCGGAGAAATCTCCCCCCCATACATACCGAGAACCTGAACCTGAACTGGTCTTCCACTAGTGCTGGTCGGCTTCCTTTCCACATAAACATGTTTCTCCGGGTTATAAATCGAGACAAAGCCTCTTATTAAGGTTTTTTTAGGTATGGGCATAAGAGAATCCATTGGTGGCGAAGGAAAAGACATTGACCTCAGAGTTTCAGCGACTAGCCTAACTTTTTTTTCATCGTTTAATATCATGTTTACAGTAGTTTTTTCTGTAAAAATCTGCTTCGGTAAAGGTTGACCATCAAGCTTGAATAACTTCTTCAGTTCATTATTGTCGAGAGACCTAATGTTATTGCTAAGTTTACCGCTTATGTAGAGTTTCGCTGCATAATCGCGATCAATATCTACGTCCCTAACCAGAGTTTTTAGATAAGCACTAATCTTTTCAGGACTCTTTTTAAGTTCTTTAACCTTCTCACTTTGAGCTATTCTCTTGACAATGTCTCCTGCAAAGAAATTCTGTTGATCAAAATATTGAAGTATCGTAGCTCTCTCTATAAGCTCTTTTATTTTCTTATCGCCGATCCGGCAAAAGTTCTTTTTAAGAAATCCTGCTAAAGAAATACTTCTTATCCTAGACTGATATGCTAGCAGATCCTTTAATTGACCTATGTCTACCGAGTTAGGATGTGGAGGAACGGGAGCAGGTATCGGTATTCCCTCGCTTGTTCTTTTTTCATATTTAGTTATGTTTCCATTTTCTTTTAAGATAAAAGTTATATAAGGATGGATTGCCGCCATTCTCCTAATAAACTCTATAATATTACCCCGAGCTCGGGAGTAATCCCCTAAGAGAGTTAGAGAGACTCTAGTTCCATGCTCTGGAAATTCGCCTTCATAGGGCTCTTCAACTACCTTGGTTACTTTGCCCTTACCATAGTCGTAAACATGGCGATGGGCTATTTTTTCTGTAAAAGTTTTACTTATAATTTCCATAGGCTTACCGGTGCTTTGGCTTGCATATATAGCGGCAGCTTTCCATCCTATACCCTGCTGAGACCTACTAGCTTTATATTCGATTGTACCTGTGCCACCTGCTCGAACAATGATTTGAACCTTATTTTTCGGTATTCCTATTCCATTGTCCTGAATACTGATTTGCAGTTCTCCCCGAGATTTATCAACTACTGAAACGCTTACCATAATTTCAGCATTATAATCGTCATTCCCAGTTGACCTCAATAATACCTCTCTAGCCTTATCAATAGCGTCTGCTGCATTTTGAACCCCCTCAACGACTGTTTGAAACGGTGCCCTAGCCTTTTGCCCGAAACCTGTATCAACTCTTTTTAAAAGTTCTTCAGCGGATTGAAGCCGGATATGGTTATGGATCTGCTCTTCTGCTTTTTTCCTTGAAATTTTTTTCATTTTTCCTTCCCCTTATATGAGAGATAAAAGTCGATTAAACGATTTACTAGATCGTCGTAGGTTTCTTTTTTCATCCCTATTTCTAGTAACCTATTTCTGGTTTCCTTGCGCAGTTGTATAGTGGTTATATCTTTCATATAGTTACTATAGATACTCATAGATATATATAGCTTTATATTAGAAGAAATAGTTTTTCCAAGAGCATGGGAAAAATTATAAGATTCTCTCGTATTTTTCTACCTTTCTAAGAAGCTCGTCTCGCTCTTTTTCAATTCCTTGAATCCGCTCCCTCAATACGCCTAATTCGACTTCATATTTCGTAAGCTTCTTATTTTTCTCCTCCAGCTCCTCTTTCTTATCCTCAGCATATCTCCTAGTAGTACTAGATTCAACTTCAAGCTCTCTCACTCTATCTTTAAGCCTATTAATCTCAGTTTCATATTGCGATAATTTATCTTTCTTCTCCTTTAGCTCCATCACTAATGCTTCATTTTTGGCTTTTAGCCCAGCGTTCTCATTAGCCAACTCTGAGAACTTTTCTGTCTTACTCTCTAGTTCTGCCTTCAATTTCTCGATAGTTGCTTTAAGCTCGCTTATTAGCTGATTCTTTTCCTCTACCAAGGCTTCTTTTTCACTTAATTTAGTCTCGGCTCTAATCATGGCTTCTTGGATTGATGCAATTTCCTTTCTAAGAGACTCAAGCTCCCTATCTTTCTCTCTTATCTCAGATTCTAGCTTTTCCTTACCTGCCAACTCTATTCTAAGTTTTTCTTCTGATTCTTTAAGTTGGCGTATCTGGGCCTCAAAAAACTCTTTTTCTTTCGTATGCATTAGAGAAAAAAATTTTAATTACTAATATTTAAATTCATCCTTGGTTCCGGAAAGGGCTGCCAAGCTTCCTAATTGTTTCATGGTCTTGGTATATCATAATTATAGACATTTTTCCCAAACATGAAAATCTTTTATATTAAAATCACTAAATATCAAGCAATGGTGCGTTCTCTTACAAATGTTGAAGCGATAATTGTATCCAAAGTAACAAGCATAGGAATGACATCGGAAGAAGATGATACTCAATGGGAAGAAATTGAGATAACTGTACAGTATCGCAAGGATGGCAAGACTATTAGTGTAGAAAGTCTTTCCTTTCTCGGATTTAAGCAGTTGATAATGGAAGCTGATAGAAAAGAGATAGCGGTTAAGTATTTGGAAAAGAGTGAAGAACCGGAAAAAGAGGATCTTAATCTGGATGTAATATCAATGGCAAGGGAACTTATAAAGGTGGAAAGAAGGCAGATAGACCCTGCTTTTGTATGAGTTCTATCCTTTTTTAACACTTGGAAACTGAGCATTAAATAAAAAGCTACTTAATATTTTTTAACTAAGCTCCAAAAGATGAGGGGAAGTTAGTATTGACAGGGAATCATTTATTAAGCACAATACTTACACCTTCCCCTAGATAAGTGGAGGATATAAAATGAGGATAGCGCATATCTCAGATCTTCATTTTGGATTTGAATTTCTAAAAAATAAGTTTGAAAACGCAATTAAGCAGATAAACAAGCTTGAACCGGATATTACTGTTATCACAGGAGATATCGGTTTATGGGGAATCCACCACGAGATTAGAAAGGCATATGAGGCACTTTCAGACTTAGAATCCGATCTATTAATTATCCCCGGTAATCATGATGCAAGAAATGATGGAATTAAATATTTCAATCTATATTTTGGAAAGACTAAAAGAACCGTAAAAATAGATGACATTGTTTTAATAGGAGTTGACAGCACATTACCTGATTCCGATGATGGCTATATTGGCCCAGAACAGAGGCAGTGGATTGCGAAAAGTGTCAGGCAAAACTGTATTAATATTATTGCAATGCACCATCATGTCGTTCCAGTTCCTCATACCGGTAGAAATATGAACGTTTTAATAGATGCTGCCGAGACCGTTGAAAGCCTTACTCTGCATTGCTATGGAGGAATCGTTCTCGCTGGACACCGGCATGTACCCTACTCAACAAAGCTTTTGAGGACACATATAATTCATGCAGGTTCACTTAGCTCCTATAAAGTACTCATGCCTGATAACAATTATAATATCATTGAGATCTCAGAGGACGGAATATCCTTAAAGCTTAGATTCATAGACATCGGAGAAGTTGAAATAGGCAGATTTAAGCTAAAACCCGAGACTCCAGAGTCTCTTCGAAAATATCACAAGCTCACGTCAGTGAAAAAGATTCTCTTTATTTCTAAGAGAAATGCCTGCCGAACAAAGATCGCCGAGGCTTTATTTAACAAGATTTCTCCAGATAATATGTACGCAATAAGTGCTGGAACTGAACCCGCAAAGGATGTCGATCCCATCGTCTCTAAAGTCTTAATAGAAATGGGTTTTTCTGTAAGTACACCAAGAAAACTTAGAAGGGGTATGGAGGAAGTAGACTATGTAATCTCTTTTGATGAGGATGTTGATGCTGATGAACTCTGGGACATCAAGGTTCCAGTGGATAAAGAGGATTGTAAGAGAGTCGTGAAGAAAATCGAGAAAATGATTAATGAATTAGTAAGAAAAATTATCCTCTACTGAATATATGCCTGCTTGAGTACGAGAGCTACCATTTAGAAAATATTAAAGCTTAAACTAAGACTATTTTTAAAATTAAAGTATATGTGCAGCAGACTAGGTATACACTCAAGTCTAAACTAGAAACTATTAACTTTCTGCCCTAGCTATCTCTTCTTCCAAATCCTCAAGAGTGAAGGGCTTTACTGGTATTAAAGGGAGGATTAGAAGATCCTTCTTAACCTTAGGCGTTACCGTCCTACCTATCTTCTCCAACTCAACTATTCTAAGCTTCTCTAAGATCTTAAGGTCTCTCTCTACGGCTGTCAGATCCCTTTTTACCATCTCGGCAAGAGAACTAATAGAAGCCGGTCTCTTCTCTTTGATAGTTCTTATAATCTCCAGTCTTTTCTTAGTGAATATCTTAGTAACCTCATCCTCTGAAAGGGAGAGAAGAAGAGATTTCTCCGGCAACTCCTTAAGTCTCCTAGGGTCAGCCCAAAGGCGCTCGAAATACCGCATTATCCCTTCCCATCTTTCATCCGTCATCTTATACATGCGCTCACCTCAAACTCATTCTTTCCTCGTAATATTTCCTATATCTCTCATAATTTTCTTTCACGGCATTCATGAAGAACTCAAAGGTATGCTGTAAAGAATATCCTTCAAAGGTTGGTAATGATATAGGTTCTGGGCTAATCCAAAACCTCTGCTCATGTAAGTATTCGTGGCAGGTGTCTATTCTATACACCTGATACCAAACATTGCCAAACTTGCACCTTAAATTTATCACAAATCCGGTGATTTTTCCTTTTTCTGTAACGATTCTAACATCGATGACATCTTTATCTGTCAATGGAACCTCGAAGTCATGGATAGTCCCCATCAATATATACCTTACATTTTTTGTCAACTATTTCTAAATTAAAAATATTTAAACCTTGCTCATTGTTATGCCCACCAAAGAAACCAGGAAATTTTCTAGTTTAGATCAACAATTTAAATGATGACAAAAATTTTATTAAATTATAGCTAAACCAGGTTATTTTTAAAAATTTAACATGTAAAGTGGAGTATGGTAAATATCTGCGAAAGTCTGAACTTGAGTGCCAAACTGCATGGTTTTTTTAGAGATTAGAGATTGCTTAAATATCATGCCCCTTCTAGTGGTTTTATTCTTCAGTCCAATACTCTACCCATCTTTTATAAGGATTATAATCCACCTCTCTCCGTTGCCAATTTATTTCAATAACTTTAGTTTCTCCATTTCTAACCAAGCGTGATAATGCATTACTCGAAATTTCTACACCTCTAGGGTTTGTACCTGGTTTAGGAAGTTTAATATATTCCTCTCTCCCCATTTCCTCAAAGAGTTCTTCTTGAATTCTTAAAGGTATGTAATAAAAACCTCCCGTTGCATTCCAGATGATTTGTACAAACAAAATATCACATCGAGGATAATAATTCTCACGAAATTGCCGTGCCATCTCAGCATCCACCGTCCATATGAGTTTCACTCCACTAAATGAAGTCCCTGTTTTTGTTTTAATGGAAATAGGCTGCCCATATAACATCACATCAATCTCTGGTTCAGTAATAGGCACTTCGGTCTCTACATTTTTTATACCGAATTTATGAATAAGCAAGGCAACTATTATCTTTTCCCGAAAAGAACCTACCTCCATCCCAATTTTCCCGGCACGGGAACTTTCTAACTCTGCAAGCTGGAACAAATAAGGTAATCGCCTTCTAATTTTATCTACGAGTCTTTCATCTTGAAATATCTCTACTAAGTGACTAGACATTAAGTGATTGCTTTCTATGGAGAATTTAAAAAATTACGTAACATTTATATGACTATTAATTAACATTTAACTGATGGATTATAATTTGCTGGGTTTCATTAAGGCCAGTAAGCATAGGGAGGATATCGTAAAAATTCTAGAGGAGGAGATACTTACTCCAACAGAAATATCAAATAGACTTAACCTGCATACTTCTCAGGTTAGTAGATATCTTTCAGAATTAGTTGGGAAGGGGGTAGTCCAAGTATTAACGCCTAATTTAAGAAAGGGAAAAGTATATTCTCTTACCGAAGAAGGTAAAAAATGTCTAAATAGTCTCAAAAGGTGACTTTGATGAAAAGAAAGGGCACAAAAACCAGTAGATTCGGCGTGTCTAAAAGAGAGAGCCATGACTCGGCCTTATTCTATAGTAGCAGATTATATGAAGATTTCAAAATAGATGAGAAAAAACCTGAAGTCGAGAACCCGATAAGCGAGGATGTACTGGACAAGGTTTTGTGTCAGGATAGCCGAGACATGAGCAATATCCCGGATTCAAGTGTGCATCTGATGGTTACCTCTCCTCCTTACAATGTTTCTAAGGAGTATGATAGGGATTTAACCATGGAGGAGTACGCCGAATTATTAAGGGATGTTTTCACTGAAACATATAGGGTATTAGTTAGTGGGGGCAGGGTTTGTGTAAATATCGCCAATGTTGGTAGGCGGCCCTATATTCCTTATCATAGCTTTATCATCAACATAATGCTGGACATCGGGTTTCTAATGAGAGGAGAGATTATCTGGAATAAAAACGCTAGCGCCGGGACTTCTACCGCATGGGGTAGTTGGAAATCGGCGTCTAATCCTACCCTAAGAGATATTCATGAGTATATCTTGGTTTTCTCGAAGGATAAGTTCACGAGAAAAAAAGGGAAAAAAGAGAGCACGATAACACGGGAAGAGTTCCTTGAGTTTACTAAAAGTATCTGGGAATTCCCTGCGGAGTCAGCAAAAAAAGTAGGGCATCCTGCCCCATTCCCTGTGGAATTACCCTACCGGTGCATACAGCTCTATACCTTTAAAGATGAAGTGGTCTTAGACCCCTTCTGCGGCGTGGGGACTACATGTGTTGCTGCAGTAAAAGCTAATAGGCACTTCATAGGACTAGATAACAACCCGGAATATGTAAAAAAGGCAAATAAGAGAATAAAGAAATATTTAGCCCAGACCTCCTTACCAGCATTTCAATAACGTCACCATAACTTAAGAAGGAAGGGGATGCATGTTAGAAAGCCAACTATTGGCAGCCTTTTTTCGAGGCATTGCTCGTTATAGTATTAGGTGAGTTAGTAAAGGGATAAGAAGACCAAAGTTGGAAATAGACTTTCAAGAAGTTGATGGTTTTTAAAGCCCTACATTCATGAATTTGATGCAGACTAAAAAGCTTCAATTCTTACAGAGGAAGATGTTTGTTATCCCAAGTTAAGAGGAATACACCCAGGGGTTAAAAAATGAAGGAAAAACTCCTGCTAGGAATTGCGCCGCAAAATTAAGAATATGGCGAGGTGAAAGGCTAGAGCCTATAATAGTAATTCTAGGGTAGTTATTTACACATGATATATTACTTCAGGCTTTATCTTATACTAAAAAGAGGAGGAAAAGGATTAAACCAATCACGATTTATCCCGGAGACGGAGAATTTCTAGATTTTTTAATTTTAGACTACGATGAACTTCAGGACCCTAATACCTTCAAAAAATAGGTAAGAATCATGCTCAAATTGAAAGATTTTAATAGTGCGGTGGGCGAGATTTGAACTCGCGACCATTAGATCTTCAGTCTAACGCTCTCCCAGGCTGAGCTACCACCGCATATATCGTTTTTTCATCGGAAAAGTTTAAATAATTTTCGAGTGGTCTAGGAAAAAATCTCTTCTACTTCAGATATATCTTACCATTCTTATCCATATCCCCCATTTCTCTAACTCTTTGAATCCTAACTCCTTGTAAAACTTTTTGGCCTCCTCATTTTTTTCCCCTACCCAGAGTTCACAGATCTTTCTTCCTTTTTTTCGAGAATATTCTATACATTTCTCAATTAGTTCCCGGCCAACACCTGACCGCCTATACCTAGGTAAGACTATCACTTCATGTATCTCGCCTACTTCCACTTCTTCGAAAGGACTCTTCCAATTTGTATCGCATGCTATAAACCCTATTGGCTCGCCCTTTATAACTGCCTTATAAAAACCGTCCCTATCCCTCTTTAACAGCCAGCGGAAATAGCTTTTGATGCTCTTAGTCGTCGTGTAGGCATATTCTTCTAGTCCCTTGTAAGCTTTACGATATACTTCGATGAACTCTTTGACATCTGACTCGCTAACATTTTGGATTTCCACAGGAGTAATTTTATATCCATATTCTTTTAAGTGTATCCTATGGATTCTCTGGAGTTACTTCAAAAGCTAGTGGATATACCCTCACCTTCAGGACAAGAGGATGAACTTCTACACTTCATTTCACGCTATCTAGAAGAGAAAAATATGGACTACAAAATAGAGGGTAAAAACCTAGTAATCGACGCCCAGAGAGACATGTGGATTGTTACTCATCTAGACACCGTTCCAAAGAAGATGGATTTCTATTTTGACGGAGTATATGCCTATGGTACTGGTGTTTGCGATGCAAAATCTTCGGTTGCTGCTATCCTAATCGCTTTAAGCGAGATAAACTCTTTAAACTTTGGAATAGCTCTGCTGTGCGATGAAGAGGAGGGAGGAAAAGGGAGTCTAGAGTTTGCTAAGCGCTATAGGGGTAAAGCCATCGTTATGGAGCCTACTGACTTTAGGATTGCTGTCGACCATTATGGGGGTATAGATGTTTCTGTCAATATTAAAGGAAAAGCTTCTCACGGTTCTTATCCTGAGTATGGGATTAACGCGATAGATAAAGCTATAGAAATGACTAAGAAATTAAATGAGTTAAAGCTTCCGGGTAAGATGAGCTTTATTGAGATTAGAGGGGGAGACGGCCAGCATGTAATACCGGAAGAATGTTTCCTTAGAATAGACTTTGCATTACCTCCTAAAATTAAGGCTGAAGAGTTTTTTACGCTGGTAGAAGGAACATTGAAGGAATACGGAGACTTTAAGATAGAAGAGTTCTACGATGGGTATGAGGAGGACTCCTTTGATTTATTTGAGGAAGCTTTAAAGCGCAGTGACGTTAGTGCAGACTACGTTGAGATGCATTCTTGGACGGATGCTATAAATCTGAAGAATGCTGGATGGAATGCTATTGTGTGGGGTCCTGGAGAGCTTTACCGCTGCCATACACCATTAGAACGAGTTAAACTCCAAGAGATAGAGAAGGCGTCTAGAGTTTTAGTCAATTTCAATGAGATCTTAAAATAGTTGTTTTATTCAAAGACTAGTATCGACGCTGACAAATTTCCGTAGAGTATATTAAATTTCTTCTTTGGTTCAACGTCAAATAATTCAGGCCGTGCTGTGAGGACTACTGCGCGCTTCCAGAGTTTATCTCTAAAAAGATTCTGCTCGAATTTATTATATAGTCTGATTATTTTACGCTTGCTTCCAATCCGAAGCCCGAATGGAGGATTTGTTATAATATTATCATAGCTGAGCTTTACTTTAGTAGCATCACAGGTGAAAAAGTCTAAATCCACTCCTATACGCTCAGCATTCTTCTTTGCTCCTTCAATATGCTTAGGTGAAATATCACAGCCAGAGATAGAGAGTTCCTGTTTTCTTATCTCCTCCTCAACTTTTGATGCGATATGTTTGTAATCTTCGTGCGGAAGAAACCTAAGACCCCAAAACAAAAAAGTATTCTTGCGAAAAAGGTTAGGTATTTTACATGCATATCGAGCTGCCTCAATACATATTGTTCCAGAACCGCAGAAAGGGTCGAATAGACTTTCCTTAGTGTCCCATTCCGCTATTCTAACGAGGGAGTAAGCTATCGTTGATTTTAAAGAGGCGGGATGCTGATATACTCGGTACCCTCTCCTATGGAGACTTTCTCCGGTGGTATCTATACCCACTAGTAATTCATTTCCTCGGGCCTCGACGATGATTACAACATCTGGAGAGTCTAAATCTACTTTAAGACGTCTGCCTTTTTCCTCTTTATATGCATCAATTACCGCCTGACCAGCGACTCTTGCAAGATCAACTGAAGTGAAACTGTGTTTTCCTGTTCTACTGGCTCTAACTGCAAACTTCTGATCATCTGCGATATATTCCGAGAAACTAATGCTTTTGATAGAAATATATATTTCCTTTAAATCCTCAAATATCGTCTTTAATAGGAGGATTATTACTCTGTGGAGAGAATTTGAACAGTAATTTAGAGTAAGTATGTCCTCGGGTCTTCCGTGCATCTCGAGCCGTCCCTCACCCTTAACCTTTGCGTTTGCTCCAGTAAGCTCTCTAATCTCTTTACTTGCGATATATTCTATACCTCTCTCTGTTGTGAGGAGAAAATCCATTTAGCTCTACCTTAAAAAATAATTTTAGTTGAGGGTATAGATAAATAGCATAAATGTTTTTTACGGGCCCGACGGATTGAATACCAGATGGGCAGAGGTCTGATGGATTAACTCTTCAAACAACGTGATTTAATGTTATTTTACCACTCTAGCACCTTAAGTTCCCTCATAGATCCTGTGAACCTTATTTTAATTCTTCTTCGGGAGTTGAGACTTTGATGTGAGCAGGTATTCTTTTCATTTCCTTTCTCTCACAGGTTGTCTCAATATTGTTTTCAGCCCAACAATTTCAGAGGTTATAAAGTTCGGCTGGCGAATAAGAAGTTTCCATCTCCATTCTTCAGGAGACACTTCTGTGTATGGTTTATTAGAATTAACCCACCAGAGACCTTCAAGTTTCGCAACAATAAAATCCTTTCCTTCCTTTTTCATTATCATTTTGAGACCATAAGCGAGAGAATATAGCGCACTAACTTTGGCTTGAAATTCATCACCACCGGGAGCACCTTTTCCTTCTATTGCCAGGAATCTTCCTTCCTCAATCTCAACAATTTCAGGTGCGGTTTTTGCTGTATAGTATGGTTTATATTCTTTTGTTAGATCAAGTTTTATTTTTGGCATAATTTCAACTCGTATTTATGAGATCAGATCCATGTTCTCCAATCTACTTTTCGACTCGGATTTCCTTTCATTCTGTTGAGGTTTTTAATGCAGTCTTTATGGTCAATCCATGTCCTCCATTTCGTGAAATTCTCAATTTTACTGCACGGAAAATCCTTACACTCAAAACACCATTTTAATCCTTTTCCAGAAACACAACATTTGTAAATTCTACATCCTTTGTGGTTGCTGAAATGCTTGCCTGAATGACAGCCTCCACAGCTTCCATTCTTAAATTTAACACAACCTCCGCAATACAAACCGCAAGGTGCGGCTAAAGTTATATTTATTTTCACTTTTAATCATATAGTTAGAGAGTCTTTAAAATTTTTTCTAAAGGCAGGGTTCGAAATTTCACTTACGTTTCATGGATAAGAGAAGTTGTCAAAAGTAATTCGGGAAAATTTTTGATTCCCATTTTATTTGCTACTGAGTGAGATTGCGAAGCGAAAGAAGGCCAAAGTATTGTAGAGTTCTACCCGTTAGTAAGCAATTTACGTTATATCAAAATTTTATTCTCAAATCCTAGTATTCAAACTCATCCCATCTTTTAAAATTTGGCATTTGATAATGTTCTGCCATCCATTTTATTAAGAGCATTGTCAAAAGAGCAGTAAAAGGAAAAACGCTCATTCTTATCATAAATCCGGAATCGAATCCTTGAGCGGCAACTGTATGTAGTAGATTAAATGTTGAGTTATTAATGGTATGTGCAAACCATGGTGCCCATAAGTTATTTGTTTTGAGAAATAGATAACCCCACGCCAATCCGATTATTCCTGAAGTAAGTATGTATCCTATTGCAATTGTAACTGCCTGTAAAGCACTCATCTGACCTATCATGTAGGACTTTATTGGCCAGACAATATGCCAAAGCCCAAAGAGAAATGCCTGCAGGAAGTTTGCTTTCCAAAATGAAAGAGGCACTCTAAAATGTGTAATCATCACGCCTCTAAACAAACCTTCTTCCATAAACGAATTCATAACATTACCAACGATCAGCCAAAGCCCAAAGAGAAATCCACCTTTAACAGCGAATTCTGGATCGAGAGAATGTCCTCTAGCAGTAATTGTAAAGGAAGGTTGCACTCCATTTATGACAAGATACATCCACTCAGCAAAGTAGCTAAAAGCAAGGGTTAGTGTTATAACTACTGCTGCTATCGATATGCTTTTGATAAAGTTGGTAGAATGAAACCCTATGTCTCTTATCTTCCTTTTGACCAGCCAAAGATAACCAATAATAATCAAGAAACCAAGAAACTTTGAAACAGAAATTTCTCCCCATGCCTCGTCTAATCGTAGGATAAAGATTTCTATAACCCTAAGCACTAACACAATAATAAAGAGTATAAGGCTAATTTTAATAGGATGCTTTAATGAAAAATCTTGAAAAAAGGCCTTTTTTCTTGATCCCATATTCTCAGCCCTTTTAAAGATGTATTAAATCATTAATCGCTACCAAGATATCAAGAGCTATTATAAGACCAGTATAAATTTTGGTTGATATCAACATTTTTTCATAGTTATTCCCCTCTTATAAGCTCGATAACGGTTTTGTTATATTCTTCCCTGAGCAGAAATAGTTGCACTAACACAAACAGTAAATTTATTAAAGCAAATCCAGACCAGCAAAATGGAATTAGAAACAGGTTGAAAATGATGCATCCTGCTAAGCCAATCTTTACTAAATTACCTTTGCTGAGAATAAGGACACCTGTAGTGATCTCAAAAACAACGACCAGCATAATCCAGGTCATCAAATGCGGCATTACAATCGAGCTCCACAATGTTTTGTAAAGTATGATCGCAAAATCGGCAAACTCTTTATATACCTGAGGGTTAAGTAAAGCAAACTGTAGATTAATTGCAGCCCCAACTAAATAGATAATTCCAAAAGCAGTTCTTGCTATGTCATCTATCCTCATCTTATTTTTCCCTCAGTTTGTTGTACTCCACTTCCGTGATCTCCAGCCTATACCATGTAAAATCCTTCCCAAGCTTCCATGTCGCAGAAAGATTCACTGGAATTCTGATACCCTCGAATTCTCCATAATCTTTTGCTGTAATTACCCATCTTTCCAGAGTTGAACCCTCTTTGCGATAGTAATAACGGTTGGCTCCAAAACTCACGAAATCTCCATTCTCGTCAAATATGAATATGCCGGAAGCTGTTATACCTCCATAGCTCGTTGTTGCTTTTGCTGCCGTTGAATTTATCTCCTCCCATCTGATATAATCACTCAAAGCAGCTGAAGGATACCAGACAATTTCGCCCAGATAACGCAACAAAGCACCCTGATCTATCTCTTTTCCTCTTGCATCAACAACTGGAATGAGAGAGAACAGTTTGATAAGCATGTGTCCTTTGCCATCGCTATATTTATCCCTTCCAGAGAGATGCAAAAATGGAACAGCCTTTACATTCGCTATCCATATAAAACCGGGCGGATCTGTTGTAATGTACTGCTCCGCATTCATGGACATCCAGTTGCCTTCAGGTTTTGTTCTCATTTCTCCTTTCTGTTCAAGATGTGCTACCTGAATCACTTCTTTTCCAACAATATTTGAGCGCTTGAGCCACTTCTGTACGACATCGGGCACATGAGTAATCATTTCTTCAGTCACCCCTTTTTCTCCATTTTTTCAGGCAGAAGTGAGTTGAGCTCATCTTCTACCATTCTGTCAAAGCTCCAGCTTCCATATGAAAGAATGACAGCAATGATTATGATTACATTTGCAATAGTACCAAATCTCGCATCTTTCCAGTAAATAAAAATTAGGGCTTAGGAAATGACGACTGCGACAATCGCAACCATCTACCACCATTCCTTTCTCAACATATATGTTACTGCAGAAGTTATGAAAAGCAAACATCCAATCAACCAGAGTAGTCCTGCTATTTTGGCTAAACTGCCAGATAAAGAGATGAGCATTTCTCCACTCAATTGCTTTACCTGAGCTAAATTCCATTCCTTCACGAATCCAAGCAGGTGGATTAATCCATGAAAGAAAACGACAAACGAAAATATTATTCTGATCATGGTTTATCTCCCCCCTCATAATGAATATTCCGCTCAATCCCAGATATTGCTTCATATTCTTCTAAGTGAAACATGTAGCCTATCAGTCCACCATAAATACACGCGGATATTGTTGTCTCTACTGTGTGCGCAACTAAAACTTCTGGTGGAAAAATACCCTGAGCCATTATTATCTGAAAACCGTGATAACTGAATATTAACATCAAGCTCATCATCGCCTTTGTTCTACCTCTTATCATCAATATAACTGGTATTGAAAATAAAACCCATAATAACCCCCTGATAAAATGATAGGGTAAAAATAATGGCATCTCTTTCATTGTTCTTACTATTTGAGCTATGAGACCTAATTGTTCTGCACTTCCGGAATAGAACAATCTTACTGCTTCAAATTGCCAGGCAACATAATATCCAAAGAGTAAATATATTGCTATGTAAAATAACGCAAAAAGTGGGGCTTTTTTCATCCAGCTTTTCATTTCAACCCTTCTCAGACTCTCCTTTACACTTATCTTCCCTGTTTCCTTTCGTTTCCCAAAAATAATAACTGAAAGTGGAACTGCTATTGTGGTTGTAATTGCACCCCTTAGTATGATGTTCAGAATCTCTGTATTCGTCATAAATGTAAAAGCATCTCTAAAATAGAACGTTTCTATTTGTGCCATAAAATATTCTATCCCCCAGAAACTCAAACCTAAAGCTATGATCAATTTAGTCCCATTCCATTCTGACAGTTTCACGTTTATACTTAGAGCAATTGCTCCAAGCAGAGATGCAAGCAACATTAGTCCAAATATTTGCGCACCTATCGTTACTCTTGATGCAATCTCCAGAGATACTGGTATTATCAAAGTTGGAACCGTGATTGCTACAACAAAAACTAAAGTGAGTATTACTATTCCTAATATATTGCTAAGTATATTTTTCATTTTGGGCATGTTATCATTCTAGTCACTCCTATGTGATTGTGGTAACTATCCTTTCTTTGCTCAAATATCTGGTTAGATAACCCGTGAGAATTACCAAAAATAATGAAATTATCATCAATGCTACCTCGATCAACCAAGAGATGTGGCTTTTCCCTATCAAACGGAGCCCCCCAAAGAGAGCGCCGAATATCACTACGAAGATTACTGTGCCAGCTGCTCTGATCTCCCTCATACCAGCGAGCAGATAAAGAAACCCTATCAATCCGACCACTACGAGGAGGAAGAGGGGGATGGTTATCAGCATATGAAGTAAGAGAATCGGAGAGGGCAAAACGAGAGATTTCATTAGCGTATTTGAGACCAAGACGATCAAAATCGCTGAGAAAATAGACACAGCATACGAGGGGATTGCAGCACCCAATACTTTACCAAGCCATAGCCTTTTCAGGCTAAGTGGTGTGCAGAGTAGGGTCTCTATGATTTTATCTTGCTTCTCCCTGAAGAAGATCCTTCCTGTGGATACATAAGCAAATAGAATACCTATCAGGAGAGGAATATAGAAAATAACGGTATCCATCGTTCCCGGAATTTTCCTGATACCCAGAGCAGTCATGACAGAGAAGAAGATGGGGTAACCTAGGGCAAAAAACAAGGAACTCTTGCTCTGGAGTATTTCCCGCATTTCCTTTCTCGCAATGATAAACTCCTTTTTCACCTTATCTCCTCCTTTTGCATTATTTCCAGATAGATATCCTCTAATGATTTCCTTACCTTTTTGATCTCTTCAACTTCTATGCCATTCTCAGTTAATATTTTAAGCAAATTTGGCTGCTTCTCTTCCTTCAGAATTAAGGTTATTGTTTTATCTTTTATCTCACAACCAGAGACAAAATCAAGAGAATTGAGAACTTCAAGCACTCTTCTACCATTCTCCTCATCACTCATTAAGATAGAAACCATAGGTTTGCTGAATCTTTTTCTAAGGCTCTCTACAGCATCGCATACCATTATCCTTCCCTTATGCAGGATCGCTATCCTATTACATATCCTCTGAACCTCATCCAGGTCGTGAGAGTTCAGGAATATTGTTTTTCTCTCCTTTGACAGCTCAAGGATGAGCTCCCTTACCATTATCTGTGCTTCCGGGTCAAGACCTGTAGAGGGTTCATCCAGAAATAAAATCTTGGGATCATGGATAATAGCCCTGGCAATCGCAAGCTTCCTACGCATCCCCTTTGAGAAGACTCCTACCTTTTCATTCCTACGCTCATAAAGTCCAACGAATTTGAGCAATTCCTCAATCCTCTCTTTACATCTTGAAACATCATAGAGTTGAGCATAATATTCTAAATTATCATAGGCAGAGAGGTCTTCGTATAAACCATCGTTCTCTAGGGCCACTCCTATACTTCTTCGCGCTTCATCGTCCTCAGCCAGATCCTTTCCCATCACAAGTACTTTGCCAGAAGTTGGATTTAGAAGACCGAGAATTATTCTCATAGTTGTGGTTTTTCCAGCTCCGTTAGGTCCTAAATAGCCGAATACCTCACCTTCCGCCACACTGAAGGTTATATTATTTAGAACTGTTCTTTTTCCAAATTTTTTCGTAAGATTTCTGACTTCTATCATATTCTCTCACCTTTATTCATCCCGAAGCCAATTGCGTATAACGATTGCAGGTATGCGATGTTGCCCTAGTAGAGCAATTTGGTAAGCGTAGCGAGCCGCCTAAAGTATATCTCATCCATTTTCCTAGAGATTTCTCCAGTAGTTTTCGTATCTTAACTAATTCGCTGAGAATTTTTAGTTCTATGTCTTCCTCGTGAGTTTCTATTGCTACAGGCTTCTTACCTTTAACAAATCCCATTATCAACTCCCTTAATTCCTCAAATTGTTCCATCCCTTCTATCCTTATTTCAGCTCTGGCTTGTTGCCCAGAATAACCTGCGGTTTGAATTTTAAGAGTTGCAATTCCTAGTATCCTTGAAATAGGCCCTTGGGTTATGTCGATATTGGTTACCCTGTTATAAGGTACGATTCCTGTTTTTTGAACCATACTCCTCTCCTCTATACAATTTCATTTTCGGTAAGCTTGTAAACCATCGTATCATAGTATTTTGGGTCCAGTATGCTATGAAAGCGAAAGTAGCCAGAATTGGTACTAAAATACCCACAGTAATCATGAATGCAATGTTGAGTGAAGCAAGAAAAAACACAGGAATATACCACGTTGAAACACCTAAGAAGATCCCCAGCATCAGATAGATGTAATAAAGCTTCTTAAATTGGGGTGCTGGCTTGAATTCTTCACCAATTTCTATTTTGAGTTTTTCTCTCATGTTTATTACCTCATAATTTCTTTAAATTTAGTATATTTTACTGTTTTAATGATATTTAAGCTTTTTTCATTGATATTTTTATGAAATGTCAGTTAAAAATACTGAAATTCGTTTATACTCATTTAAAATCCCTTTTTTAAAATTTAATATTTGATTTCGATATTATGAAATCTAATTGCATAAAAAAGCAAAGTTTATATATCGACTATCGACTAAACAAAATTTGGACAGATGAAACCGCAGGAAATTATTAAACTGCTCTCGAGTGAAACAAACTTCAGGATACTCGAGCTTCTGTCAATGAGGGACAGCTACCCAAGGAAAATCGCAAGAGAGATAGGCAAAACTGAGGGAGTTGTTGTTAGGGCACTAAAATCCATGGAAAGAGCAGGAATATTGAGAAGTTCTTGGGGTGTCCTAGATGAGAGACCTGCCAAGGTTTATACCCTTAGGCCAGGAATACTGCTCCTGATCATAGATTTCACCTCACAGAGGTCTCATGTAATAGACGTTGACAAGAGAGATCTCAGCATTATCGAGAGGATATTAGAGAGAACTCCAGATGAGTTCTCCGACCAGGCAAATTTTTTAAGGTGGAAGAATGGAACAGTTGATGAAACAGAGCTGGCCTACTTCTCAGGAGCTGATGAAGAGGAGGTTAAAAGGTTCATCAGCTTTGTTCGTGATGCACCATGGCAGGTGTTCCTAGTGGCTTGCTACTCTAGAGTTCTGCGCTGGGAGAAGGAAGAAGATGAAAGTTTTTTGAAAAAAGCAAGACTCACTGAATTCGCCGAAAAAATGCTATCCAAGCTAATCTTAGCAGATCCAGAGGCCATGGAGTACAGGAACATGCTGAACTGGAAAAGAGGCAGGATAAATGTTGAAGAGCTTGCAACAAAACTTGAGGTCGAAAAAGAAGAGGCCGAAAAATTCGTTGAGTATGTTTCCGAGCATCTCAGCGAGGCATATGTAAGATTCCACGAGCTGAAAATAAGGAGATGGCTCACATCTAGGGGGACTGGATTTGAAAAAATGGATGAGTTTTTCCCTGTTAGATGAGATGAACCTATGAATTTACTCGCTCTCCTTGGGATACTAACAATCCTTATCTCTCTAGTCCTCTCTGGGCTGATGCTCTACCATTATTCTAAAAAAAGACATATTACTTCCTTGATCTGGACGGTTGCCTGGACGGTTGTTGCAGTTAGAGTCTCAATTGGAATATATCTCCCTCTCTCCATACCAACAGACATACTCCACAATGCGCTGAATGCTCTACATGATTTTTTATGGCTGATAGGCATTGCCATCATCCTTGAGCTAGAGCGCTTCAAGTCCATCGTTCTCCCAGCTATCTGCTATTCCCTTTATGTGCTGGCTAGCGGAGCGCTTTCAATCAAAGCAGGCTTCTTCTACTCTAACATGCTAATGCTAGGTGAGAGCACTGTAATGTTCTTCATCCTAGCATGGTTCTTTAAAAGATACCATGATAAATTCAAGCGAAAAGGCGCACGCCTTCTCTGGATCGGATACTTCACCTGGGGCTTAGACAACCTTATCTTAGGCCCACCCTACTATGCTCTAGGTCTTGAATGGGTGGGCGTATTCGGGTTCCTTATAGGATTTCTCTGCAGACTCCTGCTGTTTATAGGCTTCTTTCAGCTCATGTTCCAACCAATAAAGCCGCACCGGGAGAGAGCTTGAGATGGCGACAAATCAACTGTGACATACTCTGCTATGGAGAAAACTTATTGGAACCCCATAGAGAACCATCAATAAAAAACTTAGACAACAACGTGAAGAATAACCTTGTCCAAAAAGCCTAATAATAGGAAGTCTGCAATAATACCCTCAATCATTCGATGAATCCTATAGCTCGCTTGACTTTCTCCACGTCCTCAGAGCAATTGAGCATCTTCAAGAGCCTTGAAAGCTACTGCAAGACCTGGGCTGGATTGGTACCGTGATTGTACGATCCGCGCCTTTAACCTTGATCTCAGCCTTAATATCGTGGTGGTTGTGTTGCCGACAACAAACAGCCTTCAACGTGCTCCTGAGGTAGCTACCGGCATGCCCCTGTTTTTCGCTCCAGCTCATGAGGTCCTGAATAGATTAGAAATCTCCTTATCGCTGAAGGAGAGGAGCTCCAAGGCTCTATCTTCCAGTTTACCGTAAATCCGCCAAACCTCCTAAGACTGCCTTGGACCCTAGGACCCCTAGTAAGGTTATCAGGCCACCACCTAACACTAGAATCATTGAAGAGGGAGGCATACTTCACAGGGGATGTAATATAATCATGTTATAACTGGATATAAATGTCTTATATAGTTTCGAACCGGAAATGATACGGGCCCGACGGGATTTGAACCCGCGACTAGTTGGTTAAGAGCCAACCACTCTAGCCAGACTGAGTTACGGGCCCTCTCAATGATAAAGCCTTACATAATAAAAAATTTTTGCATAGAACTGAGTAGTTATAACCCTACTGCAGAAAATATTAGGCATTAATTAGACATCAATATCAGCGGCGTGGTGGTACTTCTGGGAGTTCTATAATGGTGAACCTGTTTTCTTTTAGTTTGCACACTCGCCTTATCTCTTCATCTGACAGCTCTCTATTATGAGCCCGTTTCATATGCTCTTGAGCTATCCTAAAGAATTCGTCATCACTCATGTCCTCTGCTTCAACTTTGAACTTGCATGGAATCCCCTCGATCTTACATTCTAGCTTTTTCCCCATCGTAAACCCACCTCCTTTTATTAAATTATTCATAAAAATTATTTAAAACTATTGGACCATATTTTATGCCGCTTTTATCTCTGCTTTATCCTTTCTCGGACCAAGTTTTTCTAAGATATCCCTGAGTTCAATAATGGTTTTTTGGAACTTTGCCCCCTCACTCGCAGATATCCATGTCAGCTTAAATCTTTCCTGCTCGATTCCCTTGGCCTCCATTTTTTTCCTTATCATCTTTTCTCTTTTTGCCATGAATTGATTACCCGAAATATAGTGGCAGTCGCCCATATGACAGCCGGCAACTAATACCATGCCAGCACCTTTCTCAAATGCGTAGTCTACAAATTTTTTGTCTACTCTGCCGGTGCACATCACTCTAACAACCCTTAAGTTCGGAGGATACTGCATCCTACTCACACCTGCCGTATCCGCCCCACCATAAGAACACCAGTTGCACAATATGCCTAAGATTTTTTCTCCAGGTTTTTCTTCTAATGCTGCGTCTATCTGTGAATAGATCTGCTCATCAGTGAAGTGCTTCATTTCAATTGCATCCTTCGGGCAGTCTGCAGCGCAAGTTCCGCATCCCTTACACAACGCTTGGGTTATTTCAGCTCTTTTTACTGGCTTGCCGTCTTTCTCCCCTATTTCAACCAGCTTCCAAGCGCCATACGGACATCTTTTAACGCATATACCGCAACCTATGCATCTCTCAGGTATAGGATGAGCGATATCACCTCCCATAGTGATCTCGCCAGCTATCATCGGTATAGCTGCCGCAGCTGCTGCGCCTCTAGCCTGAGCCACCGACATAGGTATATCCTTTGGTCCCTGACATGCTCCTGTTATGAAAATTCCATCTGTTGGAGTATCTATTGGAGCTAGCTTAGGATGCTTTTCTAGGAAGAATCCCTCGGCTGACCTAGAGATATGGAGTATCTGGGAAAGTTTACCGGCATCTTTCTTAGGAACCATGCCGGTAGAAAGTACAACTAAGTCGAACTCTGTTTCATCAACTGTACCGGCAAGCGTATTTTCCCCAATTAGTATTAGATTCTTTGTTTTAGGGTCTTCTCGTATTTCCGCCGGTTTACCTCTTATAAACTTTATTCCCGCTTTTCTAGCCCTAGTGTAGAGTTCTTCAAAGCCCTTGCCTATTGACCTTATATCTATATAATAAATTACCACATCCTGCTCTGGATGTTTTTCTTTAAGCATAGAAGCTAGCTTTAAGGTATACGTGCAACATACGCCTCCAGAGCAATAAGAGTCATCTCCTCTATCCCTAGTACCAATACATAGGATAAATGCGATCCTCTCTGGGTCTTTCCCGTCAGAAGGCCTTATAACATGCCCCATGGTAGGCCCGCTTGCATTCATAAGCCTTTCAAGCTCTAGTGCTGTTATGACATTGGGATAATCTAAGTAGCCATAGTCGTTCTTTTCAGCCGGATCGTAGATATCGTATCCCGTGGAAACGATTACCATGCCTACGTCTAATACTTTCTCCTCTTCTGTATCGTCCCTTTTTATAGCGTTCTTTTCACACACAATCTCACAGAAACCGCAGTTAATGCAGTGCTCAATATCTATTGTCGCCTTGTTCGGTACTGCCTGAGGGAATTGTCTGTATATGGCACCTCTAGGTCCTAAGCCTTCATCAAACTCGTTAGGAACCTTAACGGGGCAAACTTCAAAACATAGCCCACAGCCATTACACTCCTCACTAACGTATCTAGGTTTCTTTACCACAGTAACTTTGAAGTTTCCCACGTACCCATCCACTTTCTTCAGCTCATGATATGTAAGCAACTCAATATTCGGGTGCTTCCCAACATCGCTCATCATTGGCCCTTCTATGCAGATAGAGCAGTCCAATGTCGGAAAGGTCTTATCTAACTGAGCCATAACCCCCCCTATGCTAGGCTCTTTTTCAACAAGATAGACTTTAAATCCCATATCAGCCAGATCAAGAGCCGCCCTCATACCGGCAACGCCTCCTCCTAACACCAAGGCAGATCTAGTAACTGGTACCTTGAAGAGAGGGAGAGGCTCAAGTAATCTGGCCTTTGCTACTGCCATCCTAACTAGATCGATGGCTTTCTCAGTTGCCTTATCCGGCTCTCTGGTGTGTACCCATGAGCAGTGCTCCCTGATATTAGCCATTTCAAATTGATACCTGTTTAAACCCGCTTCTTCGACCGTTCTCCTAAAAGTAGGCTCGTGTAGTCTAGGAGAGCACGAAGCTACGACAACCCGGTTTAGGTTATATCTCTTTATTTTCTCTTTGATATCCTGCTGTCCGGTATCAGAACAAGTATACTTATTAGCTTGAGAATGAACGACGTTTGGGAAAGACTTGGCCACTTCAGCTACCTTATCGCAGTCTACTACCCCTCCAATATTTAATCCACATTTACAAACGAAGACTCCTATTCTGGGTTCTTCATTTGTCTTATTATTTTTAGCCAAGCTATTACCTCCTTACCGGATTAGGACCTAATTCTTTAAGAGTATTAGTAAACTCCTCTACCAATTTCGCAAATCTCCCACCCTCACTGGCCGAGACCCATTCCAAGCGAAAGCGCCTTGGATCTACTCCCACAGCCTCCAGAAGCTTTCTCGTCATTTCAACTTTTTTCTCTGTTTTAAGATTTCCTTCTCTATAATGACAGTCTCCCGGATGACATCCTAATACTAAAACGCCGTCTATGCCTTTCTCAAAGGCCCTGAAGGCGAATTCTGGATCGAATCTGCCCGAACACATAGTACGGACTATCCTTACTGTGGGAGGATACTGCATCCTACTCACCCCTGCTAAGTCAGCCCCTGCATATGAGCACCAGTTGCAGGCAAACACGACAGCTTTAGGCTCGAATGTCACGATGGAACCTCCATTAATTCATCAATCATAGCAATTATCTGCGCCTTTTCAAAGTGCCGGGGATTAATAGCGCCATTTGGACAAACAGATGCGCAGGTTCCGCACCCCGCACACAATGCATCGTTTACCAGAGCTTTCGATTCTCCCTTCGAATTCTTAATCAAGGATATAGCTGAGAAGGGGCATACTTCCGTGCATCTTCCACATCCTATACACAGGTCTTCATTAACGACCGCTGTTATAGCTTCTGTTTCTATCTCGCCCTTAGATAGAAGAGCACACGCTTTTGATGCTGCCCCAGAAGCCTGAGCGATTATAGAGGAAACCTCTTTAGGACTTTGACAGTTACCGCATAGGAATATTCCCTCTGAGCTGAACTCTAATGGTCTTAACTTCGCATGCGCCTCCATAAAGAACCCGTCTGGGCTACGGGGGACTTTTAAAGCTTTTTGAATTTCTTCTATCCCTTCAGGTGGAACTTGTGGAGTGCTCAACACTAGATAATCCACCTCTAACTCCAATTCCTTCTGTAAAAGAGCATCGTAGACCATGAGCTTAAGTTTATCTCCCGAGGTCTCCACTCTAGGAGGTCTTTCAGGGACGTATCTAACATATTGCACCCCATACTCGGCCTGGGATTTACGATAATAGTCTTCATATTTCCCAAAGGTCATGATGTCCCGGAAAATGATAAATATCTTACCTTCAGGGTTTCTTTTCTTAAGAATAATGGAATTCTTTACTGCCTCTATACAACACGTCCTTGAACATGATGGATGCCCTTCAACGCGTGCACCAACGCATTGAATCATAGCCAAGTTCTTGTAGCTCAGGCCTTCTTTGAGTTTTGCTTCAAGCTCCATTTGTGTCATAACCCTCGGATTCTCGCCGTATAGGAACATGCCCTTAGGCTTCATCTCTTCACTACCTGTTGCGATGACTATTGCTCCTGCCTTAATCTTTCTTATATCTCCATTTTCCTTTACATCGATCTCGAAATTTCCAACATAGCCATTCAATCCTGCTATAACGGAATTCAGATGCACTGTTATCATCCCGCTCTTCTCAACCTGCTCTACTAGAGAATCAACCAGTTCTTTGGCGTCTATGCCTTCCATGAATACTGTGCTCATCTCAGAAACCGAACCACCAAGCTTGGAGCTTTTTTCTACTAGGTCTACTCTGAAGCCTTGCTTGGCTATTTCTAGAGCAGCCGTCATACCCGCTATCCCTCCGCCAATGACTAAGGCCGATGGGCCTACTTCTATCTTCTTGCTCGTTTGCGGCTTAAGCAATCTAGCTCTAGCAACTGCCATCCTAACTAGATCTTTCGCCTTCTCTGTAGCTTTTTCAGGATCCTTCGCATGAACCCATGCATCGTGCTCTCTAATATTAGCCAACTCAAAGAGATATGGATTGAGCCCTGCTTCCTGGCATGTGCTCCTAAAAAGAGGCTCATGGGTTCTCGGCGTGCAGGATGCAACGATTACCCTGTTTAGGTCGTATTTTTTAATGTCTTTTTTAATTTGGGAGCGAGTATCATCGGAGCAGGTATATAACTTGTCAGTTGCATAAACAACGTTTGGCAGGCTCCTAGCATATTCCGCTACTGCCTTCACATCAACTACCGCTGCAATATTAAGACCGCAGTGGCAGACATAAACCCCTATTCTCGGCTCGCCTGATACTTCTTTTTCTGGTACTTCCTGCTTTATGGATAACTGTGTACCCCTAGACTCGACTAGGAGTCCTCCTACTTGGGCTGCTGCCCCACCCGCTTGTCCTACGGAGTCAGGAATATCCTTGGGTCCAACGCAGGCCCCAGTTATAAAAATGCCTTTTCTTGATGTATTGAATGGGGCATGTTCGTAGGTCTTGAAATAGCCGTATTCGTCTGTTTCAATCTGGAGTATTTCGGACAGTTTTTCGGAACCTGAAGAAGGCTTCAAAGCTGATGCTAATACAACCATTTCGAACTCTTCTTGCTTGGCTTCCCCTGTGAAAGTGTCATCATAGTGAATAATGAGATTCCCTGTCCTCAGGTCTTCTGTGATAGCTGATGGCCGGGACCTTATATATCTCACATTGTAAGTGTTTTTTGCTTTGTCAGCATACTCTTGGAATCCTTTTCCAAAAGCCCTTAAATCCATATAAAAGATTGAAATGTCCAGATCAGGCGAGTGCTCTTTAGCGATTATTGCTTCTTTAGTTGAAGCCATGCAACATATCTGTGAGCAGTATGGGTAGTGCCTCACGTCTCTAGAACCTACGCACTGGATAAACGCGATTTTCTTGGGCTCTTTTCCATCAGAGGGTCTTATAACATGTCCTGCAGTAGGTCCAGAGGCGCTTAATAGCCTTTCAAACTGCAGATTTGTTATAACATTCTTATATACCCCATATCCATACTCTTCCAGTGCAGACGGGTTATAGAGATCATAGCCAGAAGACACTATTATTGATCCAACGTTTACCTTCACTATTTCATCTTTCATATCGTAATCGATAGCGTCTGCCTCGCAAACTATCTTGCACATGCCACAGTTAATGCAGTGTTCTTTGTCAATAGTGTATATTAGCGGGGCAGCCTGAGGAAAAGGTATGTAAGCCGCTTTTCTAGAGCCAAGTCCCATATCAAACTCGTTAGGAATCACTGAAGGACATACCTCTGCACATAGACCGCAACCAGTGCACTTATCCTCCCTGATATACCTGGCCTTTCTTCTTATAGTTACTTGGAAATTGCCCTCCTCACCATCTATTGCTTCAACCTCTGATAGAGTCATAACTTCTATGTCAGAGTGTCTGACAGTCTCCACCATTTTAGGAGCCAGCGTACACATAGCGCAGTCATTCGTTGGGAAGGTCTTATCCAGCTGCGCCATTCTGCCACCTATTGTCGGGCTCTTCTCCACTAAATAAACCTTAAACCCTGACTCTGCTAAGTCAAGGCTTGCCTGTATTCCAGATACGCCAGCTCCTATTACGAGTACTGACCCTATTTTATCCATTTACTTATACTCCGGGACATATTTTCCTTCTTTATTCCTACTTTCAGCTGTAGCTTCTCTTTTCTTCTTTTTTAGTGAAACATTCTTCTTAATCTGAGAAACATCTACCTCATCCTTGGTCTCGATATACCCGAGCTCCAAGGCTTTTTCTACTAGTTTCATTCCTTTTTCGCTTCTAACAATCACGGTAGACCAACCTGTCTCTGTACCAATACTGCCCGCTGTTAAATCCGAAAACTCGGCAGTAAAATCAATACATAGATTACAAGACTCAGGTACACATTCGTTAAATTTCTTCACCGATACAGAGAGCTCCTCTCCGTCTTTTTTGGTTATAATAAATTTACCCTTAGTTATATCTGTCTTAACTATGTCTTCCAAGTTGACTCCAAACTCTCTTTCAAGAGCTTTACTTATACAGGGGTAAGGGAAGTTTTCAAAACAGAAAAGTCCAATCAAAGTTAGGTCTAAAGGCCTCTCAGACTCTTTAGTTTTCTCTACCACATCTTTTAATATAGAATGCATTGCACGTCTAGCTCCAGCTATCTGACACCCAGTTCCAACCAATGCGAGGTTACGGATTTCCCTTATCATCTTACCGAATTTCATTGCTGTAGGAGTCCGGGTATACTTGGTTCCTGAGGCGCTCATCAGCTCTTCTGGGGTTCTAGCAATTTGTGCCTCAGTCTTCCAGTTGTCCATCCTATTGGCAACGATTGCACCTCCAATTAGGCCGGATTTCAAAGCCGCTGCTAAGATAGCAGTGACAGCGCCTCCATCCTGCGCTCTTTCAAGGATTTCCTTCTTTTTGGACCTAACGGCTAGGAGCTTCTGGTAAAAACCGAGGTCTTCATCCTCTCTTACGCTACCGAAGGTATCCTGTTCTAAATCTTGTTTACTATAGGATACCATCGGACAGCAATCATAGCATGTTCCTTCGGTAGAGCATTTCACGGCTCCTATCTCCAAATTACAATCCTTTTCAAGCTCTGGAATGCCGTCTTCGTTAATTATTATCCGCTCGCAAAAAGCAGCACAGTTGCTACAACCAGAGCATATACCCTGGTCTATTACGGTTTTTTTCAACTCACTGAAACCCTTACTGGGCTTCATGAGAGGTATGAAGTTTTCAATCTCAACTTCCATTTTATCACCTCGATAGGGCCTTTACAAGAGCCGTAGTGAAGTCCATTATCTCTATATTATAGTCTGGCTCAGATTTATCTCTTTGCAGGCATTTTAGGTGAATTTGGCACTTTGCACACGGTGTGATCATTATTTCTGCCCCAGTCTCCAAGGCGTCTTTCATCTTTTTTCTGCGGATCTCTTTGTTCTCATCGTCACAGTTCACCCATTGGGGTACGCCGCAGCATAGGGCATTTTCCCGGTTATTCTGCATTTCTACTATCTCATAGCCCATTTTGGATAAGAGCTCTCTAGGCTGGTCGTAGACTTCCATGAATCTGCCTAGCCTGCAGGAGTCATGGAAAGTAACTTTGGCTTTCTTGCCGTTTGGCTTTAACTTGTCAACATATTCAACAAGATATTCCGAGATATGTTTGACATTTAACTCCGCGCCAAATTTTTCATTATAGTCAACTGCCAAGGTACGATAGCACTCAGGACAGCTAGTCACTATAGTCTTGTAATTTTGGAGATACTCTAAATTTTGCTCTGCAACCTTATTGAAGAAGTTTAACTGCCCCCTCCATAGCTGGTCATGGCCACAACATTTTTCTTTCTCAGATACTGCGGGTCTAATTCCCGCAGCGTTAAGAAGTCTTATCGTATTATCAGCTATCCCCATTCCCTCGAAATTGACATCTTCTTTAAATATGATGTCAAAGTAAGGTATGCATCCCATAAAATACAAAACATCACTATTATCATCTATCTCAACGTCTTTTGCTAGGAACTTTTTCCTCTTTGGATTGACCTTATCGCTGGCCATAATATTATAAAAAGCAAATGTATTCGAATGGGCGACATTGCAAAATCCATCCAACCCAGTTTGCCTAGCGGACTTTACTAGTTCCACGATGCCCACATTCATAGGGCATTTTTCCTCGCAGAGACCGCAGGTCAAGCAGTCCCAGCTACTCCCACTATTTATCACTCTCTCGGGATGCCCTATTAGAGTATTAAACACCATTCTCCTAGGTAGAAAACCCGGTTTAACTCTGGCTTTAGGACATATTCCTGAACAAATAGCGCACTGATAACACCTACTGATATACTCCCCTACCAAAATAGAAGCTTTGCTTTCCACTGTACCAGACCCAAAAAGAACCTTTATAAATCACATTTAAAAGTATAGTTATAAATTCCGTCGGTAATGTACAAATCTTTTTTGGATATGAAGATTTATATAATGGTTAATCATTACAAATTTGGTGGATGAGCTATGACATACGCTATTTCAAAAGGTGAAATAATAGAATATACCTGGCTAGGTAAAGAAGAAGGATACAAGGCCCTTGAACAAGAAGTTATCTTCAAGGATCTTTGTTGTGGATGCGGCAATTGTGAAGCTGTATGCCCTGAAAATGTGATCAAAGTTAGCGAGTTCCCAGAACTGATCGGGAAGTGCACAAATTGCGGATACTGCCTAATGCAATGTCCTAGGAGCTTCTTTTCGAGCGAAGAAGCAGAAGAAAAACTTTTCGGGGAGATAACGGAAGACGAGCTTGGGCATATAGAAAGCAAGATTGGAGTAAGAGTGAAAGACGAGGAAATAAAGAAAGTCGTACAGGACGGCGGTTTTGTAACTGCTGCTTTGAAATACCTCCTTGAAAAGAATATCATAGATGGCGCAGTAGTTTCAGCGAAAGGAGAGGATAACCCCTGGTCTCCTATGGCAAAGCTCGTTGTTTCCCCCAGAGAATTATTAGAGAGCGCTGGTACTAGATACACAAACAGCCCTAATACTGCTGCTTTAAAAGAAGCAAAAGAGAAAGGACTAAAGAACCTCGCTATTGTTGGACTGCCATGCCAAATAGAGGCTGTGCGAAAGATCCAGAATTACCCGATAGAAGATGTGGATATCTCTGATAGAATTAAGCTGACTATATCCATTTTCTGCTCATCAAACTTCATGTATGATGGGCTGATGAATAAACTCGTTCAAGAGAAATATAGAGTTCCTTTAAAGGATATCAAAAAGATGGATATAAAGGGCAAAAACGTGTTGGTTTTCACAGAGAAAGAAGAGGTCAAAATACCTCTAAAAGAAGCATATACTGTGAAAAGGGAGCCCTGCAAAGTATGTTCTGACTTCACAGGCAGGCTGGCGGATATCTCTGCTGGGGCGGTAGGCTCTCCAGTTGGCTACACCACTGTTTTTGCAAGAACGAAATTCGCCGTTAAACTTTTAGATGACATGCTAAATTTCGGTATCTTTGAGACAATAGAACTGGAAGAAGAAAAACCGGGACTGGGAATAGCGAGAAAGCTTCAAATGAAGAAGGAAAAAGAAGCCTCTGAATATGTCAGGAAACGGATTAAAGAGGTCTTACCTCTTCCCTTTAAAGGATTGAAATTCTAGGAGGGTGTAAGAAATTGCCAGAAACAAAGAAAATAAAAATAGACAAGCTCAAAGGTAAGGGCCTTACCTTCGAGGATATGATAATAGAGTTTGGTAAAATAGAAGAAGAATGGGACGAGCCAATGGGTCCTACTCCTAAGCCAAATCTCCTCGCCTTAAGATCATGGGATAGAAAGCTTCTTGAGAGATATGAGCCTTTCTATACCCCAATCTGTGATATGTGTTGCCACTGTGCTTTTGGCAAATGCGATCTTAGTGGAGGGAAAAAAGGTGCATGTGGCATAACTATAAGAGCTCAGCAGGCGAGACAGATAGCCTTGGAGAGCGCCATAGGTACTGCCTGCCATGGAGCTCACGCAAGACACATGTTGGAGCATCAGATAAAAAGGAAAGGCAGAGATTATCCAATAGACCTAGGCCTCAATGTTGCAACGGAGGCTCCTATAACTAGGACGATTGTAGGTATAAAGCCTAGAACTCTAGGAGATTTGGAGGAGGTAATGGATTACGCCGAAAAAGAATTGCAAAAAGTTCTTGCGTCTATCCATGCCGGCCAAGAGGGGGATTATATCGATTTTGAATCTAAGGCTTTGCATGTTGGAATGATAGACAACTTGGTTAAGGAGGTAGGGGACCTAGCTCAGATTGTGGGATATGATTTCCCTAAGGGTGACCCTAATGCTCCTCTGATTGAATTCGGTGTGGGAACTATAGATCAAACTAAACCTGTGATTCTTGCCATAGGGCATAACGCTGCTCCAGGTGCTGAAATCATAGACTATTGCGAGAGACACAACCTCTCTGATAAGGTTGAGATAGCGGGCATATGCTGCTCTGCCCACGATTTAAGCCGCAAGAAGGATTCATGTAAGATAATTGGACCCTTATCTATGCAGACCCGTTTCGTGAGGTATGGTATAGCGGATGTTATCGTGCTTGACGAGCAGTGCGTTAGAACCGACTTACTTGAAGAAGCTATTAAGGTAAAAAGCCCAATAATTACAACTAGCGAGCAAAACTGCCGAGGATTAGAAGACCGGACAGACGATAACCCGGAGAATATTGTTAGGGACTTAGTTGAGGGTAAGATTCCAGGGGTCTTTATTCATGACCCAGCAAAGGTCGGGGAAGTAGCGGTTGAGGTGGCTTTAAAGATAGCTCCTCTGAGGAAGGATATTAAAGCTATCCCTGACACGAAAGAGCTTATAGCACAGGCATCTCGTTGCGTAGCTTGTGAAGCCTGCCAGAGAGTTTGCCCTGTGAACCTGCATATCTCCGAGGCTCTAAAAGAAGCTGAAAAAGGAAAGATAGATAAGTTGGCAGAGTTGAGAGACCTTTGTGTTGGATGCATAAGATGCGAGTCCGCTTGCCCCAAGGAGATACCAATAGTATCCCTAATGGAGAAGGCTGTAGAGAAACAGATCAAAGAAGAGAAATCTAAAATAAGAGCAGGTAGAGGACCAATCCTAGATACTGAGATTAGAAATGTGGGTCCACCTATTGTTTTTGGCGAGATCCCTGGTGTAGTTGCTTTCGCTGGGTGCTCCAATTATCCTAAGGGTGCTAAAGAGATAGGTGAAATAGCTGAGGAATTTCTGAAGAGAAGGTTCATTGTGACCTCTTCGGGATGCGCTGCCATGGCCTTGGCCCAATATAAAACAGAGGATGGTGAAACACTATATGAGAAATATCCTGGAATCTTCGACTCTGAAGGCCTCACTAACGTGGGTTCTTGTCTAGCTAATGCACATATCTTGGGCGCAGCGGTTAAGATACCGCACATATTTGCTAGGAGGAATCTCAGAGGGAACTTTGAGGAGATCGCTGACTATATCCTCAATAGGGTAGGAGCGGTTGGCGTAGTTTGGGGTACGTATTCTCAGAAGGCCCTTGCTATCGGAACTGGGTTAAATAGGTGGGGTATACCTGTTATCCTTGGACCTCAGGGATCAAAATATAGGCGGCTCTACCTAGGTAGAAAAGATAAAGAAGAGAAGTGGGAGATATATAACGCCAGGACAGGCGAAAGGGTAAAAGTAGATCCCACTCCAGGACATCTCACCTACGTTGTTGAAAGCAAAGAAGAGGCCATTGTCGCTATTGCTAAGCTTGTGATGAGACCTAATGACACTACTAAGGGGAGACAAATCAAGCTGGCCCACTATATCGATCTGCATAAAAGGTACATGGGAACTATGCCGGATGACTTGCACCTTTATGTGCGAATAGAGGGAGACATACCTATGAATATGAAAGAAGAGGTCAAAGAGATATTAAAAGAGAAGGGCTGGAAAGAAAGGATAATTCCTGATCCAACGCTTGTTGAAAGGCTTGTATGGAAAAAGGAGGCAAAGGCGTGAGAGTTACATCTTGGAGGATGGGACATGATCAAGGGCCTAGAAGAGCTTGGCCCATTAATCCAGATGCTGCTAGCAGGCTTATAAAAAAAGCTGAGAGGCCTGTTCTTGTAGTGGGCTCTGCTATAGAGGAAGTAGATGGGTTAATAGATATAGCTGTGCGGGTATCTAAAACAGGGATACCTATCGCGGCGACTGGTCATTCGATAAAGTTCTTCGCAGATAAAGATGTTGATGTTGCTGAGGTAAACGTAGTAGAGATAACTAATATGCTCACTGATCCAGAATGGGAGGGTCTTGACGGTCAAGGGAAGCCTGATTTGGTGATAATTCTAGGTGTTAACCTTGATCTAACTAATCAGACTTTTTCAACGTTGAAGAATTTCACTGATATCCCCGGCCTTAACATTAGTAGGTACTATAATACTAATGCCACCTATTCTTTTCCAAACTTAGATAATGAGCTGTGGTTGGAGTACTTGAATCAGCTTTGTGAGAAGCTTGAAAGCGAGTGAAACTGCTTCAATTGCACGCTGAGAACCGTAAGCCTTTCTTAGGGTAGCTTCTAAAGTAGTTTATATGATCGAGATAGACGGCTCATATGGGGAAGGTGGCGGACAGATACTTAGGACATCCCTTGCTCTGAGCTCTCTAATAAGAAAGCCTATTAAGATAACAAACATAAGGGCTAATAGACCCAAACCTGGGCTGGCAAGACAGCACTTTATAGGGATAAAAGCCCTTAAAGAGATAACTAACGCAGATGTAAAGGGGCTAGATATTGGATCGACTGAGATAGAGTTCTATCCGGATAAAATTGGATCAGGCAGGCATCGGATAGAGATAGGCACAGCCGGCAGCATTACACTAGTCTTGCAGGTTCTTTTTATACCCTGTGCTTTTGCTTCAGGAAAAGTCGTGTTAGAAATATCTGGCGGTACTGACGTAAAGTGGTCCCCACCTATCGATTATGTTAGTAAGGTGTTTTTACCTATAGCCGAGAGAATGGGGCTTCGAGCTAAGTTGGAACTGATATCGCGGGGGTATTATCCTAAGGGAAATGGCAAGGTTAGAGTAGAAATCCATCCTGTTCATAGTTTTAAAGCGCTGAAAATCACTGAGCGAGGAGGGCTTAACTGTGTAAAAGGTGTGGCCCACTCTCTTAATCTTCCATGCCACATAGTTGAGAGGATGAGCAGGGCTGCTAAGGAAGTTCTCGAGGGATATAATTGCGATATATCTATTCAGTGTAAGAAGAACTTTTCAAGTGGGTGTGGGATAACTTTGTGGGCCGAGTATGAAAAAACCTCGCTTGGCTCTGGCTCTCTTGGCGAATTGGGAAAACCTGCGGAGGAGGTGGGTAGAGAAGCTGGTCTTGAGTTATTAAACGAGATCAGGGGTAAGAGCACGGTAGACCTTCATATGGGAGATCAAATACTACCCTACATGGCGCTTGCCAAGGGTACCTCTGAGATAGTTGTCAGAGAAGTGACATCGCATTTGAGGACCAACTTGTACATTATTGAAAAAATCTTAGGAAATAAATTTAAGATAAGTGAGGTAGATGGAGAGTATCTTATAAGGACTAAGGGCCTTGGTTTTGAGAATGAGAGTCTTTAATTATTTCCTTTATTATTTCGGTTACTCCCTCTCCTGTTAAGGCAGAGCATGCCTTCGCTCCCTTTAGCTTCTTCTGTAGGTTATTTATCTCCTCGCTTGTCAGAAGATCTGCCTTGTTTAAAATCGGGATAACATGTGGGAATTCCTTTTTAATGCTGTGGTATATGTTCAACTGGGTCTTCAACTCGAAACCACAGCTTTCTGAGGGATCTAGTACAAATAACACCTCATCTGCGAGATGCTTTAAAGCGAGGATCGCCTGCCTTTCAATAGGATTTCTATCTTCTAGAGGCCTATCCAATAAGCCAGGGGTATCTACGACTTGATATCTCTGATGATTCGAGTGAAAATATCCGAGAAGGATTTTTTTCGTTGTGAATGGGTAACTTTCAACCTTCGGTGTAGCCGTTGTTAGAGCTCTCAGAAGAGTTGACTTCCCCACATTTGGAGCGCCTGCAATAACTATAGTAAAGGTTTCCTCGACAACAGGGAATTCATTAACGGTTTCTTTCACCTTTGCTAGAAATTCTAAGTCTTCAGATAGCTTTTTTATCAAAGATGCAAGCCTGCCGTAGAACTCGCTGCGGGATCTATAAATAACTTCCAGCTCCTTTGCTTTGCCCAGCTTAGAGTTATAGGCTTTTTCCAGATTTTTCACTTTCTTTATTGTTTCATTGATATTTTTTACTGTGCTCTTGATCTTGTCGATTCCTATAAGGGCTTCTATTAGCTCGTGATAAAAGGGCGGGAGATCATCCCAATTAGTTTTTAGGAGTTCACCAAGTTTTCGTTGAACTGTTTTAGAAGCCGTCATAATTTTGGTTCTTTCAGACCTTCTGATTCTGGTTCTCTTGGGCCCGCCTTTATATAATGCCCTTTTGCCTTCCTTAGCCGCTCTTCTGAACGCTAGAGCCACTAGCTCATCAGCGGTTAAAATGTGCGGTAGCTTAGGAATCTTCATATTTAAATAGTATCCTCCTTAGCTTGTTCTTAAACTATTCTTTTTATTTTGTCAACTGGTATTCTAGTAATCCAAAATTTTATATATGAATATTTGATTAATTGTTCATATGGACAGAGATGATGTTTGTGAAATTGAACATGTGAATGAAAAAGCTGTTCAAGAAGTAAAATCCAATATGTTTGATGACCAAACGATCTTAAAGATAGCAAATATCTCTAAAATTTTAGGTGACGCTACCAGAGTAAAAATATTATTTGCATTATCGCAAAAAGAGTTGTGTGTTTGCGATTTAGCATCTTTGCTTGGTATGAGTCAATCCGCTATTTCTCATCAGCTGAGATTGTTAAGGAATACTAATCTAGTTAAGTTTAGAAGAGAAGGAAAAGTTGTCTATTACTCTCTTTCTGATGAACACGTAATAAAATTAATTGAAATTGGAGCTGCACATGCACAAGAATGATCTAAAGATAAGGAGGTAGAAAAAATAAATACAAAAGATTGGCTTTTAGCGGGCATTGAAACTTTGGCGTGGTATGGATTTATTTACTATTCACTTTACAGTATAAAGAACCCTGTTAATCTATTTGTTAGTGCATCAGTTTTGTTGGTTTTGGCATACATTGGAACTATTTCCTGCCCTTGGTTCAGAAGAACTGAAGCTTTCAAAAAAATGCTTAGAGAGTAGATAACAAATCCTCTAGAGAGAATTAATAATGAAAGAAACACATAACCATAAAACTGAGAAGAGTTGCTCTACTTGTCCAACTGATATTTTTGATGAAAAAGAACCTTTATGGAAACAGAAGGGTATTTTGATTATTATAATCGCTGGGATACTCTTCGGTATCGGGCTATATTTAGAGTTTTTAGCACATCAATATTTATTTGCCCAGATTTTATTTCTTGCGGTTGTGCTGATCTCCGGGCATAGCCTCATAAAAGAAGGGCTCTTTTCTGTATGGAAAAGAAGATTGGATATAAATTTTCTAATAAGCATCGCAGCTGCAGGAGCTTTTTTAATTGGTCACGGTGAAGAAGGCGCGGCGGTCATATTTCTGTTTTATATCGCAGAATTTTTAGAAGATTATGCTACCGAACGTGCAAGAAAATCCGTCGCTTCACTTTTGAAACTTGCACCTGAAATGGCAACGATAAGGAAAAATGCAACAGAAGTAAGAGTTCATGTGCATGAGGTCAAAGTCGGAGATATCCTTGTAGTCAAACCTGGTGATAAAATACCTTTAGATGGAATTGTAATTAAAGGGTCCTCATCAGTAAACCAGGCTCCGATCACTGGTGAAAGCATGCCTGTCCCTAAAGTAAAAGGGGACTATGTCTTTGCTGGAACTATTAATGGAGAGGGCTATCTTGAAATAAAGGTAACAAAAAAATCAGATGAAACCATACTATCAAAGATAGTCAAGATTGTGGAGGAAGCACAAAAAGAAAAATCAAAAACAGAAGCATTTATTGACAGGTTTGCTAAATATTACACTCCAAGTGTTGTAATTCTGGCTTTTCTTACCATGACTTTCCCACCTCTGGTTTTTGGCTTGGAGTTCAGTGAATGGTTTTATAGGGCACTAGTATTACTTGTGGTTTCCTGTCCCTGTGCATTGGCAATTTCAACTCCTGTTTCGATAGTTTCTGGACTGACTTCTGCTGCAAAAAACGGGGTTTTAATAAAAGGTGGAAGTTATCTTGAAGAAATCAAAAATGTCAAAGTGATTGTGTTTGATAAAACAGGGACATTAACAGAGGGGAAACCTGAGGTAATAGATGTCATCGCGTTAAATGAATATTCCGAGAAGGACGTGTTACAGATAGGGGCTTCTCTTGAATCAAGATCTACACATCCACTTGCCGAGGCTATTATAGAAAAAGCAAAAGAAGAGAATGTTAAATTAAAAGATGTTCGAGCATTTAAATCAATAGCTGGTAAGGGATTGAAAGGCAGAATTGAGGGAAAAAGATTTTATGTAGGAAGCAAGAGCTTCTTTAAGGAATTGGGTATTGAATTTCCTGATAAACTGCTTGGAGATATTGAAGAGGAGGGGAAGACAGCAGTCTTAATAGGCAACGAAAAACATGTTATTGGAATAATTGCATTAATGGACAAGATAAGAGAGGCTTCTTATAGTCTTATAAAAGAGCTGAAGGCCAAGGGAATAACGACAATAATGCTTACTGGAGATAATGAAAAAGTTGCGAGAGTAATTGCGGAAAGACTTAAGATCGATGCATATTATGCTGAACTTCTACCAGAGGATAAGGTGGAGGTAATTAATGAGCTGTTAAAAAAACATGAACATATAGTTATGATCGGTGACGGTGTGAATGATGCCCCTGCTCTGGCTAAGGCTCATGTTGGAATTGCCATGGGGGCTATTGGTTCTGATGTAGCAATAGAAACTTCAGATATTGCTCTGATGCACGATGATTTGACAAAGGTAAACTATCTTATCAATTTAAGCAAGAAGACAATGTCTGTTGTAAAACAAAACGTTTTAGTCTCAATTTTAATTAAAGGTTCTTTTGCAATCTTGGCATTTCCAGGAATAATCACTCTGTGGCTAGCTGTTGCTGTTGGTGATATGGGGTTGAGTTTGGCTGTTATATTAAATGCTTTAAGGATTGGAAGGGAAAAGTGAAAGTAATTTCTCCAAAAAGTCAATGAACCTTTTTTGGAAAGTTTAGGTAGAGGTTGTCCCTTAGTCACCTTGTCTTCTATGGGCTGCTTTATGGCATCTGTTATTCCTACCCAGTCTCGTCTCCTTTTAATGATATTCTATTTATTTCGGCTTTTCACTTCTTGATTCTTAACCTGCTACTCTATAAACCTTAATTCAACAATTTTTTCTTTATACTTAACAGTAAATTAAAAAAGACTATTTACTATTTCAGAATATAATATTTCATGGATAATCATTATATATTTTGAAATGCTTATCGTTTTATATGAAACTCACACCGGTGCAAAGAGAAGTACTTTTAGCCTTATTTGATTTATATCACAGGTCTAGAGGAGAAGCTATTAAGGGGGAGGATATAGCTCGTTTGATAAACAGAAACCCCGGGACGATTAGGAACCAAATGCAGGCCCTAAGATCACTGGGCTTGGTAGAAGGCGTTCCGGGGCCTAAAGGAGGCTATAGGCCTACCCGTGAAGGGTATACTTCTCTGAATATGACTAAGTTTGAAAAAGAGGCGCCTGTACCGATCTGGATAAACGATACAGCATTGGAGTCACTTAGCGTGACCGAGGTAGACCTTATTAGCATTCCAGACCCTAATAGCTGTAAAGCCTACGTCCGCTGTGTTGGAGACCTGAAAAATCTTCAGGTTGGACAGAAGGTTAGGATTGGTCCAATGCCAATTACAAAGCTCATTATGGAGGGGACTGTGATAGGCAGAGACGATATAGACAATGTACTCCTTATTGAGATAATGGAGATGATCTCGATACCTAAAGAGAAAATTATTGACATTGCTACTAAAAATGTCACATCAATATCCCCGAAGCAGTCTGTTAGAGATGCTGCTAAGATATTATTGAAGGAGAAGATCAGAGGGGTACCTGTGTTATACAACGGCACTCCAGTAGGGATAATCTCAACAACTGATGTAGCTAGGGCTCTCGCGATGGGTATGGAGGATAGTAGTGTCAGAGAGCTGATGACCTCTAATGTTCTGACAATCCATCAGGACGCCTATCTATGGCAAGCGATAGAGAAGATGGAGAACTATAATATAAGCAGACTTATCGTAGTAGACTCAGATGGGAAGGTTAAAGGTATTGTGACGAGGACGGACATATTGTGCAGGATCGGTAAGCTGTGCCAGGCTATTTCCTCCTTCTCCTGAGCTCTTCATATACTTCCTCCAGCTCTATGTCTTTATAACCCAGTAGCACCAAGAGGTGAAATAGTAGGTCTGCTGTTTCAGAAACTATCTCGCTACGTGAATCTTTCTTAGAGGCTAGGATTACTTCAACTGCCTCCTCGCCGATTTTTTCTAGGATTTTATCTTCGCCTTTAGACATTAAGCTTGCGACGTAAGATACTGGGGGAGGATTCTTTTTTCTTTCCTTTATAACCCTAAAAACTTCGTCTAGAATATTCATCCATCTGGCTATTTAAATCCGGTTTTTATATATTTTTTCTTACTTAACCTAGCTTTTTAGTTCATAATGCAGATTAAGATCAAATGGAGTAAGAAGGCTGAGCAGCATATCGCAGGCATGGGCTAACTAAGTCGCAAGTCAACCAAGCTCTCAAAGGTAGAAAATTCCTTAAAAGGACAAGGCATGATAGGTTTAGAATTCTCTGTGAATGTCATGGTAGAATCATAGCTGTGGTAAGCTCATTACAGCTAGGGATGCCGATGATAAGGAGAAAAGACTAATAGAAAAAGAGCTAAGAAGCAGGTCTATGACTGAAAAAATAAAGAAGTTTAGGCCAAAAAAACCTGAGGATCTAATGAAGCTGAAGATAGATGAAGTAGTAGAGCTTGAGGGAGTGGAATTCGAATTCTATGAGGATAGGCCTAAGAAGAAGCTCCGGATTGGCATGTTCGAGGTCTAAGGATTTTTATGTACAATCATGATAAAGCTATGGTAGATTTTTCTGTCTTATATTAATACCGCCATTTGATCATGAAAATAATCCGTATTTAAGCTTTTTTTATACAACCACTAAGAATACGTACTTAAAGATAGGGAGACAAGAAATACCTCAAAATTAAGCCTTAGTTGAATCGATGACCTCTACTATTCCCCTGTCTGCTTCCTTGGAGATTTTTATATCCTTGATTGATCTTAATCCCATGCTTTTAGCCGTTCTTTCTAGGCCGAGTTCAATGTTTTTGCTAAGAGCTATAACGAAGGCATCTATTTCATCCATCCCAAGCTCCATTGCAGCTAGTACCCTGTGATGGCCGTCTACTAGTATATTCCTATCGCCTGTTCTCACGACAACTATCGGCTCTGCTAGGCCTCTTTTCATCTCGTATTCTCTTCCTCTGAATTCCTCAGGCTGAACCTTATTTTGGGTAGGTATAAGCTCTGAGATCTTTACTTTTGTAAGCCTGACAACTGTTCTTACGGAGTAGAGGCTTTCTAGGGTTTCGCGTACTTTTCTAACTTTATCTGGTGTAACCCTCTCTATATGGGACCGTATAACATCCATGTTGGTGAAAATCCCAACAAGTTTTCTCTCTTCGTTTATTACCGGCAGCTTGGATAGGCCTTCTCTAAACATTACTCTCGCTGCGTCGGTTACATGGGTGTTGGGGTAGGTAACTATGACTTTCTTAGTCATTACATCCCTAACCTTCTTCCCCTTCCTTCGCAGAATTAAGTCCCTGCTGGTCACTATTCCTACGATGTTTCCGTTCTTAACCACCGGAAATCCATCGTGACGGCTCTTTCTCATAAGCCTTGCAACTTCTTCGAGGGTCTGGTCGGGTGCAACTGTTACAACATATTTTGACATGTAATCGCTGACTTTGCTGTCCGCTTCTTCTTCCATATAGCTCAACCCCAAGTAGGACTTTAATCTTATAGGTAATCCGTAACATTAAATAAACTTTCTTACACTATTCAACGCCATGGCTAAAAAAGTACTTGATGAGCTAAAATGGCATCCCGAGAAGTCCCTGAGAGAAAGTGAGATAGTGTACATTCATCGCGGAGCCCCGGGAGACGTGTTGACTGTGAAAGGAGATGAGATAATAAGGCTCGAGAAATCTTTTTTCGTCATCCTTAGGTCTGGGAGAGAAACATGTATACCTTACCATAGGATTAAGGAGATAAGAGTTAAAGGGGAGAAGATTTGGGAAAAAAAATAAAAGAGAGTAGGATAATTTCTATGCTCATGGAGATAGGCAGGATTGATCTGTGGACGGGCTTAGGATGGGCCTTGGGATTGGGTGTGATTTTCGCCGGCTATAAGATGTTGGGAGAATCAGTTTTAACAGGGATAATATTTATTCTCGCTGGACTGTTTATATTACTCTACCACTATAAAGACTGATTTCGCCTCAAATTTTTTATTTAAAAAATAGAGTTTTTAATTAAAGTAAAGTATATATAATTCGCATGGCCTTTTTTTTAATTATGAGTAAAAAGCTTATTATTTCTGGGGACCGGGTTCATGATGTTGGCTATAGGTACTTTTTAATGGAAGCTGCCTTAAATTTAGGCATTGAAAGATTTAGGGCTGAAAACAGGGTTAACAAGAAGCAGCAGGTAATTGCCTTCGTTGAAGGTGAAGAAGAGCAGCTTAATGAGTATTTTGAATTTGTTAAATATAATTTTCCTGAAGGCGCAGAGGTCGATGATGTTAGGTGGGAGGAATATTCTGGATATATTCCTCGGATCGAGTATTTTGCACTCTTTTTTAATGTCATGCAAACTAGGAAATTTATTGATATTGGTAGAAGCATCGATGGAAAAATGAGTGCCTCTTTAGGGAAACAGGACAAGATGCTAGAGAAACAAGACATGATGCTGGAAAAACAAGATAAGATGCTAGAGAAGCAGGACACTATGATAGAGAAACAAGACATGATGCTAGAGAAACAAGATAAGATGCTAGAGAAACAAGACATGATGCTAGAGAAACAAGATAAGATGCTAGAGAAGCAGGACACTATGATAGAGAAACAAGACATGATGCTAGAGAAACAAGACATGATGGTGGAAAAACAAGACGAAACAATTCGCGTTATAAAAGAGGAGGGGAGAAAGACGCGGGAAGCTTTTAAAAGCCATTTTGACAGGGATATAGCGAAAATTTATGAAGAAATTAATGAGATAAAGACAACGCTTGCTAAGGTTATTGAGAAAGTTGGAGCGTAAAAATCTTACATCGTCTTTAGTTCTGAAATTCCGTTTAGTAGGCTTGTGAGTCATCTAAAATTTAATGGGATTAAGGACAGAAGATTGAATTGTGAGGGGCTATCTCTCTATTCCTTCCCTGGTATAGCTCGCTTTTACTTTAGTTCTTATACCTCCTCTCACTTTGAAATCCATTTCTATATGCATCTCTAAGGGATCACTAACCTCAACAAGGTCCTCAAGGATTTTGTTAACCGCGTGCTCATATGCTATGCCAACATTTCTATAGGAAAGTAAGTAGTATTTAAGGGACTTAAGCTCTATGCATTTCTTGTTCGGGATATAGCGGATTACTAGGTTAGCAAAGTCGGGAAGCCCGGACCATGGACATAGGCTGGTGAACTCTTCAGTATCTATGAGTACTTCTATTTTTTTCCCTGGATACTGGTAGTCGAATGTCTCCAAGAAATTTTTATTAACTGCTTCAGGCGCCTGTATCTCATATGTTAACTTAAACTTCTTTGAAGCCTCTACTATTGAGAACCCTAGTTTCTTTAGCAGCTGCCTCGCCTCTCTGCTGGTGAAATCTTGAGGCTTTAGTTCTCTGCCGTTTGCATACTTATTCGCCAGCTGTATGATATACCTTGGAGGAAACTGCTCTCCGTCAACCTCTAGATGAAACTTTTTTGAGTAGCTACTTTGGGGTATTCCCTTCTTCTTTACCTCTTCTATCGCCTTTAGGATATGTTCTCTCGCTATGTTTTTCGGAATCATGACAAATTCCCGCTCTTTATTAGAGTATTTCAAGTTTTCCTTGCTAATAAGCTTACTTTAGTTAATGGTATAACACCTTATGAGAACGTTAACAAGGTTTGAGGAGAGTAGTGAAAGAATGTTGAAATATTTTTCTTTAGATTCTAAGATAAAGGGATCAATAAAACAAAAAATGAGAAAAATACTTGAAAACATACCAGAAATTCAATTTGCATATATTCATGGCTCATTTCTGAGCGATAAATTTAGAGATATCGATGTAGCTGTTTATTTTGAGGCTGCATACGACAAAAAAAAGCTTTTAAAAAAAGAACTTGAGCTTGAGGAACTTCTGAGTAGAGAACTAGGTTACCCTGCAGATGTCAGAGCGCTTAATAGCTCCCCCCTCTCCTTTAGATTTAATGTGATAAAGTTTGGGGAGGTGGTTTTCAGTAAAAATGAGGATCTGAGAAGCGACTTTGAAGCTATGATTATTTCACGATATCATGACTTTGCCTACTTCAGGAGGCTTTACATGAAGGAGGCTCTTGGTATTGAAATATAATCCTGATAAAATTAGAAGAGTCTCTTCGGAGTTATTGAATGCCCTTGATAAGCTCAAAGAGCTGGCAAACCTGCCGAAGGAAGATTTTTTAAGAGACACCCACAAGGTTGCAAGTGCTAAGTATCATCTTCTTGTTGCTATTGAAGCATCTATAGACATGTGCAACCATTTAATTTCCCAAAACAGGCTGAGAACACCTGAGGATTACGCCGATACCTTTAGGGTTATGTATGAATATGGCATGTTCTCCGAGGAATTCCTATCTAATCTACTCGCAATGGTGAGATTCAGAAACCGCCTAGTTCACATCTACTGGGAAATCGATAACAGCCTTGTATATCAAATCCTTAAGGAGGATATCTCTGACCTAGAAGCTTTTATGAAATATTTCACCGACTTCCTTAATAGAAGTCAGGAAAGGTGAGGTCTATATAAAAAAGTCTTAGAAAGTAAGAGTTATTTTAAGACTAAAAAGTTAATCTGTAAATGCAACTTTCCAGCGCAGGGCTATAGAAATTGTTTTTTATGAAATGCATTATCTTCAAGGTGAAATGTTAGCACCAGAAGTAAGCTGTTCAGAGCAGCCAAATGTGCTGATAAAACATTGGATTGAGCTTACTTCTGGTTAAGCTTATTAATTATGAGACATCAAAATACCTAAGGAGTTCCATGAAAGAAAAAAGAGTAATCAGATACAAGGACAAAATAGATTTCATCGTAAGTAATATTGAATCCATACCAGAAAAACCAAAAGGTGACCTAGAAATAAGCGGGGTATTTTATAAGCTTCATACATCTATAGAAGCTGTAATGGATCTGGTAGCAAGGGTTTTGAAGGACATTGGAAAAAAATCGAAGACGACTACGCAAACATAGAAGTTTTAAAGGAATCTGGAATAATAACAGAGAAGCTTGCTGAAAAGTTGAGAAAGTGCAATGGGTTGAGGAACTATCTTGTTCATAGATATAACAAGGTTGATGATAAGATAGCATTAGGTTCTGTTAATGAGGTTAAAGAGACTCTCTATGATTTTATAGAGGTTGTGGAGAGGTTTTTAAAGTGAACTTGAAAAAAATAAAAAAAAGATCTCAAATTTCTGAGGGATTATGAGGTAATCCTCTACCGATCCTATATAACAGGGGAGTTTAGATCTGGATCAGATATTGATGTCGCAGTAATAACTAGGATTAGAGATTATGATAAAAACATAAGGCTTTTGAAGAGTTTTATAGGGAAAACCAAACCGATCTATGACATAAGAATATTTGAGCTTCTTACGCTTAAGCTGAAGGCATCTGTGATGAGCGACTATCTAGTTATTTATGGCGATGAACTGGAGATATCAGAATATTTCTATTATTATAGAAAACTGTGGAACGACCAAAAGCACAGGATACTAGGAGGATATTATAAAAGCTATAATGAGAAAATAGCTGCTATAAAATCTGGACGATAGCCTTTTTTCTAATTGAGGACTACAATAAAAATAAGTGAAAGGTTAAGCTTAATTTATACACGTTTTCCAAAATATTTGTGATTGCATACCGGAATTAGGGTTAGGCTTATAATTAAGAGGCTGGAGGAGTAGAAGGGTTTGAAAAGGTTTACTGGTTCAGACGAGGAAGGAATACTCAATGGACCCTTACCCTTGGCAATATATTACTCTATACTTTGTTAAGCAAATATAATCCATAATGTTTATATATAAATTGCTTATTTTATTTGCATATGGAAAAAGACTATATCATAAATTATCTTAAAACGAAAAACTACTGGTGGACTAAGAGAAAAGTTGAGCCAGAAGATAAAGGAATTCTAAGGAAAGAGTATATCAAAGCAATCGAAGAGATGTTTAAGTACGAGAGGATAGTAGCACTTTCTGGATTAAGAAGGTCTGGGAAGACAACAATATTGTTTCAAGTTATCGATGATTTAATCAAAAAGGTTGACCCAGAAAAGATCGTGTATTTTAAAATAGATGATTTGATTGAAAAAATAAATGACCTGCATGACGTAATAAAAATATATCAGGAAATTACTGGAAGGGACCCGATAAAAGAGGAAATTTTCTTTTTTATTGACGAGTTACACTTTTTGAAAAACTGGCAGATTCAGGTGAAATACTATATCGATGCCCACGCAAAAAGCAAGTTTATAGTATCTGGGTCTTCAAAAACACTCCTTTACAGGGATGCTTCTGAGAGTCTTGCAGGGCGTATAAAGTTTATAGACGTCTTCCCTTTGACATTTAAAGAGTTTTTAGAATTCAACGGCATAGAAATTAAGACTTCTATAGATTTTCTTGATTACGAGAAAATGAAAGATTTTTACTATGATTTGATAACTCAAAAAGAACAGATATTATATTATTTTAATCGGTATATGGAAATAGGCGGTTTTCCAGAATGGTTCAAAATTAAAAACCTTTCTTCTTGGTATAAAACCCTTGAGGATTACATTTCCTTAATACTGTTTAAAGACATCGTCAGTGTGTTTAAAATTAAAGATCCTCTACTACTCGAAAAGATGGTTAAAGAAATTGCACAGCTTTCGACAAACAGATTCAGCTATCTTGGGCTTTCCAAGAGGCTGGATGCAGATAGAGAAACTATAAAGCTTTACCTCTTCTATCTTAAAAGTTCTATGCTTATTTTTACAGCAGAAGTGTATTCAACAACCAAGAGAATGCGGGAGATGAAAGAAAAAAAAATCTATTTCTGGGAAGAGGGGCTTAGGAAAGCATTAACGCTGGATACTGTTGAAGCCAAGGCTGTGGAAAATATTGTTGCTTGGCATCTCATAAAGAAAGGGCTTGAATCTAAGACATTCTTCACTCCATTTTACTGGAAAAATAGGCATGAAGTTGATTTTGTGTTCGATGACTCAAAACACATAACGGCAGTAGAAGTGAAATACAGGTCAGAGATATCTAACAGCGACATCAAAGGCCTGCTGGAGTTTATCGGAAAATTCAATCTTGAAAAGGCCGCGGTAGTAACAAGAGACCTAATTGAGAGAAGAGAGATTGAGGGAAAAGAGATTTTATTCATCCCTGCATGGCTGCTTTTGCTAAGCCTACGCTAAAAAGGGATGATAAAGGACGGTCTTGTACGCCTTCTACTATAAGCTCCCATTCAAATTCCGGATCTAGGGTTCGTATGGTTTTTTCGATTCTCATCGCTTTTTCTAAATGCTTTTCTTTTTTCACCGCAAAGCTTTAATATCCTATTGCTAGGATAAGGCAAATTTAGGTGAGGAATAAGTTGAGGTGTAGTCACAGAGACTCTGGAAAGGATTGGTTTCCACGCTTGGATAACAAGATTTCCTCTCCTCATCCGGTATGCGGGGGATGTGGCGCCGTTAAGAACATCGGAGATAGAGGGAAGAAGCTCGGCTACTACGTTAATACGCTTTACGAGATCAAAGAATACCTGGAGGAGAGAAAGAAAGGAAAGATAACTGAAGCCCAGGTTAGGCTCATAACCAAGAGGCTAGAGAAGGTAGAGGGATTTGAAGATGTCTACTGGTTTAGACGCTCAACGCAGAAAGACATTTTCGTAGAGGCTGTGAATAGATATACGGGACTATCTCCGAGTTTCATAGAATCCTTCCTAGCCAGCTGAATCGACCTGTATGGAGGAATGAGAAGAGGCTGGTTTGGTGTAGCTTAGGGTATCGTCGATATTAAAAACTGGAAGATTGCGGGTATATCTTAGAACTTAGCTTTATCTGGCCAAAAATCGGTATCGGTTTCTTCAGAGGTGTACGACGGCATAATAACAGCATATATTTCTAGTGGCTACGAAATTCAAGGGATTCAAAGCTTGATGCAGATCTGAGGTCGCTTCCTCATGAAGTTATACCTCGCACCTTGGAGATATTAGTCAAAGCGCTAGAACTATATGCAAGAAATGGAGGAAGCTGCATTATTTTGACTCTTTTCATGTTGCTACATCAATAATATTAGAGTTGCCCTTGATTACTAGCGACAGGTATATCCTGAAAAACTCTGAATCCCTAGGTTTAAAGGCAATTGCTCTGGGAAAGGTGGAAGAATTTTTGTAAAAAACCATGCTCCAGGGAACATAGAAAATAGTAAGAGAAGCATGCTCAAGTAGCAAAACTTTTATAGCTGCCTCGTTAAATTGCAACTCTAGCATGGAAGAATATGAGGTTTCTCTTAAGGACTATATTGATGTTATTTGGAAGGAGAAAATAATCATAGCAATAATCTTAGCCTTGTCACTTGTTTCAGCACTGATTTTCTCTATCATGCAACCTAATGTGTATGAAACTCGTACTACCTTAATGATCACTCCAAGGATAGCCGAGGAGCTTGAGGGAGCCCAAGCTACTGCTACTGTGCCTAGTTTTTATATATCTCCTGAGACCTATGAGAAGCTCGCGGTTACTAATGACATACTGGTTGGGATAATTAAGGAGCTACAGCTGAAGGGGAATAGCGAGGAGTTGACCGTAGAGGCTCTAAGGAGTATGATGACGCCTAGGATAGAGATGGCTGAGAAAGGTAAAACGCTACTACCCTTGCTTACCATGAAGGTGAAAGGCACCAACCCTGAGGAGCTGAGAGATATCGCCGATGCCTGGGGGAGACTTTTCATAGAGAAGAACACTGAACTGTTATCCACTAGGACGGCTCAGTCTTACGAGTTTATCTCTGAGAGATTTGAGGAGGTCAGCAACGATCTCAGAAAGAAGGAAGAGGAGAAAATAAAGTATATGGAGGAAAATCCCCTGAGCACTCTTCAGACCGAGCTAACTGTGGCGAAAACGACATATGAGGAGCGGCTAAGCATGCTTGACGCTAAGAGGAGGGAGCTGAACGAGAGCGCGGCAAGGCTTAAGAGCTTGGAAGAAGAGATAAAGGATGAGCCAGAGTTCCTCCAATGGAGTGCTCCATCCGCGTCTTGGATCGTTACTGCTGAGGCTCTGAAGAACCCCACCTATTTCTCATTGAAAGAAAGCATAATAGAGACCAAGGTATTCATAGACACTACCAAGGGTGAGATCTCATATCTAGAGGAAGAGGTCCGCAAGCTCAAGTCTGAGATAGATGAAAAGGAAGCCAGAATAAACGAGATCCAAATAATCTTGGACAGGATGGATAGGGAGATTTCTTCTCTTAAGTCTGCCTACGATTTCCTCTCTGACAAGCTTTTAGAAGCAAGGATAGCTAAGGAAGAACAGCTACAATCAATAAAGATCGTTGAAGAGCCTGTCGTGCCACAAGTCCCCACCGGGCCTTCGAAAATACTCAACATCGCTATCGCCAGTATATTAGGGTTGTTTGTCGGCATCTTTGCAGCATTTTTCAAGAATTACATGGAAGAATGAGTATTGATCTATTTTTCCTATTAGCTATATGATAATATCTCCAGTATATTTCAGTAGGAGTAGTTATAAGCATAAAGTTTTTTTACGTTTTTAAAGATCAGTTATTCATGCTCAGAAGGAGTTGAGAGTAATTGAGTGGAAGCTTAAAATCTCTCATATCTAATACACACAAACTACAATGGCTTTATTATAGAGGAGTTATAAATTAAAAACCGTTCATAGTTCATAACGGCTTATCAATTTTATATATTCAGGTATATAAATAAGTTATGATATTTCTAGGAGGTAGAAGAATTATGAATATCTTATTAACAGGTATAGACGGCTATATGGGTTGGCCAACTGCTCTGAAGCTTTCCCAAGAGTTTCCAGATGAACGCATTATTGGTGTAGACAATTTTTCAAGGCGCAAGTGGGTAAAGGAATGTGGTTCTGACAGCATAATACCCATATACAGCATGAAGGAAAGGCTTAAAGTTGCAAAGGAACATGGTTTTGAAAACATTAGTTTCATAGAGGGAGACCTTACCAAAAAGAACTTTGTTGACAAGATAATTTCAATCCACAAGCCCGAGGTTGTGTTACATTTAGCAGCGCAACCAAGTGCTCCCTACTCACAGATAAACGGTGCAAAGGCAACGTTCACCCAGAAAAATACAGTACTGAGTAATGCCAACATTATGTGGTCACTTAGAGAACATGAGCTCACAGATACGCATTTCATAGAAACGACCACTACAGGTATATATGGTGCCCCTAACATCCGCATTGGTGAAGGATTCGTGAAGGTTGTAGATGGAGATGGCAACTCTGACGTACTACCATTCCCTAATATTGCCAGCAGTTGGTACCATGTATCACGTGGCTTTGGCGCTACCAATATGATGCTTATGAATATGCAGACCGGCATGCCGTGCACCGACGTAAGAACCAGTATCGTTTATGGTATAACCACGGAAGAAACTACGTTAGATGAGCACTTAACCACACGGTTTGACATAGACTTCTATTTTGGCACACTGTTCAACCGTTGGTGCGCGATGATGATTATAAACCACCCACTAACGGTTTACGGTTCTGGTAGACAGATAAAGCCCTTTATAAGCCTTGAAGACACCGCTACCTCGCTAGTTAAGATAGTCAAGAAGGGAAATAAAGGCGAGTATAAGGTTTACAATCAGCTGGTAGAGTACGTAAGAATAAAGGACATAGCAGAATGGATGAACAGCGCTGCAGAAGAACTCTTCGGTAAGGCGCCAGGGATAGAGTATATCCCAAATCCTAGGAAGGAGAAGGAGGAGAGCAAATATAGCTTTGAGAACAAGAATTTTTTAAAGGTGCTTGGTAAACCCAAGCATACAAGCATGCGGGATGCTCTGCCGGAAGTGCTGGAAAAGCTGAAGAAGTATGAGGATAGGATTGGGGCTTATAGAGACAGGCTAATACCCAAGAAGAGGTAGCTCTTAATGCATGTTCTTGTCACAGGTGGCTGTGGATACATAGGCTCAGAACTTATCCCTCTTTTGCTTGAAAGAAGTTACGATGTAACAATTCTGGACAATTTCTCTTTGAGTAGTCCTTCTGTTCTTTTTTATTTTAAAAAGAATATAAACTTTGTTTTTGGGGATATCAGGAATAAAGATGATGTGAGAAGTGCTCTGAAAGACTGTGATGCTGTGATTCATCTCGCAGCACTGACTGGAGCGGATGAATCTTTTAATGCAAAAGAGCGAACTTTTGACATTAACCTCCGTGGCACTGAAGTCCTACTGGAAGCTTCAGTAAGTGCAGAGGTGAAGAAATTTATCTTCTCCTCCTCATGCAATATTTACGGCAGACAGAATAGAGTGATTAGTGAAAATACTAAACCAAAACCGCGGAATCCATATGCAGAGTCAAAGCATCTCGCAGAAGAGGCATGTCTTAAGTACCAGCAAAATTATGGATTGGTCACCAGCATATTGCGCTTGAGCACCTTATACGGCTACGCCCCAGGGATACGCTTCAACTTGGTAATAAACATGTTTGCTTTATATGCTCTAACGAATCATCCGTTAACCATCTATGGAGATGGCACCAACTGGAGACCTTATATACACGTTAAAGATGCCGCTAGAGCCTTCCTTTTCGCTCTTGAAAGAAGAGATTTTGAGAATGACGTGTTTAATGTGGGCTCAAACAGGGAGAACTACAGAATTAGAGATATTGTCGCTCTTTTTAAGGATACATTTAAAAAGAACCTACAGGTTGTTTACTTAAGGGAGAGAGACCCTGGCCCAAGTTACCGTGTAGATTTCTCTAAAATTGAGAAAACCGGATTCTCCTGCAAACGGAGTGTGAAAAACGGCATCAAAGAACTGATAGAGAAGTTTAGTAAAATAAAGGGGAAAATGAAATGAGTGTAATACTCGTTACAGGTGCTGCAGGATACATAGGAGGGCATCTAATAAACAGCTTACTGGAAGACGAGTGCTTCTCGGATTACTATATTCGCGGAATTGATAACTTTCTAGTGGGCAAACGCAGAAATTATGCGCTGATAAGGAAGTCTCCTCGCGTGAAGTTGCTGAAGATGGATTTTACTAAGGCAGAAGATGTAAAGGAGATGATAAAAGATGTAGAGATAGTTTACCACCTCGGAGCCATATCTGGCGTTGTTTTCTGCAACCACAATCCCGCAAAGGCTTCTCACATAAACGTAGAAGGAACGAGAAAATTACTCGAAGTAGCGTCAAACGCTGAATGCGAGCGGTTTATTTTTCCCTCTTCTACAGCGGTTTACGGCAATTCAAACGTGAATCCTATCACCGAAGAAGTGCCCTGCCTGCCCCAGAATATTTACGGCGCACTTAAAATTAGTGCCGAAGCTTTTTGCGATGTCTACTACTACAGCTACGGACTGGGTACTACAATACTTCGGTGGACTAACATTTATGGCAAGGGTACATATATGAAGTGGCGCACTGTTATTCCTGCATTTGTGCGTCGTGCTGTAAGCGGCGAGACCTTGCTGATTCACGGCTCAGGCAAACAGAAGCGTAACTTCATCCACATCGATGATGTGGTTGACCTATATAAAGCTGTTATAGATAAACGCGCTATAGGAGAGAAGTTTAATGCTGGCGGAAAGAGCGACATTAGCATCCGCGATCTTGCAGAGATGGTGAAGAGGATAGGTAAAGAGAGATTCGGGATTGCTGTTAAGGTGGAATATGCGCCGGCTAGAGACCTTACACCTGAACGACAGTTTAGCACATCGATAGAAAAGCTGGAAAAAGTTCTGAAATGGAAACCTGAAATAAGTCTTGAGGAAGGTGTTATGAAAGTATTTAAATCGGTGATTGAAGAAGGAGAGAATGGATTTTACGAAGGACAGAAGGAGGTAGTATAAGATAATCAATTCCTTTTATAGTCTGTTACCTAATTACCTTACATCCTCTCTTATTACTAACTTTCGTAGAAACCAAGTAGTTTACATCATTGTAAATCCTGCCTAAATTAACAACTCTTTGTTAAAGTGATGATGAAAAGAAGAAAATTGATGTTATAAAGCGGCTAGGCACGATAAAAGGTACTCTATAAGATTTATGGAGAAAATGAGCAAATGAATTTGGAAGAACATCAAAATAAGCCTGAATCAGTGAACCACGCAATATTTGAAGAATATATGGGACAACTAACAAAGAAAATAGCTAGAGGTAGTGGAATAATATTTATAGGAATGGCAATTGGTTCATTCTTAGGTTTTTTAACTAGGATAATCATAGCCAGATTTTGGGGACCGTCAGACTATGGTTTATTCAACATTGCATTTTCAACTTTAATGATTTTTCAGATAATTGCTATGGTAGGATTTAGAGCTAGTGGTGCAAGATTCGTTGCATATTATAATGCATTAAATAAAAAAGAAGAGATTAAAGGAACTTTAGTCTCTGGAATCAAAATTTTGATACCATTGAGTATAACTTTAAGTATCCTTCTTCTGGCTTTTTCAAAAAAAATTGCGATAATTTATTCAGAACCAGAATTAACTCCACATCTACAATATTTCTCTCTAGCATTGCCAGTAATAGTACTTTTCTTTTATATTTGCGCCATATTGCGAGGATTTGGAGATATGGAATATTTAATATATAGTAGAGAATTTATTAATAAGGGGTCAACTTTCTTATTAATATTGACCTTTGTTTTTTTGAGAGTTAACATAATTTATGTCACATATTCATTTATCATGGGGTTCATATTTGGTACAATATTAGCGATATATTATCTCTTTAAAAAACATAGCTTTTTGAAAAGAGTGAAGAGTGCTCCATTAGGAAAAAAATTATTAATTTTCTCTCTTCCACTTACCTTATCATTTTATCTAGACATATTCCGTAGAGGGTCTGACAATCTTTTAATTGGTTATTTTATGGAAAGTTCTTCAGTTGGGATCTATAATGCATCTTTTACTATTGCTCAGATGATGTTAAATTTGCTAACCCCTGTTGCAACCGTCGCATTACCTGTCATTACAGGACTTTATGCTTGTAATAGGATAGAAGAATTAAAAGTGGTTTATTCAAATATATTGCGATGGATACTCTACATATCATTTCCATTATTTTTATTAATTTTTATATACCCTACGGACTTTATTACGGTACTGTTTGGTCAAGTTTATTCAAATGGGGCAAATGTTCTTCAAATACTTGTGGTAGGTTTCATTTCAAGTTTATTCGTAGGTCCCTTGGCTGCTCTTATTAACTCCATAGGAAAAACAAAATTCTTTATGGCTATGAGTGGAATAAGTTCCCTAAGCAACCTTGCACTAGATTTAGTATTAATACCTCCTCTAGGAATAGTAGGTGCAGCGATAGCCACATCTATATCAGTGATATTGTTTAATATAACAGGTTTATATCTCGTATTTAGGACGTTAAAAGTGAATTTTTTTAATAAGATACATATACTTTATCCTACTTTCATTTCTATAGCTTTACTCTTACTTCATATCTTTTCAAATAAAACAATGATATATCTGGAAGTTCCACCACTAATATTATTGCTCGGGAAGATGGTTATTCTATATACTATATCTGTATTTGTGATATTCAAGTTAATTGGTTTATCGTCTGAAGAAGAGAAATTGATGAGTAGTATAAAAGGGAAAGTAATAAGAAAAATATCTCAAGAAAAATAAAAATGAACGGAAAAGTTGTCATTCTGGGTCTTGATGGAGCAACATTTGATGTCATAAAACCTTTGATAAAAGAAGGACATTTGCCCAACTTAAAATATTTACTTGACAACGGTGCCTATGGAGAACTCGAAAGTACCTTTCCACCGGTTACCGCGGCGGCTTGGATGTCCATTGCTACCGGAAAAAATCCTGGAAAAACTGGGGTATTCACTTTTAGGAATCGGAGAGACGATGATCTTAAACTTTATCCTTTGAGTTCAAATGACTATGTGGCTAATGGTGCACTTTGGGACTATTTATCTAAAAGCGGGTTCAAAGTTGGGATCTTAAATTATCCCGGTTTATACCCTCCGTACCCTATTAATGGATTTATGGTTGGTGGCGTTGGAACACCGGAAAAAAATATTTGTTATCCAAAAAGTTTTGAAAAGGAACTAGATAGAGTAACAGGTGGATATGAAATTAGTATTCCCATAAATTCTCCAAAATATAAAAATAAAGAAGATAAATTTATTAAAAATATTGAGAAACTTATTGCTAAACGGAAAAAAGCTATTAATTATATTCTAAAGAATAAAAAAATAGATATTTTAATCCTTGTCTTACCAGAATCTGATTTCATCCAACATTATTTATATAAATACTGGGATGATAATTATCCAGGTATTGATGAAAATAAAAAGAAAAAATATAAACGTGAATTCATAAGATTATGGGATAAAATAGATGAAATTGTTGGCGATGTGGTCGAACATATCTATACAGATGATTATTTGTTTGTGATTTCAGACCATGGATTTGGTAGACTTACTAAAGGTTTTAGGATAAACCAATGGCTAATAAATGAAGGGTATCTTAAATTAAAGAGAAATTACGGAACTAAACGGGAATCTATTTTTTACAATATTTTCAACAAACTTGAAGATAGAAAAATTAGAGGATATCTGAGGTATTTTAAGAATAAATTTAAAAAGATTCCGTTTGTCGATTCATTTGAAAATTTTATTGACTATGAAAACAGTTTAGCTATAGCTTTCCAATATTCAGGGGTAGGCGGAATTGAAATCTTAAATCATGACCAAAAATTAAGAGAAGAAATATCAATCAAACTTATTAATTTTGTAAATAATCACCCTTTATTGAGTAATATTGAGTTATATCGGCCGAATGACATTTATATTGGGGATAAATTGGACAATTTTCCAGATATAATATTTTTGATCGATGAATGTGAAGTAGAAATATTAGCGAATTCTTTTGGGAGTAATATTGTTATTAACGGAACAACCGGTAATCGAAGTGGAGATCACAGAAGATATGGGATATTTATAGGATTTAGCAGCAATATCAGACATATTAATATTAAAAATGCAAAAATATTTGACATTACGCCAACAATATTTTATATATTAGGTTTAAGGCCATCAAATGACATTGATGGTAGAATATTAAAAGAAATTTTCATATCTACTCAGTTTAATAGTAAAAATCTACCACAGGTAGTATCAGATAAAAGCAAAATGGCTTTTCGGAGAGATGATGAAGAAATAAAGAAAAAATTAAAAGATTTAGGGTATTTATGAACATAGAGAAAATAAACATTAAAAGCTTTTCTTCTAAAGAAGCATTAGAAATATACAATAGTTATAATTTGAAACAAATAGAAAAAGAAATTGTAAATAAATATTTTAATCGGAAGAACGCTAAAATATTGGATCTTGGATGTGGCACAGGCAGAACAACTGTGCCTCTTATGGAAATGGGTTATAATGTTGTTGGTGTTGATATTTCAAAGGAAATGATTAAGCAAGCCAAAAAAAAATTTCCACAAATAGATTTCAAAGTAGGAGATGCCTGTAATCTATGTTTTGATGAGAATACTTTTGATTATGTAATTTTTTCATATAATGGGTTGGATTATATTCATCCTAAATCGAAAAGAATTAAAGCATTGAAAGAGGTCTATAGAGTATTGAAAGACGGAGGATATTTCTATTATAGTTCTCACAATAGTTTGTGGATACCTAATTATTTGGGTGGATTTAGAATTATACTCAAAAATATTATTGGCTTGAATTTTTTTAAAAATTACTGGAAAGTTGAAGGGAGGATAGGAGTATTATTTACTTTCCATGAAAATCCATTTAGCCAAAAAAAAACATTAGAAAAAATTGGGTTCAGAACTGTAAGAATGTTTGGTGGAGAAAAATATACCAATAAATTATGGTTTATTGAGCCATGGATCCATTATTTAGCTCAAAAATAAGGTTTGGTACTCATCTTTCTTAAAATCAGGTTCTTAGTAGTACTTTCTTCTTTTAGGTTTGAAAAAGTTTTTTCCTGAAGTCTCATGATCCTTATTACGCTCACCACAATATCCATATCTTTCAATGCCCCCCTGTGTCTATGGCGTCTAAAAATCTTTCTTTGCACAAACGCACTGCTTGAGGGCATGCTCTTACGCTGTATTTTAGGGCACTTAGCAAGACATTTTATCTTATAGTGCCAGTAGTTGCTAGTAGTTCATCTTTGTCAAGGCTTTCAGCTTCTCTATAAAAGAGTAAGAAGTCATCTTCATTTTTCTTTCTCTGCACCAAGATGCCTAGAGTAAGTTGTTGTGTTTATTTTAACATTATATAAAATAAATTATATTACTCTGAGACTTTTGTAAAGCTCCTTAATCCTAAGAGGCTACTTCCTTCTGCCTACCACATCCTAGTTCAACAAGCACCTTCTGCTTCATACCAGATGGGATGTTAAAAGATGAGTAAGTCCTACCCCGTAATCTCTTATAGTTTCACGGAGCATTTCTTTAAATACCTTCTTATCCCATTCTCCAAGGTGATAGTGGTTTGCAGGTGAAGTGGTGCAATATTTACCTTATTCCCCCACCAAGAGAAAAAACTTAAAAAAGTGAGTAGACACGGTTTTTAAAATGAGCGAATTAGATGTTAAAAAAATAACAAATCTAGATGAAATAAATAAGGATGAATGGAATTCTTTCGTTGATAAAAATTCTGATAATTTTTTCATACGGTATGAATGGCTACAACATCTCAAAGAAACTTTGAAATTAGATCCAATAATTTTTATTATAGAAAAAGATTCTAATTTACAAGGTGTATTTCCAAATTTTATCAAAAAGATAGGAAAAACTCCATTCAATAAATTAATCTCACTACCTATAATGAGGGGAGGATTTTGCTTATCAAAGGAGTACATGATAAAATCTTTATTGTATGAAGTTAGCAAAAACATATATAAGGAGCGAATTCTTTTTCACAGAATAGATGTATGTGATTTAACTCAATTAAAATACCAAAAAATACTTTATAAATATAATTACAAGCTTGATTTAAGCGTCTGTAGATTTATAATTCACTGTAAAAATAAGACATATCAAGATATAAGTCAAAATTTTTCAAAAAATAAAATTAGAAATTTAAAAAAAGCTAGAAAACAATCTACGGCTGTTAAGGAGTATCCAATAAAAACAAAATATTTAGAAAAATTTTATGGATTATACTCTATGACTATGCAGGAAAAAAATAAAAGGCCGATTAGATCTGAGTTTTTTATAAAATTAGACCGATTTACAAAAAAATTTGTAAAATTATTTGTAGTAGAATTAGATACTGGCGAACCAATTGCTGGGCTTTTGCATTTTATATGGAATAAAAAAATTATCTACAGTTTTGGGGGGTTTAATAGGAATTATAAAAGATTAATGCCAAATGATTTGCTACACGAATATACAATAAAATATTGTTTAGAGAATAAACTTGAACATTATGATATGGGTGGAACAACGGCTGATTTTAGTGACACTCTGTTTAAATATAAGTCGCAGTGGGGAGGTCAAATTTATCCAATATTGAGATTTGAAAAAATTAATCCTGCGTTTTTAAACTTTTTTATAAGTATATATAAAAAAATTAAGGGATTAAGATGATTTTTTTAACCGGGGATGTTCATAATATGTCGCTAAAAGCGTTAGACCAAGAATTTTTAAATATAACTGAGTTAGAGGCGGCTTTAAAATTTGCACGCATAGCATCAAAATATAGTATTAATTTTACTTTGTTTATATCTGGTAGAGCTTTCTTAGAGGAAAGAGATACAGCAGAAAAACTTTCTTCATATAAAAATTTAGAAATAGGAGGACATACTTGGGATTCTTTTAGATATAGTTATTTGCATGATATATCCAATCTTCTTTTTTCCACATATTATGGTCCGAAGATATATCAGAAGTGGGACATAAAAAAAACGATTAAAATTATTGAAGATACAACAGGCGACAAAGTTCTCTCCTGGAGAACACATTCTTACAGGTCTGATAATTTAACTAAGGAAATATTATCTGACATTGGAATAAGGGTGATATCCGAAGAACACACTGTGAATGGAAAGATAAGATATAATCATGGACTAATTTATCTTCCAATCAATACTCCGGAGGACCATACCACAATTATTCATGGATATAGAGAAAAAGAATTTGTACAGAGATTAAATTATGCAAGACATAATAATCCCTTATCTTTTTGTAAAAGATTTGGAAATTTCACCAAATTAGAATTTCAAGCTAGTTTAAAATATGTAATAAAGAAAATTAAGAAAAAGGATACTAAAAAATACTTCTATTATAATAATTTATATAATATAAATGAATGGGGAGAATGGATAAAACAAATAATTAAAGATAGAATAAAAGAAGTAGGCTTTGCTACTTTGGTTATTCATCCTGTTTGTATGGAAATTGCTGATGGTATGAGAACATATGAAGATTTATGTAGATTTATATCTCAATATGATACATATAAAGCAAAGGATTTATTGATATTATTAAAAAACGAATCTTTGAAAAACGGGATATTTTTTAAATGAGTAAAATTAAAGAAGAACCCATCAAGAAAGAGTAAGAGAGTTATGATAAACTAAATTAAAATAATATAAAAAGAATTATAAGTTAGGCATTAAGTTGCTCCATCTCTTTTAAACTCTCAGTGTGGCGCAAGCCCACTCCTGCTACTTCTGGCTATGAGTAAACCAGTTTTCTTTGATAGTAGCTTAAACAGGAAAACATGGCCACAAGCACTGCATAATGAGTACTCCCCAACGCATGAATTTTTTATATACTGTTTCATCAACTATTAGAAAAAAGAGATTTAAAGTAGTAGCAAGGAAAGTATCGTTATTAGATTATGAGGGTTACTAAATGAAACCAAAAATTGGGATACTAGTAAATCCTTCTATTTCACATGGCGAAGAACATGTTTTAGATAGCATTGGGATCATGCTTCGTAATAATTTTAAATTAGAGATAGTTGGAGGGTATGATTTGCCTAATCGGATAGAAAAAAAGTTTAAAAATTACAACTATATAATTAAATTTTCCACTTCAAGGTTCTCAATTATAAACTTATTTTTATATCCTCAGAAATTCCTTAATCTATTAATTTATGTTATCAAAGAAAAGCCTAATATCCTTTTTCATATAGGGAGTACAGGGCCTAATGGTATTCTTATTGGCATTACTGGCAGAATATTTGGAATTCCTACAGTAATTAGAAGTACAGGAAATACTTTTGAAATATATAAACATATAAAAAAAAAGAGTTTAAAATTAAAAACTTATATTAAAAACAATATTTTAGGATATATCGCAATCAAATTATCTTACAAAACCATTGTTCTTGGTCACGGTATAAAAAATGAAATAAAAAAAAAAATATTCCTGAAAATAAATTATTTGTCCTTCCACAACCTGTAAATCAAGAAATTTTTAAACCGCCAAGAAATAAATTTAGAAGCAAAGAAAAACTTGGTTTTCCTACTGATAAAAGAATTATACTTTATATAGGGAGGATGGAGTGGGAAAAAGGTATAGACTTTTTAAGCGAAGTAATTAAACAAGTTCTCAAAGAGAATACAGATATTTATTTTGTCCTAATAGGTTCGGGGCCGTGCAAAATTAAAATTAAAAAACAGTTTAAAAACGAAAAGAATGTACGATTTGAAGGCTATGTGCCACATGAAAAAATAAATGAATATTTTAAAGCTGCAGATTTATTAATATTGACCTCACCAATAGAGGGTCTCCCAAATGTTGTTTTAGAGAGTATGGCTGTGGGGATACCAGTTATAACAAGACCATCAAGTCCAGATATAAAAATGTTAATATCGAATATTTGTGATACGCCATGGGACTTTGCTTACATGATTAAAAATAAGACTTATGTAACCGATAAACTTCCCCCAGAGTACACATGGGAAAATTTAAAGCAAAGATATATATCATTTTTCAAGGATTTACAAGGAGGTAGATGAGTGTTTATTTGTCCCGTATGTAAGAATATTCTAAAGAAGGAAGTAGTTTCATATATTTGTGAAGTTTGTGAAACTAGATATCCAATTAAAGGAAATGTACCGATTCTCTTAAAAGATGAAATCCAAAAGGCATTGATCGAGAGGGACAGAGAATTACTTAACGCTTTTGAAATTTATAATAGACCTCCAAGACTTGCATATTTGCAATGCAACAAATTAATTTCCAAAAAAAATAAAAAAATTTTAGATCTGGGCGCAGGATATGGTGGGTTGTCAAAATTATTGTTTGAACAAAATAAAGAGGTATATGCAATGGATATATCCCCCAATATTGCTATTGAAGTTTCTAAATTTGCTCCATTCCCGTATATTGTTGGAGAAGCTGAGAATATACCTTTTGAAGATAATTTTTTTGATACTGTTGTATCCATCCAATCTTTTCCACATTTTATAAACCCTGAAAGAGTTGTTAAAGAAATGAGACGTGTTTTAGTAGAAAAAGGGGAAGTAATAATTACTATTGAGAATATTATATGGTTCTATTATAGAATTTTGATGGTGTTAGGAAAATGGGGGCAGATAGCAGAGAAAAATGGACGGCATTTTATTAGTTCGATGTATTCCTATAGTGATTTATTAAAACTTTTCAAAAAGCAGGGATTTGAACCAATTGCTGACGCATCTACTGTTATTTACATTAATAAGAATAAAAAAAAGATTATAACAATACCTCTATTCAAAAATTTATTGTCAATTAATTATGCTATTAAATTTAAACTGAAGAAGTGATGTTATGAAATTTGTAGTCAGAGATGATGATACAAATTTTTTTACAAAGCCTGAAGAGTTAAAGAGATTATATTCTGATTTGTGGGATATAGCACCTATATCTATTGCGGTTGTTCCTTTTCATTCATGTACTAAAACTCAGGCCATTCCAAAAAAATATTGGAAAGGAGACTTAGAATTTCCATTACTCCGCAATAAATCTCTAATTGATTATCTAAAAAAACAAGTAAAAAATGAAAGAGCTGAAATACTATTACATGGTTACAATCACATTAAATATCAAAATGGCTTTGAATTTGAAGTCGATAATAATTTATACGAAAAAGTTAAAAAAGGAAAAAACTATCTCTCAGAGATTTTCTCACAGGAAATAACCACCTTTGTGCCACCTAATAATACTCTCTCAATTGAAGGAACCAAAGCAATTGAAAAAAACAGTTTAAATGTTTTAATTTCCTTTTCCCACCAAATATGGGAACGGCCTATAGACATTTATAATATAACAAACTTTTTACGAATGTTCCATTTTTGGCTCCGTTACGGTAAATCCAAGAGATATCCTCATGTTTTAAAATTTAAAGGCCATAAAGAATTCGGATGCTATCATCTTATTCCTTCTATACCATTTAAAGAATTAATTGAAGGTCTAGAATTTGCATACAAAATGGGTGGAGATTTCTGTGTGGCAATTCACTATTGGGAGACCTTAAAATATAATCTAAAACCCTATTTAATTGAATTGATTAAACATGCTAAAAAATTGGGTAATGTAGAGTTTGTTACTGCAAAAGAATTATGGAGATGATAGTGCAATATGAAAATACTTTTTATCTCAAGGGAGATGTGTATGAATCGGGGTGGAGGCGAGGTCAATGATCTTAATCTAGCTAAACAATTCAAGGAAAAAAAAGACGAAATTATTTTTGTTTGCCGTAAACCTTTGAGTAGTAGGGTGGAGATTCCCTTACTGGAGTTTCCAACAATTCTAGTTTCCTCCCCTTATTTATATGGCATATCGCAAAGGTTTCCTTCAATGCTTGGTAAAATCATGCGATTCTTAGATTCTTTCTTATTTGGATGTTTATTAGTTAGACACATTAAAAAGCTTGATTTTGATATTATCCATGTAACAGATATGCCGCCAGTTGTTATATTCAAAAAATTTATTAAAAAACCTGCTGTATATTCAATAAGGGGGGTTATATCGCCTTATTATAAAAAATTGCTCAAAAATTTTGATGGATTCATTGCTTGGGGAAGTTCATACGATATTATTAAAAAAGAATTAGATAGCTCTAAAATAATTCATTTAAATCCTGGAGTTGATACTAACCTTTTTACACGATGTGACACCACTAACCTAAAGAAAAAATATAACTTATGTGGAAAAGTGGTTTTATTATTTGTGGGCCGATTTGTATATTTGAAGAATCTACCTTTTCTTTTAAAAGCTTTCCGAAGATTATCTAATTATAGTAATAAATATGTACTTATGCTTGTAGGTGATGGACCACTTATCGGGAATATAAAAAAAAAGCAAAAGAGCTAAAAATAGAAGATCGTACAATTTTTGTTGGTCATATAGAACATAAAGATTTGAATAAATATTACTCTGTTGCAGACATTTTTGTAATTACCTCTCATTATGAAAATTTTCCAATAACTGTACTGGAAGCTATGAGCTGCGAACTTCCTATATTAGCGCCTAGGGTAGGAGGGATTCCACTTCTTGTTGAAAATGGAATTAATGGATTTTTGTATGAACCCGGTGATATAAACAGCTTCATAAATGGTATTGACAAAATAATGTCAGCTGATAGAAAAAGGATTGGCGAAATTAATCGTGAAAAGATTTTCAAAAAATATAATTGGGAAAGAATTTCGGAGATAATAAGAAATTTTTATTATGAAATTTTGAAGTCATAAAAATAGAGGAGATTATATATGGGTTCAAAATTTGGTTGGGGAGTACTAGAAAATGGAGAAGAAATGTGGTATTCTGAACCTATTTTTAAAAAAATGAGTTTATTTGAAAGAATAAAATGGTTCTTAACAGTCAAAAAATATATGGTTGAAAAAATGTTAGATCCTAGCCCTTCAAGTGTTATTTTAGATTATGGATGTGGAACTGGATCCTATGCTATTGATCTATCTAAAAAAAGAAATGTATTTATAATAGGAGTTGACATCTTTGAAAACCAATTAAAAATTGCAAGAGAACTTTCAAAGATGTATAATGGCAACTGCAAATTTTTTAGAATTGATAGATATAATATTCCATTTGAGGATAATTACTTTGATGGTTTTGTTTCTTTAGATGTTTTAGGACATATTGTTGATCTAGAAAAAGCTTTAAATGAAATCAACAGAGTTCTTAAGCCAGGGGGAATTGGCGCAATCTTTTCTGAAAGTGCATTAACGAAATGGAATTTAATAAAATATTACCTTGCAAAAAATGGGGTAGTAATAGATAAACATTTTAAATTTCACGTGAACTTAAAAAGAAAGCACGAACTTAAAAAAATTTTAGAAAATTCTGGATTTAAAGTTGAACGTATATATTCCTTAAAGACCTTGCTTTTTTTTACTGATCCAAGCGGCTACTATGAGGCGTTAAAAAATAGGAATGACTTCAAATTAATAAAATATTTTAGTTATTTTTTATCGAATATCGAAAAAATACCCATATATAAGATGTTATCTTCAATTTACACATATTTTGAATTATTTACATTGGGAAGAATTTCAGAAAGTCAAGGACTATTGATTAAAGTAAAAAAAATATAAAAATACCATCATATTTTTTGAATAGGTATCCAATATGTTATACCATCAACCAATAAAGGAGCCAGTAACAGTCTTGGGGGCACCTTCTGGGTCAGTAATCGTCTTTTCATTGTCTGAATTACTATGGTTATCTGTATTAGCATTTTTTATTCTTCTTTTCATTAAAAAACGTCAAAAAGTATTGTTAATTATTATTGCTTTGAGTATGCCTTTAACGACAGAATTTATTTTCCAAATCGGAATTTCAATAACTCTTGGATATTTTTTCGGATTACTACTATGTATATATTTTTGGTTAGATACGATGTCCAGAAGACGTAAGATATACTTTGATAGGAATATACTAATTACATTTTATGTGATTATATTTATCTCTATTATTTCATTAGTGTTCGCTCCGGAGATACCAAAAAACCTTACTTTCGACATTTTTGGAAGAAGAAATCCTACAATTAGAGGAATCACAGAATTACTTAGATGGGTTTTTACTTTTCTTGTAATAATAGCCGTTTATAATGCCGTCAATAAAGAAAAAGATCTCCAAGAAATATTACATTGGCATGTTTTTTCAGGCACTTTAGTGTCCTTTTCATCTTTGAGTATATTGTTTTTGACTTATCTAAATGTTTTATCAAACGACATTTCAGCGATTGTTATAGAACCTGGGGGTAGAATATTACGCTTATCAGGGTTTAATCAAGAACCGAGTGTTTTCGCCTTTTATTTATTAACCGTTATTGGGTTTACATATATTTTCATTTTAAACAAACAGAAAATTTTAGGGAAATTAAATCCAAAAATGGCATTGTTTGCCCAACTATTAGCGTTTTTATTCACTTATTCAACGGGAGGGTTAATAACTTTTATTTTAGCACTTATTGCAGTAGTCGCCTTTTCATCGAGATCTAATTTACTTCAATTACGGTTTTGCGTCCCCAAAAAAATAGGTATAATCAGTGCGGTTTTACTATCTGGTGTATTATTCATAACTGTAATCGGGATGGTAGTCCAATCCCCATCTTTCATATACAGTGTGTACATGGAAAAGATAGCAAGTTCATTAACAACAGCCAGAGGTGGACGCTATTTAACTGATCTGACAGTAATATATAATCATCCTCTTACAGGTGTAGGCATTGGAAAATACCCTTACTTTTTCGACACTTATAAACCAGATTGGGGCGTTACCGGTGGTTTCTCAGGTCCCGGCTCTATGATTTTGGGTGTGTTTGCAACCACAGGAATCTTTGGGTTTATAGCTTTTCTATTCTTTTTCTATTTATTCCATAAAAGACTACTAGTAGCCTTTAAGAAGTCCTTATATAAAGAAAATAACATTTTTATTGCAAATTATTTCACATTTTGGGTTATTTTTTTCCATCTTTTAATTCAAAAGAATTTCTTGGACATGTTTACTATATTTATTTTAGGTGTTTTATTAGCTAGTACAAAGCTACACGATTCCTAATATTGGAAGTACATCGACCCATGACAATGAAGTTATTAAAATATAAACTTGATAATATGAATTCAGAGTTAATTTCGAAATAAATTAGATGACAATCGGTGTATAAATGGTTGCAAAGAATAAAATCCGTCTTGCTTTCTTAATCAACTCTTTCACTGTAGGCGGTGCTGAAAAAGCTTTAGTAAGGATTTTATCTTCTCTTAACACGGAAAAGTATGAAATAACTGTAATTTCCTTGAGAAAAGATGGAGGAGAAATTCTCTCAGATTTAAAGATGCTTCAAACTGATTTGGTAGATTTAGATGCGTCATCTAAAATAGATATTTTTGCCATCTATCGTTTATTCAAGTTGATAAGAGAAAAAAAAATTGATGTTTTGATAGCATCGCTCTTCCATTCCACTATTATAGCTAGAGTTATAGGAAGACTTGCAGGTGTACCAACCATTATGAATTGGGAGCATAACGAGAACTTTGGCGGATTACATAGAATATTATTGAATAGGTTGACTCACAGCTTGTCCGACAGGATTATAGCAGATTCAGAACATGTGAAAAAGGCCGTAATTAAGACACTTAAAGTAGATGAAAGTAAAGTGTCTACAGTACCAATTGGTGGGATAAATATAGAAGAGTTTACGCCCATTGATTACTTTAAATCGAAAGATAAGTTAACTATTGGGTCTGTCGGTATATTATCAAAACAAAAAGGGTATGAATATTTGCTAGAAGCTATAAAGACTATAAACAGCAGATACAAAAACATTAGATTCGTAATAGTCGGGGATGGATCAGAAAGAAAGAAGCTTGAGAGAATGGCAGAAAAGTTATCAATACAGAATGTAGAATTTTGGGGATATAGGAAAGATATACCCAATATCTTGGCAACTTTTGACATTTATGTACAACCATCTTTATGGGAGGGACTGTGTATATCTGTAATAGAAGCGATGGCTTGTGGGCTGCCCATTGTCGCAACTAAAGTAGGGGGTATACCTGAATCTATTATCGATGGAGAAAATGGCTTCTTAGTTCCACCAAGAAATCATGAAAAACTTTCTGAGGCACTTAGTAAGTTGATTGAAGACCCTAAACTTAGAGAATTAATGGGAAAAAGGAACAGAGAAAAAGCAAAAACAAAATATTCCTTGAGAAAAATGATAAAAAAATTGGAAAAAATTGTAGATACGGAAATAAAAAATAAGGATCCTCGATATGACTCAAATCAAAGTTCTTCATATAATAACACGCTTTCTCAAGGGCGGCACTGAGAAAAATGTCTTATATTCAATAGAAGCGCTCCCTAAGGAGAAATACCGAGTAGAACTTATGGTAGGCAGGGACTCTGATTTATCACTTATACCAAATTCAATTAAAGTCATAAAAATTGATAGCCTTGTCCGAAGTGCTAATTTATTGAGTAATCTTCAGGCAGTAATTGAGATTTACAAAATTCTAAAAATTGGAAAGTACGACATCGTTCACACACACCAAGCCAATGCAGGTATGGCAGGAAGATTGGCTGCGAAGCTTGCTGGTGTGCCGATAATAATTCATGGATTGCATGGTTCTACCTTTTATCCCACCCAGAATATGATAGTAAGAAAATTTTATGTGCTATTAGAAAAAATGGCAGCAAAATTTACCACCTGTTTCATCAGCGTTGGATATGACCTGAGAGACAGATATCTCAAGGTAGGGATAGGGAAAAGGAAGGATTACTATATAATCAGGAGCGGAATCGAGCTTGAAAAATTTTCCAATGCAGGTAATATGCACCATGAAGATATCCGTAACAAGAGAAAAGAGTTTGAGGCAAATGAGGATGATGTCCTTATAAGTGTAGTAGCTGCATTAGAGCCAAGAAAAGGGCATATTTATATGATAGAGGTTGCTAAAAGACTACGGGATAAAAACGTAAAGTTTCTTTTCGTTGGTGATGGATGGTATAAAGAAAAGTTGCAAAAGAAAGTTTTAGAAGAAGGACTTGAAGATAAAATAAAATTTCTTGGATATAGAGAAGATGTAGAAAAAGTTATGGCTGCGTGTGACATCCTAGCGCTTACATCCCTATGGGAAGGACTACCTCAAGTGTTAGTCCAGGGGGCTGCAGTTGGAAAACCAATGGTTTCTTTTGCTGTAGAGGGTGCCAATGACATTATAAAAAATGGTGTTAATGGATTTGTGGTTCCTATTGAAGATGTAGATGGATTTGCAGAAAAACTTAAATATCTCATTGAAAATCCTGAAGAGGCAAGAAAGATGGGAAAAAAAGGCAGAGAAATAATAGGTGATGAATGGGAAATATCAAAGATGCAAAAAAAAATTAGAGAGCTTTATGACGGTTTAGTAGAAAAACATCTATGAAATCTCTAATAAGCGGTCTGCAGGTTTTATCGGCCCTCATATGATAGAGAGATTCATAAAAGATAGTGCTGGAGTAGCATGAAGCCTGATAATTAAGGAGTATACAGCTTAGGGAGAAGCAAAAGAAATGATGAAGAAATAACGAATTCAAGCTTTTACAAGCCAAAAAACAACTTTAAATATCTTCTTCCCAATCTAAGGATATGGAGTTCCTATTGATACTGCTCTTAGGAAGCATAAGCTTCCTCATAACCTTCATTTCCCTGCCCTCATGGATACGGAGAGCAAAAAAAACAGGCTTTACCGGGAAAGATGTCCATAAAGGAAATAGCGAAGTAGCCGAGCTTGGAGGCATCACAATAATACTAGGGGTAGTAGCCTCCCTACTAATATATATCGCCCTCGAGACCTTCATTTTCAAGGGAAACTCCCTGAACTTTCTTCTCGCAGCTATAACAACCATACTCATCGCCACCATGATAGGCATGACCGACGACATGCTGGGCTGGCAGATCGGCCTGAGGCAGAGAGAAAAAGTGCTCCTGACCTTCCTTGTGCCAATACCTATGATGGCGGTGAACGCTGGCCACAGCATGATGCGCTTCCCTTTTCTCGGCGACATAGAATTCGGCATATTGTACCCACTACTGATCATACCAATAGGAATAATAGGAACCACCAACGGCTTCAACATGCTAGCTGGCTACAACGGTCTTGAGGCAGGGATGGGGACGATAATACTCTCAGCCATGGGATACATAGCATGGAGAGTAGGAGACATCCCAGCAGTAGTGATATGCATATCCATGATCGCAGCACTAATAGCCTTTCTCTACTATAACAAATACCCCTCCAAAGTATTCCCAGGAGACGTACTGACCTACCCACTAGGGGCAATGATATCTGTAGTGGCAATCCTAGCTAACATAGAGAGGTTCGCGGTCATGCTATTCTTCCCCTACTATATAGAGCTCCTTTTCAAGGCGAGAGGCAAGTTCAGGCCAGAATGGCCTGCAATGGTTCTAGAGGACGGAAGCCTAACAGTAAAAGACAAATGCTACAGCGTACCACACCTAGCAATAAAAATACTGAGAAAAATCAAGGGAAAAGCCTACGAATATGAGGTCGTACTACTGATACTAGCCTTCCAACTACTAGTGGCCTTGATCACCCTCTACTCCTTCGGACTGCCAGTATTCTAATGACGGGGCGTGGTAAAGAAACTCAAAAATACTTACAAGCGAAGGTTGGAAAATATAGAATCAAGCATGAATGTCTTATTTACAAGACAAAAAGCATTTAAATATTCTATATATAGAACAAAATATGACAGAGAAAACGAATGCTATAGTTGTTTTAAAGGAATGGTTTGAGAGTAATTTGCCAGAAACGATCGAAAGAGAAGTAGCTTATAGAGACTTTATTCCTCTAAAACAATGTCTTGGTATAATAGGCGTTAGAAGAGCGGGTAAAACCTTCTTTATGTTCCAGTTAATAAAAGAAATCAAGAAAAACGTAATATATGTTAATCTTGAAGACCGCAGACTTATGCCTTTAACAGAAAAGAGCCTTGACACAATCTATGAAGCCTTTATAGAGAATTTCGATTATGACAAAAATGAAAGGCTCTTTTTCTTTCTAGATGAAGTACAAAATGTTCCTTCATGGGAAAGGTTTGTTAGAAATTTCTACGACAAAGGCACGATAAAGTTTTTTTATCTCAGGCTCTTCTTCGAAGATTCTGAAAACAGAGCTTTCCACTCTACTAACCGGTAGGATAATAACAATAGAGATGTGCCCATTTTCTTTCAGGGAATTCCTTAAGGCAAAAGGATACGATGAAGAGCTAAAAGATAAGCTTTTATTTTACTCTCCAAAGATTCATGAGATAAAAAGACTTTTTAGGGAGTATCTAGAACTAGGAGGTTTTCCAGAGTGCGTTTTAACCGAGAAAGAAAATATCAAATTAACTCTCCTGCGGGAATATCTAGACGGGATAATAAATAGAGACATTATATCTCGATATAAAATCAAAAACAGAGCCCTACTTGAAAATCTAGTGAACTACCTTTTCTCATGCGTTTCCTCTCCCTTCAGCTTTTCTAAGGCGCATAGGTTCTTCAAATCACAGGGGATAAAGGTAGGGAAGCAAACCCTCATCGAGTATTTTTCATATCTAAACCAAGTCTTTCTCTTCTTTTCAACGCCGATATTCTCCTATAAAATAAAAGACGCTATGAGATACCCAGTAAAAATTTACTGCATAGATAATGGATTTTTAAAAGTAGCCACACCAAAAATTTCAGAAGATTTTGAGAAACTTGCAGAGAACCTTGTTTTTATAGAGTTAAAAAGAAACTCTACCCCATTTGAAAGAATTTTTTATTGGAAAGATAAGAAAGGGAGGGAAGTAGATTTTATCATAAAAGATGAATTAAAAGTTAAACAACTAATTCAAGTCTGCTGGGATATAAGCGACCCTGATACCAAACAAAGAGAACTAAAAGCCCTAATAAAAGCCATGGAGGAATTCAAGCTAAATGAGAGCTTAGTGATCACGGGAGACCATGAAGGAGAAGAAGTGATAAAAAACAAAAAAATAGTCTACAAGCCCCTATGGAAATGGATACTAGAAGACAAAGGCCCCCTTTAAAAAAAGAACAAGCCTCCCTAGAGCCTACTAAAAGAAAATTCGTAGAGCATAAATTTTTTCCAATTAAGGAATAGTGACTACCCTTTCCTTTACCGCAACCTTCCTCTGTTTTTGATCCAAAGTAAGCAACCTCGCACTCATCTCCTTGGCCAGCTCTATATAAAGAGAATCATATACCGTTAAATTTTCCCTCAATGCTAGGTTGAAGGCATTGCCCATAAGAGCTAGCTGAGATTTAAATTCTATAATTTCTGCAAACTTGATAAGCGCTCTATAACAAGTCCTTAAGGCTGCCTCATCGATTCTCGCCTGCTCAAATGCTATTGTAAGTGCATTTGCCGCCTCTTTTACCACCAAATCTAGACTGTAGAGGTCCTCATGTAAAAAGCTCTCTAGATCTTCTTCTCCAAGCAAGTACGCAACCAGCGCAGAAGCATCAATGACTATCACGATCCTCCCTCAACAAGGCTGAAGCCGTGCCTTTCGGCACATTAACTCCCTTTAGCATCTCCCGAATTTCTTTAAGCTTCTGCTCTTTTTCAACCTCCCTTATTTTCTTCAAAATAAAGCTCCTTACCTCTTCGCTCCAGTTAATCTTTACTTCCTTCATTCTTTTCTTAATTGCTTCAGGAACTTTAACGCTTACAACCGCCATGTAATACCATTGATATTACCATAATATAAACTTTTTGGTAATTATAAGGTAATACTTTGTATATTACCTTATGGTCTTTCCCAATTGTCTTATGAGCATTAGCTGAACTAAAGTGCTTCACAACAATAATATGCGTATTGTGAATAGCCTTTCTTCTAGTATACCAATACTTATAGTCCACACAAGTGTAAGAAAGCCCCTGAAGATGTCGCCTAAAATAATACCTCAAAAATCAAGAACGAACAAATAAAGGCGGAATGGCCCTATTTTCCAAGTCTGTGAGCAAATTATCACCACCTCTCTATAGCATACTATAAAAGTTAGTGTAAGGGAAATCTAAGAGTGCTGGTAAAGGCAATTAACACTAAAAAAGCCACAGAAGGAGAAGATGCAATAATTATTATAAAGTGATTATATGTGAGTCAGACTAGGGTATGGAAATAGCAATTATAGCTTTCCAATAATAGCCTTCCTATATAGCAGATACATATCCTGAGTCTTTCCTAGACGCTAACCTACCCCTAGGGCCAACAATATACATAGCGACAATTCTGGCAAACAGAAAAAGATTCGCGGTAAAGTTCAAAAAGTATTACTAAATTATATGAAAAGAAAATAAGTATGGTTGTTAAAAAAAGAATAAGGTGCACCGATGAGTTTAAAAAAGCAAACAGCGATGGAGGAGATCGTAGGCATCCTGAAAACTGTCAAATCAATAAGAGAGTTTGATAGGGTCGAGTTTGTGATTCTCCACGGCTCTAGGGCCTTCGGAAAAGGATTAGAAACTTCTGACTTAGACCTCTGTATATACTACAGGGGTACACCCGAGGAGATGTCCAGATTTAGATTGAAACTCCTTTCAAAGCTCCCCAGCTATGTAGATGTACAGATATTTCAGCAACTCCCTCTCTATGTGAGAAAAGAAGTGCTTAAAGGAAAGGTGCTCTTTGCGAAGGACAAAAAATTTCTGTACGAAGTAGCTCTAAAAACAGTGAAAGATTTTGAAGCCTTTAAGCCACGGTTTTACGACTACATCTACAGGTAGTGCTAAAATGAGAGAAGACATTATAAGGACAAAAATAATTGAGATCGAAGAGAGTATTAAACTAGTGAAAGAGCACCTGCCTGAGAATGTTGAAGAGTTTATCGCCTTAGGTCTGGTGAAAGACGGGATTTACAAGCGTATCGAGTTTGCGATTGAAAATGTGCTTGATATATGCGCCATAATAAACACCGACCTGGAACTCGGGATACCAGTAAGCGATGAAGACATAGTAGATAACCTAGTGAGAAATAGAATCCTGAGCAAAAAGATGGGAAGAACAATAAAGGAGATGAAGGGATTCAGAAACTTCCTAGTACATAGATATGGAAAAGTCGACGAACACATAGCCTTCGAGAATATAAAAGATGGCATGAAAGACTTTTTAAAGTTTATAGAGGAGGTAAAGAATTTCCTAAGCAGGTACCGATCAGAAAAATAATATTTGTGACGCTTCTAAGGCTATAAATAAATTAACATTTGCTTGGTTTCTATCAAGCACAAAAACTCGTCTAATACTCGAAGACTACTTCCCAGTCATCCTTCAAAAGCGACTTATCAAACATATTTCACTACGTCTTGAAACTCTTCTTGTCCCTGTAAATAGATAAGAAGTATATAGTTTGTTTATTTCTTAAAAACTGAAAAAATATTAGTTCTGTTTTATCCTAAAACACCCCTATTAACAATTTTATAGATGACTATAATAGACCAAACTTTATAGTTTACTCGTAAAGAGGGAAAGATTTATAAGTAACTTTCCCTATATGCAGAGCATGGATAAAGAAACAATAAAAGAACTCATAATCCTATCACAAGAACAAGAAGTAAAACTAATAAAACGAGACCTAAAAATCCACTTCGCTGGCAGGATAAACAGCATAATTGGTCCTAGAAGAGCTGGAAAAACATTTTTTATATACCAAAACATAAAACAACTCAAGAAAAAAAACAAAGATAAAATTATATATATCAATTTCGAAGATGAACGGCTTTTACCCATTAAAAAACAAGACCTAGACCTAATCTTAGAAGCATATTACGAGCTATACCCAGAGAATAAAGGCGAGAAGCTTTACGTGTTTTTTGATGAAATACAAGCAGCTCCACATTGGCAGTACTTTGTTAGAAGACTCCACGACCAGGAAAACATAGAGATCTGTATCACTGGCTCTAGCTCAAGACTATTGAGCAAAGAGATAGCGACTCAGCTGCGGGGCAGGACGCTAACATATTTCATTTTCCCCTACTCCTTCAAGGAATTTCTAAAGGCTAAAGGCATAGCGCTAGAAAGACATTTCGAGTATAAACCTATCCTCTATAAAATAAAAAAACTACTAGAAGAGTACACAGAGTTCGGCGGGTTCCCAGAGATCACAGATAAAGACGACCTACTCAAGACCAAGATCCTCCAAGAGTATTTTGACCTAATATTCTACAAAGACCTAGTAGAGAGGTACAAAATAAGAAACTTTGACATAGTAAAAGAAATACAGCTATATCTCGTAAACAACTTCTCCTCTTATTTTTCTACAAACAAATACTACAAACTCTTGAAGTCCCAAGGAAAAAAAGTAAGTAAAAACACCCTGTTCACCTATATTTCCTGCATAGAAGACATAAACTTCGCTTTTCTAGTCCCAAAATACGGCAAGCTGAAGGAGCAATTCGCAAATCCCAAAAAAGTTTACATTATTGATACGGGCTTGATAAATGCGGTTGCCTTTAAAGTTTCAAAAGATATAGGCAGGTTATACGAAAATATCGTTTTCATAGAACTTAAAAGAAGGGGTAAAGAAGTATACTACTGGAAAAACAAGTACGAATGCGATTTTTTAGTCAAAGAAAGGGAGAAAATTAAGGAAGCGATACAGGTGTGCTATGAGATAACAGAGGAAAATAAGGAGAGGGAAGTTAATGGAATAGTAGAAGCCATGGAGGAATTCAAGCTAAAGGAAGGCCTGGTAATAACAGGGGACCATGAAGGAGAAGAGACAATAAAAGACAAAAAAATAGTCTACAAGCCCCTATGGAAGTGGCTACTACAAGATTGACAATTTGAAGATACCTGAAAAACTCAGTACCAAAAAAGTGGGGGTAGGAAATGTAGAGAGAATAGTAAAGAGAAAAATAGAAAGACACTACACGGAAAAAGAGCTCTCCTCTTCTCTTCAAATACTCGCCCACTATCCCCTCTAATACTCTAGGCTTCTTTTCCGCTGAGATATCACTAGCACCAAAAGCATATCTGCCGAAAAACCCTCCTCATTACGAAAAAAAGAAAGCCCAAAAAAAACTTTTCCTCAAACATATATACAAAGAAAAACAACCCAGATTCCAAGCATAAATATGAGGAGAATATCACAGAATGATCCAATTCAAACACCTCATCTACTTACTAGTAGCCCTTACCTGGTTCGAGGGAGCAACCTTCAGGGAACACAGGATAATAATACTCTACGGACTCCTCCTAGGCGGACTATGGCTGCTTTTTAACCTAAAAAAAATAATCACCCTAGAAATCTCATTCACAGAAAAAGGCTTCTACCTTATAGGAGTATTACTACTATTCTGGACATGGGAAGCGCTTTCCCTAATATGGGCGAATGAAATCACACCAGTATCAGAGGAAAGGATATTCAACGTGATAGCAGCCGTAGGGTTCACAGTCCTCCTATTAGACCAGCTAAAAACCGATAGAGACTGGATAAACACCTACAAGATACTCGCCATAACAGGCACTACATCCTCATTATTAGTACTCTATGAAGCCTACACGGGAACAATCCATAGGCCAACAGGCTACATCTCTCCTGACCCTAACTACACCGCCATGCACATCACAATACTGCTACCACTTCTATACTACTTGGCTAAAGACCTCAAGTACCCGTTAAAAATCCCATTAATAGGCGGCATAATAATAACAGCACTAGCAACAGTATCAACAGGCTCCAGAGCCGGAATAATTTCCCTAATGATGATAGCGCTTATTATCTTCTACCAAGAACTAAAGGAGAAGGACATAAAGACCATAGCTTTAACTTTTCTTGCACTCCTAACCGTATTTTCCATAGCTGCAAGCATATCCCCAGAACTGCTATCCCCTGGCTTTAAGCGTTTCGAATCACTTATAGATATAGCAAAAGGAGAAACCAAGCCAGACTTCAGCGTCTCTAACAGGTACAGCTTAATAATCGCAGGAACAAAAATGATCGCTGACAACCCAATTCTAGGGGTAGGCACGGGAAACTTCAGAAACAGAAGCCCCGAATATGGCGCCCTCCGCCCTAATGAAGCCCACAACACCTACATCGAAGTGGCAGGCGAACTGGGGATAATAGGTATAGCAATCTTCCTAGGCTTGATTTATTTCGCAATTAAAAACTTCCAAAGCCTAGAAAAAAACAAGTATACAACAGGAGCTAAAATCTCCTTTATAGCGGTACTAATCAACTTCCTATTCCTTACCGCATTCACTGACCGCAGGTTCTACCTCCTAATAGCCCTTACAGTAGGAATGAGTCACGAGAAGCCTCTCACCTTAAGAGAGTTCCTACAATCAGCTAAAGAAAAGATAAGGCTATAACTAGTGCTATCTCAAGTAGATAGCAAACAGAGACACCACTGCTCAAATAGTATTTAAAAAACTTAAAAAGAAGTCCATGCAGATTTGGAGGCTATTTTTATATAATTATGATTACATCTCAAATGATTTTCTTCTTCTAAAGTACTAATAAATCGTACGAAAGTATTATATATCATACGATAAAGTCAGGCGTTAGACAGCTCTTGACGCAATCGCTGTCTCAGGGTATTTCATTTCCCGATAAACCTCCAAAATCCTTTTAGAGATCTCCTCCCAAGAAAACCCTACAACCTTCTTTCTAGCATTAGTAGCCAGCTTATCTCTCAGAGTATTATCCTCTATCAGCTCTTCCATCGCCTTAGCTAAACCAACTGAATCTCTAGGCTCAACCACGAGGGAGTTCTCATGATCAACACAAATGCTCTTGATCCCCCCAACAGATGTAGCAATCACAGGCAACCCTGCCGCCCAAGCCTCTAATACCGTGAGGGGCAACCCTTCCCACGTAGAAGGCAAAATAAAAGCATCACTACTCAGATACAGCTCCACCAGTTCCTTCCCTTGCTTTTCACCCGTAAATCTTATCCGCTTCTTAACTCCCAACTCCTCAACTAGCTTTCTCAAATTTTTTTCCTGAGAACCCTCACCAACTATAAGGACCTCAAAATCATGCCCCCTCAACCGAGACACAGCCTCAACAAGATAACGTAGACCCTTCTGCTTCTCTAATCTCCCCACAAAGAGGAATCTAAACCTCTCCCCCCTCTTTCTCTCGCCTTGAAACTCCTCCACATCAACACCATTAGGGATATACACCACGTTGTCTATACCCGCATCCCTAAAATGCGCCAAGCTACTTTTATCCACAGAAATTATCCTGCTGAAGCCACCATATTTCAAGAAAAACTTCTCTGCTAGACGTTTAAAATAGCTATACTGTGGATATGGAAAGGAGACGCCATGACAGGTGTTCACCACAGGCACTCCATAGAATCTTGCTGGAATAGAGATGAAAAAGCCAAGATCCGCTGAATGAGAATGCACTACATCAGGTCTTAATTTATTCAAATGCCTAAAACCCCAAAAAATCAGAAAAAAAAGCGATAATACTCTACGAAACGTGATTCTATCCAGATTCTGCGGTTTTTCCTTTAATCCAAACTTTAAAACATCACTTCTGATCTCAGAACAATTAGAAGACAAGATAAAAACTTCATGGCCAAGTTTCCTCAGATGCTTTTCCAAGTTATATACGACAACAGCGTCCCCTCCTAGCACGTTAGGATATTTCTTGACGAGATGTAGTATCCTCATTTCAAATCCAATTCGTATACTAAAAGAATATAAATACTTACCCTTGAAGAGACTAAAGCTTGTGAACTACTCCACGCTTACGCATAGAGCTTCAAGAGGCTAAACATGGGTATGCTTAGTGCCTGTCAATGGCTGGCTCACAAGCAACCCCTGACAAGAGCCCATAATTATACTAATTCAATTTATTATAAAAAATATCCTTCTAGACCTTCTATCATTAAACCTCATCCCTCCTGGCAAAGCACCTAAACACCGACTTTAACATAATTTGAAAAAACAATTAATACTCACCGTTTGAACTTTAAGCCGGACCAGATCTTATTACTAGTGTAAACACTAACCAAGGCATGGACAATCAACCATGAGTACCCCACTGCAACGATGCTGCTTAGAATAGTTAGCAATAGAAAACCTAAACCTAAAATTCCAACCGCCAAAACCGCAGAGATAATGATAGTTTCCCAGATCTTTTTTTCAATCCTAAGTATAGTGAAGTATATCATATTTGCTCCGAGGAAAAATCCCGAAAGAGAAAAAATCCTCAGTAATCCTACACCATTTTCTGAGTACTCAGCTCCAAACAGCATTAGAAGCTTGTCTGCTATTATAATCATTATTACAATAGCTGGAATCAAAAGAGAATAAGCTAACAATAAAGAACTCTGAATATACTCTCCTGCTTTCTCTTTGTTCGTAGAACCTTCACTAAATAAGCTTTGAGAGACCGCGGTTGGGATAATGAACAAAAGCTCCGCTAACATGAAAGCCACATAGAAATAAGCATTCATTTGCCCTCCGAAAAGATTCACAACAATCAATGGCAAAATTAAGGAAGGAGATATATACAGAAGATTAGCAAAATGATTCCCAAAAGAAAAGCGAAGAATATCGCTGATAATCCTCCGGCTAATTTTTACTGAAGGACTAAATCCCTCTAATATCCTCGGAAAGAAAACCAGCAAAGCAACAGCGATTGCTAATGCCATGGCGATGCCCCATGACGCAAAAATGCCATAAGCCCCATAGCTGGCAACTAATACTGCGAGAGGAATCTTCACTGAATTAAATATTATACTCTTCATCACAACTAAATTTGATTTCCTCTTTGCTATGAAAACATGATCAACTAACGGAAAAACCGTCCACACAACTACGATTAACACGAAAGAAAAAGCAAATAATTTTACGTCCAAAACGAATGTTAGAGCCGGAGAGAGAAAGGGTACCAGTAATAGAAATAAGATTGAAAAAATAAAGGATGCCGCAATTACCGTGCTCAGACATGTATTAACAAGACTCACCTGGTCCTTAGAGTTTGGCAAGAACCTTACAATGCCAAAGTTAAAGCCAAGATTAGAAAACACCGCCAGTAAAGTAGCCGCAGAGATTAAGGCAGCACCATTACCAACCTCATCAGGAGTATAGAACCTAGCAGCTATCACCCAGAAGAAAAAGCCGAGAAGAGAAGAAACCAAGGTATTTGCCATCAAGTAAAAAGCGTTCATATACAGGGAGTTTTTATAGCATTTGCTTAAAAGAGACAATAGAAACATGTTATCTCCTGAGGAGTTTAAATATTTTATACTAATAAAAAGTTATATCCTTCTCAAATGAGAGAACTACTTCGTAATTTCTTCGTATAATTTCTGTGTCTCTTTTACAATATTCTCCCAGTCAAATCTTTTAGAGTATTCATATCCATTTCCTATTATTTTTTCCCTTAAACTCTGGTCATCTAGTACTCTTAAAATACTCTCATTTAAATTCTCCAGCTCGCATAACACCCCAGTATCCTTAGTTATTATGTCCGACGCAGCACTCCTCTCAGACTTAACTGCCACAACAGGAGTACCGCATGCCATTGCCTCTAGAAGTACTATCCCAAATCCCTCTCGCGAGGATGGAAGTACAAATACCTTAGAGGCTTTAATATTGGCGATCACCTCATCAAAGCTCAGGAACCCCAAGAACTCAACGTTATTTCCCAAGCCAAGCTCCTCAGAAAGAGCGAGCAATCTATCCCGCTCTGGCCCATCGCCAATGACACGGCACTTAATGTCCGGAAAGTTTTTCCTAATATTGGAGATAGCTCGAAGGAGTACATCTACATTTTTTTCTCTAATTAAACGGCCTACAAATAGGACATCACATTCCTCAGCAACAGGCGAAACAGCCTGGATAACCTTGAAATCAATCCCATTTGGTATTACCCTAACATTCTCTGCACCAACAGAAACTAGCTTTCTCCTAGTAAACTCCGAAACCGCCACATGAGATACAGACAGTCTTGCAACACGCTTCTCTACGATTTTCCCAAAATATCCCATGAGCCCCAGATACTTATACCAGTAGTCCCCCCACACCTCATGCCAAGTTATAACCATCGACGAATCCTTCATCCTAGATGCCAAAGACGAAAAAAAACATGAAAAATAAGGGAAATTCCCCACATCTATTATATCGTGCTTTTCTTTAAGCAGAGGGCTGAATACTCTAAAACCGTATTTGAAAGCCTCGCCTATAGAACGCCTACCGTCGCCAGTATAAAGGCTTTTAACTCTACATACGCCATGCAGAACAATACCATCAAGCTCTCTTATACTACCCCCATCCCACCATTTAACTCCATACCAATGCACATCATGCCCATCCCTCGCCAGCCTACTAGCTATCTCGTAGATACGCTTCTCAGCACCCCCTTTTATAAACGGATAAACAGCATCATATACATAGGCGATCTTCATTCTTCTTTCTTCTCCAACAAAAGAACGCTTATAAATATACTGGCAAAGATTATCTGCACCCCTATAATAGCTAGAGTAGATGAAAGAACAGCGTTCTTCACTTGAGAGAGCTCACCGAAGCCCCTGCTAATCCACTCCAGTAGTATCCTAAGCCCTATAACACCTCCAGCCAAAAAAGTCAAGAGCCCAAGAAACAAACCATACTCTAAAACATTATATTTCATAAGAGGTCTCGTAATCCTATCCGGCTTATCGATATCGTGGATCACCGCATAAACCTTAGAGAAGACGCCCATAGTTATAACCTGAAACCCTAAAATAGTGAAGAGACTGCCTAATATCGCCGTATGAAAGCGGAAAGGACCAGAGAAAAATAAAAAGAGAACTCCCAATAAAAGGAAAAAAACTCCCGGAGCCAAGAAGAGCAACCCATGCTTATAGAGGAACATAAATCTGATATGACGCCATCCATCCTGAAGTGAAACAAGCTTAGGCTCGCCCGCAGCCCTTGGATAGTAGGAAATAGGCACCTCCTTGATTTTAAGGCCATTTTTCGCCGCCTTAACCACCATTTCTGAGGCAAACTCCATGCCAGCGGTTTTAAGGTTAATTCTTTCAAGAGCGGTTTTCTTGATAGCACGCATACCACAGTGGGCATCTGAGACATTAGTTTTGAAGAGAAGATTCAAAATACCAGTTAATAGAGGGTTACCCACATGCCTATGTAACCAAGGCATTGCACCATCCATTATATTCCCCCTAAGCCGAGTCCCAATAACAAAATCAGCATCATCGCTGAGAGCCTCTAAAAACCTAGGCATTTCTCGGAGATCATAAGTGCCGTCGCTGTCAGCCATTACTATTATCTCACCTCTCGCCTTTTCAAACCCTTTGAGATAGGCGTTCCCATAGCCCCTTCTCGGCTCAAAACATACAACAGCTCCATGCTCCCTTGCAACTTTAGCTGAATTATCCCTAGAGCCATTGTCGACTACTATTACCTCTCCATCTATGCCTAAATTTTTAAAAACGTCCAAAGCCTTATCCACACATTCGCCAACCGTCTTCTCCTCGTTGAGGCATGGCAGGATTACTGATACTTTAACCAACTAAATCCCCCTGAAAGATAAACTCGGAATACACACCTTGGATTTTTATTTCTAGTTCCTTTTTAATGTTTTTCTATAAAGAGAGAAAGAATAGCTAAAATTAAGAAACGCACTAAACCAGAGAGACGTCTGGATAAGAGAATTCAAAAAAAAAGAAACAAGTATTATAAACCGCAACTAGCGTAGCTGAGAGGTAATATGCCAAGAAATAACCCAAAAAGTTTATCACCAGACAGAACCAAAAATTTACAGGAAAAAGATAATGACAGCACCCAAATATTATCTCTTCAAATGTTAAAAATAGGGGCCTAAGAGCGTTGGTGTAAAATGGAGCTGAAAAAAGTTGTCCAAAGTCTAAAAGATATTATCGAAGAATTTGAAGAGGTAAAGCTCGCTTATCTGTTTGGATCTTCAGCGACTGGTAGAGAGGGAAAATTAAGCGACATCGACATTGCGGTATTTATAGACGAAAGACTTAGCACCAAAGAGAGACTCGAACTTGAGCTTGAACTAATAAGTCGTCTTTCTAATCTCCTAAAGACAGATAAGATAGATATTGTGATAATGAACGAAGCTCCCTTGACTCTAAAATACAACATAATAAAGAGAGGCATAATCCTCAAATCTGATGAGGCTTTAAGGGTCAAAATAGAAGCGGAGATACTTTCAAGATACCTAGACAGAAAATACTTCGAGGAAAGACGGGCGATGGAAGTTGTTAAGAGGATAGCTAGGTACGGGTTAAGATGAAAATACAAGAGATAGCCGATAGGCTAAATGATCTGGAAAAATATATTAGACTACTTAAAAGTTATCAAGATAGGAGTCTTGACGAAATAGAAAGAGATTATACTTTAAGAGGTGCAATAGAAAGATATCTCCCGGTCGCAATTGAATGCACACTCGATATTGGAGAAATGACAATTTCTGCCAAGTCTCCCATATCATGTTACTCCTACTTGCGAAGCTATAGCTTCGCTAAAAGCGAAAAGGCCGCTGTTCTTATCCAACATGCATCTTACTTTTGACTAATATTTGTACCATAAGTGGCTCTAAAACCTCACTTTACTCCACTATTAGAAGATCCGGATCAGATAAACGCTTAATAACGTCATTCATGAACCTAGCAGCCTCTGCGCCATCAACGACCCTATGATCGAAGCTCAGTGAAAGAGATAAATTCTTTCTTATAACTATCTCACCGTCCTTAACCATGGGTAAGTCCCGTATTTTCCCCACCCCTAGAATAGCAACCTCAGGATAGTTTATTATTGGTGTGGCGTAAGTGCCACCTATTACACCTATATTGGTTATAGTAAACGTTCCTCCCTGAAGGTCCATTAAGTCTATCTTTCTCTCCTTCGCTAAACCAGCGAGTCTACCAATCTCTTCGGCTATCTGGAGAATAGTTTTTTGATCTGCAGCCTTGACAACTGGCACCATCAAGCCATCTCCCGTATCAACTGCTATCCCAATGTTATAATATTCTTTCAGGATTATCTCATTAGTTTCCTCATCTACCGAGGCATTCAAATAGGGATGCTCCTTTAAGGCTGCTACAACTGCTTTTACAATAAATGGCAAATAAGTCAGCTTTACCCCTTTCTCTTCAGCACGCGCCTTATATTTATTCCTAACCTCCACAAGGTGAGTGATATCAGCTTCATCCATGTGGGTTACATGAGGTATTTTCTCCCAAGATTCAACCATCTTTTTGGCAGTTGCTCTCCTAATACCCCTGATAGGCACACGCCTTAAATGGCCAAACATATCATATTTCCTAGTAACCTTAATTTTCGGGGCCTCTTTTTCTTTAGCCGCCTTTTCCACATCCTCCTTAGTAATGCGTCCCCCTTTCCCAGTGCCTTTTATCTTTGAGAGGTCTACCCTAAGGTCTTTTGCAAGCTTTCTAACCGCGGGCGTTGCAAGTACCTCGGGTTTCTCTTCTTCCGGCGCCTCTTCAAGTTCACCGACAACAGCAACTGCCTTGGGCGGAACCTCTTTCTCCTTAGGCTCTACCTTCTCTATGGTCTCTCCTTCCTCACCAATAGTTATAAGAGTCTCACCGACCTTAATAATATCCCCTTCTTTTCCATGCAACTTCAATACCACTCCTGAGTAAGGGGAGGGCACTTCAACCACGGCTTTATCTGTCTCGACCTCAGCTATTACATCGTCTTCCTTTACTTTATCACCTTCTTTCACATGCCACTTTACTATTTCGCCCTCAGTAATTCCCTCACCAACATCTGGAAATTTAAACTCTTTAACCATTTTCTTTACCACTCCATTACCTTTTTTATTCCCCACATAACCCAGTCTGGACTTACATGATAATAATCTTCAGACTTGGGCAGAGGCACAGTAATATCCCAGCCTGAAACCCTTAGAACAGGCGCCTCTAAACTGAGGAGAGCCTTCTCACTTATGGTCGCTGCTATCTCAGAACCCGCACTAAAACTCCTAGGCGACTCTTGGACCACAAGCGCTCTACCCGTCTTTCTCACAGATTTTAACACAGCATCTTCATCCCAAGGCGAGAGAGTTTGAAGGTCAATGACCTCTACGCTAACGTCATCCCCCATTTTCTCCAAGGCTTGCAAAGCAGTTCTCACATGAGCCCCCCATGTAATAACCGTGATATCATCTCCCTCCTCGACTACTCTTGCTTTCATTAGAGGGAGTGTATAAGGTTCCTCTGGTACCTCCTCCTTGATAGCCCTATACACCTTCTTCGGCTCTAAAAAAACTACAGGATCAGGATCTCTTATAGAAGAAATGAGAAGTCCTTTAGCTGTGTAGGGTGTAGAAGGAACAACGACTTTTAATCCCGGTATATGACAGAAAATAGCCTCTAGGCTCTCACTATGATGCTCTAAGGCTTTAACCCCCCCTCCAAAAGGCATTCTAATCACCATAGGCGCTGTGTATCTTCCTCTTGACCTGAACCTGAGTCTAGCAACATGAATAAGAATATGATGAAAGGCCTGAGGAGCGAAGCCCATGAACTGGATCTCGGCTATAGGTCTTAGACCATAAGCCGCCATTCCTACAGCCGTGCCAACTATTGCCCCTTCTGCCAAAGGGGTGTCAATCACTCTCTTCTCTCCATATTTATCTATCAATCCCTCCGTAACCCTGAATACACCTCCGTTCCTGCCAACGTCTTCGCCCAAAATAACAACTCTTTCATCTCTTTCCATCTCTTGATCTAAGGCTTGATTTAATGCACTCACCATATTAAGCCTCGCCATCTTACTCTCCCCCCAATATTTCTCTTAGTTCCCGAAGTTGTTCTTCTAAATGTGGCGTAAGCTCTGAGTAGGTATATACGAATACTTCATCCGGTTTGGGAGGAGGAGTAGCTTCGGCTTCTTCAACAGCCTTGGCAACCTCCTCCGAAGCTTTACTAATAAATTCTTCCTCAAGCTCCTCACTCCATATACCCCTATCAGCGAGAAAAATTTTGAATCTCTTTATAGGATCCCTCTCCATCCAATACTTAACCTCCTCCTCGCTTCGATAACGCCTAGCGTCGTCAGATGTCGTGTGATCACTTAAACGGTATGTGTAAGCCTCGATAAGCGTGGGGCCATTTCCTTTTCTAGCCTTAGAAAGAGCTTCCCTAGTTACCGCATACATTGCAAGAATATCGTTTCCATCAACCTGAATGCCTTCAAAACCATATGATAATGCCTTCTGAGCTAGCGTCTTGCTTGCTGTTTGCCTCGACCTCGGTACTGATATCGCATACTGGTTATTAACGCAGATGAAAACGTTTGGAGTTTTAAAGATACCTGCAAAGTTTAAGGCTTCATGGAAATCTCCCTCACTAGTAGCCCCGTCTCCAAAGTAGCTTACTATAGCAAACTTCTCTTTCCTAATGTTAGCGGCCATACCGAAGCCTACTGAATGGGGTAAGTGCGAAGCCACTGGTATATTAACAGTAAATATTCTAAGATTCTCAGGTATCCTCATACCTTCCTCATATCCCATCCAGTAAAGGAAGTAGTTCTTGAGAGGAAGACCTTTTGTGATAAATGCGCCAAGGTCCCTGAAATAAGGAAACATCCAGTCCTTTTCATCCATAGCAAATGCACTTCCAACCTGAGTTGCCTCATGACCTATATTTGGGGCAAAAGTGCCCATCCTTCCTTGGCGTTGGAGTTTAAGAGACTTCTCATCCGCGACCCTGGTTAAGATCATATTATAATACATGCTTTTAAGATCCTTCTCCTTCAACTTCGGAGCAAATTCTTTACTTACTACCTTGCCCTCTTCACTTAAGATTTGAAACATTTCCCCCTTGAGAGGATTAAATTTCTCTACTATCAAAAGGATACCTCCATCACTTTTTCATATGCCTTCTCAGCATTATAGGAACTTCTTACAAATGGTGAAGCAGCAACATACTTAAAGCCCATTTTTAGACCTGCCTTCTCATACTCGCTAAATTCCTCGGGAGTAACATATCTCTTGACCTCTAAATGATTCGGAGACGGTCTTAAGTATTGTCCTATAGTGAGGATATCCACTCCCGCCCTCCTAAGGTCTTGCATTGCGTCGAAAATTTCTTCTTTGGTTTCTCCTAAGCCGACCATTAAAGAAGATTTTGTAATAAAATAGCTGTCCTTAGATGCCTTTAATATCTTAAGAGAGGTCTCATAACTGAATCTAGGATCCCGTACCTCTCCCTGCAGTCTCTTAACCGTTTCAATATTATGGCATACAACATTAGGCTCTGCTCTTAACACATTCTCTAGAAAACCTAACTCACCTGAAAAATCAGGTATCAGCGCCTCCACTAAAACGCCTAATTCTCTGATTGCCCTTATGCATCTTCCAAAATGATTGGATCCAAAATCCGGTAAGTCGTCTCTAGTGACAGATGTTAATACAACATATTTCAATCCGAGTTTCTCAACCGCTATCTTCAACTTTTCAGGCTCCTTAGGGTCTAGCTTATCTGCTCTGCCAGACTCACTGGCACAAAACCTGCAGACTCTTGTGCATTTATCTCCTAAAACTAAGAAAGTGGCTGTTTTGTTATTCCAACATTTAACTATGTTTGGACAATGAGCCTCTTGACATACGGTATTCAAGCCTAAAGCCTTTAATTTATTCCGGGTAAAATAGAAGGATTCTTTAGGATTCAATCTTATTTTGAGCCACTCAGGCTTATTTCCCAAGCGCCCATTCTTTGAGTTTCTCGTATGAGACCCTCCCACATAACCCCTTTCCTGTCTTTTTATTGTAATAGAAGGGGACAGAACCACACTTCCCTTGATCGTATTTCATGAACAATTTGGCATTTTCATGGTTGTGCCAGACCTCGTATTTTTTAATCTTAATCCCTAGCTCCTCCTCTAATCGCTCCACTAAGGGCTCCATTTCCTTACAAATCCCGCATTCAGTACCATAAAATTCAATTAGATGCTCAGTCATTTCTACCCGCTCCTTTCTAATATTTTTTTAATATCTGATTTAGAGGGAACTCCTTTAGAATAAACGACCTCGTCTCTTTGAAGTATAACTGGTACAGAAATTATATTATGTTTCTTTGCGAGGTTCCTCCCCTCTTCTGAAGAAACCTCTATGTAATTCAGCTTAAACCCCATTTCACCGCTTGCTTCACTAAGAACTTTTTTAGCTTTCTGGGTATATGGACACCAGTCTGCTCCAACCAATACTACTTCCATTATTTGGCCTCTCTCAGCGCCTCTCTTATCATCTCTTTAGTGGGCCACCCCGCTACACCCTCCTCGGAGATGTATACTCTGCACCGGAGGCCGTAGTCTCCTCTCCCCCTAGCTCCTTTCTCGATGTCCAATCCATTTATTCTTATAGTGGGTGAGCCTATAAACTTTAACTTCTTGGCCATCTCCTCATTCTCAACTACGATTTCCTCAATTTTTTCATCTATCCCTTCCTCCTCCATTACTTCCTTGAGCAACTTCATTGCTTCATGGTGTGTTGGACAGTCATTAGTCCGTAATAGCTCAATCTTCAAATTCCTTCACCTCTAGATATAATATAACTTTTAACATGGAAGGCTTTTTCAAAATCTACTTCTTTTTAAAACGGGATATAATCGCTAAAAGAGCCAAAAATGATATTCCAACAAGCAATATTACATAATAAGGCGAAATACCAAAAATTAGCGGAAGTAATCTTGCATTAATAGCAGGGTTTTCACCTGGGGATATAGTGATATCCTTAGACCAATCAAGATATCCTCCACGTACTAATGACAACTTATATGTGCCCACAGGCAACTCAACTTCTTTATTCGTTTTACCATATAATTGACCATTAATCATGATATCGCAACCAGGAGGGTCAGAAGAAATGAATACCTTCCCCAATAGCTCATTATCCACGAGCACCTCAACCAACTTTATAGTTTTTTCTACACCATTATCTGCTACAAGCCTCAAGAAATATCTTCCATTCGGAACCTGCGTTGTATCCCAAAGATAACTGCCATCATTTGCCTCGTCTTCCGCTATCATAGCCCAATTTTTAGAGTCTAAGCTATACTCTATGTCAACAGATATCTCTCTACTTTCTGGATCAGAGGCTTTCCATGATATTTCTTCAATTCCCTCAAGCCTTTGCCCATCCGCAGGAAACAGTATCTCCAATAATGGAGGTAAGGTTGGAGCAAGGGTTGAAGTACGTACAGTAAATACACTAGAAATGTCCTCAGACTTTAAACCTGCTGGGTCTTCTGCAACAATCTTCAAAGTATAATTCCCATCGGGAAATCCTTGCAGAGACCATAAAAATTCCCCAGTGTTTTCACCTTTATCCAATAAGCTAACCCACGTTTTACCCCCGTCAGGAGAAGCCTTCAAATCTATTTTCAAGTTTTCACTCTCAGGATCTATAGCCCTCCATGTAATTAAGTAATCTCCAGAAAACTCCTCTCCCCCTTTAGGCGACAGCAGTTCAACTTGAGGAGGCCTATTCTCTTGTGTAGATACATGGAGAGTCCAGTCCTTCGACACAGTTATTTTCCCATCACTAACTACAACTTCAATTATATGCGTCCCACTAGTAGAGATATATCTCCAACTCGAATCAGACACCACATCCTTACCATCCACCTTCCAAATATAATGGAGTTCCCCGCCATCTGACTGGACCGCTGAAACATTAAAGATAACCTGCATACCCTCTTTCAATTCAAGCTCCCCTTTCTCAGGAGTATATGATACTAGAGTCACGTTCCTATCAACATCACCCAACAAGAAATCACCAACAGGAGCAAAATACTCCAAAGAATCC
>MTMF02000009.1:364005-546994 GCA_002011125.2 Candidatus Hydrothermarchaeum profundi
TAAACCAAAAACGTAGTCTTATAAGCACCAACATCAACACGCACAAACTCATCAACCCCATCCCCATCAACATCACCCAACAAGAAATCACCAACAGGAGCAAAATACTCCAAAGAATCCTCCCTCACCAAGCCAACACTACCACCCTCAACAACACCAGGACTATACTGATAAACCAAAAACGTAGTCTTATAAGCACCAACATCAACACGCACAAACTCATCAAAAGAACTTGCATATACAGGAGGCAGGAGTAGTAAAATCAATATTATCGTAGCTTTCATATATGACAAAAACTCCTTCCAGTAGATATATAAATTTTTCAGTTGTTTTTTCTACTTAATTTTTGATAAATACTCTATCTCCACTTTTCCCACGCTCTTGGGAAACAGTAATTATAGTACCGAATATAGTTTTAGCATCCATGATAGATTGGTTTAAGGAGGCTAAGGAATTCAAAAAGGTAGCCTCAGATAAGCTTTCCCCAACTGAATTCCTTGAGCTGGAGCTGGTGGAAACTCCGGCTGAGTCAATATTACCTGGAAACATAGCTGTGCACGCCACAGAAATCCCAGGCATATATAAAGTTCAAAATTGCTACCACGGCGATAGCGAGTTGAAATATTTCATGGATGGAGTGCAAAGGACGATACTCTGGCAGTACTATAATTACGATGGATTCCAAATCCCTCTCTTCCTACACTTCTCTGGGGCAGTTATCATAAAAAGGCTTTCTCCCAGCGATTTTATCCCCTATGACTCTTTATATAAGAGCGCTATACTAGTGCCTTCTTTCATCTATGAGGAGTTGGACATAGAAGGAATTGAAGACACCGGCGCAGAGAGACCTTGGGATTTAAATGAAATAAAGACAAAGGCACGGATAAAATCTCGCTCATTGCGCCAAGAACTTGAACAAACACTCATGCATAGATTCCTTATGTCTAGCAACGAAGAAATTCTAGTAAAAGATGGAAACATTTTTGGGACAATGAAGTCAGACGGAGTTATTGGAATAATAAAAACTCATCATACCTTATACCTTCAAAGCTCTTATCCCAGGATACAGCAGATGGTTTGGCATATGCCTGAGTTCTATAGGAGCATGAACTTTTCTATACAGTTGATCGAGAACAGCGGAGCATTAAGCCATAAAATCAATTCTTTTTATCTCAGAATCAATGAACCCATACATCCAGAGATGGGCCTCATCAGAGTAGAGTATAACGACTCAACACTTATTCCTGACAAACTATCATCATGGATTATTGCTGAAAGATGGATACGAGCAAACTGTGAGCGGTGGGATAGACAGATATATCCCATTCAAGTGTGTGAGAACTACCTTAGAACGCAGATCCCTAAATCCTCCCATTTGAAGGTAATGATACGCTCTTTGTGAGGGAGAAATGAAGACAATTGGAGCTGTTGTGGGAACTAAAACAAAACCGAATACACCGAGCGAATTCCATTTTTGGATTCCCAGCTGGGAGGAGAGCATCTCTATAGGTTCAATAGTAAAGGCCGAGGATGGAATGAGAAGAGTCTACGGCGTCGTTGTAGAGATGCAAGGATATTCTGATATAGATGACGTACTTCTTCACCAACTATCCAGAGGCGGCGATCCAGAAGTAAAATCGCCTAACAAAGAACAGTCTGTCGTAGTCTGCACGGCGAGAGTTATAAAACAAGAAAGTGACCGCCCTCTAAGAGAAGGATTAGTGAGCTACCCAAGTTACGAAGAGCTGGAGGAGACTCTCACAGTAGAAGGGTGCAATATACCCTTTGGTGTTTTTACGAATACCGATGGGACCTCAATACCTGTTAAGGTTGATGAAAATTATCTTCTTGGATATGAAGGAGCTCATGTCAACATTTCTGGAATGTCTGGGCTCGGTACTAAAACTTCGACCTTTCTTTTCATTTTAAGTTCAATATTTGCTCATTCGAAAGAAAGAGTTGCCTGTATTCTCTTCAATATTAAAAGCGATGACCTCCTTTATATCGATGAGGAGTCTCCCTATCTTTCTGAAAGTGATCTAGAAATATATGAGAAATGTGGTATAAAACCTAGTGGTTTCAATGCGAGATTCTTTGCGCCATCTAACGCCTTATCTCAGGGCGATTCCCTTAGAAGCGACATAGAAATATTTAGGTGGGGATACAGGGAGATCAGAGACTATATACCCTCCCTTTTAAAAGCCGGTGACCAAGACCAAAGAGAAAAATTGGACACTGCTTTCTATGATTTAATGCGGATGGCTCAGCAGAGGAATATTGTATCTTTTTCACAGCTGTTAGAATTCATGGAAAGAGAACTTCTACCTCCCAATAAGGGCGGCTCTGAGCTAATTCATGGTAGCTATAAAGCTACTTGGGGAAAGCTCTATAATCAAATTAAGGGTCTTAATTCGAAGTACGGAGGGCTTATAACAGAGTATGAAGACGATGTCGTAGAACTACCATACCAAGAACTTAAAGACAGGCAGGTATGGGTAATAGACATACAGCAATTGGGTTTCTACGCTAGAAAGCTTGTTTTTGAGAAGGTGATCTCAGAATTTGAGAGAAGGCTGGAATCTAAAGAACTCAAGATTAATAAAATTATACTCTTCATGGATGAACTGAATAAGTATGCTCCATCCCATAACTCAATAGAGGTCGCTTCTCTCAAAGCCAAATTAATAGACATCAGCGCTAGGGGAAGAAGTATAGGTTTCTCTCTTTTTGGGGCCGAGCAGTTCAAATCTAAAGTGGATCAGAATATTATTGGCAATGTTTCAACAGATGTTTATGGAAAAACTAAAGAATCTGAGCTTATGGACCCTCTCTATAAGATTTTTTCTGATGAGATAAAAGATAAGATAAGGAGATTCTCCAAAGGAGATAAACTTGTAGAACACGAGTTATTTGACGCTCCAATCTTTGTTAAAATGCCTAGACCTCCATGCATGCTTGGCTCTGACAAAATCCGCCTTACACATAGCTCCTCTCTACTGAAGGCTGTCCCCTACTAATTAGCCCTTCAATATCCATAGGGAGATTTAAAAACCGAGAAAGCTTCTCCAGTAAAGCCTTAGCTGCTAGCGGATCAGGGTAAAGTGGATCCTCAGTAATCGCTTCAGTCTCACCAAAAAGTCCTATACACTTTATCCCCTTCTTTTGCCCCTCACCTATAATTAATCCGGAAAATCCAAGAAATGGTCCTGGCTCTTTTTTTTCTATACCTAACTTTTCCATCTTTTTGCTTTTAATCAATTCAGGATCATTAGTGCAGTATGAAACCCTTCTCTTTTCTGTTAATGGTCTTGGCTCAACAGGTACATATCCCCCTAGCGAGATTATCTCAGCTACTCCAATGTCTACTAAAAGTTCTACCGACTTCCGCGCCACAATATATTGGCCGAAGATATCCGCATGATAACCCTTCACTATCACATAGTTATCTTTATGGTAGAATTCTACTCGAGGAAGCTCAGCAAGGTCCTTTTCTACCATAACTCCTCCCTCACCAATAGTACCGGCATACGGTATTCCATAATATGCTACCGGGAAGTTTGAAGAATAAAGTTCTGCGATTTTTTCTGGTTTTAACTCTTTTATTAAGTGGTTTATTGCGAGTAAACCTGAGGAACGTAATCCTGCTGAGCCAGCTATGGCAGTTCCGTTACTTACCCGCAACTTCTTTAAAAATTTAATGTTTAGTTCCATCGCTTTAAAACCATTCTTTTTTAACTCTAGGTTTTATAAAATAAGCCTTTATTAATTTTCCTTAAGCTGAAATTTACATATATTACCTGGTCAAAAAAAAGCCTGCTATCACCGCCAGTAAGATGCCTACCGCGTTAACTGCCTTTATTTCTTCTTTTAGAACTGCAATAGATAACAACGCTCCCACCGCAGGATATAGTGCCGTAAGAGGTATCACTATACTGCCCGGATACTTCCTAAGGGCTAAAATAAAGAGTAAGCTTGCAGAAACTCCGAATACAGTGCCTATTGCAAGAAATCCTGTTGCAGAATTAACTGGAAATCCTACTCCCCTATTGATTAGATAAGCTATCACAACGATGTTTATGAAGGTATAAACAGTACTAGTAACTAGCACTGCTTTACTGAATCCTATTTTCATCACACCGTACTTGTAGAGGAACCCCCATAGCCCCCAAAAAAAGATCACCACTAAGCTGATTAACTGCATACTATCTTTCAAATCATCCACCTTCCATCGCTTTCAAGATTTTTTCTACTTTTTTAATGACAACCGCAGGATTTTCACCTAAGAGCCTTATCATCGGCTCCTTCCCAACAGCTCCAAGATCATAGATTACATCTGGAACAGCCCCACACTTTTCTATAGCCTTAGCAGTTCCCCATTCCATCGTACTTTTTCCTTCAGGCTCCTCCCTCCTAGAAAAATCTGAAACTGTAAAGCCTATATTCCTAGAGGCTTCTAAAATTTCCCTTGAATACCTGAGATTTATAGCTGACCTAATCCTACCATCGTATTTATTGGCAGTGAGGACTATTTTAGCTACATGTTTAGATGCCCCCATAGTAACCTGGCCAACGGCTTTAACTTTTACTCCGCTTTTTACGATCCTCCCCTCAACAGCTGCTATGTCCTCTATACCTTCAGGATTTGAAACCGCATATGCGATATTCGTTCCAACCTCTGGAACTAGCATATGAAATCCTTTTATCTCAAGTAGCATATCAACCGCTTTTTGTAACTCCAATATTACTGTGCATTTCTCTGAATTCCGTAATAACCTACCAACCGGATTAACTACTCTAAGACCTTTACCTGGAGTATAAGATAGTTTCATAGCACTTGTTATAAATTCCTTTGCGCTCTTAACCGCATTAATAAGGTCCTTGCCTTTAGCTAGTTCAGCAGTAATAGCCGAGGCGAACGTGCACCCAGAACCATGAGTTGAAAAATCAAACTTCTTATCCTTAAATTCATAGAATCTACCCTCATGGTATAAGATATCAGTTGCATTCATGTGCCCCCCTTTTACAACAACGCTTGTCCCTAACTGTGATATGATTTCACAAGCTTTTTTCATGTCATCTATGCTACTTATCTTAGTGCCGCTTAGGACTTCTGCTTCAGGTATATTTGGAGTAACCAGTTTCGATTTTGTTATGAGCATTTCTTTTAAGGTTGAAATAGCATCCTCGGCCAATAACCTGCCCCCAGATTCAGCAACCATAACAGGATCAACGACCAGAGGATAGTCGCCTATGTTTCTAGCAACGGTAGTTATTATATCCTTATTACTGAGCATTCCGGTCTTAGCTGCCTTTATATCAAAATCATTATGCAATGCATCTAACTGCGCTTTAATGAACCTCGGAGTAATATCAAAAACACCTTCTACTGCTCGTGTGTTTTGAGCTGTCAGTGAAGTAATAACCGAAACACCGTGGACTCCTAAAGCGGCGAACGTCTTCAAATCAGCCTGCACTCCAGCTCCGCCTCCTGAATCTGAGCCTGCTATAGTCAATACGGTCTTCAATGCCACTTCACCTCGATGAAAAAAATATCTTAATAGGTAGCAGACCGAAAAAAATCATTTAATCTCCTTTCTCCTCCTCTCCCTGTACTCGCTTATAAAGGTTTCCAGCCACTCTTCTTTCCTCGCCGCTTCCCTTAGCTCAATCAAATCTTTTTCTCTTGCTATTTCCTCTTCAAGCAATTTTCTCTCAGTAATACCAAAACCATTAATCAACTTTATATCAAGTTTTGCTGGATCGAGCACAGGGATAGTCCTTAAGACCTCTTTTGCGAAGTGGGACATCCTGCCCTTGTCTGTGATAAGACACTTAGGCTTGAGTTTTAATAGTTCCTCTGCTGCAGATCTTCCACCACCACTGCTATCTCTGATATAAAGAATATCGCCCTCCCTGAAATCATTTTTAATGCGTAGTACCTCCTCCCTAGTAAAATGAGGAATAACCTTTATAAGTGCTACATCACTAGAAAACTCTAGATTCTGAACTATTCTCAGCTTTTTTTCAAAATCTATTCGTCTTTCACGTTCTTCTCTCAATTTAGCTCTCAAGTCAGCTATCCTCCGTTCCATCAACTTAATTTCTTTTTCTCTTCTAAGCTTTCTATACTCCCCCCTCTTAATCTCGGATATTAAATTCTCAAGCTTTTGAAGCTTCTTTTCTTTGACCTCTAGTTTCTTTAGAAGATTTTCTCTTTCAGACTTAAGGACTTTGATTTCTGCTTTTAAGCTTCTTATAATTCCCTTATACTCATCCGTGGCTCCAATAACAGGCTTCTCGGCCTCTTCCTCCTCTTCTTCTATTTGTGTGAGTTTTTTAATTGCATTATCCACGCTTTCCCCCTTAATTACAAGCCTCTTTACTTCCTTGGATAATTTTTGAAGATTCATCTCTTGAAGTTTTTTATCAACGTGCTCAAGTTTATTCTTCCAACTATTGTAAGCCTTAATAGCGGCAGCAAGAGCATCCCTTTCATGAGCATTCCTATAGGTATCTTTAGAGAATTTTTCATATACTAGACCAATTTTTTCATCAACACTCATAGAGTAAGGAGGTATGAACAAAACAGTACTCAACGAAGAGGATATTTTTGAGACAAACTTTGGAGCTGGATTAACATCTGTAGCAATAATTACCGCTGCCTTGTATTTGCTTAGATATGAAACCGCCTCGCTATAGGAAAAATCTCTCCTGCTAAAAACCTCGGCGAGATCACCGTCTAGAGTTAACACAGCAATACCTGTAGTCGTACCTGGATCAATCCCGACTATTACATCCTTATCTTCAGATCCTAGAGGCTCGAAAGAAAGCCTGCCTTTTTCCACCGGCAATATTTTAACCTGCACGTCTGGCCCTTTTCGACTTTTTATCTTGTTTAACTTCTCCCTAGGCATGTCAACTATGAATTCCCCCCTAGAATAGCCGTAGTCCGCTTTCACAGTTCTCAGAGAATATTTTACTTTCATCTCATCTAAAATTTCTTTTATTTGCTTTATATTTAGAGCAACCATAGAATGGACTTTTCTCCTATAACGGTCCTGGCTCTGGCCTCCCTTTCCCATGCTCCTAGCCCGGCTCACAATAATTCTGCTCTGATCTTCAAATGCTTTAACCTCATAACCTACATTCATGTGTGCCAACCTTGCACATGCCTCCGCCTCTTCCATGGATGTCGCCCGTGAAGTAAGAGGTATACCATTCCTTTTAGCCAATACATGCAACGGCTCCATGTTCTCCGGGGTACCGTTTACTTGAATAAGCTGAGTCTTAGATGGCAATAAGAAAAAAAATCTCTTGATCTTTTCCTTAGGAAAAAGTTCAAAAAGGTTATCGCAGGCAATTCTATCAAGATTAAGAGACCTAAGTGACCTAAGTAAACGTATTCTAGTAAGCTCTTCTCGAGAGATTACTTTTCCGTCCTCAAGGAGAACCGCTGAGTACCTAGGCTGGCTCTTCGAGTCTGGAGATCCAGATAAAATGTCAATCCCCAGGATTCTCATCATTAATGAAAGAGGAAGATAACGTCACCTTACTAAAACTAAGAGTAAGAGAGCCGCCAAACTAGCCATCACTGCCCCATAAACAAAAGTTGCCACAGGATTTATATATTCCCACAGCACTCCGGCTATAAAACTTGCTGGTAAAGCTGTAAGCCCGAGAATCGTGTGAAACAGGCCATACGCACTTCCTCTAACGTCTACCTCTACCAGATCAGCAACATAGGCCTTCTGCACTCCTTCCATTACTGCTTGAAACATCCCATATAAGCCAAAGAATAGAGCAATGTAAGTTAATTGCGAGGTTAAAGCAAGACCCATGCACATAAAAGCGAAAATTAAGTACCCGAGTATTATTACAGTCTTCCTCTCTACTCTATCAGAAAGCTCTCCCATAGGGATAGAAATAGCGGCATATACAATATTGTATAAGAGATAGAAGGCAATAACGGTTCTATCAGACGCTCCGGCAGAATTTGCCTTCAATACTATGAATGCATAGCTAAAGTTTGCCAAGCCGAAAACAGTCACTGCTATCAGGAAAAGTTTATACTCTTTGCCAAACCGTGACCTTAAGGTTAGTTTATTCTTTTCTACAGATTTACGTCTTTCTTCGACAAAAAATACGAGGATACACACAGATAAAGCAGCCGGAAGAAATGCTAGGAGAAATATCTGCCTATAGCTGAAGTAAGAGACTAAGACTAATGCTAGTATAACGCCTATAATTGCTCCAGAAGTATCCATCGCCCTATGAAATCCAAAAGCTCTTCCATAGTAATCCTTATCAGTTGAATCCGCAATTAAGGCATCCCTTGGTGAGGTTCTTAACCCTTTACCCACCCTTTCAGCGAATCTAATCATTAAAACCTGCGGCCAAGTTGTTGCTATAGCAAAAAAGATTTTAGCGATTGCTGACATCGTATAACCGGAAGTAACAAAAACCTTTCTCTTACCGATTTTATCAGAATACCAGCCTGAATACACTTTCATAAGACTTGCAATGCTTTCTGCTATTCCCTCGATTAATCCTATTGCAACCCCTCCAGCTCCGAGCGTGATGTAAAATAGCGGTAGTAAGATAAGTATCATCTCAGAACTAACATCTGTGAAAAAGCTGACGATACCCAGCATTAAAACATTCTTACTCAATCTGAGGAACATATCATCCAATAAGCTAAGAAACATTAAAAATTAACCACATAATAAAAATAGATCTGTCTCTCACTTACCTCCTGAGTCTCCCTATTTTATTACCAGTTTCTGTAACTTATAGGCAATGTAAAATAGAACTTGCTACCCTCACCAACCTTGCTCTCAGCCCATATTCTCCCACCATGCGCCTCTACAATCTTCTTAGCTACCGCAAGCCCCATTCCAGTACCGCTATATCTCCTTGAAGTAGAACTTTCAATCTGATAAAAGCGGTCAAAGATCTTCTCAAGCTTATCTTTAGGTATGCCGATACCACCATCTTCTACGCAAACAACCACTTCTCCATCTTTCTTTTCAACACTTACAGAGATCTCGCCACCATCTTTATTAAATTTTACAGCATTATCGAAAATATTACGCAAGACCTGGGCAAGATAGCTGTAGTCCCCAATAACGGTGAGGCCCTTATCAATATCAACCTTAATCATTAATTCTTTTTTAGAGGCTGCATATCTGAATTCGGCTTCAATGAGAGTTATTAAATGGTAAAGATTTACTTCTTCAAAATTCAACTTAATCTCGGCCTTCTCTATTCTCATCGCCTCAACTAAGTTGCTTATAATTCTCTCCTGCCGTATTAAAGCAGACGAAGCAATATTAATATACTTGTTCTTTTCCTTTGGATCTTTTTCTTCTCTTGCAATTTCAAGGGAACTCTTTATTATTGTGACAGGTGTCCGAAGTTCGTGGGTTACATTCGTGAGGATATTAGTCTTCAAGCTATCTAAAGACTTAAGCTCCTCATATGCTCTTTTAATCTCTTCAAAGAGTTTTGCGTGTGCAATTGCCACAGAAGACTGTGAAGCTAATGTGGTTAGAGTCCGTACCTGATCCTTTCTAAACTTTCTCCTATTCCGATTAGCAACATAAAGTACACCGACGGGATCTCTTCCGCGTGATATTATAGGAACGACTAGGAATGATTTTAGGCCTTCTTTTTCTACTTCTTGGTAGGGCGCTTTTTTGAGCCTTTGGTCTGAGAAGAAGTCGTCCACTATTATCGGCTTTTTTTCTTGGATGGCGAGCCATCCTAGGCCTGCGCCTTTTTCTAGCCGTATTCTCTTAAAGTCCTCGGTATGTATGCCGTTAAAGCTGTGATGAACAATAACGTCATCCTCCACAAAGCCAAAAAAGGCAGCATCCGCGCCAGTAAGCTCCCTCGCCTTACCTACCACAAATTGTAGGAGGGCTTGTAAGTCTAGGTTTTCTAATATATTCTTATCAATTTCATGAACTACCGTAAGTTCTTTGATATAACTATTTAGCTTTTCCTCCATCCTTTTACGCTGCGAGATATCTCGTAGAATACTAGTAAAGAATGTTCCTTCTTGTGTTGCCCACTTATTTATAGAAACCTCTGCAGGAAATTCAGTACCATCTCTTTTAACGCCAAACCATTCAACCCTTTTATGGGTAATATCCAATTTTCCAGCAGCTATCTTTTCCATTCCATTCTCGAAATCTCTTCTAAAACGCTTTGGGATTATTATTGTAAGCGGCTTACCAATAGCTTCCCTAGCTGAATATCCAAAAATAGCTTCTGCAGCGTCATTCCAAGAGACAATATTTCCTTTTATATCAATAGTTATAATAGCATCTCTCGCAGTTTGCACAAGAGTGCGGTACTTCTTTTCACTTTCCCTTAGCGCTTTCTCAGCTTTTCTGTGCTCAGTTATATCTTTACCTGAGCTAACTGCGCCAATGATGTCCCCCTCTTCATCTGTAAGCGCTTTTATATGCCAACTAATAGTCCTTTCTTCGCCAGTCTTCGTTATAATGGGGTTCTCATAATATCTTTCGCTCTCGATTTCTCCTGAGATCAGTTTATGAAAAAAATGCGCAGCATACCTTCGAGACCTTTTAGGAATAAAGTTGTTAAACCAGTTTTTCCCTATAATTTCATTCTTTTTATACCCAAGAATTTCACAGCCCTTTCTATTTATCAAACAAACCCTTTCATCAGCGCCTATAACCACAAATATTACTTCCGCAACATCAAGATACCTCTCTGTCTGGTTTTCCTTTTCTTCTAGTTCTCGCAGAATCTTTATGATTTTATAATAAAAAGTGCTTAGAGCTTCTCCAGTAAAATCTTCATTCAAATTAATTGTCCTAATAACCCTAACTAAAAACTCGCAAGAACTTGACAGATTCCTATCATTTAATAGTTGCCGATTTTTCTGTATAATATTCAAATGAATATCTATTATTTTAGAAAGTGGGATCTTTTTTTCTGTGCATTGTTTGCCAAATGCAATACACAAATTTTCTTCAGCCAGATTGTTTAGATAAGCGGATAAACTCCTAAAATATTCTTTTTGTAACCATTCTTCTACTATTTTTCCCCCTCCAACTTACTAAAATTTGTTAAATTTTCCATAGACATCTTTTCTTGAATCAAGATTTCAATGTTTACATTATATAAAATTTATGTTAAATATTATAGAAAGAGTCATTAAAATGGCCATACGAATAGAAATGAAAAAGCATTTTGCCCAAGCAAAAGTAACCGTGCGGAAACAGATAGCAATACCTAAAAAAGTCCAAGAAAAATTAGAAGGAATTATAGAAGGAGACTATGTGCTTTTTTTCGAAGAAAATGGAAGAATTTATATCGAGAAAGGTGAAATAGTTCCAGTGAAAGAATAATTCTAACATTAGAAGCTTTTAAACAATACCTCGTGTTCTTCTTGCAAAGGCAACTATGAATATAATAAGAACTCCACCAGAGGGGTTAAAAATAGCAAGAACAACTTGCAGAAAAAAGTATTTCTAGTTAGGCTCTGATGAGATGACAAGCGCCCAATTTTAAAGAAACCCTTATTTTCTTACCTTCCTTAAGGGCCATTTTATCAACTACATGTCTAGGAACATCAATAATTAAGGGGGGATTTTTAAGTTTTATTCTAAACATAGCGCCTCCCTGAGGATGAATCTCAGCGATTACCCCGGTAAGGATATTTTTATGCTTTGGGTTCACCGGAATATCCTCTCTTATTATCATTATTTCCTCAGGCCTAATACAAACATTTATCAAGTCACCCTTAGTCAATCCAGGACCTGCCGCAGAGAGCCTAAATCCCCAGCTAGTTCTTATAATAACCTCTCTACCATTAGAGAATTCAACGACTCCATCTATAACGTTCTCGGTACCTACAAATTCTGCAACGACCCTAGAGCGAGGTTTATAAAATATTTCTTCCGGACTTCCAATTTGCTCAATCTGGCCATTATACAATACAGCAATTTTATCAGCCAAACTAATCGCTTCATTCTGCTTATGGGTTGCAAGCACTACGGTTATTCCTATTTTATTAATCTTCATTATAATGTCCTCTATTGCCTTCTCTCTTATTGGGTCTAAGTTAGCTGTTGGTTCATCTAAGAAGAGAACATCTGGGGAAAATATAGTTGCCATAGCAAACGCGACTCTCTGCATCTCTCCACCTGATAGCGTTCTTGCATTCCTATTCTCATATCCTTTAAGCCCAACCATCTCAAGGGCTTCACTTACTTTATTCTTAATATAACTCCTTGAATAACCCCTAACCCTAAGCCCGTATGCTACATTATCGAATACCGATGCTCTAAAAAGAGGAGCCCCCTGCGCTACTAACGCCATTCTCCTCCTTAGCTCCAGCCTCTCGCTACCTCTAATTGAGGAAGCCTCTTTTCCAAAGAAATATATCTCCCCGCAAGTAGGAGCCTCGAGAAGATTTAAGAGTCTCAGTAGAGTAGTTTTTCCAGCGCCACTAGATCCCATCACAGCGAAAACTTCGCCTTTTTCAATCTTTAAGTTCACATCCTTCAGCGCATACTTTTCCCCATATTTCTTGCAGAGATTTCTAGCTTCAATCACAGACTCAGACATTTTCATATCCCTTTGAAAATCTCATTACATAATTGACCAGTACCACATTAACTATGAAAGCAAGGGAGATGAGTATTATCCCAAAGGCTATCGCTTCAGGTATATTTCCCTGCCGAGCTTCAACAGTGATAGCGGTAGTAAGGGTTCTTGTGTAAGAAACTTCTTGGGACCCGATGATATGCACAATATTCCCACCGACAGTTAATATCGCTCCAACCTCTGCAATAGCTCTGCCAAATCCTGCAAGTATGCCCGTTAGAATACCTAATTTAGCCTCTTTTACAACAATCCATATAACATCACTATATCTCCCGCCTAAGCTGAAGGCCATATCCTTAATTTTCTGAGGAACTTCTTCAAGCGCTGAAAGGCTTACTCCTAAAATTATCGGAGTAGCTAAGATATACTGTGCGAGTATCATTGCACTTGGAGTGTAAAGTAGATCTAGAAAACCTAAAGGGCCCCTCCTAGTTATCAAGAGAAAAACAAAAAGACCAACCCCAACTGGCGGAAGTCCCATTGCTGTGGTTATCAATCCTTGGCTCATCGCTTTTCCTGGAAATTTTGTAAACGCCAAGAGAATTGCAAGCGGTATAGCAGTAAGTGTTCCAAGAACAACGGCGGTGCCAGAAACTGCAAGCTGAACCTTTGTAACGCTTAATACATATGGATCAAGAGAAATAATTAGCTTTAATGCTTTGATAAACCCCTCATACAAAAACTCCATGCTGCCCATCTTTCTTCAAGCATTAGGATAAAACAAATGCTCACCATTTATAGTATAATTCTTTATGATCTCTTGCCCTTCAAGAGAAGTTACGAATGCTATATACGCCATAGCCATCTCATAATTCACATTGGAGTAAACCTTTGGATTTACTGCGATTATGCCATAAGGATTCATCAGCCTAGTGTCTCCACCCTTAACTGGGCCCTCTACCAGTATTTGGAGAGTAAAGCCCGGTTTATCCTTCCATTTCAAATAAGTACCCCTATCAGTTAACGTGTAACCCTGCTTCTCATTAGCTATGGTAAGAGTCTCCCCCATTCCCATTCCTAATAAATAATACCATTTGCCTGAGGGCTCCAAGCCCGCCAACTTCCAAATAGTTTTCTCTTTTTCATGAGTCCCTGAGTTATCTCCCCTAGAATAAAAGGGCACTTGCGCTTCATATATCCTCCTAAATGCCTCGGTTACATTTTTCAAGCCCTTAATACCCGCTGGATCGCTCGCTGGACCTACAATAACGAAGTCATTATACATGACATCTCTCCTATTAACCCCATATCCTTCTGCCACAAACGCTTCTTCCCTTTGTCTCGAATGTACGAAAATCAAGTCGGCATTTCCTTCCTTAGCTATCCGAAGAGCAGCTCCTGTACCTTTTGCTATTACTTCTACTGTGCAATGATATTTCTCCTGAAATACCGGGTTTAATTGGTCTAGCAAGCCTGAATCGTAAGTACTTGTAGTAGTTGCCATAACAAGCTTGCAATTCGATTGTATTGGAGGGCGAGTAATACAACCAAGTGTTAAAATTAAAATAGCAAGAAGCAATTTTCTCATAAGAGTAAGATGAATAATATACGTTTATTTAAATTTTTTTATTTTTTGACGGAAAAGTAAATATATTAGTTTACATTATAAAAAAACTCAATGGTAAAAGAAATGTTTCTAACCGAGAAGCAGCTAAAAATATTAGCCCTTAGAAGTGAAGGACTAACTCAAGAAGAGATAGCAAAGAAGCTTGGTACTAGTAGAGAAAACGTGACGATTACCGAAAAAAGAGCAAGAGAAAATATAGAAAAAGCAAGACGGACTATCCTAGCATATGAAAGGCTTAATCCTATCCTAATGACAATAGAAGAGGGGACAGATATCTTTAATATCCCTCGCAAGATATTTAGAGAAGCGGACAAACATGGGATCAAAGTTCTTCACAATACTACGTCTCTAATAGGCATGTTAAGAAGAAAGGCAAGTGGAAAAATACTTGGAAATAAAGTCAATAAAACCTTTAAAATACTCATACTACGAAGCGGGAAGATAGAGATAGAATAACTAAGGATGCTCCTCTATCCAAATTTCGCCTTCAGTTGTTATCTCCTTCTTCCATATTGGCACTATCTTCTTTAACTCATCAATACAAAACTTGCATGCTTCAAAAGCATCTTTCCTATGCTCTGCACCAACTATAATTAAAACTATGTTCTCCCCTATCCCTATCTCGCCGAAACGGTGGATTATACTAACTTCTATCACATCAAATTTCTCAAGCGCCTTTTCTCTTAGTTCTACAAGCTTTTTCTCAGCCATCCCTGGGTAGTGTTCGAAAACCAGCTTCTTAACCTCTTTACCTCTCGAGAAATCTCTAACAGTGCCTAGGAAGGTAACAATGCCCCCTATCCTACGAGACTTCGCCTTAACCTTTTTAATCTCCTCTTCTATAGAAAAGTCTTCTCTTTGAACCTTAATCACTTTAACCACCAGAGACCGGAGGGAATATAGCTACTTCATCTCCATTTTTTATAACCGTATCCTCATCAGCTACCTTATGGTTTACGGCAATAATCGCATTTCTCTCGGCAAGAGGTTTTTTTAATGCCGGTATTTCATCACAAAGACGAGAAATAAATTCATTTAGGGATATATCTCTTCCTAAGGAAATATCAAAATTAGATTTTTTGGCTAGTTCTCTGAATCCTGCGAAAAGCTTCACCTTCACCATTTTATCAGTTCACTCTATCGTTGCATGCCTTACTCGCATCTGCTCTTCAGTTATGCCAAGGCGTGTCATGAGCTCGACTATTAAACCGTCTAAGAAAATAAGGGCTGAGACCTCGAAAAGTGTTCCAAGAGGCGCGAGAGAATAATGCTCCCCTTTTATCTGACGCATTAGAAAGTCTTTCTCACCCTCTAATTTAGTTCTTCCCTTCACCACCACCACATAGTCTGCAATTTTCCCAAGAGTTGAATTCGGGTAAGAGGTGATTGCCGTAATCTTGGCTTTAGCATTCTTAGCTATCCTTGCCGCATTAACTATCGATATGGTTTCTCCAGAACCGGAGATTGTCACAAGACAGTCTTCTTCCTCTATGGCTGGATTAAGTATCTCGCCAATCACATAAACATTTATTCCCAAATGCATGAGACGCATTGCGAATGCCTTTGCAACAAGCCCGGACCTCCCGGCCCCATATACAAATACCTTCTTAGCATTAAGTAAACAGTCTATCATAGCGTTTACTTCACCAGGATCTAAAGAATCCACTACACCCTCTACATGCTTTAATATGCTACGCATTGCTTCTTTTAAAATCTCCATATTTTTTCCTCTAACCTTCATTTATTGTTCCTTTTTATTATTTGGACAGTGATTATATTCACATGCCCTACAATCTCCCCTAATAGGCTTAATAGGTGTTTCGCCTTTAATTGACTTTATTATTTCTATTGCTTTATTAACATCTTCTTCTTTACCAATAACTATAAAAGTCCTAGAGGTATTTCCCCCTACTCCACCTGAAGCGATATTTACCGCCTCTGTGCCTGATAAGATCCTAAAAGCTTCGATTTCAGTCAGCAACTCTCCAGTAAAAGGCATTAGACCTACCGGCACTCCATCAGAATAGTCCATTTCATATATCCCGGCCATATTAGAGGAATTGTTTAAGGAGTGAGGTACCAGCTTTTCTAGACCAACCGGTATTATTAACTTCACACCTTTAGCTTTGATAATACCAAGCACCTTCGCAATTGTGCCGCCAAGCTTGCTCGCCATCATTACTGCTGCTACTCCATTAAAATCAACCGCGTTCGCACCTTTAATCATAACATCCCTAGGGCCCATCTCCTCAACGGCTTCATCTATCCTTTTATCAATAACTTTTCCGTTCTTCAGTATTACTTCACTTAATCTCTCCGACTTTGGTACTACACATGCCCCTCGAATTTCATCTATATAGCCGGCAATGTATCTCTCTTTTTCTAACTTTTTTCCAAGTATCTCTTCCACTACGTAGCTATTGGTCGAACCTAGAGCAATTGCTACAATACCCCTACCTAAGGCTTTTTTTACCAGAGGATGTTCTTTAACTGCTTTTGCAATCAGTCTTCTAGACTCCGCTGGTGTAAGGGAAATTTGAGCTTTCAATTAATCAACCCTCTCTCTAATATAATCTATTCTACATTCAAGTTCTTTCGCTAATTTCTTTATTTCTTCTACTGCCTTATCTCTTTCTTCTTTAACTCCTACCAGATAAAATCTCATAATAGACGGCATCTTCTCTTCTATACCCGCTTTTAGGGCAGCAAAAGAAACTTCACAGTGCATCACTTCTACATCTATATCTTTCAGTATCTCTGAAAGTTTGAATATTACTCCTCTTTCTAAAATATGTCCTACCATTCTTATTTCAGTCTTTGGATCTAGCAAACTATCACCTCTACGGTTCACTAATATTTAGTAGTTAATAAAACTACTTCTAATTAGATGTTTCCCATAGTAAAACACGAGCTAGAAGATATCCTTTTTAATAGGAGGTATATGGCTGGTTTTATAGTTCAGGTCCTGCTTCTTATCGCTCTTTTACCTATATTTAGTTCCCAGCTCGCTGAATCAAATCCGAGTCTGCTAACTCCGGATATTAAGGAGTTCATACCTGTTGGAGTACTGCAAGTATCTGATAAAAGCGATATTTTGATGCAGGAACTCCTTGAGGAAAAAAAGTTGGACATAACTATATATAAGGAGAATCCGATGGACAAGCTTCTAAATGGTGAGATAGCTGCCATTGTTGTAATACCAAGAGACTACGACGAGGATGCGATAAAGGAAATCCCGGTATGGCTAATAGTCTCCTCTTCAAATCCAAAGAGAGAATCAGTTTCAGATGTCTTGATAAACCTCTTTGACAGAGCATCCAAAAAAATCAGCGAAAAGAGAAAAGAAAAACTCGGGGTAGACTCCCAAGAGCCTATTATAATAAAAAGAGAGTTGCTGACACCCGTAGTAATAGAAAAAGATGGAAACAGATTCTCAAGTTTTTTTATAGGCTACCTTATACCAATAGCACTTTTTTTCCCGCTCTTCATGTCAGGCGGACTTATCGTAGATTCTGTCGTCGGAGAAAAAGAAAAAAAGACAATCGAGGCACTTCTCACCCTACCCATTAAAAGAGAAAAAATAATTCAAGGGAAGCTACTAGGGGTCTTTAGCTGGATTACCTTCCAGTGCTTCTTTTGGCTACTTATCCTGCGAATCTTTGGCATTCCCTTTGAAAACTTTTGGGGGATACTTCTTTTATTGTCTCTCATAAATCTCTCAATCCTTTCTACCGCATTCGTAATAGCTACATATTCCTCCTCTGTAAAAGAGGCTAATATCTCCCTAATGTTGTTCTATGTACTTGCGTTCATATCAATAATCATTTCTCTAAGTTTAGAATTCTTCAACCCCAGGGGATTTTACGATTTTATTCCGTTTAATATAATCTCCTCACTGTCAGCCGGAGACCCTATAAGAATCATGCCAGTGGTCTTCACTATTATTACCCTCATAGGATACTCTATCGCAATGATGAGAGTTAACTCTGAATTATTTAAGAGAGACGATGTTATCTTTGGTCCCGCTCCATCTATTCCTCAGTTAGCCGGATCATGCATCGATTATATCTTGCGTAGATTTGAAACCCGCCCTTATATCGGGAAATCTATTGTTTCAATTATTTCTGGGATTATTGCTCTGCCAATATCCCTGATAATACAAATATCCCTTGGTATTTCTATACTATACTTCTTAGGCTATTCTAGTTCTACCCTAGTAGTAATGATAGCGATATTCGCATTGCTGGAGGAAATACTCAAGCCAATGGCACTTTTTTATGCACGCATAGAAAGGAAAAGAGACCTAGCGATTTATGGTGGAATAGCAGGAATTAGCTTTTTCACAGCAGAAAGCCTTCTTATTCTAATATCATCGTCATTTTCAATGCCCTTATGGATGCTTTATAGGATTTTTACGCTCAGGATGAGCTCTACGCTTTTAATCCATATTATTTCTTCAAGCATGGTGGGCTACGGGATATATAAGGGGAAGAAAGAATTTGTCATCTATTTACTTTTAGCGACGTATATCCATGTAGCCTATAACCTAGTTGTATTGGGTGTTAGATTATGAAGATCGTCACTCTATTCAAGAAGGAATTCATGGACATAGTTACTGAGAAAGTCTATTTACTTGCATTTTTAGTGCAAATGATCATGGTTGTTGGTATAATTTATACCGCCTTATTATACACTTCAATAAATAACCCTGCTTATACAGCTTCATCCGGACTCAAAACTCAGACTCCGAGGATAGGAGTTGTAGGACTCGACATGAAATTCGAAGGCTTGCGAGCATTTAAATTGGAATCAGCAGATACTAGCGCTATTAGAGATTTAAACCTAGTTGCACTTGTAATCGCTCCTGAAAACATGAATATAGCGCTTCAAAATGGAGAGAACGTTGAAATCACCATAATATTAGATAATACAAACATACTATCTGGATATGCCGATGCAGTAATCACGAGACACCTTCAGAAGTTGTCCGAGAAGATTAAAAAAGAAAGGATTTCAAGGATAGGAGATGCAGAAGCGATTTTAAATCCAATATTTATTGAAAAAACCGTAGTTGGAGAGGAAAAAAAGATTTTTTTTGACTCCCCAAAATTTATAGAACTGATGTACGGCTTTTTAATGCCGTTTATACTTCTACTGCCCACTTTTCTATCTATGAATATGACTACCGACTCTATTGTAGGTGAAAAAGAAAAGAAAACCTACGAGATACTAATTTCCACTCCCTTAACAAAGAAGGAGATCATGTTGGGCAAGGTACTCCCCATATTGCTCATCTCAGATATTCAAGCATTAGTATGGATTTTTATCCTACAAGTTAAGAGTATAGTTGTTTTCAATATCCCTCTGATTATTCTTTTTCTCACATTACTCAATCTCTCTTTCATTGGAGTAGGAGTGATAATTTCTGCGTTTTCCGATACAAACAAAGATGCTGACATCGGAGTAACTCTCTCAATTATCCTATTCTCACTTATCTTTTTCGCACCATTATCGCTAGGTAAGAATATTTACACGCTATCCCCCCTTGCCGTACTTTCAAAGCTTGCCTCAAATCCTGTTGTAAATATATACAAAATTATTCCCATCTATTTTATCCTATTTTTAGGCAGTATAGCTATAATTTGCCTGGGAGGAAGACTACTAGAATGGAAGGAAAACCTCAGATTATAGCGAAACTTATTTATTTCTTTATTAATTAGAGGAAACTAAGAAATGTTCGGCCAAGAAGAGTTTTCCGCGGCTCTCAAAGCTTATGAGAAAGAGACAAGTATAAAAGGTAATGACGATTTTACATCCCTTAGAAATAATCATACTTTCTTCAAAGAAATCAGAGATAAAGAAGCTGTGAAAAAACAAGTAAACCTATTCATAGAGCTTATATCAAATATGGACCATGATATTTATGCGAATCGCTACGTAGTCCAGACATTCCTCTTAGAATTCTGCAGGTATCTCGATAAGGACTTTCTTTTTAGTATTAAGGATCGTGAAAGCTTCTTTCAGATGAAAGAAACACTAAAGAAATTCACCGGCGAAATATACGAAAATCACAAAAAATTCACTCAAAACGTAGGACTCAATAGTCTGGAACACCTTCTAGAGGACTACGGCTCTCTTTTAAAATTCTCAGACCTAGACGAGAAAGAAGATACTACATCAAGCTCGTTAGGAGACTTTCTATCAGGAGGAAAGCTCTGGTAATTATAAGAGGTTAAAAAGAAAGGTCCAAACAATAATCCAAACCATAAAGAAAATTAGAAACCCCTTAGCAATCCATTCTTTAATCTTAAAGTCTTCATCAGACAGATTGAATATTTTCATTGAAATTATCCGTAGAGGATAAGAGACAATTAATCCTATGATTAAAACGCTTAGAAAAGTGAGTTCCCTATTGATTATGAAAGGGGTAACAACTCCAAAAATTGCGCCAATACCAGCATGAATTAAACTTATTTTTCTTTCAACCTCTTTTTCCATAATCATCATCCTAAAATTTTACCAGGCTATTGGTCATTTCCTCTGCCTTAATAAAGTTTTTCTCTATTATCCTTTAGCTAACCTTTGTTTTTTTATATAGAGTTTTACCAGTATAACATGTTGTAAAACTACCCCATACTTTCGGATGGAGTCTCCTTGAGGTGCTTAAGATGAAAACTTCTCTTAATAGTCTGGATGTCTTAGCTATCGTAAAAGAACTTAAAAAAATACTCGCTGATAGCAGGATAAGCAAGATATTCCAGGTTACTCCAGATGAATTAAAAATCCAGCTTAATCTGCCTGAGATTGGAAAGAGTTATCTTGTAATAGAAGCCGGTAAAAGGGTACATCTCACAGAATATCCTAAACCCAGCCCTCAAACACCAAGCACATTCACCATGACTCTTAGAAAACATATCGGCAACGGCATAATAAGAGAAGTCAAACAACTCGGATTCGATAGGATAATTGAATTCAAAATCGAAAGAGTAGGTGAGTATTATCTGATAGCCGAACTTTTTGGAAAAGGCAACGTAGTGCTCACAGAAAAAGACTATACTATCCTTGCTGTAATGAAGCCTGAAAAGTATAAGGACAGAGAACTGCTGATACACAGAGAATATAATCCCCCTCCACAGAAAATCAACCCATTTGATGTAACACCTGAAGAATTAGTAAAAATAGTAAGTGACTCAAAATCTGACGTAGTTAGAACTCTTGCTACCAAGCTGGGCTTAGGCGGCGTTATCTCTGAAGAAATATGTCTACTTTCGAGAGTAGATAAGAGAAAAGTAGAGATTGACTACGCCGAAGCTTCTGAAATCTTAAAGGCTATAAAACAGCTAAAGGATAACATAGAGGGGAAGGGATTTATTATCTTTGATAATAGTACTCCCCTGGATGTTGTGCCTTTAGAAATGGAATTTTACAGAGAAAAACGGCGGAAAGAATTTGAAAGCTTTAATAATGCTATAGACGAATATTTTACTAAATATGAAATAGAGAGAATAGAATCAGAGACAGAGCAAAAATATTTAGAAAAACTTGGAAAGCTTAAAGCAAGGCTTGAAGAACAAACTCAAACCCTTCAAAAATATATAGAAACCGAAAAGAAACTTCGTAAAAAAGGGGACCTAATTTTCCAAAACTTTGGAGTGGTTGAAGACATACTTAAAACTATATCAGAAGCGAAGAAAAACTTCTCATGGAAAGAGATTGACAGAAGAATCAGAAATAGCCAAGGAAAAATCCTGGCCGCAGACCTTGTTAAAAAAATTCTGCCAAAAGAAGGCAGCGTAATTCTCCAGCTAAATGGAGAGGAGATAATTCTCGATATAAAAAAATCTGCCGGCGAAAATGCTAACGAGTACTATTCCCAAGCAAAGAAAGCAAAGAATAAAATTGCTGGAGCAAAAGAAGCAATTGAAAAGACCAAGGCTGAGATACAAAAGATAGAAGAACTGGGCGAAAAAGCAGTTTATATAGAAGAGGCAAAGCCAAGGAAAAAGACGAAACGTAAAAAGGAATGGTATGAGAAATTTAGGTGGTTCATCTCATCAGATGGTTTTCTTGTCCTCGGAGGCAGAGATGCCACTTCCAACGAAATCCTTGTTAAAAAACATATGACAAACAGCGACATCTTTATTCATGCAGATATTCAGGGCGCTCCAGCTGTTATTATTAAAACAGAAGGGAAAGAAGTCCCAGAACAAACAATCAAAGAAGCTTTCGACTTTGCAGCATCTTACTCAAAAGCATGGAAACATGGGATTTTCGCTTTAGATGTATACTGGGTTACCCCAGAGCAAGTGAGCAAAACTGCAGAGCATGGCGAATATTTGGCTAAGGGAGCATTTATAATAAGGGGGAAGAAGAACTATGGTAGCGGTAAGGTTGAAGTCGCCATTGGAGTTAAGTTAGACGAGACACCAAAAGTAATTGGAGGCCCAAAACACTCGATAGAAAAGCGCGCAGATTACTATGTAACTATAGTACCTGGAAAAATGAAGAGTAAAGAGATCGCAGAAAAAATTAAGAAACTGTGGCTCCAAATGGCGAGCGAAGAAGATAGAGAAAAAATACGTATTATAAACATAGAAGAGATACAGGAATTCCTCCCTGCAGGAGGAAGCGAGATTTCTACTAAAGTTTGAGGATACTACTTGCGCTTCTTGAATTCCTTATACATTTTTTCAAGGTCCTCAGGTATCTTCTGAAAGTCGGTTTTCGCTTCAAGCATCTTCTCATATTTCTTGATAAACAAAGGGATGTCTATTCTTTCCTCAAGCGACATGTCGCTTAGAAGCCTCTCGATAAGCTCGCTTTTTCTACCACTAACACGCAAGCCCCGCTTTCTAAGTATCTCCTTAAGCACAGGAACCTTTTTTCTTTTGAGGTCCTCTTCCATGTGAGAAACTATTTTTCGCAATTCTTCAACTCTCTCTCGGAACTCATGTTCAATCATTTTTTTAGGCTCTATCTCCAGAAGATTCTTAGTAAGGACCCTTCTAATTTGATTGACTGTTTTTTCTCCTATGCCTTCTACTGGAAACTTCTTCGGACTATACTCGAGAAATGCGTTAAATACCCTCATAGGAGTCCCAAACTCCTTTAATAAGCTTTCAGCCCTCTTTGTACTTATTCCAGTTAACCCGGAAATTAAGAACAATTGCCTATCGAAATCTGTAAAGACCTTCTTTTTCTGTCTAATAGACAGATATTCACGTTTTTCTCCCCTAGTTGCCCAAAAATGTAATGTATCTGCCGTATCATAAGCGCTGCCTGTAAAGATTACCTTTATCCCCATATCCTGAATCTTTTCGAAAATAGATATAAGCGCGTGAGGATGTACGAAATATTGAGTGCTCCACATAGTTCGAGGCTGGCTTCTCGTACTTGCATTAGGGTTTAATGCTCTTCCAAGACTATCTACGGCATAGCATCTGCCATTTTTAGTGCTAGTAAATATAGCACCTTCTACGAGTATCCTTGCATCTTCATACTCTGTTAGATTCTCGATCTGCTCGAACAAGCGGCCATCTTTAATGCTAGTTAAGAAGTCGCCAGCCCGCTTCCTTTCGACTGCCATTGTGCCCTTTTCTGTTTCTACGAGATAATCAGCGATTTCAAGTTGCCTTTTTACTAGCACTATATCATCGAATTCCTTGAGGTATCTAACAACAAAGGTCTTTGCCTCGTGCAAATCATAGATTATTACTGGTTTGTCGCTAATGAAATCATCTATGAGCATAATCGAAATTCTACGTTAGCTTATAAAAATATACTTTGGAAATTTGATAGCATTTATGTATTAGATAATTAAGAATGCAAATTGGTTTTATTCCAAGGGATGCCAGATATGCGGATTATATATTGTAATCTTAAAGAAGGCAAAGTTAAGATTAAGCCTGAAAATTTGGATGATCTCTGGTATTTAAAAAGCATTATAAGAGAAGGAGATTTAGTATCAGGCAAAAGTTACCGCAGAATAAAAGACGAAGAAAAACTTAGATCTGACAAGGGCGTCAGAGTTCCCGTGTACCTAACTATCCGAGCTGAAAATGTAGAATTTGCTAAATATATATCGCGCTTGCGGATAACAGGGAAAATAGTAGAGGGACCTGAAGATCTCGTATCTTTCGGCTCATATCACACCATCGAAGTTCAGCCAAACGAAGTATTAACGATTAGTAAGGATAGTTGGAACAACTGGGAGCTGGACAGACTAAAAGAAGCCGAGCAAGCGACCGCTGCCCCTATCGTTTTAATAGTTTGCATCGAGGAAGGGGAAGCAGAGATAGCACTTCTTAGGGGATATGGAGTCGACTTCCTAGCTCGTGTAACATCAAATGTTTCAGGAAAACTTGATATCGATGCTCATGAAGCTACTGCAAGCCAATTTTATAGCGAAGTTACCAAGAAGATTCTCGAAGTGATTAAAAAAGAGAAGATAGATTCCATAATAATATGCGGGCCAGGGTTCTCTAAGGATAACATTTTAGGGTTCATAAAGGAAAAATATCCTGAAGTAGCCAATAAATGTACCATCGAGAGTACCGGTTCTGGAGGAAGAGTTGGAGTACAGGAGATATTAAAGAGAGGCGTAGTTGAGAAGATAGTTAAAGAGAATAGGGTTTCAAAAGAAGCTAGAGAAGTAGAAAGGATTTTCACAGAAATCGGGAGGGATTCTGGATTAGCGGCCTATGGTATTAATGAAGTCAAGAAGGCATTAGACTACGGAGCAGTAGCCAAGCTCCTTATGAGCGATCTCTTTCTGAGAAGATGTAATGAAACAGATGAGCTCATTGAAAAAGCAAAGAAAGCTCGGGGTGAGATTATAATAGTCTCTACGGAACATGACGCGGGGAACATGTTAGAAGGCATCGGTGGAATTGCGGCTTTACTTAGGTTCAAGGTGGGATAGAAATAGAACGGCATATGATTGAGCATTTTGCCTCTGGAGCTATGATCCTTGCATGGGTCTCCGTAGGGATATACGTTTACAAGAAGGTTCCACCCGGCATGTTTGCTTTCATGGTATCTGTGATTTTCGCAAGTAGCATTATAAATACAGCATTAAAGGCCCTAATAAAAAAAGAGCGTCCCGAAGGGCTAGAAAAACACAGCGCAAAATTTTATTTTGGGCCTCAAAAATATTCTTTCCCCAGCGGCCACGTGCAAGTAAGTTTTACTGCTCTCGCTTTGCTTGAGAAATTTTATCCACCCATTACTTCCGTGGGATTAGTGCTGGCTATTCTTACCTCAGGCGTACGATTTTTCTTAGGTAGACACACAGTCTCGGATATTCTTGGAGGAGCGATCATAGGATACGCAATAGGCCGAATTTATATAAACTGGATGATTTAAGCCATAAGCTTTATTTCGGAATACTCATTAAATGTAGAAACGGAAAGGAATAAAATGATTCGAAAAGGTAGATTAGGACAACGAATGGATTGGGACGCAGTTGTTTTTACATCGTCCCTGGACTTTGATAGAGTTCTATTACGTTTTGACATCTTAGGTGACATAGCCCACGTCATAATGCTAAGTGAAGCTGGAATATTAGGTAGAGATGATGCTAAAAAAATATTGAAGGGATTAAAAACCTTACTTGCTGATTGCGATAATCTAGAGTTCGCCCATGAATTAGAAGACATCCATATGGCCCTCGAAGCAGAACTCATTAGGAGAATAGGCGATGTTGGTGGAAAACTCCATACAGCTAGGTCTAGGAACGATCAGGTAGCTTGTGATCTCAGAATGTGGGTCAGAGAGGAAGTAAATACTATTTCTTATCTTTTAATTCGTTTAATTAAAACGCTATTGAAGCTTTCAAACTCACACCGTGAGACCATTATGCCCGGATATACGCACCTTCAGCATGCACAGCCAACGACCCTCGCCCACCACCTCCTCTCTTACTGTGATGCATATTTTAGGAATCTACAACGGTTAAGAGAATGCTATAAAAGGATAAACTTGAATCCCTTAGGAGCAGGCGCTTTATCTACGACAAGTTATCCTATAGACCGAAGAGTAACAACCCGACTCCTCGGATTTGATGGAATCATAGAAAATTCAATGGACGCTGTGAGTTCTAGAGATTTCCTGTTGGAAACGATGGCATCATTATCCCTGCTCGCTGTTGATATTTCAAGATTCGCAGAAGATCTTATCCTGTGGTCCACTTACGAGTTTGGTTTCGTGGAGATATCTAATGAATTTGCCTCAACCTCAAGCATTATGCCTCAAAAAAAGAATCCTGACACTTTAGAGATAATAAGGGGAAAAACTGGAAGAGTGATAGGTAATTTAACAGCATGTCTAGCTATATCTAAGTCCCTACCAAACTCCTATAACAGAGATCTACAAGAAATCTCTCCTCTCGCTTCAAACTCTATAGAGATTATTAAGGCTTCACTTACTCTTATGGAAAAAATCCTTGCGAGCCTAAAAGTAAATCAAGAGAAGATGGCTGCATCATGTAATGAGACTTTTATCACTGCTACTGAGCTAGCAGATTTTTTTGTAAAAAAGAAAGGTCTCCCATTTAGAACGGCGCATGAGATAGTTGGAAAAATAGTTTCTGAAGCAATGAAAGCAGGCCTGAAGCCGAGCGATGTGGATCTAAACTTCATCGAAAAAGTTTATGGTAAAAAACTTGGGATAACAGAGACAGAGGTAAAAAGGATTTTATCCCCGATTGAAGCAGTAAAATCAAGAAAAACTCTAGGAAGTCCTTCACCCGAAGAAACATCCCGTATGATAAAGATGAGAGAAAGATGGATAGACAGAGAAGAAGAGAACTTGAAACGGAGAATTAACAGACTTAGAAGCTGTGAAAAAACTTTGTTTAAGGAAGTTGAGAGACTGGTCGGATAAAAATGTACAGGGGGAAGGCAAAGGAACTATTACAAGATATAAGCCCGGGGGATAGGATTAGAATTAAGAAAGGAAGTGCAACATATGAAGGCATTCTCATGCCTAGGAGCGAGCTGGGGGATGATCAACACATCGTAATTAAGCTGGACAATGGATATAATATCGGTATCGAAATCACAGGAGCCTCCATTGAAAGAATTGCTGAAAGAGAATCCACTAAAAAACCTAAGATAAAAGTTAAAAAAACTGTAGGAAAAGACAAAGTTACAATTCTTGGCACTGGAGGAACGATTGCCTCAAAAATAGACTATAAGACAGGCGCAGTTCACCCTTCATTCTCTACAGAAGAGATAATAAACGCTATACCTGAGCTTGGAGATCTAGCTGAGCTAAAGACAAAGCTTCTTTTTAACATTCTTAGTGAAAACATGACCCCAGAATACTGGAAAAAAATTGCCGAAGAAGTCGCAAATGAGCTTAACTCTGGAGCGAGCGGCGTGGTAATTGCTCACGGCACAGATACACTGTCTTACACTTCTGCGGCTCTAAGCTTTATGCTTAAAAATCTCTATAAACCCGTGGTACTTGTGGGGTCTCAAAGATCGTCTGATAGACCCTCATCAGATGCACATTTGAATCTAATATCGTCTGTGAAAGTAGCTTGTTCTGAAATCGGGGAAGTAGTTGTCGTGATGCACGAGTCCAGTAGTGATGTCTCCTGCCTTATCCACAGAGGTACTAGAGTTAGAAAGATGCATTCTTCTAGGAGAGATGCATTTAAAAGCATAAATTCTCGGCCTATCGGAAGAATAAATGGAAAGCTAGAGATATTCCAGACCTTCAGGAAGAGGCGTGAAAAGGAGAAAGTAGAAGCTGATACGAGGCTAAATGAAAATATTGCTCTACTAAAAATATATCCTGGAATCTCAAGTGAAATACTCGATTATTATATTGATAAGTTCGATGGCTTAGTGCTAGAAGGCACAGGATTAGGTCATGCACCAGAATCTCTAATAAATTCTGTTGAGAGAGCCAAAGAGATTGGGAAACCTATAGTGATGACCACACAAACATTATACGGCAGGGTGGATATGAAAGTGTATTCTACTGGTAGAAAGCTTTTAGCTAGGGGAGTTATTCCTGGAGGAGATATGTTGCCAGAGGTTGCTTATGTAAAATTGATGCATGTACTCGGAGTTGCAGAAGACTTAAATGAAGTCAAAACACTGATGATCACCAATCTGGCTGGAGAATTATCCGAAAGAACTCTCTATTTTGCATAAGAACTAATGGAAATAAAGGTTAAGTGATAGAAAATAATAAAGGTTATAAGTTCATATAATCCCCTGGGGCGGCTGTAAGACTCTCTTCTCCACCTCAAACTCTTTGTTTGTCCGTCTTACAGTCCCCTTTAATCTCTTATTATTTTTAAGGGAGAAATAAGTTAAAATGTGATAATTTTTAGGGTTGCAACATAGAACGCTGCCTAAACATAGTATTTTGCAAAATCAAATAAAATAAGAATCAGTCTTATATACTACGAAACTAATTAAAACTCCGGGGAGAGATAATACTTATCGGGTGTAATGGAGCATGAAAATAGGTTTTGAGATACATCAACAGCTTGATACAAACAAGTTGTTCTGCAACTGCCCCTCGGTCCTAAGAGAAGATAAGCCGGACATAGTTCTTAAACGTAGGCTTAGACCTACTCAAAGCGAACTCGGTGAAATAGACAAGGCTGCGCTACAAGAATTCTTAAAGGGGAAGGGATTCATTTACGAGGCTTACCAAGAGACAACATGCTTAGTCGAGATGGACGAAGAGCCTCCCCATATGCCTAACGAAGAGGCTATTTCAACGGCCCTTGAAGTGGCTCTTTTGCTAAATGCTAATCCAGTTGAAGAGATTCATTTTATGAGAAAGCTCGTAATTGACGGATCTAATACGAGCGGATTTCAAAGAACTGCTATCATCGCTCAAAACGGGAAACTAGAAACCCCGGAAGGCGTAGTAGGAATTCCTATGATTTGCCTTGAAGAAGAAGCTGCAAGAAAAACCGGAGAAGAAGGAATGAATGTAATATTCCGGTTGGACAGATTAGGGATTCCTTTAGTAGAAATCACAACATCCCCTGATATTAGAACCCCGCAACAAGCCCGTGAAGTCGCTAAAAAAATCGGAGAACTCTTAAGAGCCACTGGAAAGGTAAAAAGGGGGATAGGAACTATAAGACAAGACATAAACATTTCTATTGAAGGCGGCGCTAGGGTGGAGATAAAAGGAGTCCAAGAATTGAATCAGATCCCTATAATAGTAGAAAACGAGGCAATGCGACAGCAAAGACTGATTAAAACCTCTGCAGAATTGAGGAAGAAAAATCCAAAGAGAGATCTTAGTTTTAAAATAGTAGATGTCACAAAAGTATTTTCCAATACTTCATCAAAGATTATCAACGCTCAACTTAATAGAGGAGGGAGAGTGTTAGCACTAAAGCTCAAAGGATTTAAGGGTACCATGGGAAGTCTCGCTTGCTCAACTCCGGGCAAAAAGAGTACAAATGAAGTGGCCCAAAAAAAACTTGGCCCTGAGTTTGCTCAATATGCCCGAGTAGTAGCTGGAGTAAAAGGCATATTTCACTCAGATGAGCTTCCCGGATATGGGATCTCGGAGGAAGAGGTTAGAAAGATCGAGGATATATTGAAATTAGAAGAAGATGATGGCTTCGTTTTAGTTGCAGAAAAGAAAGAGAAAGCAAAAAAAGCTTTAAAAGCGGTTTTTAAGCGGGCTAGAATGGCATTTGACGGAGTTCCTGAAGAAACTAGAGTTGCAAATCCTGATGGGACTACATCTTACATGAGGCCTCTTCCAGGCGCAGCAAGAATGTATCCTGAGACCGATATACCTCCCATTGTTGTGACAGAGAAGGTCTTAGAGAAGATTCGGTCAAGTCTTCCTGAACTGTATGAGGAGAAAATCCAAAGATACATTAGAGAGTACTCTTTAAGCGGGGAACTAGCTGCCCAAATGGTTAAATCTGATAGGAGTTTATTATTTGAGAAAATTATTGGTAAAACAACCGCCTCGCCCACAATAGTTGCAAACACGCTTTTAGGAACTATGAAAGACCTCAAAAGAGAAGGCATTGCCGTAGAAAATGTTACTGATGAACGATTAATTGAGATATTTAGTCTTGTAGCTGATAATAGAATAGCGAAGGAGGCTATACCCGAGATAATTATATTTTTATCACATCACCCCAATGCAACCCTAAACGAGGCAAGGGAAAGTCTTGGAATATCATCCTTCAAGGAAAATGAAATCGAGGAACTTATTGATAAAATAATAAAAGAAAAAGAGAGCTTCATAAAGGAACGTGGGCTTGCAGCAGAAAAACCTTTAATGGGCCTAATTATGAGTAAGGTTAGAGGAAAAATAGATGGAAAGACCGTAAACAAGATACTAAAGATGAAACTGGAAAATTTTTTAAACGCTTAAGGAAATTAAAATGTGCGGAATAGTCGGTTATGTAGGGAATAAAAAAGCGTCTCCAATTTTACATGAGAATCTTAAACGCTTAGAGTACCGGGGATATGATTCATGTGGAATAGCTACTATAGATGCTACAGTTATGGTTAAGAAAGGCGCTGGAATGATCGATGACGTTCACAAAAGACTTAATCTTACCTCACTTCCGGGAAGTATAGGTATAGGTCACACTAGGTGGGCTACTCATGGCATGGTAACTGACGAAAATGCTCACCCCCATCTGGACTGCGAAGGTAAGATTGCAGTAGTCCACAATGGTATTATCTCTAACCATATTGAATTACGTGAAAAACTCCTTAAAAACGGACATATCTTTAAATCAGATACAGATACCGAGTGCCTTTCCCACTTAATTGAAGAGAAATACTCTGGGAACCTAGAAGAAGCTGTTAGAAAAGCCCTAAAGGAGGTTAAAGGAACCTACGCTATAATAGCTATATCTCAACACGAGCCTAATAAGATGGTCTGCGCTAAAAATGAAAGTCCACTCATAATAGGCTTAGGGGATAATGAGATATTTGTAGGCTCTGATATTGCCTCGTTCCTCAACCATACAAAGAGAGCTATAATCTTAGATGACGGAGAATGTGCTACAATAACAAGAGACAGGCTTAGAATCTACAAAATAGCTTCTGGAACGCCCATAAAAAAAGAATCGTTCAAGATTAGTTGGAGCATCAGTGACGCGGAAAAAGAAGGTTATTCTCATTTTATGTTAAAGGAGATAATGGAACAGCCTAGAACTATAGTTAGCGCATTAAATGTTTACCCTGATGAGATTAATAAACTCGCTGAAATGATAAAGGAAGCAGATCGTGTGTTAATAGCAGCTGCCGGCACAAGCCTACATGCTGCTATGGTATCTGAATACTGGTTTTCACAGCTCTGTGACAAATTCGTAGTGGCAATGGATTCCTCCGAACTTGTTAATAAAGGAGTGATAGATGGAAAAACCTTAGTGATAGGAATTACCCAGTCAGGAGAAACATATGATACCCTAGCTGCCATGAGATATGCCAAGAGAAAAGGTGCAAAGACAGCTGCAATAGTAAACGTGATAGGATCAACTGCAACGAGGATCGCTGACCATGTGATATTACAGGGCTCCGGAATAGAGATATCAGTCTGCGCTACTAAGACCTTTACTAGCCAATTAGTAGTGTTGCTAAGGACTGCTATAGCCCTTGGAAGGACTCTTGGAAAAGATACAGCTAATTTAGAGGAAGAACTTAATAATCTACCTGTTATCGTTAAACAAGTACTGGATAAAAAAGAAGCTATCAAAAACATAGCGGATGAGTACTTTACAAAGAAAAACTATATTTATATAGGTAAGGGGATAAATCTGCCAAGCGCATTAGAAGGTGCTCTCAAGTTAAAGGAGATAACTTATTTTCATGCTGAAGGAATGAGTGGAGGAATGCTTAAACATGGTACGATTTCTCTCATTGACGATGAATTTTTAACTGTCGCTATTGCTCCACTGAGGAGCGACAACCGTGCTAAAATTAAGAGCAATATTCAAGAAGTAAAGGCTAGAGGAGGAAAAGTCGTTTGCATAGCTGTTGGAAGACCCATTACCATCTGTGATGCCAATATCACTACTTCGGCTTGTAGCGAGGCTTTATCTCCTATATTAGTAGCCCCGGTATACCAGCTCCTCGCCTTCTATACAGCTGTTAAATTTGGGAGAAATGTCGATAAACCTCGAGCTTTAGCTAAATCAGTTACGGTGGAATAAGATATTTTATTCATTAAAAACTAAGACAGTTTTAATAAAAGATTTTCTCTATCGCTAAAGAAATTATAGAAATATCTTTTTTGTAAAAGTATTTATAGTAGGTAGGAGAATATTTTTTTATGTGGGGGTTTTCCAATGGAGGCGCAAAGGGCATCTACAGACAAAGAGTTTGGTTTATATAAGATTTCAATAGAAGACTTACCAGAAGGCTGGAATCCTTCAGCTAATGCGATTTTAAACGGTACTAAAGAGAATCAGCTTAAAAGTTACTCTAAAATATTTAGGCTACTTCCTCCTCTCTCTCCTAAATTTCTATCCAAAGACGGCGATAAGAATTACTATTCTATATACGCCAGCGTCGAAATAGAAAAGCAGGAAGACGTTTATTCAATCAAATGTAAACTAGAAAAGCTCGGAGTACAGGGGGATATTCTCGGACCTCTTTTCGAGGTAGCTACTCAAGCCGAAACTCTTGAAAGTGCGAACTATATTGCCCTCAGATTTATGAAGGCTGTCAATCAAATATAAGCTTCTCACAATGCCTAAATTCATAGGTAAAAGAAACTTAATAAGGGCACAAATAATAGGATTAGAAGAATTCCCTATAGACGTAGAAAAAGCTCTGTTAAGATCATTTATCAAAAAAATAGAAGAACATCTTGAAAAAAATTATATCACGGAGAAGACATACATAGAACTTAGAAGTGACTGCGAGATTAAACTTGCTCTTCTTGAAATGGGAATCAGAACTAAGAAAATAAACTGTCCAGAATGCGGGAAAAAAACTATTGCGATAATTAATCCTACTGGAATTGCTTTGTTCTCATGTAATAATAAAGCATTTTAACTTCTTCTGGAAAGCCCGTATACGAAAGCATAGGGTAGTTTCTTTAGAGAATTCTGACTTCTATATCTGGATCTTTAATTAAACTTTTAAACTCTTCAGGATTAGCCGTTGTTTCTTTAAGGTAGTTATAATGCATCGGTATAACTATCCTAGGCTTTATGGCCATAGCAGCTTCGGCAGCTTCTTTAATGTTCATTGTATACGTCCCACCTATGGGGAGGAGTGCGACATCGGCCTCAATGTCCTTCATCTCAGGGATAAAATCCGTATCTCCTGCATGATAAATTCTTAAATTATTGACCTTAAAGACATATCCTACACCAGAGTTTTTGCTATGAAATGGCTTTGAAATATTGTAAGAATCTACAGCCTTAATTTCAACTCCTTTAATAGATACCGAATCACCCGGCATTACCGTAGTGAGATTCCCCTTAACCTTTCCTTTACAGGCCGGTGGAGAAACAATTACTGTATCATCTTTTTTCAACTTCTCAATATTTCCAACATCACAATGATCGTAGTGCTCATGCGTAACTAGGATTATATCCGCTTTTTCGCTATCATCGTTTAGAACATATGGATCCACAAATATAACGGAATTCCCTTTTATCTTAAAACTCGCATGACCTAACCAACTTATCGTTACATTATCAACCTCTGTAACGCCCAATTTACCACCTCCTAACCAATATTGTCAAGTCTCTTACTTTACTTAGATAATTATGATGCATAGCTTGAGAAACATAAGCGAATTATAAAACCCATACACTCCTTGTTAAATCTATAGTTTCAAAAGTTAAAAAAACTTTCTAACCAAATACTACTCTCTCATGTAACTCTGCAGATCTCCTCGCACCAAGAGCTACTTCTAAAGCGATTTTACCATCTCTAGCAGTACACATATGTGGTGTATTATGAACTATAGCCTCCAAAAAGTGTTCAACCTCATCACTTATCCACATACCCGGAGCACGTAAAAGATCAGGTATTACTGCTTTCTCCTCCGTATATATCTGGAGGGGTAAACTAGTGGTAGTATCTACCGTCAAAATACCTTTAGTGCCAAATATCCTAAGCCCTACATCCAAAGGGCTTGGAAATGATTTTGGCAGAAATCTCGAAATATCTATTGAAGCAAAACTATTGTTCTTGAACTTAAGTAACATAATTGCGGAATCCTCGCTCTTAGCATTCAAATATACGAAGTTACCTGATCTACATTCTACCATCCTCACTTCAGACTCCATAAGCCACCTCAGAAGATCTATCATAAATATCCCTAAGTCAACGATAAGGCCGCCACTTTTATCTACCTCCCATATCCAGCCTTTCTTTGATGAGGCTCTATGCATCCACCTACCATGCGCCATATAAGGCCGGCCTATCTGAGCTATTCTTTCCTTAGCGGCTTTGAATCCAACATGAAATCTCTCTGAAAAACCGACCATAAGCCTAGCATTACCTTCTTCAGACAATCGAACTAGTTCTTCAGCCTCATTTAAATCCAGCGTTATTGGCTTTTCCACAAGGACATGGATTTCTTTTTCTAATGCCTCTTTAGCCATTTCGTAGTGAAGATAGGGTGGAGTTGCTATACTAACTATTTGAACACCTGTATCTAAAAGCTCGTGATAGTCCGTGGTATGGGAGACTTCAAATTTCTCTCCAAGCCTTCGTGCATTGTCCTCTGCGATATCAGCGACTCCAACTAATTCTGCGTGTGTTGCTCCAGTGTAAGCTTGAGCATGCATTAATCCAACCCAGCCTGCACCTATTACCCCTGCCTTTAGCTTCATAATGATAGAGTCTATAGGCAAGTATTTCTAATTTTCCTCCTATCACATATAAATTAGAATTTAATAGTAGAGAAGGCTTCCTTAGATGGTAAAAATCAGGGCTATTATAAAATAAACACGTTTTAATAATCCTACTACCTTCTCAATATAAACATTTTTAAGGTCTCCATTAAATGAATCATTTTAATAAAAACAGGCTGTCTATTAGATAGTTTTTTAAATGAAATCATAATTTTTATACATCTGGAGTTGTATTTATGGTAGATATTTCCACTAAAATTAGCGGAATAAAGCTTAAGACTCCATTAATGCTCGCATCAGGTATTTTAGGCACCGCCGGCACATCGCTCAAAAGGATAGCGGTTTTCGGAGGAGCTTCAGCCATAGTAACCAAATCCCTGGGAGTTGAACCTAGAAGCGGCCATAAAGGTCCAACCATTGTAAAGAGCATAGCAGGAGGCCTTATAAGTGCCATTGGCTTGGCTAATCCGGGATATGAAGCATTCAAAGAGGAGCTAGATATCGCTAAAGAAGGAGGAGTGCCCGTTATTGGAAGTGCATATGGATTTAGTTTCCGAGAGTATATAGAAGTAGCCCAAGCCCTTGAAAGCTATGGGGCCTCCGCAGTAGAACTCAATCTCTCCTATCCAAATGTAGGAAAAACTGGAGCATTCTACGGTAAGCATACAGAACTTAGTTATGAGGTAGTAAAAGCTGTCAAGGAGAGCGTGAATATTCCTGTTTTTGCAAAATTAACAGCTAATGTATCAGATATCGTTAAGGTGGCTAAAGCATGCGAGGAAGCAGGAGTAGATGCAATCACTGCAATAACTTCTCTAGAGGCCATGAAAATAGATGTAAACACTGGAAGACCTGTGTTAGGCAACAAGGTAGGCGGCTTAAGTGGTCCGTGTATAAAACCTATAGCTCTACGATGCGTTTATGCAATCACCAAAGAAGTGGATGTACCTGTAATAGGATGCGGAGGGATAACCACAGGCGAGGATGCCCTAGAGTTTATTATGGCAGGCGCCCAAGCATGTCAAATAGGAACCGGGATACTTACGAGAGGTATAACTATATTTAAGAAAATTGCAAGAGAAATGGAAGAGATAATGGAAAAACAGGGCTACCGAAATCTAGATGAAATAAGAGGAATAGCTCACTAGTCGACTCCCCCTCTGTGATCAAGAAAGGTGAAGTAACATGAGAGTTACAAAAATAAAGGAGATAATTAGAGAAACAGAGCGAATAAGGACCTTTGTTTTCGAAGAAAAAGTTGACGCTTTACCCGGTCAATTTGTGATGGTATGGATACCTGATGTAGATGAAAAACCGTTAAGCCTATCCAAACATAAAGGAGATTTGACTATAACAGTACTTGCCCAAGGACCTTTCACTAATAAAATGGCAGAACTCAAAGTAGGAGATAAAGTAGGTATTAGGGGCCCCTTCGGCAGAGGCTTCAAAATAATAGGAGACAACCTCTTGCTAGTTGGGGGAGGAGTAGGTGTACCGCCTCTTGCTGCTCTTGCTGACAAAGCGGTTGAAGAAGGTAAAAATGTAACCGCCATCGTTGGAGCAATAACGGCAAGCGAACTTTTATTCGTAGATCGATTAGAGAATATAGGTGCTAGAGTTTTAACGTGCACAGACGATGGTACTGCTGGAAAGAAAGGATTTACAACCGACTTACTTAGGGATTTACTCCAGAAAGAAACTTTTGACTCATGTTATACCTGCGGTCCAGAGATAATGATGGTTAAGGTATTAGAACAGACGAAAGCGAAGGGTATACCCACACAAGTATCTATGGAAAGATATGTCAAATGTGGTATTGGGATATGTGGGCATTGTATAGTAGATGGAACAGGACAAAGGGTCTGCAAAGAAGGACCTGTTTTTAGGGACATAGAGGTTGAAAAAATTACTGAATTTGGGAAATATCGGAGAGATGCTTCTGGAACAAAGGTATACTTTAGAAATAGATAGTAGTATTTATTACAACCTATTTTGTCCGAAAATTTCCATTTTCTAAATCTTTGAAAGATTTCTCAGCTATCGTAGTTACATTAGAAACCGCTTTAGCTATATACTCCTTAGATTTTTTCATATTAACGGTGTTGAACTCTTTAATTGCTTTATGGAGATTATGATATGCAGAGTCTGCTTCCTTCTCATGGGTTTTATCTCTCAACGCAACAAATAATGTTCTCATCTCCCCGTCCAATGAGTCAAACATTGCATGAATAATGTCTTCTTTCTTATCGTAGTTTTCATAAGCCTCTAGAAGATTATTCGCCATCAAAAGTAGCGTCTTCATTTTATCAGAATAATGATACGCCATAAGAGAACTTTTCATATAAACTCCTCCAATCTTTTCTGCTTAAGCATTTTACTTTTTTTCAAATATTCCTTCATTGGAATCTTCAGCCTCTTAGAGATATCCCTCAAAGCTTCGCTTAAAGTATCAAACTTTCTAGGCGGGTTTTTCATCGCTTGACGAACATTTTCCCTTACCTCCCAAACTCCTACGGGGATAATATAGCCTTCATAGATTTCTCTAAATACGATAACTCCTGCCTGTCTTCTCATCCTATAAAGAGCCTCTTGCACAGCAAGTCTCGCTGCATAATAGCCTCCTCCTTCTGAATAAGCATACTCACTTCTACCCCAATAGCCCTCATTTTCCTGATTAATCGCAGGTTCTTTATAGGACAAGGTCCACAGAGTATCTGGAGCCCACGCCTCAAACTGCTCATATTCCCATCTCCGAGGCATGAGCAACACTTCAAAATGATTATCCAGATATGTATTATGGTATACCAGAAATTCATTAACGGTTGGATAAGACCTTATATTTTCTAAAAGTCTTTTCCCAACTATATCATCAACCGCAGTTATGCTCCATCTTGTTGGAACCATCTTCTTACCCAAATCCAATCCTAAAACGCCGGAGGATAAAATCCTACTCAAATAATATACATCATATCCATAGTGGTAGAGCTTAGAGATAGCCTCACCTGCCTTAAATTCGTCAGATACTACAGAATCCACCTTTTTGGGTATTGCGGGATTTTCAGCTATATCAAAATTTCTCAGCATACCGCTAGGGCCTAACGGCTGAGATAACGGAGAGAAAGACAAGCTATATTTTGGTTTAGATTTAAATTCTACCTCAGTATCCACAGGCTTAATAGAAAGCACTACTTCCTGGACCTTTTCTACTATCTTCGATCTCTCCTTCACGCCGCATCGGGTTTTCGATCTGACAAGCAGTGAACGCATTTTTATTATCTGGTTAAAATCTAGCCCATACCACTTGCTAGGATCATCTAAAAGGCTTGCATTCTCATACTCTATAGAAGTTAGCGGACCAACAAAAACATTAGGATACCCCTTCCATCCTACAAAAATACTAGGAGAGGGTCCAAACATGTTTTCTTTGAGCATGCCCTCAATAGGGCTTTGAATATAAATTTTAGCTAGTAAAGGACAAGAAGGTCTCCCACAAAGTAATCTTCCCCCTTTGCACTCCAAGCATAAAGTTCTGCTCATGGGTCTAAGCTTTCTAATGGCCCTTACGATTTCACATTTTGGATCCTGCCAGTCTTCCATATTCACTCTACTTTAAAATGAGAAAACTGCCATAAACAAGGTTAGCAGATCAAAGAAAATAGATGCTAAAATTAAAACTTTATATCAAAAAAACAATTTTTTATATATGGCTACTCCGGAAGATCGTATCCTCCTACTACTTGCTATTAAAGAAAAAGGTAAAAGAATAAACTTTGAACACATCGCTGAAAAAGTTATCAGAGACGAGCAAGGGAAGATATCTGAAAAAGAAGTTAAAGAAACCCTAGAAGAACTCTTAAAAAAACAAATGGTCTCTGAGAAAAATAGAATGTATGCAATTACGGAGAAAGGCAGAGCTACAATTTTAGAAAAGCTTAAAGACATTGAAAATGAGCTAAATTTATCATATCGCCGGGTACTAGTGGCAAAAGACTACTATCCCTCAGTTGCAGAGGCTATGGTTCCATATTTAAAAGAGAGAGCTACGAGTACTGTAAAAGTTTTCAGCGACGAAAAAGACCCTTTTAATAATCTAAAACCCCTTTTCGTAAGATATTCCAGATATAAGCCTAAAAAAACCCCTATAATAATCGAAACTGTAGACGAACTACTTAGATATGTAAACGCTCATGCGATTGATTTCATACCCTATGTGCATAAGCTTAACTCCTCTGAGCCAGATTGGCTTATACTAGACCTAGATGCTGGTTTAGAATTCAGACGGCATGAGAAAGGTTTTGATCTGGTGAAATTAGCTGCAAAGAAAGTTATAGAAGTCCTAGAATACCACGAGATAACACCGTGTATAAAATTTTCAGGATCTAGAGGTATACAGATATGGGCCGCACTAGATAACGGCAAATTACCGCCAGGAGACAAATTTGCTCAATATAGGAATCTTGCTATAGTTATACAAAGAATGACCGAACAAGCAATACAGGACTCAGATGTCGCAGACGAATTTTATCAAATTACAAAGAAAAATAAGCCTATAACAACCTCCACAGTCGCCAAGAAAGAAGAGAGGGCAGATCAAATCCTAATAGACTGGAGTAGCATGAAACCAAATGGGGATGTAAGAGCCCCTTTCAGCATTCACTATAAAACAGGACTTGTATCCTGTCCAATCAGCAAACATCATCTCATAGACTTTAAAATAAGCGAGGCAGAACCTAAAACTGTGGCTGAAAATATAAATAAACTAAGAAAAGACTTCGAGATTGTAAAATCAGATCCAAGTCTATTATGTAGAGCTAGCCGGTTTGCTACCTTGGAATAAAAGAAAGATTACGTAACTATCTTAGAACATTATTCGTATCTCAAAGCCTCAACCGGATCTAGCTTGGCCGCTTTCCATGCAGGGTATGCTCCAGAGGCACTTCCTACAATAATAGAAAAAATAAGAGCTCCTATAAGCACTGTAACAGAAACATATGTTTCAAATAATGTACCAATGTAAAACTGACCGATTTCCTCTATCATCTTCGAAGTAACGAGACCAAAAATTATCCCAACAGCCCCTCCAACAAGCCCTACAAGAGAAGATTCCGCAAGAAATACGCCTAGAATGCGGTAGTTAGTCGCACCCGTTGCCTTCATTATACCTATCTCTCGAGTCCTCTCAATTACGCTCATTAACATAGTATTCATTATTATTACCCCCCCTACCAAAAGAGAAACCGAGGCAATTCCTCCGAGAACGAAAGTTAATATATCTAAAACCTGATTTATTTGCCCAGCTTGGTCTTCTGTAGTTAAGACCTCAAAATCTTTTCCTCCTCTAAGTTTTTTAAGGCGCTCTTCAATTTTTTTCGAAACTTCCCCTACTACGCCTTTACTGTCTGCTTGAACCATTATAAAATTAATATCATCCCCAACGTCAAAAAGTGACTGCGCAGCCTTTATCGACATATAAATCTGAGAATCATCTGGCTTTGACCCTATCTCCTCGATGATTCCAGTTACTCTAAACTTTTTACCGCTTATCTCTAGGTAATCTCCTACCCTAATTTCTTTTTCAAACATCCCTTTTGAAACATAATAACCTATAAACACCGCCTCTGTCTCGGTTTCATCAATATATCGGCCTTCTTTCAATGTAAGAAACTCACGATAAAGTTCTATTCCTTCTTCTGTCCCCCCTATTATGTTCGCAGTTACCTCTTCAGTACCCACTTTAACCTTTGCTGATGCGAAATACATAGGAGCTACTTTTTTAACCCCTGGAATAGTATTTATCTCTCTCAGCTCAGCATTGCCGAAGGGTACGAATTCTTTTGGAGGCCCAAAGCCTCCTCCAAAAAATCCCGCTGGTGAAACATATATCTTATCGGCTCCAACCTTGTCAAGCTGTTCATTTACTGTCCTCCTCATACCCTCACCAATAGAAATCATAGCCACAATTACCGCAATACCTATAACAATGCCTGATAGAGTAAGAAAAGTTCTAGACTTCCTTTGAACCATATTCCTAAACGAATACTTTATGTACTCGATCATGCTCTGAGAGCCTCCACTGGATCCAATTTTACGGCCTTATACGCGGGATATAAACCAGAGATAACGCCAGCTAATATAGCAAAGCTAATAGCATAGAATGCCAAGCTAGGGGTTACCGCGGTAGTCAAAACACCTGGGCCCAAATAGTTTTCAGCTAGCTCATTTATAATTGTAGAGATAATGTAACCTATCAAAACTCCTATCATACCTCCAAAAAATCCAAAAACCCCTGATTCGAAGAGAAATATTCTCATTACTTGAGAATTAGTAGCCCCAGTTGCTTTCATTATACCTATTTCCTGGGTCCTTTCAACTACGTTCATAATCATTGTATTGGCTATGCCTATACCCCCAACAATCAAAGATACTCCAGCTATACCTCCAAATACGACCTGGATTACTTTTAGCGAAGACGATATGGCATTAATCAGTTGCTGGGAGGTAAATACATCGAACTCCACCCCTTCATGGCGTCTTTCAAGACTGTCTTCTATTTTTTGACGGACTTCGTCCACATCATAACCTGGTTTTACCCTTACGACTATTGCTGTTACACTTTTTTCTCTCCCCATGAGTTCCCTTAACTTATCTATGTTAACCATTACAGCTTCATCATGTTCTGGATCTCCAGTTTCTTTAAAAATACCTACAACACGGAATTTTTCTCCTTGGATTTTTATGCTGTTTCCGAGCTCTACTTTACTTTTAAAAAAATCGTCATGAACTCTATAACCCAAGACAACTACATTTCGGTCTCCTGGCTCGAGCCATCTACCTTTAAGGAGGCGGTATCCCCCGACATCAGAAAAAGTTCGTTCTGCTTTACCGGGATCTAAACCCCATACAGTTATGACCTTTTCTTCACCCTTAAATTCGCCTCCTGCAGCAACACTATACATAGGGGAAACAAACTCCACACCCACTATATCCTCAATATTCGAAACATCGCCATCAGTTAAGCCTTTTCCTCTTACCCCATATTCCATCGTAGAAGTAACGAGTATTTTATTGGTGCCAAACGCCTCAAACTGTTCCCTTACAGCCTTTGTCATGCCTTCCCCAATAGACACCATCGAAACTACAGCTGTTATACCGATAATTACACCAAGTGTTGTAAGAATAGCCCTAGCTTTTCTATAAGATAAATTTTTTAAGGAAAGCTCTATATATTGCAACATCTCACTTCAGCCTACGATCCTCCCATCCCTGATTTTTATTATAGTGTTTGCTCGCTTACCAAATTCCCTCTCATGCGTTACCAACACGATCGTCTTACCTCTCTCATTGAGTTCTTCTAAAATTCTCATAATACCTTCACCAGACTTAGTATCCAGATTACCAGTTGGCTCGTCAGCCAAAATTATTTCCGGATCATTCCCAAGAGCTCTAGCGATGCAAACCCTCTGCCTTTCTCCACCTGAAAGTTCTGTTGGCCGATGCTTCATTCGGTCGCCTAAACCCACGAGTTTTAGAAGTTCCGCAGCTCTTTTCACTCTTTGGACTTTAGGCACTCCTGCAAACCACATGGGGAGCTCTACGTTTTCGATAGCTGTAAGACGAGGTATTAAATTGAATTGTTGAAATACGAAGCCTATTTTCTCTCTGCGAATTCTCGCTAGAGAATTATCTGACAGTTTCGAAATATCTCTTCCCTCAATGAAAACCCTTCCTTTCGTTGGCCTATCCAAAGCTCCAATCAAATTCATCAAAGTGCTTTTCCCGCTCCCAGAGGGCCCCATAATCGAAACATAATCACCCTTTTCAATAGAAAGGTTTATACCTCGTAAAGCCGGCACTTTGACACGATCCATGAGATAAGTCTTTTCAACTCCTTCGAGTCTCACTATATCCAAACCTTTCACCCTTCAATAACTTGCGATGCTGCCTTCTTATATCTCCAGACTACAACTAAAATAAGCGCAAGAATTATCAGAGGCACAGCTATGTAGTAAACTTTTTTCCGTGGAGGCTCGTCCACATAAATGCTAAATGTCTTCGTATCGTAGAATTCGTCTCCTTTTTCATCGGTATAAACAATCTTCATTTTAAAAGTGTGGTCTCCGGGCGCTACTGATTTAGTAGCTCTAAGGTCAAATATACCTGAAGACACATCGTCCACTTCAATCTTGCCTATAAAGGACGAAAATTCTCCGACAAACCCTTCAGTATTCGAAATCGTCGCCATAACTGATTTAGCATCTTGGGTGCCAATATTTTCCAATTGCACAGAGAGAGTAAAATCAGTTCCAGGATAAATCTTAGATGGAGAGGTACTTATCCCCGCTATCTCTAAATCAACATCACCATACGAGCTAACAAAAATCTGAAAGGGTCTTTCAACCTTTTTTAGAACTCCTTCTTCATTATAATAAATCAATATAAGAGTGAAATCATAAGCCCTACTTTCCGCTTTCTTTGATGCTTTGAGGTCAAAAGAGAGAGAAACTTTTTTGTCTTTCTCCAATGTGCCTATATACCCCGATCCTTCCCCAGAAAACTCCTCAGGCATAACAAGTCTGGCTTCAACAGCTTTTGCATCCTCATCTCCTATATTCTCAACACCTAAAACTAGAGAGAACTCCTGATCAGGATATACTCGTTCCGGGGAAGTATTGACCCCTGCTATAACCAGATTTGGCTCCCCTTCTACTATAACACCTACGTAGATTATTTGACTCTTTTCTTCCTTCCTAGCGTCTTCCCAATTTAATACTATCGGAATTTGATATGCCCCTATTGCAGCATTATCTTTTACCTTGACTTGATATTGTAGTATTAACTCATCACTTTGCCTTACAACTCCGAAATACTCCATTGATTCTACAGCGCCAGCTGCTTTCCCTAAAAACTTCTTAGGCGACGATAGCGCTGTGAACGGAGATGTTCCGTCAGGGTCAAATGAAGCCCGAAGATATGCGGCATAATCTGTTCCCAGATTCTTTATCGTTATATTCACCGTCACAATTTCTCCAGGATAAACCTTATCCGGAGAAACGTTCATAACATAAAAGTCAGCAGTCGAGGCAGATACTATGGGAACCATAAGAAGTACAATGAAAAACCATTCTTTCATTTCCATTCCTCCAAAATTTTATTTAACCATTTTATTTCGGTCTCTGCATGCATTATCCCCCTCTCTAACGCAGCCAGTTTAAACCTCGGCAAACTCTCCTTACATTCCGTTCTCGTCTTCAAAAGTTCATCGAGCAAATCTACGTTACCTTTAAGTTTTTCTTCGAAAAGACTTTTCTCCACACCGTCATCCAAATAGTCCAGCAAGAAAAGATGTAGAGTAAATTCATCTCTCACGTGGGGTTCTTTTTTTATCCTTGATTTTAAAATTCTGACAAACTCGTTTCTACCCTCCTCTGTAATCTCGTATATTATCTTCCCAACCGTTTTTGATAGCTCTTTTCTACTTTTAACTAAGCCAGCTTCTTCTAGTTTTTTAAGGGTAGGGTAGATAGATCCAAAATTTATCATCCAAAATACACCTTTGCTTAGCTCAAAAAAACGCTTCATTTCATAGCCGTGCATTGGCTTTTCCATCAATGCTCCAAGAATACAGAGTTTTGCAAGAGACATTATATCAACTTAATATATATCAATTTAATATAAAAACTTTAGCTTATCTAAAAAATACATAAACTCAATTCAACATAAGATTTAAAGTTCCGCAATAAAAAAACCTATAGAAGAAATAATAAAATCCTAAAATGAAGGTTTCAAAGCATGATTCAACTTAGATGCATAAAATGCAATAAAAAATATCCTCCAGAAAAAAGAATTTATACCTGCCAGTGTAGTGGGGTACTAGAAGTAGAAATAGATCTCGGGGAGGTATCAATAGACAAAGATAGGCTGAGAAGGAGAAAGTTCGGAGTATGGCGTTACAGAGAACTGCTGCCGATAAACAAGGAATCGAAAATAATTACCTTAGGCGAAGGTGGAACTCCTCTTTATAAAGCCGAAACCCTTGGAAGAAAAATAGGAGTTAAAAACCTATATATAAAGAATGAGGGCGCAAATCCAACGGGCTCTTTTAAAGACAGGGGCATGACAATAGGAGTTACAAAGGCACTAGAATTCGGAGCAACTATAGTAGGATGTGCCTCGACAGGAAACACTTCTGCTTCACTAGCTGCATATGCGGCTAAAGCTCAAATCAAATGTCTAGTTTTATTACCATCTGGAAAGATTGCATTAGGAAAACTAGCACAAGCCATACTACACGGAGCTAAAGTTATAGGAATTAAAGGAAACTTTGATACCGCATTAAAACTTGTAAGAGAAGCCTCCGAAGAGCTAAATATATACCTACTGAATTCTATAAATCCTTGGAGATTAGAAGGGCAGAAAACAGAGGCTTTTGAGATAGCAGACCAACTAGACTTTCAACCACCTGATAGAGTTGTATTACCAGTAGGAAATTGCGGTAACATTTCAGCCATCTGGAAGGGATTTAAAGAACTCAAAATAGTAGGCTTAATAGACTCCTTACCTATAATGACCGGTATACAGGCTAAGGGAGCATCACCAGTTGTAAAAGCTTTCAAGCAAGGCAGAGAAGATATTACGCCAGTTGAAAAGCCAGAAACCATAGCTAGCGCCATAAGAATAGGCGCCCCCGTGAACGCATTGAAAGCTCTCAGAGCCCTTAAAGAGTCGGGCGGAATAGCTGAAAGCGTTTCTGATGACGAAATTCTCAACGCCCAGAAGATGATCGCCTGCCTCGAGGGAATAGGAGTTGAACCCGCCTCTGCTTCTTCAATAGCAGGATTAATTAAATTATTAGAAGCGGGAGAGATAGACAGAGACGAAAGGATAGTATGTATTACAACAGGCCATGCACTGAAAGATCCAGAAATCATTTTTAAAGAATATGAAAGGCCGATAGAGATAGAACCCAGGCTAGATAAATTAAAGGAGGTAATAAAATGGTAGTTGGCGTATGCCTTATAAATGTAGAACTTGGATCCGAGAGTAATGTACGAGATGAACTATCAAAGATTAGAGGGATAAGAGAACTTTTTCACCTCTTCGGAGAATATGATTTCATAGCTATTATTGAAACAGAAGGCCTAAAACCCTTAAACGATATCGTAGATAATATAAGAAATATCCCTGGAGTAGCCTCTACAAGAACTATTATTGGAGCAGAATTCTAACCTTTTATGGCGACAACTCTTCTATCCACTTGGTCACAGCTTGACACCACTTTGCAATACTAGCCTTCATTGTTTCCTTGACCTCGCTGAAGGGAGCGGCGTGATACACATAGTAATACCCGCCGTTTTTAATGTTTTTCTGCTCCCGGTATATGAGCCCCGCTATAGCCAGATTCTGAAGAGCTCGTTGAATAGTGCTCCTATCCTTGTCGTAGCTTTTTACAAGGTCGTTAACTGTAACCGAACCTTTATTCACTACCTCAAAATAGGTTTCTGTTTCGAAGCTTTTTAAACCGAACATACAGTCCATTATATCTGCCACAGTCATTTCCCTAAAGGGAGTTTTCAGATTTGGTAGTTTCTTCAGCAAGGTCACCTCCTCTAAAATTTTTTGCCCCCTCAATTGGATTATAAAATTCATAGAATTTTAAAAAAATATAAGAAAGAATACCCATAGTAAAGAGTAAAAAAGACATTTAACCTCTCCCGTTCAAATAAGCATAAGCTTGTAGAGCTGCAACCGTGCCTTGCGCTACTGCAACGCCTAACTGCTTAACGCTTGCACTAGTAACATCTCCGGCCGCAAAGATTCCAGGAATATTAGTTTCCTGACGATCATTTGTAATAACATACCCTGCAGAATCCATTTTTATAGGCAGATTTTTTAAGAAATCTGTATTCGGAGTTTTTCCGATTTCTACGAAAACACCATCCGTCTCAATTTCTCCTAGTTCGCCGTTTTTTAAATTTCTAATTTTTATACCTCTTACAAGCTCATCCCCATAAATTTCTATGACCTCGGTTAAAGGTATTGTTTCAATTCCACTATTTTTCATCCTAGAGTACTGTATCTTTTCTCTAGGCGCATAATTTTTAGCTTTCATAATCATTTTAACATTCTTGGCTAATTTACCTAGATATAAAGCCGCTTCTACCGCACTTGTACCACTTCCAACGACAACTACATTTTTATCTCGGAAAAAAGGACCATCACAAGTGAAACAATAGCTTACTCCCCTGCCAGTAAATTCCTTCTCACCTTGGACCCCAAGCTTACGATGCCTCAAGCCGGTTGCTATAATCACAGCTCTCGCAAAGTAGCTATTTGAATTACTCCTAACAAGGAATCTATTCCTCTCAATCTCAACAGATTCCACTTCCTGCATAGGTAATATCTGCGCGCCTGCTTTTTCCGCTTGCAGTCTGAAATTCTCAGCTAATTTAATCCCCATTATTCCCTCTGGAAACCCCGGGTAATTCTCAACTATTCCTGCTGTCGCTATTTGGCCCCCTGGCTGGCGTGATTCTAATACGAGAGTTTCTAATTCAGCCCTCACCCCGTATAGGCCTGCAGAAAGCCCGGCTGGCCCTCCTCCAACTACTATTAGATCCCAGTCCATAGTAATCCCGTTAGTGTGCAGTATATGCACAATTGTCATATGCTGTATTTATAGTTTTTGCTGTCTGCAACACAACCATTAAAGACCAAAAAGTTCAGATAACGTCTTTCCTTTCTTTATAGCCTCCTTGTACCTCTTTTCTTTTTTGGCAATCTCTTTTGATTTTTGTAATATCTCATAGGCTTTCTCTTTTGGCACAACGACGACGCCAACCTCATCAGCTACTATTATATCTCCTCTTTTTACTGGTACACCGCAACAACTTATTTCACACCCAATCTCGCCATGACCATGCGGCTCGCCAGCATTTGGAACAAAATATTTTGCCCATAGCGGGAATCCTAACTCCCTAATGTCATCTATATCCCTAGCTGCTCCATCTACTATTACTCCCCTTACTCCCTTCCTTTTTGCACTAAGAGTCGCAAGCTCCCCCCAAACAGCTATCTCAGCTCCTTGAGCATCTACCACTATAATATCTCCCTCCTCCGCTAAGTCGACTGCCTTAACCACCTTACCCCAGTCCCCACCTAATGTTCTAACAGTTAAAGCTTTTCCAGCAACTCTTACCTCCTTTAATAAAGGCTTCAATCCTCGCATAGCACCAAATCTTTTCATGGCATCTGAGATGAATGGTGTCGGAATCCCTTCAAAATCTTTAAGAATATCCTCGAATGAAGGCTCTTTCTCCTCTACCTTTTCAGTCCTTACTCCTATAGCTTTGCAGAGTTTTCTTACAGTTAATGTAACATCCTTTGCCTTGGTAACAGCTCTGCCCACCACAAAGATCTCAACACCCGCTTCTTTTAAAAATGGCGCTGTCTCTACGCTAATTCCGCCAGCCGCCGCAATAGGTATTCTAACCACTTTTTTAAGTTTTATAATCTCATCTAAAGACGAATTTATTTTCTGTGCTTTCACTTTCTGGATATCGACCGGAGAATGGATAAGAATATAGTCAACGCCAAGGGTCTCTACTTCTTTTGCACGTTTAATCTTGTTTTTAACGCCTATTAGATCGGCCATTATTTTTATACCATGTGCCCTAGCTGAATTTACTGCTCTTTTTATCGTAAAATCATCAGCAAGCGCTAAGATGGAAACGATATCAGCTCCGTTTTTAGCAGCTATTTCAACTTCAAGGTCCCCTGTGTCCATAGTTTTCATATCTGCGACTATAACCTCATTTGGGAAATTATATCTCAGAGTTTTTACAGCCGCCATCCCATGATTCTTTATAAGTGGAGTGCCCACTTCAAGCCATTGTGCTCCTCCTTTTACTGCTTCCTCGGATATAGTTATAGCGTCCTCAATCGAAAGTAGGTCCAAAGCTATTTGAAGGACCGGCATAAATGAGTATCGGTGCACGCTTCTGATAAATTTTTGGGTAGAGAAAACTACTTCCAACTTCTAAAGAAGACCCTATCCGTAAAGTCTTACGTAGTTTTTAGTAGTCAGTCATTATCCTAAACTGATCCACTTCTTCAACTCCCATCTCATGGAGGAAAGCCCTTGCCGCTCCAGTTACGTCTTTAGCAGCAGTAATCGCCCTTCCAACCACCAGTATATCTGCTCCAGATTTTAAAGCTTCTTTGACTTTATCGACTCTTATACCTCCTGCTACTGCCACCAATACTTTGTTATTGCATATTCTTTTAATCTCCTGAATGTTACCCCACTGAGCCTCTTCGCTCTCTTCTACATCTATAGCTCTGTGAAGTTCTACTATATCGGGCTTTACTTTTAGGCTCTTTAAAACTTCTATCGGGTCGGCAACATTGAGGGTGTCCATCAAGGAGAGGGCCCCAACCTTCTTACACTCCTCTATGAACTTTTCCATAGTCTTTAGTGGAGCGAGTCCTGAAAAACCTATCACGTCAGCAGTTGCATCACCAGCCATTCTAGCCTCAAGATTGCCTGTATCCAAAGTTTTGAGATCAGCTAAAACAATAGTTTCTGGTCTAAGCTGATGGATTTTCTGCACAACCTCAACACCATACCTCTTTATAAGAGGCGTCCCCGCTTCTATTATTATTGCATCTGATCTCGGCAGGGCTCTAATTACTCCTTCAACCCTCCTCCAATCCGGAATATCGAAGGCGACCTCCAGATAGGGTGGTTTTTTCAAATTATTTATTCTAAATCCGATCATCGCATGTGCTGCCTTATCTTTTTCCTCTAAAACTGTATCTATACCGGGGAACCTTTCCATAGCTCTTCTTATTGCAAGCTTTGTGGCTCCATAATTATATCTATAAATCCTTTGGTAGTCTTTACCTCGGGGATGAATAAAAACCGACACTATAATAGCGATTTCTTCTACTTTTTCTTTTGGTATAATATCTTCCTCAACCGCATCAGCTACTGCTTTAGCGATGGCGCTTTGCGCAGGCCCAAATAGTCTTTCAGCACCTTCCAAATTCCTAATTGTTACCTTGGGCACAATCAAAGTGGCAGGCTTAACTGGAACATTAGGTCTAACCACAGCTAGGATAGGGGTGTGGCCTTGTCTAGGTTGAGCTAGGGAATTTGCAAATGCTTGTCCCATTACACCTCTTTTTTCTCCGATTATGAGGTCAATATGCGCTACCTCTGGCTCTTCACCTACTAGAGCTTCTCCTACAAGAAATCCTTCCTCAATCATAGTGGTCAATTCTATATTCGTAGCCTTTATCCTTTGCAAACTCAACAAGCTCGCTATCTTGGTGCCATATCCTAATATGGATGAATCCAGATCTATCGTCTAGCCCCATTATTTCTCTAACAAAAGTTGGAAAATCCGGAGGGACAACCTTATTTTTCCTTATAAGATAATCAAGATAATCTTTTAGAAATTCTATCCTTCCTTCATTCCCAGGTTTTTTTAATTTTACCTTTAGTTTCTTATGAAATACACTTTCTTGACCTTCTCTATCAATGCCAGACAAATTAATCACCGAATTCAACCATTTACAAATCTATATTTAACATTTTTCTTTTATACAGGAGATTGAACTTCTCAGAAAAACACCCTATTATACTTTTCTATTCTCACATCCTCCTCCAGCCAGCGAAGAGAATAAGTACCGGAATAATCTCTAGTCTTCCAATCCACATGTGAAATATCATCAAAATTTTTTCTACAGAAGTATAAGTTGTCAACGTAACCAAGCCATTGTTACCCATAGCAGAGGAAACCATAAAAACCGCATCCATAAAAGACCTGCCAGTATACATAAATATAAGGATGCTCGGTACTTGAAGTACTATATAAAGAAGGCAAAACAGTAGAGTCGCTAAAACTTCTTCTTCGGAAAATACTCTCCCTTGCAACTTAAAAGGAATTATGGCTCTGCTAGGGGAAGTTATTTTCCTTATAAACCATTCCACAGATTTTAACGCTACAACAAATCGCATTAATTTTATACCGCTAGCAGTTGCCCCATAGCTTCCTCCAACATTCATAAGAATTATTATATATGCCTTTGATAGCTCGCTCAAGCCAGATATATTTACGCTCGCAAAACCCGTCGTAGTTATAGCTGAAATAGACTGAAAGAAAGAATCCACAAGGGGCATCCCATCAAAGTAAAGAAGAAAAGCAAATATCACAACAATGGCGATCAGCGCTTTTACTTCTAAACTTGTATATAATGATTTATAATCACCACGAATCCATTTCATATGTACAGCGAAACTTATTCCTCCTACCACCATGAAAATCATAGTGATTATCTTCACGATAGGACTCATCGTAAAATAGCTATCATCATGAGGTGAAAAGCCGCCTGTAGGAAGTGCGGTGAGTGAGTGATTGATTGCATCAAATACGGGTGCGCCTGCGAGAAAGAGGAGAATAGCGCATATTACTGTAAATCCTATATATATGTAGAAAGTTTTTTTTGCAGTATTGACGATATTAGGCTCTATCCTATCCGTTCTCGCTTCTGCGAAATAAAACCTAGAAGCTATAGGAGAAGGTGCAAAAATAGCTAAAAATGCCATTACAATACCAACACCTCCAAGCCACTCTGTAAAACTTCTCCAAAGAATAAGAGACTTAGGAAGCTGACTTGGAGTAAATACTGTTATCCCTGAGGTTGTCCATCCAGACATCGTCTCAAAATAAGCATCCAAAAGAGAAGCCTTAAAAATCAGAACATATGGTATGCAACCTACAAATGTAGCAATAAGCCAGCCGAGAGCACATATAATATAGGCACTTTTAAGATCTATTCTTTCAATTTTCTTACCTCTTTGAGGAACATAGCCTATGAGTATAGATAAAACTCCGGGGATGATAAAATATTTTACTAAATCTATTTCCCCCAAAAATACGGCTGCCAATGCCGGCACAAAGAGGAGTACTCCGGTAGTAGCGGTTATTAATCCCAAATACATTAAAATAGCCGTTATTCACTCCTCCTAATACGTATTATAGAAGTAATAAACTCTTTAGTATTTTTGACACTCTACCACGAACCTCTCATTTACATATAATAATGTTAGGGTAGTATGGAAATTAACAACACGAACGCTCAAATCTCCTATTGAGCCAATCCACTGTATTTTGTCGCTATTCTAGGGTTTTATTTATTAAAATTTTTTCCTGTAACCTTATATGCGAGTTCAACCGCCTCTATAGGATTTTTCGCAATTAAGATATCCTTAAAAATACTGGTCACATTTGGAATCGTGTTCTCTAAAACAATTACCGGCTTTCCGACTTTTAATCCAAGAGCTATCTCTGAGATTGTACCTAGGCTTCCATCAATTGCTATAAGCACATCCGCGCTTCTGGCTATAATAGCGTTTCTAGCGTGGCTCATAGCGGTAGGAATTTTTATATCTATATAAGGATTTGCCTCATGGCTATTAAATCCCGGAAGAATCCCTACCGTGATGCCACCAGCCTCCTTCGCTCCTTTAGCACATGCTTCCATTACGCCTCCTAAGCCCCCACAAATTAAGATAGCCCCAGACTTTGCTATTTCTCTGCCCACTTCTTTGGCAATTGCATAAATCTGGCCTTTAGCTTCTCCTCCCCCTATTACCCCTATTTGCATATGCACTACCTATAGTAATATTCTCCTTTATCTTTCTGTTCTCTATCTTTCTTACTTCCCTCTTTATTTATTCTCGGTCTACCAGTATCCTTATCTCTTCGGAAAGTAACTCCAATGTCCTTTAAAAACGCATTCATTCCCTCCCTCATATTTAAAGGCTTAGTGGAATAACCTTTTACCCCCGGTTTCCCATAGAATGCCATAATCCTGTCAGATATATAATCGATAAAAAGGATATCATGGTCAACTACTATCCCTGTAGCTTCCCTTTTTTCCATAACCCTCCTTATCATCTTAGCAACTTTTAGTCTTTGCTCTACATCAAGATACGCCGAAGGCTCGTCTAATAAGTAAATATCCGCCTCCCTACCTAGACAGATTGCAATAGCTACTCTCTGAAGCTCACCTCCACTAAGGTCCCCCATCTGCCTTTCATATAGAAACTCCAGGTCGAGATAATTTGAGATTTCAGTCTGAAAAATCCCCGAAGAAATATCAACCGCTTTATTCAAAGCTTCTAAAACAGTTATGTTTTCATCGGGCTTAATATATTGTGGTTTATAAGAGACTTTTATTTTCAAATCAACGATTCCAACATCCGGCTTGATAATATTTGCAAGCATCTTAACAAAAGTTGTTTTTCCTGTAGCATTTGGACCCACTGCGCCAATTACTTCTCCTCTTCTTATTTCTCCTCCCTCTACCTCTAATGAGAAGCCATTATAATTTTTTTTCAAGTCTGAGTAAGTGAGCAAAATCTCTCCTCCCCATCCTTCCGACGGAGGCCTAACTTCAAATTTGACGGGCTCATCCCGGAATCTAATATTTTCCTCTTTTAAATACCCCTGTAAATACACATTAATTCCCTGTCTAACTAATCTAGGATGCGAAACTATACCATATGCACCGACAGAACCATACATCATATTCACATAATCTGCAAGATAATCGAGAACTACTAAATCATGCTCAACTACTAAAACACGCCTATCTTTTGCTATCTCTCTAATTAATCTCGCCACATTCAGCCGTTGCTTCACATCCAAGTAGCTCGAGGGTTCATCTAAGATATAAAAATCTGCGTCTTTAAGAAGGCATGCAGCGATAGCGACTCTCTGAAGCTCACCACCAGATATCTTATCAATGTCCCTCTCAATAGCCTCTTCTAATTCCAGCTTTTCAACTATTGAATGAAAATCTCCTTTTTCATCTACTTTTTTCAATAAATCACCAACATTTCCTTTAACCGCCTTAGGCAACAAATCTACATATTGAGGCTTATGAACAACATTAATCTCATTCTCATATAGGGCGTAAAAAAAATCATAAAGAGCTAGACCGGAATAATATTCTAATACCTTTTCTTTATTGCCCTCTTCTTTAAAATTTCCAAAATTTGGAATGAGTTCACCAGAAAATATCTTTACTATTGTAGTCTTCCCCATTCCATTTTGACCTATTATACCTGTAACTGAATTTTCACGCGGATACGGCAGCCTGAATAACCTAAAAGCATTTTCCCCATATTGATGAATGATGTCTTTTTTTAGCTCCTCAGGTAATCCTATAATTGATATGGCTTTAAAGGGACATTTCTTGGGACAGATACCACAACCTGTGCAAAGCTCCTCAGAAATAAGAGGTTTATTATCTTCTCCTATTATTATACACTCTTTTCCTGTCCTGTTAATAGGACAAACTCTGCCGCATATAAAGTTACAGTTAATACCGTTTTTACATTGGTCTCGTTTGAGTACTGCTATTCTCATAAGTCAACCAATCCAAATTAGTTTACATTATATACTCTATGTTGGAGCGGTCAAAATCTTTTACCACTTCTATTTGGAATTCTCTATCAACTTTCCAATCCAACGAAGGATATATTACCTTTGGTAGATATTTCTCTATGTTCCTTGCAATCTTGGTTACGATGTGATCTTCTCCAAAGAGTTCTCTGCTAATTTGATAAACTAACTCCCTCGTTGAGATCTCATCCAAGAATCCTAAGGAATGAAGATATTCGTGAAGCAAAACATGGAAAGCATAGGGCTTGAATAGTTCAGGCTTATCCCTAAAAATGCTTCTTAATGGCGTTTTGTTTACAATAATTATGTTAGAACCTACCGGATAAAATGCTCCAATCCAGAAGTTTTTATCCCCGCCCAACTCAGCTAACCCCAGAGTTAGACCTGCTCTACCAATATTAAATACTTTCCTTACACCTTCTTTTACAACTTCAAATATGTCCGCAAAACTTTCCGCTTCACCTAAACGTTCAGAAAATGTTTTCATATAACGTCACTTTAAGTAACTTTTTGTAAGAATAACATCTAAAATTTTATCAAAACCCATAAAAAAGTCTTTGGGCTAATCGCTCCGGTAGACCGACTTCTCCAATACGCTGTGCAACCTCATTAATGTTATAGGATACCCTCCTTATCTCTACTTTTCTCGTATCGGTATTAAACACAGCATAACTGGCACGGGGATCACCATCCCTAGGTTGGCCCACAGATCCAGGATTAATTACCATCTTTCCATTAATTTTTTTTACAAAGGGAATATGAGTATGCCCAATGATTACCACATCGCTTTTAACGTAATTGAAAAAATCGAGGAAAACATAATCGGGGGAATCAGGAAAAATATACTCTTCAAGTGGATCTTTTGGGCTTCCATGAGTCATATATAAATCATCGTTATAGGTTAGAGGAAGCCTTTGTAAAAACTCCTTGTTCTTATCCTCTAAAACGTTAATCGTCCAATCTATCGCAGCTGCAGCAATTGGATTAAACCAAGAAGTGTCACCAGTAATTACAGCGCGGTCATGATTGCCTAATACTGAAATAATTTTTTTCTCTTTAAATATCTCTATAACTTCATTTGGGTAAGGATTATAACCCACTAGATCACCAGAGCAATATATTGGCAAACCGCCAATATCTTCTAAGACCTCTAGAAAGGCAGGTAAATTGGAATGAATATCAGCGATTATTGCAACCTCCATGAATTTAAATCTACGTATAAAGAATTTTTAAAATGTTGCTATGGTGAGGAGGTATCTAGTTGGAAATACGCCGATTGGAAATTTCGTTTTTAATAGTTATATATTTAATAGGATTATACTTTCGTTTGGCACCTAGGCTTGATATCAATCCTCATCTATTAACTTTTCAAGGGGATATATGGTACCGCATATGTATGGCACAGTTCATCTACGACCATAAAGCACTTCCCCACCCAGACATTAGATATTTAGCTTATGGATATGTCCCGATGTGGTATCCTCCCCTCTCCCCAATTTTATTCGCACTGGCAAGCTATATATTAAAAATTGATATCCCAACCCTAAGCTCTAGAGTCATTCCTTTTATAGAATCCCTGACGCCATTAAGCATTTATTTTCTGGCCAAGTATTTATATAACGAAAAAGTCGCCTTTATTTCTACTTTAGCCCTCGCGCTTACACCTTCTTTTATTTTTTGGTCAGGCATTTCAGACCCCCAATCCTTCACCCTTTTTATGATCCCTATACTCGTTCTATTATGGGTTGACTACTCTAGAAAGCAAGATATCTTCAAACAGAAGCGAGATCTTCGCAGGCTAATAGTAATAGGCGTGTTACTAGCATTTAATTTTCTGACGCATTTGTCCTATTTTCTCGAGCTTCTAATACTTTTCATGGTCACTTTAGCATTGATTGGTATTAGAGAAGCCAAAAAAAGCCTCGTTCTGGATTACTTTTTAGTGCTTGGAATTTCTCAAATTCTTACCGCCCCTTGGTGGGCTCTAATGGACTCAAAAACACTTTATTGGTGGTGGATTAAAGCCCTTGTAACATCGAGTGGACTATATTCAGCTACAAAACAGCTGAATGAATACGGAGTTATAGCGGCTATTCTAGGAATTCTTGGATTCATTTATATTACCCACCAATACATATTTCGCCGCAGGCTAAGAAATCTCATAATAATACTTTGGACTATTCCTCTCTTTTTAGAGACCCAAAATGAGATAATAATCTCGGGTCTATCGATTGTTACTCCCTCTCTCGCTCATTCTTTAGAATGGTCAACGCTAGGTAAACCATTGGAAGGATTTAGATTTTATCCATTCCTAGCGCAACCTATTTCATTAGCAATAGGAGTAGTGGTAACTGATATCGCGGCTAGAATGAATATATCACTAAAAAAATCCGGCTACATATTTATTTTTTTGATCATTTCTTTTCTTGCGTGGGGGGTATACTATTATAATCTTGATGTCCGGTTCCAAACCTCAGGGCTTGTTATAGACGAGTATAATGCGGCTTTGTGGTTTAGGGAGAACTCTGGGCCAAATGATAGAATTATCGCGGACTATTATAGAGCACAGATGTTCGCAGGGGTCAATGGCGGAAAAGCTCTCTTGGGAGGCATGTTTCCACTTAGAAACTTAGAGTATCCCTATATTAAGGCACCAGGTCAGGTACAAAATGACTTGTACGTCCTATACAAAACCTCGGATCCTAAAATAGCTTGGGAGATCGCTAAGAGGTATGGGGCTACTCATATTTTTTACTCTGATAATATGATCAGATACGGTAATCTACTATCCTACTACAAACCCGCCAGCCAATACGGAGTAGATATAAGCAAGTCAAAATTTAATGATAACAGATATTTCGAAATTATATACAACTCCCGCTCGATCTACGGAGAAACTGTTATCGTCAAAGTAAAGGATTAAATTATTTACATGCAAGCTTGAGATAAAACTTAAATAACTACGAGACGAAAAACAAGGGCAAGGTGAAATTTTAATGGGAGTTTGCCCGAAGTGTGGAGAGCCTATCTCTCCAGATGCAGAGTTTTGCTTGAGTTGTGGATGGAGGATCGTAGAAAAGGAGAAACCCCAAATAAAAGATTCTGAAGAGGATATAAAATTAATAGAAAAGGGAAAAGAATATATTGAATCCAAAAAGTATGAGAAAGCTTTAGAAAAATTTAATGAAGCTTTAAAGCTTAAAAAGAGCCCTGAAGCATTGTTTTATAAGGCATTGACCTTGAAAGAGTGGGGTCTTTCTTTAGGCGATAATAAGAAGCTTAAATCTTCTCTTGAGATCTTTGCAGAATATGAAGAACTATATCCGCCGGACGCTAAACTGTGGTATAACAGGGGAGTAATTCTCGCTACCCTTGGAAATTATAAAAAAGCGGCTGATTGCTATGAAAAGGCGTTAAGACTTGACCCCGGGAATCCTCTATATCGGAGATCATTAGAAACTATTGAAAAGCCTAAGGTGAGCCACGTAACTGAAAATGAAGGAGCGATTCTTAAAAAGGTGAACCTCTCTGAAAAGTTGGACCTTCCTTTTCCAAAAAATTATGTATGTTTGGTTTCTGGGCCCCCCGGAGTAGGAAAACATGAATACTGTCTTCAACTCGTAAAAAAATATCTGGAAAAAGGAGAAAACATAGTATACATTACCACAGAGAGATCTCCGACAGAAATTAAAAAGATGATGCGCAGGTTAGGAGTCGATATTACCCTCTATGAAGGCAAACGATTTATATTCATTGATATATATTCCCATACAACCGGAGAGAGATATGAAAAAGCTCTCCGAGTGGATAACCCTGCCAATTTGAATGCTATTAGCGTACAGCTTTCAAAAGCTATTGACATCGTTGGAAAACCGGCGAGAATATTTTTCGATTCAATTTCTAATCTTTTCCTTTACGCGGCAGAACCAGAGATTAAAAAATTTTTCGGCACCCTTTCATCTAGGATTAAAAGCGAATACGGTTTTATCCTTTACACCTTGCAGGAAGATATGCATGATGAAAAAACAGTGATTGCTCTCAAGGCGATGGTAGACGCTGTATTAGAGATGAGATTTGAAGAAGGTCCTCCACTCAAAAGATATTTCAGAGTACACCATGCCAAAGGGTTAAAAATATCTCCTCAGTGGTATGAGTTCACGATAGAGGAAGACGGAATTAGGATAGTAACAGAAAAAGTTGTTGAGAAGAAAAAAGTCAAACCTAAAAAAGTATCTACCACCATTATAAAAGCAGGAGTAGTGCTGATAATTTTAATTATTGGAACTATAGCTTTTCAACTAATTTCACCGGGAACTGAGAAAGAAGCAAGTGAAATTAGATTTGAACCGCCGTCACAACAACAAATCTCTCAACTACAGAAATGGATAGAGGATAATCCCGGTAAATGGGAAGAATTAAAGGCAAAATATAAAGTGGAAAAGCTTGAGGAACTATCTAAGGAAGAGGCTTCGCAAATAATAGAAGAATTCGTTTCTGTATCTATTAACGAGATATACTCATTTTATCCAAATAAAATGGTAAGAATCAATGGAAAAGAGGTACCTGCCTTCATTGAGGTTAAAAACCGTATTGACCCCAAAGCCCCAAATAAGGGATGGCTCCTTATGGAAACTCCATTCTATAGGATAGAACTTAATCTAGACCATCCCTACTATCTACTTAGAGATAAACTAAACAATCGAGATGTTCTCGTATATAACGATACGGTAGAAAACCCTATCGACATGATAACAGGCAGTGACATGGGATTTGCAGACCATTCTGGGGAGAATAAGATACAGTGGTCCACGACGGCCTTACACGACTCTGACGGTATTACAAGATATAAGGTTGTTTTCGAAGATAAGAAAAATGGATTCGTGCTTATTGACACAGAGGGTTGGGATGTGCTCTCCCAAGAGCCTTTCTCTGGTTACGACATAGAAGGAGAAGTAATGTTTGGCTTATTCACTGATAGACCATACTTTATCGATGCAACTGAGCTAAACAATTTGCAGGAAATGGGGCTAGCATTACCTAAGAAATTCCGAAACCCGGATGAGATTGTAAAGTCTTGGGTTCTCAACCCAGAGTACAGCTCAGCTGTGATAAAGGGGGGAGATCCAAATCACCTAAATAGGCGACTTTATGAAGAACTGTATGAGGTAAGGGATGTAGCCAATGTTGGGAGAAAACCTTACCACTTTGGGTCTACAGCCATATCCAAGATGTTCCCTACACATTACCTTTTCGGAGATAAAAGAAGTTTTGCAATAATTTTTTCATTGCCTGAAGGAAAATTCAGATGGGACGATTCATTAGGAGTATATGGCGAACAGATAACAGGTGAATTCATATTATATGTGGATAAGCCTCAACCAGCTGTATCTTTCTCTGTTGAACCTGTCAACGAGCTCGAGTTCCTTTACGATATAAAAGACTTTTCTACCATAGAAGGCTACCAAGAGTCTATGAAAGAAATACTCCAGAAATACGGACTAGAGTATCCTGGGGAACCGATTGAATACGATAAGTGGGTTACAAAAAGATTCGCATATGTAATCACATTAACAAAAAACTGGTATAATCCTGCAACTAATAAGCCGATAGACGAAGCCTGGAACATCGCAGACAAAGGGCTTGAAGACTTTAAAAACTATGAAGACATAATATATAAGCAGATGGAGGCAACTTTACCACTAGCTTTGATGCTAGCCGGTAGATAAAAAAATATGAAGTGAGAGAAAGCATGATTGAGAGAACCCCAACCGGTATACCCGGACTTGATGAAATGTTAAATGGAGGTATCCCCAAAGGGTATACTGTACTAATCGCCGGAGGTCCGGGATCTGGTAAAAGTACCTTCGCAATGCAGGTCTTAGCTAATGGGGTATCCAAATATGGTGAGAACGGCGTCTATATTTCACTAGAAGAAAGAGCTACTGATATTATTAAAAACTTCTCTCCATTCGGATGGGATTTGAGTAAAATAAAAATTATAAGCATGATCCCTCAGAAAGCGAGTCTCGCTAAAGATGTGAAGTATCTAAGCCCTGAGGAAGTGTCTGGTAAAGCTGAAGAAAAAAATTACCTAGAACTTAATCCTAAAAGATTCTCAGTCGACACAGCTAAAGATGTCATAATTAAAGAAGTAGCAAAAACTAATGCCAAAAGACTTGTTATAGATTCATTAGCAGGATTTTCAATGCAAATAAATGATCCCTTTGAAATTAGGCAAGAAATTCTAGGTCTTAGCAATCTACTCAATAACTTAGGGTGCACCTCATTCCTTCTCACCGAGATGCCAGAAGGCCAAAAAGGCGTAAGTAGATACGGGATGGAAGAATTCATATGCCAGGGAGTCATAGCTTTATATAATATAAGGAAAGGCAGTGAACGTGTACGTGGTCTGGAGATACTGAAGATGAGAGGTACTAAGCACAGTCAGAAGATAGTAATGTTAGAGATAGGTCCAAAAGGAGTTGTCGTCTACCCTGACGAAGAACTATATCGAGAGTAATTAGGTTTTTATAGATTCCTGAATTTTATCTAAAACCATATCCGGCTTCTTGTAATAATCCTGAATCCATTTAGTGACTTCTTCCTGTTTTGTTATTCCTTTCCTCATTAGAAACTCAAGTATTATTTGCCTCTTCTGCATTTCTACGTTAACCTCATCTAACGATATCCCTGCTCTTTTAGCGATTTCCTGCATTAATCTACTGGGAGTACCTGTAGACTTTATTTTGTCTAACCTTGGATCGTACTCATAAATTCGGTTAAGCAATACTTTATCGCCCTCGGTTCCTGCAACTTCAGCTATTTCAGTTATCCTTCTCTTTATTTTACCCATAGCAACTATCCTATTTTGCATAATGATAAGGTCCAAAGCAGGTATCATTATTAGAGGTACACTCATAGGCGGGTTTAATAATCTAGTGATGGTTTCGTTTGCCGTATTAGCATGACATGTGCCCATATTACCATCATGCCCTGTATTCATAGCAACGAATAGCGTTGAAGCCTCTTCACCTCTTATCTCACCAAGTATTATTCTATCTGGACGCATTCTCAGAGTATTTATAAGAAGCTGGTTAAAAGTTAGCCCACCCTTACCCTCAATATTTGGCGGTTTTGTTTCTAGTCTTATAAGATGTTTTAGCGGGAGCTGAAGTTCAGCTGTATCCTCAATTGTTATAACTCTATCATTTTTTGGAATAAAAGAACCAAGACAATTCAACGTCGTAGTTTTCCCAGAGCCTGTTCCACCAGATATTAAAATATTAGAGGGTTTTACTCTTAAACCTTCTACTGCGATCCATAGAAAAGCACCCACTTCAGGCGTAAGAGTTCCAAAATTTAAAATATCTATAATGCTCAGAGCCTCTGCTCTAAATTTCCTTATTGTTATCGTAGAACCATCCAAAGAAGCCGGTCTTAAAGTAGCATTTACCCTATCGCCATTGGGTAGTCTGGCATCTAGTAGGGGATTGGCTGCATCTATCTTTCTTCCAGTGAACCTAGCGATTTTTTCAATTATTCTCTGAATGCTTTCATCATTTGTGAAAATGACGTTAGTAGGTATTGTACCGTATTTCCTATGCGCAACATAAACTGGAGCGTTTACACCTATAACCATTACTTCTTCCAAGTTATCATCTTGTAATAAAGGATCAATCGCACCATATCCTACCATGTTGTCAAGTACTATCGCCTTCATAGCCATTAGCTTTTCATTATCCGGGATCTCAAAATTTTCCATCTTTTTTAATCCGTCTTTTATGGCCTCAAGTTCCCCAAGCATTATTTTTAAAACATCCTCCTCTAATGCTTTCTTCTTTAAAGCGATATCAGTTACCGTTTCAACGTTTACGGTTACCTCTTTTATTGCCCGATCTTCTACGTCCTTCAAAAATTTTTTTTCAGCTAAAGTAAGGCGAGGAAGTTTGAGATGATAAGTAATATCATCCTCCTCTTCGATAATCTCATAATTAGGCCCTGAGTCTAAAATTCGCATCACATTATCTTTATAGTGTTCATACTAAAAATTTTTCCGCTATAGATAAACTTAATAAATGGGCTTGGCTTACATATCAATATGGAAAGACAGCGAAGACTTCCGGCTGTAGAAAGAAAAATATCAGATTTATCTCCAGAGGACTACCGTGTAAAAATTCTAGGAACCATTGTGGATAGGAATGAAGTTGATAATTCTGTAATGATAGACGACGGAACTGGAAGACTTGTCGCCTATTTTGCTAATGAAGAAGGTTTTTTAAAAGCGGAGGAAGGTAAAATAGTTAGATTAATAGGTAGAATAAGAAAAGAAGATAATTATGAAATGGACGTTGAGATAATTCAAAATATGGAGAAGTTAGATATAGGGTTATACGACCAGTTAAAGTATATAGAAGAAAAGTTGAGGTGATTAAATGTTTAAAGCGCGCTTGGCTGACCCTAAAATATTGAAATACTCTATTGATGCAGTCTCCAATATGATAGATGAGGCAGGAGTGAGTGTTACAAAGGATGGACTCCGGCTTAAAGCAATGGATCCTGCTCATGTGGCATTAGTGGATCTTGAGCTTAAGAAAGAAGCTTTTGACGAATTCGAAGTAGAAGAGCCCCTTGTATTGGGTATTGACTTAGAAAGATTAAACACTATACTCAAGAGGGCTGGTACTGATCAAATACTCATACAGCTTGATAGTGAAAATAATGTCCTTAAAATAAGATTTAAAAATTCATCAACAAGGACTTTTGACTTACCACTCATTGAAGTTTCTGAAGAGGAGCTTAAAGTACCAAATCTGGATTTTCCAAGCCAAATAGAAATTCCACCAAAAATACTTAGCGAGAGCATAAAAGACGCAGAGATAGTAAGTGACCATGTAACCCTGATGGTTGATGAAGAAAACTTATTCATCTCAGCAAAGGGCGATTTAGGCAATGTTGAAGTTAAGGTCCCGAAAGATGAAGCAAAGTCCTTTGAGGTCTCCAAAAGTTGCCGTAGTATGTTCTCATTGGAATATTTAAAGGACATGATCAAAGCTAGTGATATAGCTGACTCGGTTAAAATATATTTAGGGGACAATATTCCTGTGAGGATGGACTTTACAACAGAAAATGCTAGGCTAAGCTTTCTTTTAGCTCCCAGAATCGAAAGCGAATAATTTTTCCTACGGACTTGGATAAAATTAAATACATTTTATTTTAAATAGTCTGTATAATGGGTATATTAGTTGATCCCTTAGCACCTGAAGCAAAGGAGCTGGTTAAGAAATCTGAAGCTATTATAGACCTTCCAGAAGAAGTATTTATATTGGCTGAAAAGAAAATCCGGTGGAAAAAAACCACTAAGAGGCCTCCGAGGGATTTAATAGAATTAGAACCAGAGAAAGATGTTTTATCATATTATATTCTTTTTTTGATAGCTGGAATCAATTATAGTCCATATTCTAATGAAGTAAAACTTGTTAAAGAGGTAGTATACCAGATTACGAAGGCAAGATTAATAGAGCTCGCCAAGCAGGGAGATGAAAAACTAATAACGCAACTCAAAAAGAGATTTGAAATTATAAGAGGAGAAGTTACAAGAGATTTTCTGAAGCTTGACAACACACTGATAGAAAAGAAAGAAATCTACGCTTTCTATAAAAATAAGATTGAAGGCCCATTGGATAATAAAAGAGTAAAAAAATATGGTGTACCGTGGAGAACTCTTCTACCATTACTAAAGAATAAGGAAATTAAACTTTCAGACTGGTACATAAAAAATAGTAACGCCATCTTAAGTCTTTTAGATATGATCGAGATTTATTCTAGATTAGTAGCACTTGAAGCTTTAGAAGAAATATCAAAAATTAGAAAACCGGGGAGAAAAATAGAGATAGATAAATTAGAAAGGTTATCAAATCTTCTTTCTAGTATATCAAAGACTTCCTATAAGGTTCCCTTATCTATAGCTAAACCAGGAAAATTTGTACCAGAGAATTTTCCTCCATGTATTAAAAGTGTTTTAAACGGTGTTTCTACCGGATCTAGGAATTATGCTATAAGTGTTCTCCTCACTTCATTCTTATCTTATGCGAGAGCGGCTCCTAGTAATGTTCAAAATCCTAAAATTTCAGACTTTATAAAAGACCCCGCTATTCTTACAGAAGAAATAATGCCGCTGATATATGAGGCAGCTGAGAGATGTGAACCCCCCCTATTCGAGGACCAGCCTATAGAGAAACTGAACATTGCATACCACTTAGGTTTAGGTCTGACGGAAGAGGTTAAATTGGAAAATGCTGGCGCATCTAAGTGGTACTTTCCACCAAACTGTGAGAAGATACAAAGGGATGCACCAGCACTATGTATGCCAGATGAGTTTTGCGGGAAGATAAAGAATCCCTTGAATTATTATTTTTTGAAGAATAAAATATCAACCCAAAAAGAAGAAGGTGCACGCAGAGAAGTGATAGTGGGCAAGATAATTAAAATTCATCCTATGAGTGGCCTAATAGAGCGCTGTCCTCAGTGCAGACAGCGAGTAATTAACAATAGATGTATCATTCATGGGAATATCCATGGTCAACCAGACCTAAGAATAAAGGCAACCCTTGTACAAGATAATACTCTTTTTACTCTTATATTCAATAAAGAAGTTACTGAAAATATTCTTGGTATTGATCTCGAAAAAGCTATTAAAATAGGGAGAAAAACTCTGCTAAATATCATTAAAGAGAGATTATTAGAAAATAACTTTGAGGTTAGTGGGAGGAAAGTAGGTAAAAACTTCTTGGTCCAAAGCATTAATAGCAAATAAGATTAAGCCATATCGAACTACAGAAAATAGTACATCAAGTAATCTTAGGCCCGCTTAATAATTAGTTGCGTTTTAGCAAAATGGAACACAAGGAATAATTGGAGGTATAGAAAACGGAAATTAAGAAAGACATAAGAATAGTCAAAAGTGCTAAAATATTCAGAAACTGCACAGTTATTTATTTGCCGGAGGGACTAAGTGGGAGTAAAGAGAAAAAATGGATCTCGAAAATAATTGAACGGTTTGAGAAGCATCAGAGAAAGCTTAAGTTGAACGACAAATATTTAGAGAAAAGAGCTAAGGAGATTAATAAAAAGTATTTCGGAGGGAAACTGAAGATCAAATCCGTAACTTTTTCTATGAATCAAAACACGATATTTGGTAGTTGTACCCCAGATAAAGGCACGATACGTCTATCACATAAAGCTCGGAATATGCCTAAATGGGTTCTTGACTATCTTATTATACATGAACTTGCTCATCTTATATACCATAATCACTCAAAAGCTTTCTGGAAACTTGTGAATAAATACCCCTACGCTGAGAGAGCAAAAGGATTTCTGATAGCTAAGGGAATGGAAGAGGATGCTAAGAAGAGCAACGCCTGAAGAAAGAAAAATATATTACTTGGAGGAATGGAAGCCAGAAGACCTACCTACTTTTATAACCGATTCACTAGAAATGAGGGAATTTGGCTTTGACTATGATGGCTCTGGTCCTAGAGATAGATACAATCGTTTTACTTCGGTGGCAGATTTAGAAGTTTTTTTACGAGAAAGGGCTCCATTTTCAGTTTACAACAGCATTTCCTACTATAATGAGCCAGAAAAAAGGAAAGGGTGGATAAAAGCTGAACTTGTCTTTGATATAGACGCTAAGGAAATGGCAATAAAAACTTGTTGTCTAGAAGGCCAGGTTTGTGAAGAGTGTTTAGAAAACGCAAAAAAGATTTCTATGGAAATTACCGGAATATTGAGAAAAAATTTAGGGCTAAAGAATATTTTCCATGTTTATTCTGGGCGTGGATATCATATCAGGGTATTTGACGATGACCTTATGGAGCAAGGGTCTGAGGTTCGTGCAGAGATTTTTGAATACGTCAGAGATAGGGTTTATACTCCTCCTGAGCTAATAATTAACCCTCCATCTATTATTTCCAACATGATGAGAGAAACTATAGAAAAACTAATTTCAAGCGGAACCAGAAATCTTGAAAATATCCCTGGTATTGGTTTTAAAAAAAGTAGAGAATTGTATGAGAGAAAGGATGAAATTTTAGATGACTTGGATAGCAATAAAATAACTATTTTAAAAGAGGTTCTTGGAGAAAAATTAACTGAGAGTTTTTTGAACTATTTGTATAAGGCTCAAATAGCTATATTAGACGCTAAAGTAACAGTGGACATAAAAAGAATATTACGCCTTCCTAGCTCCCTTCATTCTACCGTTAGCATGAAGTGCATGCTGATTAAGGACTTGAAAAGCTTTTCACCTTTCAGAGATGCCGTTCCTAGGTTTATGAAGGAGAAATCATGAACGAAAAAATATTTAAGAGAGATAGCAAAACCATCTTATCATTTCTTTTTGCCTTCGCCATCCTTTATCTCCTTATTACTAGAGCAAACTTGAGAGAAACCGTTAGAATAATCTCTAACGCTGACTTAATACTTTATCTACTAGCGATCCTATATTTATTTCCCTCTTTTTTAATTCGTAGTTACCGCTGGAAAATCCTATTAGAGAATGTTAGATATACCGGAAAATTAAGGGACCTGAATGAAGTAGTTGTACTTTCATTTTTCGTTAACTGCATAGTACCCGCCAAAGTAGGGGATATCTACCGTTGCTATTTAATGAAGAAAAACTTTCAACAATCTATCTCAAAGGTTCTTGGTACTGTATTCGTTGAACGAAGTCTTGACACCATCGGAATAAGTGTTATCTTTCTGTTATCTGCCTTTATGAGCTTTAGAGTAATACCGGGCAATGTATTGAGGTTAATGGAATTTGGAGTAATTATAACAGTACTATTTATATTGCTGCTTATCTTGCTGAAATACCAAAACACCAAAATTGCAAAGTTTATGCCTGGCAAGTCTAGCGAACTTATGCTTAGGTTTGGAGAAGGTGCTTCTGGATCCTTAAAAAGCTCTTCTCTGCCTATGATATCTATAACAACTATCTTCCTCTGGTTACTAGAAGGAGGCAGGTTATTTCTAGTTATGAAATCAATAGGTCTAATTTTACCTTTCGCTATGATACTATTTGTAGCATTGGCCTCCGCACTAGCTACGGCCTTCCCTCTCACACCTGCCGGACTCGGAGCTGTAGAGCTAGTAATGGCCGGTTTACTTATATTAGTCGGGATTAACAAAGATATGGCTGTTTCTGTTGCAATTATGGACCGATTTATAAGCTATTGGTGTATCCTTATTTTAGGAGGGATTATCTATGCCCTCAGTTCTAAGACATGATATAGCTATTATATCTGCTTTATCCATTATCGGAATAACGCCGCTATTAAAACCTGGATTTTTCGCCTCACATGATATGGCCGCTCCATTATATCGCTTATTGGAACTGGATATTTGCCTTAAGTCAGGTGATATCTTTCCTAGGTGGTTTCCAGACCTCTATGGAGGACGAGGAGGTATGTTCTTTAATTTTTATGCACCTTTATCATATTACGTTGCAGAACTCTTTCATATACTTGGTATAGGCTATATTAACTCGATAAAAGCGGTATATCTTCTTTCTTTCGTTTTCTCTGGAGTTTTTATGTATCTCTTCGCCCTGGAAAAGACTTCTAGACACGGCGCATTGATTGCGGCAACATTATACATGTATGCTCCATATAGATTTACAGATGTTTTTATTAGAGGGGACCTAGCCGAAGCATTTTCTTTTGTTTTCCTACCAATGATTTTGCTATCTATCGAGAGGCTCTCAAAAAATAGCAAAATAGAGAATATACTTCTATTCGGGTTTTCATATGCAGGATTAATATTAACCCACAATATCACTGCACTTATATTTTCATATTTTATGGTGCCGTATATTATATACGTCGCTTATAGGAATGTCTTGCTTTATAGAGACATTTTCATTTCTATTATCCTTGCGTTTTCACTTTCAGCCTTTTTTTGGCTCCCTGCAATTGTAGAGAAAAAGTATGTGAATATCGAAAATGCTATTTTCACTTTTAGTTTTATAGAGTTAAAGAAACTCCTTCCAACGCTCACAAGTTATACCAGTAATCAAGGAGAGATGGCTTTTCAGCTGGGCGTATTCCATCTTGCATTTATTTTGATTGCTTTAACCTATTTAAATGAGAAATACGTGAAGTTTATTTTTGCTAATTTAATAGCTGCTATTTTTATGCTTACCCCTTATTCAACGCCACTTTGGAAAGTCTTACCTCTCACTCAGTATACTCAATTCTCTTGGAGGCTCTTAACTATTACAACTCTGCTTGTATCACTCTTAGGAGGGTTATCTACTAAGAGATTTAATCTTTCAGATGCTAGGGTAGCAATTTTATGCCTCGCTATAACGCTTTCATCAATAAATTTCATCGGGTATTCTGAAAGTCTATCCTTATCAGACGAAGAAATTAATAGGGTAGAGCTACGGAATTTAAACACGGGCTTAACTTATGGGCACGAGTATCTTCCTCTAGATGCGGAAATAATCGAGAAACCTATGAGCGAAAAAATTGCACTGCTTGAAGGAAATATCTCGATAAAGGAACTCAAAGAGGATTGTGAAAAAATATCTTTTAATACGATAGCAAAAGAAGACTCCTTATTACTCATAAACACTTATTGGTTCCCTGGTTGGAGCGTTAAACTTAATGGAGAAAAAATTAATATTCAAAGCAAAGATGGCTTAATGTTAATCAGAATACCAAAAGGGGAATCCGACGTACTTGTAAAATTTGAGGAAACACGAGTTAGAAAAGTATCTAACATAATTTCTATTCTATCTTTTATGACTGCAATAGTGGTTATCTTACGAAAGGGGATAAAGAGTCTAAAGGCATCCAGACTTCCCCATTAATAATGAGAGCTTGATAGAAGTAATATTGAGACAAAACCGCATATAAGAAGACGCATACCAAAATTAAGCCTTTCCCACGATATCCGAATAAATCCGAAATCATTAACCCGCTCAAAATAGCGAGAGGTTGAGCTACATATTCAATAAACCTATCAGGAAAGAAAATCAACATAGGAATCAATCCTATCCCCCAGAAAACGGTGAGTTTACCTAATCTATCAGGCTTCTTAAATCCCATATGAATAATCAAGATTATTGTAAGAATGAAAAGAGGATATCCTAGATATTTTATCGCAAAGAGAGGTTCTGTGATAACTCCTAACTCCTGGGGTTCATTAATCCCGCCAGTCTCCGGTATGAAGACTTCAGCTTTTATCAATGCTGGAGTATAGTATAACATGAGAAGTATTAGGGGCAAACATGCTAATAAAATTGAGTAAAAGATCTTTAGGCGTTCTTTCTCGTAGAGATAGGTATAGGCTAATAAGGATATCACGAACAATCCCGAATACAACCAATGAGAATATAAGAGATAGGAACTAATAGCAATAAAAATAGAGTTCTTTTTTTCTGTATAAAATAAAATCGCCATCGGAAACAGCAAAAGATCAACTGCTTGAGGAATAACTTGGGCTCCTCTATCCCAGAAAGCAGGACTCGTAGCTAAGATTAGTACGCTTATAACAGCCGTAAGAGTGTCTTTTTTTTTATAAACTAGATAAAATGTGGTTAATAAAATCGATGGAAACAAAATTACTTGAAGTATATTTGCTACATCAATTAAGCCTACTAGAGGGGCTAAGGATAAGGCTGCTAATGTAAGATGGAAGGCTGGTGGATAAGGGAATAACCCTTTACTAAAATATCGGTCATCAAAAAGAGGTACATCTAAATTTAACCAGCCTTGTGAAAGCCGTAAGTGAAGCGATATATCACTCCCGCTAGGATATTTATATTTTACAACATATGCAACCCCTCCTGCTAATATTAGGCTAATTGTTAATATAAAAAATACGAGAGCAATTTTATCCAAATCCCTATTTATTTTCATTTATGTCCTCAAAAATTATCTTTAACGTATTTTACCATGTTCTCAAATATCACATAACCGTCTCCATAACCTTTTAAGCCCTTTCTCGTCCAATCAGGATAAGTAATCCAATGAAACGCCCTTTCAGGATGAGGCATCATTCCAAGTATCAAACCAGAAGGATCACATATCCCAGCGATATCGAATATCGAACCATTAGGATTATGAGGATACTTTCCTAACGCTGGAGTTCCATCTTCATATGAATACCTAAAAACAATTTGATCGTTTCTCTTTAGTCTGTCTAAATATTCTTCTTCAAGTCCCAAGGGTAGAATAAGCTTTCCTTCCCCATGCGCAACAGGCATCCTTAAAACTTTTTTGAGATTCCTAGTAAAAATACAATTTCCACGGTTTTCATTAACTAAATATACCCATCGATCTTCAAATCTTGAGGAAGAATTAGTTCCTAATGCAACCTCTTGCTCTTCCTTGAACCCTGGAAGCATACCTGCTTCAACAAGTACTTGAAATCCATTACATATACCGAGGATCGGTTTCTCTTCCTCAACGAATTTTTTTATTTCATTCCCAATCTTCTTCATAAGTGTTTTACCCATTATAGCCCCAGATCTCACTCGGTCACCATAAGAAAATCCTCCAGGAATTACTAAACCATGATAATCAAGCAGACTCCTTTCTCCTTTTATAAGCTTGTTAATATGTAGAATCTCGGCGGTACATCTAAAGTGCTCTAAGGAAACTTTAGTTTCTATATCGCAGTTAGTACCAGGTCCTCTTAAAACGCAAAATTTTATATCCCTCATAACCCTCCCTGCCATGCTTTTCTTAAATCATCAATAGTAGACGAAATAAGTTTTCTACTACTAGCATAAACTATTAGCTCGTCTGATTCGGTTGTGACTCCGATCTCACTGTAGGGACATCCATTAAACAATTCTTCGAATGCGTCTTTATTCTTTTCAGCGACTTCTACTAAAAATCTACTATTAGACTCCGAGAATAGTATATGATCACTTCGGAGTTTCCCTCTGACAAGCACTCTCTCTAAATCTATCTCTAAACCTATATTTCCTCCAATAGCCATTTCTGCAGCTGCTACCGCCAAACCCCCCTCTGATAAATCATGACATGACAAAATTAGCCCCTTGTCCATCGCCCTAATTAAGGTATCGATCTGTATCTTTGCTCTAAGAGCATCCACTTTTGGTACAGAATTCCCCAAATAACCATGGACCTTATAGTAATGAGAACCCCCAAGTTCATCAAATGTCAAACCAATTATATATACCAAACTATTTTTTTCTTTTAAATCCATACTTACAGCTTTCCTCACATCCGGTAATATCCCAATAGCCGAAATAAGAAGAGTTGGAGTTACAGGTCCTGCCGATGACTCATTATACAAGCTGTCCTTCCCAGATATGAAAGGAGTCTCGAACGCCTTTGCAATATCATAACAAGCTTGAGCTGCTCTAACTAGTCCACCCATATTCTCAGGCTTCTCTGGATTCCCCCAGCAAAAATTGTCCAATAATGCTATTCTTCTACCACCCACCGCTACATTATTCCGTATAGCTTCATCTATAGCTGACGCCGCCATCCAATATGGGTCTATTTTCCCGTACTCTGGATTTATCCCATTTGAGATAACTATACCTTTCCAAGAATTGTATAAAGGCTTTAGAACTGCCGCATCGCTAGGAGCATCATTATATACCCCTTGTAAAGGTTTTAAGACAGTCATTGCTTTAACTTCGTGGTCATACGTCCTTATCACAGATTCTTTGCTCACAACATTAGGAGAAGATAAAATTTTCAAGAGATCAAGAGTTAGATCATCTGGCATAGAGAACTTTGCTTCTGGATGCCTCCTCTCCTTCCACACCGCCTTTCTAACAGCTTTTATTTCATTAAAAAGGAAAGACACATCTATCTGGCCCACTAGCTCCCCTTTATAGTAGATGTTAAGCTTATTTTCTCTAATGAATTCTCCGATAGGAGTAGCTTCCACGTTTTCATCACTAAAAATCTCCAAAACTTCTTCTAAATTTTCCTTTGGTACGCAAAGAAGCATTCTTTCCTGCGATTCTGAGACCCATATCTCCCAAGGACTCATTTTAGGATACTTGAGAGGTACTTTATCTAGCTCGACTATCGCTCCACAGTTAAATAGGCGAGCTAGTTCTCCCACAGCAGAAGAAAGCCCTCCTCCCCCTAAGTCGGTTATAGCACTGCCTAATTGTCTATTCCTTACCTCTATTATTCCTCTCTTTATCTTTTCTTCTTCGATTGGATCACCTATCTGAACTGCTGTCCCAAATGTCTCCTCGGCTTCTTCATGCAGTTCTGTAGAAGCAAAAGTAACACCATGGATTCCGTCTCTACCGGTTTTACCACCAACTAATACTAAAATGTCTCCAGGCTTTCCTTTCCTTACATATTTACTTTTTGGGACAAGGCCTACAGTCCCGCAAAAGACCAAAGGATTAGTAACATAACTCTCATCAAATAATATTGCTCCATTAACAGTTGGTATCCCCATGTTATTTCCATATGCTCCAATACCCAGTATAACGTACTTTGATATAAATCTTGGATGTTTTGTACCTTTTGGTAGTTTATGATAAGGGAAATCCTGAGGTCCAAAACATAGGACATCTGTGTTAGCAATAGGCTCTCCCCACACTCCTAATATGTCTCTTATAACACCTCCAACTCCCGTTGCCGCACCTCCAAAAGGCTCAATAGCTGATGGATGATTATGAGTTTCTACTTTAAATGCTACCCCTATATCCCCTTCAAAATCCACAATGCCTGCGTTGTCCTCGAAAACTGAAAAACACCACTCACAGTTGAGTTCTTTAGTGACTCTAGCGATTGTACTTTTTAGAAGATTGTTAATTTTACCCTCCTTCGTCAAAATTTCTCCCTTAAAAGTCTTGTGTACGCAGTGCTCACTCCAAGTTTGAGCGAATGTTTCTAATTCCACATCAGTTGGGTCTCTGCCTAGCGATGAAAAATAGGACTGTATTGCCTTCATCTCTTCTAAATTCAAGGAAAGTTGCCTTTTTTCACTGATTTCCAAAAGCTGATTTGCATCTATACCAATTAGTTTTACTCTCATTTTTTCCACTTTTAAGTAATTTTAAAGAAAATCGCATTACCTTAAGGAAGTTTTTACCGGTAAAGGATACTGATTGTTTTTTAAAAACACTGGTTCACCTCGAACTATGCTGTTTAACTTCCCTGATTTCATAGTCCTGACTAATCGGGTTTGCTAAAAGACGTTTACACATTTCCTCTATTTGCTGGAGATCATAGTCGCTTTTAATCACATATAGCTTAGCACTGCGGACTTCTTCAACTTTTTCAAATCCCAATGCCCTCAGTCCTTCAAGTGTCGACTCCCCTTCCGGATCTTGTACTCCCGGTTTATAAGAAATCCTAACTTCATATATCATGTTAATACACATATGGTCCTTAAAAAATTACAATATATTTAATTTTTGATTATCTGATATTTATAAAATCCTGAAATGATGTTTAAAATATAAAACAGATGATAGTGTTAAAAAAGTAAAATAGTAGCATGATTACCAAAAGGATAATACCATGTTTGGACGTAAAAGACGGCAGAGTTGTTAAAGGAATTAATTTTAAAAATTTAAAAGATGCCGGCCATCCCGTTAAGCTCGCTAAAATGTACGATGAACAAGGAGCTGACGAACTGGTTTACCTTGATATAAGTGCCTCACCAGAAGGAAGAAAAACTATGTTAGACTTAGTGGAAAAAACAGCAGATCAAGTCTTCATCCCTCTAACTGTAGGCGGAGGAATAAGTAGTGTTGAAGACATTAGAAGAATTTTAAAGGCAGGAGCAGATAAAGTTGCGATCAACACCGCTGCTGTTAAAAATCCTGAAATCATTAAAAAAGGAGCCACTAAATTTGGTTCCCAATGCATCGTTTCAGCAATTGATGCTAAAAGAGTCTATGAAAACAATAAAACAAAAAATGTTATAGAGACTCTAGAGGGAAAATGCTGGCTTGAAGTCTACATCTATGGTGGAAGAAAACCTACGGGAATAGATGCAATTACTTGGGCAAAAAAAGTTGAAGAACTTGGGGCAGGCGAAATATTACTTACAAGCATGGACGCGGATGGTACTAAAATGGGTTTTGACATCCCTCTAACAAGAACCATTTCTGAAGAAACGAATATACCAATTATAGCAAGCGGTGGTGCCGGAACTCTAGAGCACATTTATGAGGCTCTAACTATCGGAAAAGCAGATGCCGCGTTGGCTGCCTCAATATTTCATTATAAGGAGTATACGGTTGGGGATATTAAAAATTATCTTAAAGAGCGGAACGTACCGGTGAGAATTTAATGGCCCACAACCATGAATTTAAAACTGAAGTTGAACTAAAAAAAGTAATACTATTTATTTCTCTGATCTTCATTGCTGAAATTATAGGCGGAGTTCTTTCCAACAGCCTTGCTCTCCTCAGTGATGCCGCGCATGTTTTCTCTGACCTATTTGCTTTAACTTTAAGCTGGACTGCTCTTAAAATATCTGAAAAACCGGCAAGTACTTCTAGAACCTTTGGATTTCATAGAATGGAAATATTTGCGGCACTTATTAACGGAGTTCTTTTATTGTTAATCTCTTTATTCATTTTCCGTGAGGCTTATTATAGAATTCTTTCCCCACCCCACGTAAAAACTTCTCAAATGTTAATTGTTGCTACTTTAGGTTTACTTGTAAATATATGGGTAGTTATCAGACTTAAACGCCATACTTCCGATCTTAATGTGAAAAGTGCCTTTTTACATGCACTAGGGGACGCAATCGCTTCAGTAGGTGTTATAACGGGAGGTGTAATAATACTTTTTACTGGATATTTCATAGCAGATCCCCTTATTAGCGTATTTATTGGAATTATAATCCTAGTAGGATCTCTTAGGCTTATCAAAGAAGCGTCTCATATTCTATTAGAAGGCACTCCACGGCATATTGATATTGAACAAGTAACAGTTGCTATCTCCTCAATAGAGGGGGTAAAAAATATACATGACCTACATGTCTGGAGTATATGTTCTCATATAAATGCCGCAAGCGCACATGTCATCGTGGAAGACAAAAAGGTAAGTGAAATCGAAGAAATGTCAAAAAAAATAAAAGATAAAATGGAAGATTTCAACATCAAACATACAACGATCGAATTCGAATGCGGAGAAGATGGCGAGCCTTGCCAATTAACCCATTAAAAGTGTTATTATGAAAGTTGCAATAATCGACTACGGCATGGGAAACCTACGAAGCGTGTACCGAGGTTTAGAATATGGAGGGGCTAAACCAGTTATTACAATCGATAGAGAGGAAATAGAAGATAGTGATGCAATAGTTCTTCCAGGCGTAGGAGCTTTTTGTGATGCCATTAATGGCTTAAAAGGGATAGAAGACATCATTAAAGAAAGCTCTAAAGAAAAACCGATTCTGGGTATCTGCTTAGGGCTTCAACTCTACTTTAGCGAGAGCGAGGAGGATGGACTCCATAAGGGTTTAGATCTAATGGTGGGTAAAGTAGTAAAACTTCCACCTACAGTTAAAGTACCTCAAATGGGGTGGAATTCCATAAAAATAAAGAAGGAAAGCAGATTACTAGACGGCATTAGAGATGGAGAGTTTTTTTACTTCGTTCACTCATTTTACGCCAAGCCTAAAGAAGATGTGACCGTTGCAACAACAGAATATGGTGTTGAGATTCCCGCGATATTAGAAAAAGGCAAACTATATGCTACGCAGTTCCATCCAGAAAAGAGCGGGAAAATTGGGTTAAACCTCCTTAAAAATTTCATAGCTATAGCTAAAGAATAAAAAGTAAAAAATACGCTTTTTTTAATCTACAAGCATGATTTAGTTCATATCGCTAGATTAAAGGCCCTCCCTTTCCATAGTGCCAAGAATTTCTCACGACTAATTCTTAGATAATCCCTATCATGAGCATGGATCTCCAAGGTAATAGTACCATCATACACTCTCTTTAATTCTCTTACCATTTTTTTCCAGTCGATATTCCCTGTACCTAGAGGGAGATGAAGATCTTCATATCCTAAATTATCGTGAACATGAACATGAGCTAATCTTTCATAAAAATTTTTTAAGAATACGAAAAGTTCCTCTTCCTCTCTAAGACCCAAATTAGCATGCCCAATATCGAATAAAAACTTAGCGTTTGGAACTTCGCTAAAGATTCTAGAGAAATCTTCAACATTGAACGTGGAGATATCCATATTTTCAACGCAGAGCGTTATTCCTCTGTCGCTTGCTTCCTCAACTATTTCTTTAATTCCCGCTATATTGCGTCCAAGTTTATCCTCAAATAGTCCCTTTGGCTTTAAAATATGAATTCCAACTTTTTCTATCTCGAATTTTGAAGCTATTTTTATAACCTTTTTAGCCTCTTTGAGATATGCTTTTTGAACGGTCTTGTACGGATTTCCTATGTCAAAGAACCAAGGTATATGGGCAATAGCAAACATTTCGTACCTAGTAAGTTGCTCTTTGATTTCATTTAAATTCTCTTTAAGTGTCTCTGGATCTGCTTTTGGTCCTTCAACTGCCAATTCTACAAAGTCAAACCTCATTTCTCCAAAAAGATTGATCTCCTTTATCACATTTCTTTCGGGATTATTCATAGCGCCAAGCTTCATGTCATAAGTTTGCTTATTTAACCTTATTTAACAATTAAAAAAAAAGGAAAATATGAAGAAACCGGATTTGCTTGTTAAAGGAATATGCGCCCATAGGATTTGAATAGTTTCTTAAGGCGCATATATCCTTTAAAAGTTTTGGAAATTTTATTTAAAATACCTGTCTAATAGTCCTTGAAGTGCTTTTGCATGCCTTGCCTCATCTCTCGAAGATTCATCAAAAAAATCATGCGCCTCATCGATGCCTCCTTCCTTAGCTTTTACTGCAGCTTCTCTTTTTCCTTTATTCGCCATTTTTTCTCCTGCCAACATCTTTTCTAGATTCTCTTTAGTACTCGTTGATATCAAGCCATTGAGTTCAGCAAACCTAGCCGCATGCCATGCTTCATCCATCGCTATTTTCTCAAGGGCCACTGCTATCTCAGGATATCCTTCACGCAATGCCTGCTTTGACATTGCGAGATAAAGACCAACTTCACTCGTTTCTCCCATAAAATTTTTCTTTACATGTTCTTCCACAGGGCTTCCCTTAGCAATGCCCACCTTGCTTTCAAATTCTAATTCTTGCATTTTTTACCACCTCCATAATTTTTATATAGGTATATCGCATATATTTATACTAAATATATAAATTTTTGGTACGAAATTCGTACTTAAAAAAAGGAGAAAGTAGTATGGTAGATTGGAAAGATTTGAAAATAATAGAAATGCTTCGCAATAATGCTCGCACCCCTTTTACAAAAATAGCAGAAGAACTAGGAGTAACTGAGTCTACTATTAGAAAACGTGTTAAAGCGCTAGAAAAAAGCGGTGCAATAATAGGGTATACTATAAATGTAGACCCCGTTAAATTGGGTTATAAAAATATTGCCCTTATTGGAATAGATACAGCTCCAGAAAATTATTTTGAAGTAGTAGAAAAACTGATAAGCGAAGAAGAAGTTCGCTCTGTATCTACCTCTTCTGGAGATCATATGATAATGATAGAATATTGGGCGAAAAATAACAAAGAACTCATGGAATTCACCAATAAATTAAATTCTTTAAAAGGCGTAACAAAAGTTTGTCCCGCCATCATATTAGAGAAGCTAAAATAGAAGCGGATATCTTTATTATTTAATAGAGGATATACTCAAATATGGATCTAGAAGGTTTCGCGAGAAGAAAAATACTAGAAGGATACGATCACCAGGAAATAATCAAAGAATTAAAACAAGCAATAAAAGAATTCAAAGACTGGAGTGAGGAAAGGAACGAAGAGTTTTCTAAAGCGGTATTAGACGAAGTTATAACCTCAGAATCATACAAAAAAATTAAGGATACTTTCTTAAGAAGGCTTTTAGGATATCCTACAGCAGAAGTCAAGATGGGAGAATTTGGCGTAGGTTCTAGGGGCGAGGGAGATTTTTTTGTTCATAGAAAAATCGCTGATATTCTTGGGAGTATGGGCGAGGTTATTGGACCTCAACAGCAGGATGATGCAGGAGTAGTTAAGGGTTCAGGTAGATACTTAACTGTCTCAATAGATGGAATGCACTCCAGACTTAGTGAGTTTCCTTTTTTAGCAGGCTTTCATGTTGCCAGAGCTGCTTTGAGGGACGTTTACGTTATGGGATCTAAACCTGTAGCATTGATAAGCGACCTTCACTTAGGAGACGATGGAGATATAGGGAAGCTTCTTGATTTTACAGCCGGCGTTTCTACTATTTCAGAACTAACAGGAGTTCCAACCGTAGCTGGGAGTACTCTACGTATAGGAGGAGACATGGTATTTGGCGACCGCTTGGTCGCAGCAGTCGGAGCTGTAGGAACCTCTTCAGAAAGACCTAAAGCTAGAAAAAATGCTGAAGAAAGTGATGTAATCCTTATAACCGAAGGTAAAGGAGGCGGAACAATCACTACTATAGCGATTTATAATGGATATTTTGATACAATTAAGGTTACATTGAATGTTGAGTTTATGAAAGCATGTGAAACAATTATGCAGAAGGGTCATATGCAAAGTATTCATGCTATGACTGATGTAACTAATGGTGGATTAAGGGGAGATGCTATAGAGATCTCTAGGACTTCTAAAAAGAAACTGATATTTTATGAGGAAATGCTTAATAAATTTGTAAACCCAGAAGTTATGAAAATGCTTAAAGACCTGAATATAGATCCCTTAGGTATATCTACCGACTCTTTATTACTAATTTTACCCGAGAAGGAAGTTGAAGATGTTAAGAAATGTTTAAATGAAGTAACGAAAACCTACGAAATAGGTAGAGTAGAATCCGGAAAGGGAGTTAAAATTCTTGGTGAGGGAGAAACTGAACTCAAGCCTCTATTCCGTGAGGCGCCCTACACTAAGATAAAAAAAATTATTGGTGAAAAAACACCGCAGAATGTGGAAAAAATGAAAGAAAATATAGAAAAAGCTAAAAAAGAAGCGGTAGAAAAAAAGAAAGAGATAATAAAATTTATTGGAGGTGGCAGCTTTGACTGAAACAGGCACTGAAAAAGTGAAGAGAGGCTTGGCTCAAATGCTTAAGGGAGGAGTAATAATGGATGTTACAAACGCAGAGCAGGCGGTAATCGCGGAAGAAGCTGGAGCAGTAGCAGTAATGGCTTTGGAAAGAGTGCCCGCGGATATAAGAGCTGCTGGCGGAGTAGCTAGGATGGCAGATCCAAAAAAAATCGAGGAAATAATGGACGCTGTCACCATACCTGTGATGGCTAAAGTTAGAATTGGACATTTCGCTGAAGCCCAGATACTTGAAGCTATGGGAGTTGACTTTATAGATGAAAGTGAAGTTCTCACTCCAGCTGATGAAAGGAATCATATTGACAAAACTAAATTTAAAGTGCCTTTTGTATGCGGCGCAAGAAGTCTTGGAGAGGCTTTACGTAGGATTGGAGAGGGTGCTGCGATGATAAGGACTAAAGGAGAAGCAGGTAGCGGTAATGTAGTAGAAGCTGTAAGGCATATGCGAGAGGTGATGGGGCATATTAGAAAACTTCAAAACATGTCAGAAGACGAACTTATGACTGAAGCTAAAGAGATGGGTGCACCATATGACCTAGTAAAAGAAACCGCTAAGCTTGGAAGACTACCTGTAGTTAATTTCGCTGCTGGCGGAATTGCTACTCCTGCTGATGCTTCATTAATGATGCAGTTAGGCGCTGATGGTATTTTTGTAGGCTCTGGTATTTTCAAGTCTGAAAATCCTGCTGCAAGAGCTAAAGCAATAGTGATGGCTACTACTCACTATGATGATCCAAAGGTATTAATTGAAGCTTCAAAAGGAATCGGAGAGGCTATGAAAGGATTGGATATTAGAAGCCTTAAGCCTGAAGAACTCCTTCAAACTAGGGGGGTTTGATGCTAAAGTTTTTTAATACCCTCTCCAGAAAGAAGGAGCTTTTTTTTCCTTTGGAGGAGGGAAGAGTAAAACTTTACACATGTGGTCCTTCTGTTTATGACACTCCTCACCTTGGTAATTATCGAACTTATGCTTTTGAAGATACATTAAAAAGATACTTAGAATTCAAAGGTTTTGAAGTATTCCATGTAATGAATGTTACCGATGTTGAAGATAAAGCTATAAGAGCTGCGAAAAAAGATAAAATATCTCTTAAAGAACTTACCAATAGGTATTTAGATATTTTTTTAAAAGATATGGATTTACTGAAGATAAAGCTTCCTAATATCTGTGCTATAGCTTCTGAACATATAAAAGATGCCGAAAAACTTGTTAAAATCTTATTAAACAAAGGTTTAGCTTATAAGGATGAAAAAGGCAATGTTTTCTACGATATATCAAAATTTAAGGGATATGGAATGCTTTCAAAAATTAAACTCACCGATAAAATGTTAAACCGCAGAGTTACAAAAGATGATTACCAGAATTGGGAGGCAGGAGACTATGTTCTTTGGAAAGCATGGAAGAAGAGTGATGGAGAAGTATATTGGGAGAGTTATTTAGGGAAAGGACGTCCAGGATGGCATCTAGAGGATACTGCTATCGCCCTTCGATATTTAGGTGATAGATATGATATCCACTGCGGTGGTGCGGATAATGTTTTCCCACACCATGAAAATCTAATCGCGCAAAATGATGGAGTAACCGGCCATAAAACTGTTAATTACTGGCTCCATTGCCGACATTTAATAATAGAAGGAAGAAAGATGTCAAAACGTACCGGAAATGTAGTGTATCCCCAAGACCTTATCTCTAAAGGTTTTACTCCAGAAGGCATAAGGTATCTATTCTACTCTACCCACTATCGTAGAAGATTGAACTTCACTATGGATGAAATGCGGAAGGCGGAAGAAGAAGTCAAACGCCTAAATGGATTTATAAAATCCCTAAAAATAGGAGGAAATGAATATATCCCTGAGATAAAGGAGGAAGTTGATAAATTAATTAAAGATTTTGAGAAATCGATGGATGACGATCTTAATACTGTGTTAGCTCTCAAGGCAATTTCAAATATGATTGAAAATCTGGGGAAATATAGGAATGTTAAGCTGTCAAAAGATAATTACACGGAGATTATGGAAACTATCAAAAGAGTTAATAGCGTGCTCCCTATCTTTCAATATTATCTGTAAGGATGTTACACGTTAAAGTATAAAAAAAAAGATATGCTTATAGGTGTTTTAGCATTACAAGGTGATGTCTCAGAACATTTTAATATCTTGCGAAATTTATTGGCAGCCGAAGAAGTAACTTTGGTTAAAACTAAGGAAAGGATATCAGAACTTGACGGGCTAATTATACCTGGCGGGGAGAGCACGACCGTTGGAAAACTGATGGTTAAATATGGGATAGATAAAAAGATTAAGAGTAGTGAAAATTTAGCGATTTTTGGAACCTGCACAGGAGCTATTCTACTTGCTAAAAAAATATTAGGAATGAAACAGTTTACCCTTAATCTTATGGATTTTGAGGTCGAGAGAAATGCATATGGACGCCAAAGAGAGAGCTTCGAGGCTGACCTAGCGATTCCGGTATTAGATGGGAAGCCGTTTAGAGGTATATTTATCAGGGCCCCAGTAATTAAAAATGTTGGGAAGAAAGTTAAAGTTCTAGCGAGATATAAGAATGACCCAGTGCTAATAGAAGAGGACAGATTTTTGGCTGCAACTTTTCACCCAGAACTAACAGATGACATAAGGATACATAAATACTTCATAAAAATCGTTAGGAAGTATCTCTAATTACGTTAACGTTTTTATAATATGAAAACTTAGGGGTAGAGACATGTTTGTTAGCCTTTATAACTTCAAAGACGAAGTAAGAAATGGATTTAACTTCAAAGAAATAAAGATAAATGACACTACTTTACGAGATGGAGAACAAACTCCTGGAGTAGTCTTCTCTATCGAAGAGAAGGTTAATATAGCTAAGATGCTTGACGAGATAGGGGTACAGCAAATTGAAGCTGGAACTCCTGCTATGTCTCCTGAAGAGATTAAAGCCGTAAAATCAATTGTCCAAGAAAATCTTAATGCAAGTATTATGGGTTGGGCACGGGCAGTTAAAAGTGACATCGACGCTGTGTTGAAAACTGATGCCGACGCTATTGCTATATCTATTGCTACCTCAGATATACACCTCAAGTACAAGCTGAGAAAAACCAGAGAAGAAGTTTTAGAGATGGCTACCAATATGGTAGAATATGCAAAATCCCATGGACTATATGTTTCTCTTAATTCAGAAGACGCTACAAGGACGGATTTCCCATTCCTAAAAGAATTCGCTAAAAGCGGACTTGAAGCCGGAGCTAATAGGCTTAGGATATGTGATACTCTTGGAGTTCTTATACCTGCTTCAAGCAAATACCTAACAAAGAAAATTATCGAAGAAGTTGGAATAACTGTAGAAATACACACCCACAATGATTATGGACTGGCGGTTGCAAATGCTCTTGCGGCTTTTGAAGCAGGAGCCGAGTGGGCTTCAACAACTGTTAATGGGTTAGGAGAGAGAGCAGGAAACTCCTCCCTCGAAGGGGTGATAATGAGCCTCATCAAACTATATAACTTAGATCTTCCATTTAAAATAAGTAAAATCTACCAGCTTTCTAAATACGTTGAAAAGGCAAGCGGTATACCTATCCCACCCAATAGATCAATCGTTGGCCAACATATGTTCACACATGAATCTGGTATTCATGTAGATGGTGTATTAAAGTACCCCTATACATACGAGTCCTTCTTACCTGACGAAATCGGTGCAAGCAGACGGATAGTTATAGGAAAACACTCGGGAAAACATGCAGTGTGGGATAAGCTAAAGTCACTTGGATTCGAGGTGAATAAAGAGGACCTGATGAAAATAGTTGAAATAGTAAAAAAGAGAGCCGAAGAGAGAAAGAGTGCTTTAACAGATGACGAATTAAAACAGATAGCTCTGGAAGTACTTAAATGAGGCTTTTACATGGGGAAAACCATCTCAGAAAAAATATTAAGTTCCCATTCTAAGAAAGATGTTTACGCTGGAGATATCATTGTAGCAAATATTGACCTAGCAATTGCCCAAGATGGTACCGGACCTTTAACTGTCCAAAAAATTCGAGAATTAAATAGAGCAGTAAAAAATCCTTCAAAAACTATATTCTTCATAGACCATGCCTCACCAAGCCCTAGAAAAGAGCTTTCTGATGCTCATACTATTTTAAGGGAGTTTACAATTGAAAGCGGATGTAAACTCTACGACATTGGATGTGGAATATCACATCAAATAATAGCTGAAGAATACGTTAATCCCGGAGAAATAGTAATCGGGGCAGATTCCCATACGTGTACAGCTGGAGCTCTTGGTGCCTTCGCTACTGGTATGGGGTCCACGGATATTGCTGTAGGGATGGTACTCGGCAAGACTTGGTTCAGAGTACCAGAAACGTATAAAATCTTAGTGACTGGAAAATTGCCTGTAGGAACTTATCCTAAAGATCTGATTCTTTATATAATAGGTAAGTTAGGCGCTAATGGTGCAACATATAAAGCTTTAGAATTCTCTGGCGAAACTATAGAAAGAATGGAAATGGCGGGCAGACTTACGCTTACTAATATGGCAGTTGAAGCCGGAGCTAAAACCGGCTTAATAGCAACCGATAAAACTACGGAAGAGTATCTTATCAGACAGGGAAGAGGAGAGAAATATGTTGAAATCAAGCCAGATAAAGATGCCAATTACAAGAGGGAAATTTATATCGATGCCTCTGATTTAGTGCCGTTGGTTTCAGTACCTCATAGAGTGGATAACGTTAAACCAGCCTCGGAGTTATCAGACATAAAATTGGATCAGGTATATATTGGAACTTGCACTAACGGGAGAATAGAAGATTTTAGGATTGCCGCTAAAATACTTAGAGGAAAAAAGAGGAACCCTGAAACTCGGCTAATAATCGCTCCTGCTTCTAAAGATGTATATGAGAAGGCCTTAGAAGAAGGTCTTATAAAGATTTTTTTGAATGCTGGTGCAACCATACTACCCCCTGGCTGTGGACCCTGCGTGGGCGTTCATGGAGGTATCCTTGGAAATGGAGAAATTTGTTTATCTACGCAAAATAGAAATTTTAAAGGGCGGATGGGAAATCCTGATGCCGAAATATACCTAGCCTCTCCTGCAACCGCTGCTTATTCAGCATTATCTGGAGTGATCTCAGATCCCCAGGAGGCAATGCTATGATTCTTAAAGGGAGAGCTTGGAAATTCGGAGATAATATTAGTACCGATCTAATAGCACCTGGGAGATACTTCCATTTAAGAACAAATTTGCCTGAACTTGCCAAACACACATTAGAAGACGCTGATCCAGAGTTTTCAAAAAAGGTAAGAAAAGGCGACTTTATAGTTGCTGGTGAAAATTTTGGTCTAGGGTCTAGCAGAGAGCACGCTCCACAAATAATTAAGCTCTCAGGAGTCAGTGCAGTTCTCGCAAAATCCTTTGCGAGAATCTTTTATCGTAACGCTGTTAATATAGGACTTCCTGTTTTAGAAGCTGACACAGATAAAATAGATAATGGAGACAAAATAGAAGTCGATATAGAAAAGGGATTAATCATAAATAATTCTAAAGATATTAAGATTAGATCACAACCCCTACCAGAATTTATGATTAAACTATTAGAAAACGGGGGACTTATAGCTTATATTCAAAAATATAAAGACTTAGAAATTTAAAAAGAAGGGATGGAGTCTCTAGAAATTTATTTATCCAAATGGGTGGAAAAGCATCCCTATTACCATAATCCCCAAGAAATAGGCTATTAAACCTCCAAAAACTATATATCCTAGCGCACTGGGCATTTTATTTCACCTCCTTGAGCCTCTTTCTGTTGTTATGTTCTTTTTACGTGAATATACTAATAGCGAAAAAAAAGAGTAAAATATATGTTAAATGTGATAAAAATAACTAAAAATCTCCGGATGTAATTTACAATTTTATTGATTTTTCCATAGAATTAAGTAATTAAAACGTAAAAAAGAGTTAACAACATATGTAAATTCGTAGTTTTAATTTAGTTAAACTTGTCCCTAAAAGATACGGTTTTTATATTAGTATCTTTAACTATAAGTTCCAAATGTTTACAGAAAAAATTAAACACAAGGATTTAAGCCAAAATTTAGCTGTTTTAACTTCGGGGGGTAAGGATTCATTATATTCGGCCTATGTAATGTACAAAAGAGGTTTCGACATCTCACATTTTCTAACAATCTTCCCAGAAACTGAGGAGAGTTACATGTTTCATTATCCTAATGTCAAACTTACAAAACTTCAAGCAGAAGCTGTGAGTGTCCAGCATTTTGTATCCTATAGTAAAGGTGAAAAGGAGAAGGAACTCGAAGATCTAAAGTTTCTAATTTCGAAAGTTAAAGGCAAGGTTTCCGGACTAGTTTCTGGAGCCATAGCCTCTGAATATCAGAAAAAAAGGGTAGACGCAATATGCCGTCTGATAGGTATAAGGTCATACGCTCCGCTTTGGAATTTAAACCCCAAAAACCTTCTTCATAGCATGCTAAAAGAAAAATTTGAGATAATTATAACCTCTGTGGCAGCTAGTGGGCTTGACGAAAGTTGGCTTGGAAGAAAAATTGATTCAAAATGTATTAAAGATCTAATAAAACTGAACGAAAAGTTTGGGATACATCTAACAGGCGAAGGAGGAGAATATGAAACTCTAGTTATTGATATGCCCTTGTTTAGGAAAAAATTAGAAATTATAGATGCAGAGAAAATATGGGAAGAAAATTCCGGAAGTTATATTATAAGAAGGGCAAGACTTGTTGAAAAAATTAATATCGAGTGAGGATGGAAATAATGATAAAAATCGCTATAGCTCAAATTAATCCGACAGTTGGAGACTTGGAGGGAAATACAGAAAAAATCATTGAGTATATCAGCCTAGCCAAAAGCAAAGGAGCAAATTTAGTTGTATTTCCTGAACTCGCTATCACAGGCTATCCCCCAAAAGACCTCCTACTTAAACCCTCATTTATTGAAGACAACCAAAAAAAACTTGATGAAATAATAGAAAACACTCATGGAATAGCTGCTGTTGTTGGTTTTGTAGACGGCCTTCGTGAGATATATAATGCCGCGGCCCTTATAAAAGATGGAGAGCTTATTGGAGTCCAACACAAGACACACCTTCCTAATTACGATGTCTTTGACGAAAAAAGATATTTTACGCCTGCTAAAACTTGCCGTATTTTCGATGTAGAAGGAGTAAAAATAGGTATAAACATCTGCGAAGATATCTGGGTAGAGGATGGCCCTCCCAAGATTCAATCTAGACTAGGAGCGGAGTTGCTGGTTACTATCAATGCATCTCCATTTCATGCTGGAAAACTTAAAGAAAGAGAGAAACTCATAGCAAAAAGAGCCAAAGAAAATTGGGTTCCAATAATCTACTGCAATATGGTTGGAGGGCAGGATGACCTTGTTTTCGATGGCGGAAGTTATATTTTTGATAGAGAAGGCCGGCTCATAGCACGATGTAAACGCTTTGAGGAGGATCTTCTCCTCTGGGAGCCTGAGAGCAAACCTGAAGTGATTCCTGAAGAGGACCCAATGGAAGAGATTTTTAATGCACTAGTATTAGGGATACGCGATTATGCTAGAAAAAATGGATTCGATAAAGCAATTATTGGATTGAGCGGTGGTATAGACTCTTCATTAACAGCTGCCTTAGCAACAAAAGCCTTAGGTAGTGAAAATGTTATAGGACTGTCTATGCCCAGCAGGATAACATCAAATGAAAGTATGGAAGATGCAATGGAAGTTGCAAAAAATCTTGGAATAGCCTATAAAGTTGTACCAATTAGCGAGATAATGGACGCATATACTAAAGCCCTCGCAGAGGAATTCAAGGGACTGCCTGAGGATGTAACAGAAGAAAATCTCCAAGCAAGAATCAGAGGAAATTTGCTTTTGGCGTTTTCTAATAAATTCGGTTATTTAGTGATTTCAACTGGAAATAAATCAGAATTAGCTGTAGGTTATACCACTCTCTATGGCGATATGGCAGGAGGCTTGGCAGCAATAAGCGATGTCCCTAAGACAATGGTTTATGAACTTGCTAAATTCATTAATATGAAAGAAGGAAAAGAGCTAATACCCAAGAGAGTAATTGAGAAAGAACCCTCCGCTGAACTTAGAGTCGGCCAAAAAGACGCAGATGAGATTCCACCATACGAAGTCCTAGATCCTATACTTCACGCCTATATCGAAGAGAATAAAAGTAAGAGAGAGATTATAGCGATGGGATACGATAGAAAAATCGTTGAAGATATAATTTGGAGAGTTGATCACAATGAATATAAAAGAAAACAAGCCCCAATTGGGATAAAAGTGACAACAAAAGCTTTCGGGTTTGGAAGGAGAATGCCAATTACAAACAAATATGGAGGATGAGGAATGAAGATAAGTATCATTGGAGCAGGAAGAGTAGGATCACAAATAGCATTTGTGTTGATGGAACGTGGCCTATGTGATGAAATTGTTATAATCGATATCATAAAGGATCGAGCGCAAGGGGAAGCTCTCGACCTTTTACATTGCTCATCAGAAATTGATAAAAAAATAAAAATCTCTGGTGGAGATGATTATTCATTGGTCAACGGCTCTGAGATTATTATAATTACAGCAGGCGTAGCACGTAAACCTGGAGATACTCGGTTGGACCTAGCTAAAAAGAATTCTCAGATAATGCAAGATATCGTAAGAAGACTTCCAAAAGAGGGGCTGATCTTAGTAGTCTCTAATCCTGTGGACGTGATGACCTATCAAGTACTTAAGAGTACCAATAAAGATAAAACTGAGGTATTTGGACTTGGAACGATGCTTGATACCATGAGATTACGGTCATTACTCTTAGAGAAATATGGAAAATGTGATGAAGTATATATAATTGGAGAACACGGTGACAGCATGATTCCAGTATTCGGAAAACTTGCAGAAAGAGGTAATATGAATGAATTGAAATCAGTCTTTGAGAATGTAAGAAAAGGAGCAGCAGAAGTAATTAAGCTTAAAGGTGCTACCGTGTTCGCCCCTGCCGTTGCTGTCGCCAAAGTAGTGCAGAGCGTGGTTAGAGATGAAAGAAAGATATTACCTATCTCAGCTCTGCGAGAGGAGTATGGGGTATGTATAAGTCTGCCTACCATAATAGGTAAGAAGGGTGCTAACTTTATAGATTTCGAGCTAAATGAAGAAGAAAAAGACGGATTATTAAAGTCAGTAGAAGTTCTAAAAAAAGCAAAAGAACAACTACATCTTTAGTACTCTAGCAATATTTTTCCAGAGTATAAGCTCTTTAACATCCTTATTTAACTCTATTTCCTCAAATTTTTCTATGAGTTCTTTTCTCATATTAGAGTAAGGAGAATCAGATCCCGCAATTATTCTCCTTGGTCCAAGCCTCACTAAGGCCTCTTTTATCTTGTTAAGGTTCCACGCTTTCACCGTACCTAAGTATAGGTTTTTATGCTCTTCACACACCTCTATGAAATTCTCTCCACGCATATGAGCTAGGATAATAATGGCGTCAGGGACTTCCCCAGCAAGTTTACCTATACCTTCATTAGGAGATTCCTTTTTCCCATTATCGAAAACTACAGGTACACCGTGCTCAGCAGCTTTTTTTATTACTTCTAAAACATAGGGATGATCTAGAGTAAATGCCTGAGCCGTAGGATGTAACTTAACTCCTTTTAACCCTAATTCATTAATGCTTCTTTCTAGTTCTTCTAAGGTCTTTTCTTCAAAATTAGGATCCAATCTACAAAAGCCTATAAGATGCTCAGGATATTTTTCAACTGCGGAGGAAACTGCGTTATTAGCTTTAGAAAAAGAAATACCAGGATCTATATCATTAAAAGGGAATACAATGGCTTTATCTACACCAATATCCTCCATAGAATTAACTAATTCCTCAGGAGTCAAAGTAGCCCCGTCTTTGTCGGGCCCTCCCATATGAACATGAGAATCAATTATCATAGAATAAAAAGGAATATGACAATAAGGTTATATATTTTTCTAGTCACAATTGCCTAATTTCATTTAATAGCCGGGTACATACTTCACGAGCATCCCCAAAAAGCATCATTGTATTCTTTTTATAAAATAACTCATTATCTATTCCTGCGTATCCCGGGTTGAGGCTACGCTTTATTACAATAATATTATGAGCTTTGTCTACATCTAAGATAGGCATACCATACAGAGGGCTATTAACATCGTGACGAGCTACAGGATTTACAATATCATTTGCACCAACAACTAAAACAACATCAGTTCTACTAAACTCAGGGTTAATTTCCTCCATGCTATACATTTTATCATAGGGGACCTCTGCTTCAGCAAGCAAAACATTCATATGCCCCGGCATTCTCCCAGCAACTGGATGAATTGCAAACTTAACTTCTACTCCTCGTTTCTCAAGCTGTTCAGCGATCTCGCTTACCACATGCTGTGCTCTCGCTGCAGCCATACCATACCCTGGAACTATAACTAGAGAACGAGCATACACTAACATAGTTGCTGCTTCCTCAATTCCAATTGAGTTAACGTTCTTTTCTTCAGATTTAAAAGATACTCCTCTATCTTCAAAAACACCAAACAATATATTTTTTAATGAACGATTCATCGCTTTACTCATAATCCTTGTGAGTATAATACCTGAAGCTCCAACAAGTGCGCCTGAGATAATTAAAATATTATTCATAATTACAAACCCGGTCGCAGAAGCTGCGATCCCTGAAAAAGAATTCAGGAGAGCTATCGCTACTGGCATATCAGCTCCTCCTATCGGAATTACGAATAATATACCTAAAACTAATGAAAGCCCGATGAGAAAAAGAAATATTAATGGTTCTCTGCGAAGCATGATAAGATATCCTGACCCAATGAGAAAAGATAAGAATAATGATACGCTAAAATACTGGTGAAGAGGGATTTTTATTGGTTTCAATGAAATTATTTTTTGTAATTTTCCAAATGCGATCATACTACCTGAAAAGGTAATCCCGCCTATAAATAGCCCGAGTACTATAGTGACTAACATATAAGGAGGTATAAAATCCTCCTTGGACATCCAAAACTCTCCAACTGAGATAATTGCAGACGCTCCTCCCCCAAAACCATTAAAAAGTCCTACCATTTGAGGCATTGCAGTCATTTTCACTTTCTTAGCTGCAATTGCCCCCAGAATAGATCCTATAATTAGTCCAAGTAAAATAATTTGATAATCTATTATAGACTTATTTAAAAGTGTTACTACTATAGCAATAAACATTCCGGTAGAGGCACGTAAGTTGCCTCTGCGAGCAGTTATTGGAGAACCTAAGTCATGTAAACCGATAATGAATAGCGAGGCAGAAACAAGGTATGCTATCTCTACTAATGCTTGAACGTTCATTCCCTTCCCCTTTTGAACATTTTAAGCATACGGTCTGTAACCAAGAATCCTCCTACTACATTTATAGTTGCAAGTATTATAGCTAATAGCCCTAATATCTTCAAAGCTCCTTTTTCCTGAGAACCCGCCGTTACTAGAGCTCCTATTAATACTATCCCAGAGATAGCATTTGCACCTGACATAAGGGGAGTATGGAGCGTAGGAGGAACCTTTCTAATAACTTCAAATCCAACAAATATTGCCAAAATAAAAATATACAAGCCTGTTATTATTGCATCAACCATTTAGTCGCTTCACCTACTGAACTTCGCCTAACTTTCTTAGAACTTCCTCATTCCTAATCACGCCGTTGTATACAATGCAAGACCTATTTATTATTTCATCAGCAAAGTCTATTCTTAATTTGCCATCCCTTACTATATATTGTAAAAAGGAAGATATGTTATTTGAGTACATTTCACTAGCATGAACTTGCATTGAGGAAGGTAAATTAATAGCTCCTATGATTTTGACTCCATTATAAACTACCTCTTTTCCAGCTATAGTTAACTCGCAATTACCGCCTCGTTCTGCAGCCAAATCTACTATCACCGATCCGGGCTTCATCTTTTTAACCATGTCTTTTGTTATAAGCACTGGCGCTTTTTTCCCATAAACCGAAGCAGTCGTTATTATGACATCGTACATTTCTATATATTGAGCTAATATCTCTTGTTCACGAATTTTAGTCTCTTCAGAGACCTCCTTTATATAACCCTCTTCATCAGAATTTTCTTTAACTATAGTTATTTCTAAGAACTTTGCTCCAACGCTTTCGACTTCCTCTTTTACTTCAGGCCTTACATCAAAAGCCTCTACAACAGCCCCTAAACGCTTAGCTGTTGCTATCGCCTGTAGGCCTGCAACACCTGCTCCTATGACCAAAACTTTAATAGGCACAGTAGTTCCTGCCGCTGTTATCATCATGGGAAAAAGCTTTCCAATCGAATCTGCTGCAATTATAACGGACTTGTATCCTGCTAGATTAGCTTGCGATGTTAAAGCATCCATATTTTGGGCTCTACTTATTCTTGGTATCATATCCATGCTAAAAGTGTTAATATTCCTAGATGCCAAAAGCTTGACCAATTTTAGATTTACAAAGGGATCAATAAAACCTATAATAGTAGAACCGGACCGAAGCGTTTCTATTTCCTTCTGCCTAGGGGGTCTAATCTTTAGTATAATATCAGATTCCCCCCAGATTTTTTTTACATCAGAAATGATTTGAGCGCCCATCTCAACATACTGATAGTCATAAAAAAATGATTTTTCTCCAGCCCCTGATTCTACCCATACCTTGAATCTTTTTTTTAAAAGTTTGCTTACCGCTGATGGAACCAAAGCAACTCTATTTTCTCCGGGATCTACTTCTTTTGGAACCGCTATAATCATTTTATTTCACCTTATATTCAAAATATTCTTAGGATGTATAAAAAAATTCATAAAAAATTTGAAATACCCTCGCGATAAAATATGGCTATGAAATTTGAAAAATTAGAACCTCCAAGCGATGGTAAAAGAATAAGAGTTAAGAAAGGTAAACTCATCGTCCCTGATAACCCAATAATACCAGTAATTTATGGTGACGGCATAGGTCCTGAAGTAGTAGAAGTTGCTATTAATGTTCTTTCAGCGGCCGTAGATCACGCTTATCAAGGAAATAAAAAGATAAAATGGCTTGAAGTATTTGCAGGGAATAGGGCTAAAGAACTTTATGGAGAACTATTACCAGAAGAAACATTAAAGGCCATAAAGCACTATTGTGTAGCTTTGAAGGGTCCTTTAACAACCCCTATAGGAGGAGGTTTTAGAAGTCTAAATGTTACATTACGTCAGACGTTAGATCTTTATGCCTGTGTGAGACCTGTCTATTATCTAGAAGGGGTTCCTAGCCCAGTAAAACATCCTGAAAAAATGAATATAGTTATTTTTAGGGAAAATACTGAGGATGTTTACGCTGGTATTGAGTGGAAGAAAGATAGTGAAGATGCAAAAAAAATTATAGAGTTCTTATACCAAGAATTTGGAATAAGAATTAGGGAAGACTCTGGTATAGGAGTGAAACCGATCAGCGAGTTTGGAACAAAGAGGCTGGTAAGAAAAGCTATTCAATATGCTATAGATATGAGGAGGAAAAGTGTGACCCTTGTTCACAAAGGGAATATCATGAAATATACAGAAGGTGCTTTTAGGGACTGGGGATATGAAGTTGCGAAAGATGAATTTGACGACAGGATTATTACCGAACAAGAACTGTGGGAGAAATACGATGGAAAACAGCCTGAAGAAAAGATTGTAATAAAAGATAGACTTGCTGATAACATGTTCCAACAAATTCTTACTAGGACTGAGGAATATGATGTATTAGCGATGCCAAATTTGAATGGAGATTACTTTAGTGATGCCGCTGCAGCTCAGGTGGGAGGCCTTGGAGTAGCCCCTGGGGGAAATATTGGGGACTACATTGGTATATTCGAAGCTACACATGGCACTGCCCCAAAATATGCTGGACTTAATAAAGTAAATCCAATATCAATTATACTATCTGGAGTAATGATGCTTGAATATATAGGATGGAACGAAGCAGCCAAACTAATAGTTAAAGGAATTAAAAAAACGGTTAAACAGAAATTAGTAACCTACGACCTCGCAAGACAGATGAAAGATGCAACCGAAGTTAAAACTGCAGAATTCGGTAATTATGTAATAAAAAATATAAAAGAGACAAAACTTTTTAAGAGAATTTAAAGGTTTGATGCACCAAGCTCGCTCACTTTTCTAGCTATCGCATCTCCGACCTCGCTCGTTGTAGAACGCCCACCCAGATCATAGGTTCTTATCTTCCCCTCTCTAAGCACCTCTGCGACAGCTTTTTCCACAATTTCCGCTGCTTTTTGCTCACCTAGTTCTTCTAGCATAAGCCATCCAGCAAGAATTGTAGCAATAGGATTTGCCTTATTTAATCCCTTATACTTCGGAGCAGATCCATGGATAGGCTCAAACATACTTATCCCATCAGGATTAATATTAGCTCCCGGTGCAAGCCCCATGCCACCTTGTATAATAGCCCCTAGATCGGTGATGATATCCCCAAACATATTTGGAGTCACAATAACTTGATACCATTCAGGATTTTTTACGAGCCACATAGTTATAGCATCAACAAAGTTGTATTCAGTTTCAATATCCGGATATCCCTGTGATACTTCCTCAAACACCTCCCTCCAAAGACCATAAACATAAGTTAATACATTAGCCTTATCTACTGCAGTTACTCTCTTCAATCCTTTTCTCTTAGCAAGTTCAAATGCATATTTAACTATACGTTTTGTACCGTTCCTACTAATTATTCCAAGCTGATAGGCTATTTCTTCGGGTTTCTCCTGTGATACATTTACATTAAACTTCAGATTATATAGATTGCGCTTTATTTCTATTTTAGATTCATGCTCCTTTTCATTGAATCTATCACCTACTCCGACATAGAAATCTTCAGTATTCTCTCTTACAACATAGAAATTCACTTGTTCTGGACCTTTGTCTCTAAGAGGGCATGGCACTCCAGGATAAAGTTTTATTGGCCGAAGATTAACATACTGGTCGAAATAGAATCTCAACTTTAGTAAAAGCTCTTTTTCTAATATCCCCGGTTTAACTCTAGGGTCTCCAACTGCACCAAGGTATATGGCGTCTGCCTTTTCCATCTCCTTCAATGCATCATATGGAAGTATCTCTCCTGTTTTGAGATAATGCTCTGCACCGTATGGATAATGTATCCACTCAAATTTTATCCCAGTAACATCTCCAACAGCATCTAGTACTTTTATACCCTCCCGGATGGTTTCAGGTCCTACCCCGTCCCCAGGAATCACTGCGATCTTATACATCTCCTACCTCCCTTAAATATTGGTGAATAGCATAAGCTGCTTTTTTACCAGCCCCAATAGCCTGTATTACAGTAGCTGTTCCAGTAACAATATCTCCCCCTGCAAAAACGCCTCTTATGGAGGTTTCTCCATTCTCGTCTACGATTATAGTGCCTGCATTAGTAACTCTTAATTCGGGCGTTGTTTCTAGTAAAAGCGGATTTGGACTCTGTCCTATGGCAATGACCACTGTGTCGATATCAATAGTAAATTCTGAGCCTTCAATCACTTCAGGCTTCCTTCTCCCAGAGATATCTCTTTCTCCCAGTTTCATCTTGACGCACATAATTTTCTTCACATTCCCTTTTTCATCGCCTATAAATTTTATTGGAGAAACTAGCTCGAAAATTTTAATACCCTCATCTTTAGCGTGCTCTATCTCTTCTGATCTCGCTGGCATCTCTTTTTCAGTTCTCCTATAAATTAAACTAACTTCAGCTCCCATTCTAACCGCACACCGAGCACAGTCTATAGCAACATTTCCTCCTCCAATTACGGCTAATTTTTTTCCAATTTTAATAGGAGTGTCGTATTCTGGAAATTTATAGCTTTTCATTAGATTGATTCTGAAAAGGAACTCATTACCTGAATAAATATTGTTCAAGTTTTCTCCTGGAATATTGAGAAATTTCGGTAGACCTGCGCCTGTTCCTACAAAAATCGCAGAATATCCCATTTCAAAAAGCTCTTTAAGAGATAAAGTTTTCCCTACGAGAACATCTAGTTTTATCTCCACTCCAAGATTTTTTATATATTCAATTTCTTTTCTAACTATTTCTTTAGGAAGACGAAATTCGGGTATACCATAAACCAACACTCCACCGGGCTCATGCAATGCTTCAAAAATAGTAACCTTGTATCCGTAGCTAGCCAGATAAGCAGCTGCCGTTAAACCAGATGGCCCGGAACCTACTATCGCTACTTTTTTCCCATTCAATTTTACTTTTTTTTTAACTTTATATTCCCGGCTCCTATTATAATCCGCTACAAATCTCTCAAGTCTGCCTATGGCCACTGGTTCGTACTTTCTACCAAGCACACAATTCTTCTCACATTGCAATTCCTGAGGACATACTCTACCGCATATTGCTGGAAGATAATTACTCTTTTTTATTATTTTAATAGCGGTCTTAAAATCATGGTTTAAAATACATTTAATAAATCCTGGTATATTTATTCTTACAGGACAACCTTTAACGCATCTAGGCTTAGCACATTGAAGGCATCTGCTTGCCTCTTTTAGAGCCTGAGTTTCAGAATATCCAAGAGCAACTTCTTCAAAATTTTTTACTCTTTCTTTGGGGCGCTGCTCCGGCATATCAACTCTTTTTGGCAAGATTTTCTTACTCATAACAGCCTCTCATACTCCTTTAGAGCTATTTTTTCTTCTTCTACGTACATCTTTTGTCTTCTTTTAAGCTCATCAAAATCCACTTTATATCCATCGAACTCTGGACCATGAACGCAGGCAAACTTTGTCTCACCACCAACTGTAACTCTACAGGCGCCACACATTCCTGTACCGTCCAGCATTATAGCTCCTAGACTAGAAATAGCTTTTGCACCATGTTCCTTTGCTATTTTAGATGCTGTCTTCATTAGCAATGTTGGACCAATAGAAAGTATCAAATCAACTTTATTAGATTTTAGGAAATCCCTAAGAGCACTCACAGCATATCCCTTTCTCCCCATAGAACCATCATCAGTTGCAACAATAACCTCGTCACTGATCTTCTTTAGCTTATCTAGGAGGAATACATATTCCTTGGATCTCGCTCCAACTATAATGGTTACCTTGTTTCCTGCCCTTTTAAGGGACCTCGCAATCGGGTGTATTGCGCCAACAGTTCCCTCTCTACATATGCAAACAACATGCCCGTATCTCCGTATCTCACTAGGTTTACCTAATGGACCAATAATATTCATTATTCCATCTCCAACTTCCAAAGAAGCAAGTTTTTTGGTCGTCTTTCCAACCTCATGGACTACTGTCTCAATATAGCCTCTTTTTCTATCAAATTCGAATATGCTCATAGGAATTCTTTCTCCTTTTTCATCTATCCTTAAAACAAAAAACTGACCGGGTTGGATTTTTGCAGCCACTAACGGAGCATGAATTTTAACCAGCTTATAACCTGGAGCGAGTTCACTGTTAGCCACTACTTTATACATACCCGGTATCCTCAAAGTGATAACATAAAAAAAAATTGAGATAATTATTTTAAATCCTTATACCGTGTTCTTCTTTCACTGTATTAAGCACTATCATCGTATATGTTCTTTTAACATGTTTAGTTGCTAGAATTTTTTTTACAAAATCATTTAGAGAAGAGCGGCTTTTAAATTTGGCAACTATCATAGCATCATACTCCCCTGTCACATCATAGACCGCCGTAGCATTCGGCTCTTTCGCGATTTGCTCTTCTATCTCCGGGAGATGACCACCTTCAACCATTACCCCTATTAGTGCTACAATATCGTATCCCAGCTTAGAATAATCTATGTCTGGAATAAATCCTCTTATAACTTTATTCTCTTTAAGCTTGCTTACTCTGTTATATACTGTGCCCTCAGCAACTCCAAGCTTCTCGGCTATCTCACGATAGCTTTTTCTAGCATCAGCTTGAAGTTCTCTAATTATTTTTAAATCCAACTCGTCGATTTTTACCATGGACTTGAAATGTCCTCTGCCCATTATTAATTTTTTCTAAAGAGTCTATTTTATTGCTTTTACTCTTAACTTCGCAAAATCTTCTTTTATTTCAACTTTATACCCCATACTAGGGAGTACTACCTCCAAAAAGGTTTTAACAAATCTTTTTGTAAGATCAGAAAATAAGATAAGCGTGAATTCATTTTCTGAGGCTTTGTTTAACTTAAAAAAATTGCATGCCTCAAGTCTTTTAAGAACACCCTCTGCCGTGGGCACCTGCGATGAAAATTGCTCAGAATGAGATTTAGCTACTTTTAAGTGATCTTCCCAAAATTTTTCTTTATCGGGAGAAGATTCTATAAATTTTAAGAATAGGAGAAAATGATCTACATCAAGAATTATATGTTCCCCGCTGGATAACATATCAACATAAATTTTAATTCTTTCGCTTCCAAATTCGTCAACAATTTTCTTATTCTCGCTGTAAAATCTGAGAGCCCTTCTAAAAACTCCACTCTGGGAGAGCTTCATATCTCTCCTTAACTTTTCAAGAAGAGACATTGTTTCTGAGTCTAAAGATATTGTGATTCTAGTTGGAACCCTCATTGGAATAATAGTTGTTACCAAATAGTATAAATTTCATTCTATTCAGAGCTAATTTGAAGAAAATACTATTATTACTGATTTAATTGACATTTCTATTTCAAAATAATTAAAATTTCTTTGACGTAGATGGTCTTGAGAATCAAGTAATAGAATAAAGGTTTATTCTACGCCGAAAAAATGACACGTTCAAAGAATGAGTGAGTATAATCAAAGGATTTCTGAACATTTCATAATTTTTCTTAAAAAGTTTTATATATGTCTTCAATTTTTTCTACAATGTTTTGTGGTTTCATAAATATTCCACATGTGTGAGGTGAATATGTATGGCGCGAATAAAAAGCGGATATTCTGATGAAGAAAAACAAAATGCTTTAGAATGTGCTAAAAAAGAGGACGTAAAATTTGTAAGACTACAGTTTACCGACATTAAGGGTACGTTAAAAAGCACTGCAATTCTAGTTAACGACCTTGAAGACGTATTAGATAATGGGCAAGGCTTTGATGGCTCTTCTATTTTAGGATACACGCCAATACATGAGTCTGATATGCTGTTAGTGCCTGACCCAAATACCTTCTCAATACTTCCTTGGAGACCCTCCCCTAAAAGAGTGGCAAGACTTATATGTGACGTATATCATCCTGACGGCAGACGATTCGAAGGAGACCCACGCTATGTAGCTCAAAGAGCTCTCGAAGAAGCTAAGAAAATGGGGTATATCTTTAACTGTGGTCCAGAACTGGAGTTTTTCCTATTCAAAAAGGAATTTAACCCTGCATTTGGTCCAGAAACCGTGGATCATGGAGGCTACTTTGACTTCCATCCACTAGACCTTGCTGAAGACATCCGTAGAGAGATGGTTTTCGACTTAGAAAAATTTGGAATAAGAGTTGAGATGAGTCACCATGAAGTCTCTCCAAGTCAATATGAAGTAGATTTTCAATATGATAATCTTGTCAAAACGGCGGATAATGTAGTAACATATAAAATGGTAGCGAAAACGATAGCCCATCTTAACAACTACATAGCAACGTTTATGCCGAAACCTATCTATGGAATCAATGGGTCTGGAATGCATACTCACCAGAGCTTATGGGATATTAAAGAAAATAGAAACGCCTTTTATGATCCTGAAAGAAAGAGAGCAGATGCTATGTCTGATATTTTTCTATATTTCATTGGAGGTTTATTAAATCATGCTAAAGCTCTTTCAGCAATAGTTGCTCCAACTGTAAACTCATATAAAAGGCTAGTACCAGGATATGAAGCTCCCGTATACATTTCATGGGCTCATAAAAACAGGTCAGCTCTAATACGGGTGCCAGAATATTTCCCAGGCATGGAAAAAGCTATGAGAGCAGAGTTCAGGTGTCCAGATCCAAGTTGCAATCCATATCTGGCATTCGCTGCCATGTGCGCTGCCGGACTTGATGGAATAAGGAAAAAAATTACGCCTCCTGATCCTGTAGAAGCAGATATATTCGAAATGAGTCCCAAGGAAAAAGCAGAACGCGGTATAGAATCATTACCAAGCACTCTTAAGGAGGCTCTTAACGAGCTGGAAAATGACAAAGTAATTCAGAAAGCCCTAGGAAACCACGTATATACAAATTATATGAAAATTAAAAATCAGGAATGGGATGAATATAGAATGTCTGTATCTCAATGGGAACTTGAAAAATATCTAAAGTTCTGTTAAAATGTATATCAGGGGTGCCATAGTGGTCTCCCCTCTTTTTTATATATTTAAGAGAGTTTATGAACTTTTCACAAATAATTTTATAAATTAATTTTTGTAGTTATCAACTCCTCTAATTAGAAAAATTAGGGGTATAAATTAGGATGAATACTTATAAATTTACAAAAAGATCGAATTATGCCTTTAGAGACTCTGGCGCCTGCGGGATTACTGCATTATTCAATTTAGATTTAGAACCAGTAAGTGGAGAAAAAATAAAGGACATGATCTGTGTAATGCGGGAGAGGGAAAATGGACAAGGCGCTGGATTCTCGGTCTATGGACTTTTTCCGGAATATCAAGATCAGTATTGCATTCAGCTTATACTTGAAGATATCCCAGAACGCCCTCCTGCCAAAGAAAGGGTAGAAGACTTCCTCTCTTCATGCACTGATATCGTAAAGGAGGAAAAGGTACCAGTGGATTCAAATGTTTTCAGGGAGTATCCTCTCGTATGGAGATTCTTTGTTGAACCTAAGTGTGTCTCTGGAGAAGAAGACGATATGATGAAGAATATCATGATGTACATAAATGACAGGATTGACGGCGCCTTTTGTATGAGCGGCGGTAAGAATATGGCAGTATTTAAGGGTGTAGGCTGGTCGGACGAAATTGCAAAATTTTACAGGATTGAAGACTTGAAAGGTTATATGTGGAGTTTTCATTCACGTTTTCCAACAAACACGCCAGGATGGTGGGGTGGTGCTCATCCGTTTTCTATACTGGGCCATGCAGTTATCCATAACGGCGAGATCACGTCCTACGGAACAAACGTGGAATACCTAAGGGAACTTGGGTATACGTGTACATTGATGACCGACACAGAGCCTCTGATTTATATTTTCGACTATATAGTCAGGAAAAGCGGGTATCCATATAAAATAGCACTTCAAACTGCCACAATGGCAATGGCTCCTCCATATTGGAGGGATATTGATAGAATGGATCCCATTCTGAAAAAATGGGTTGCCTCTATTAGAATAACGCATAGGTGGGCCATGGCTAATGGTCCTTTTAGTATCGTATTAACAACCAATATGCCAAGACCTACTATGATCGGACATTCGGACAGAAAAAAACTTAGACCGCTAATTGCAGCTCTTTCTGAAGATGAAAAGACATTTTATTTAGCAAGCGAACTCAACGCTATTCACGAAGTGGATAATACAAGCAACTACTGGCAACCAGACCCTGGAAGACCGGTTATTGCAACTGAAGACGGAGTAATGTTGAAAGGATCTGATAGGGATATCTATAAATTTGCGGAGGTTCTTAAGTGACAGCACCAAGAGACAAGCTGCTTCCTAGATTTAAAACAATTATAGATTATGATAGGTGTATTGGATGTGGTAAGTGCGGAGAAAGTTGTTCATACGGGTGTATTTTTTTCGACAAAGAACAAAAAAAGCCTTTTGTTAAAAAACAGGAAAACTGCGTAGCATGCCAAAGATGCGTTATTTTCTGCCCGAAAGAAGCGATTGAGATACATAACTACCCGGTTTCCTATCCACCTCATGCTCTTTGGAGTCCCTACCACGTACGCAGTATTATAGAACAGGCACGCAGTGGAAGCGTTTTGATCTCAGGCACCGGAAATGATAGGCCTTACCCCGTGATCTTCGACTATTTAGTCTGGGATGCCTGTCAAGTTACTAATCCCTCTATAGATGCTCTTAGAGAGCCTGTAGAAACACGGACATGGCTAGGCAGAAAACCTAAACATCTCAGTATTAAAGAAGTTGACGGTAAATTTGAAATTGATGATTTCCCTCCTAATGTAATGCTTTCTACTCCACTTATAATAGGACACATGAGCTTAGGATCTTTGAGCTATAATGCGATAACATCAATGTATAAAGCAGTAAAAGAGGTAGGCACTTTGATGGGTACTGGAGAGGGAGGTCTTCATAAGGACCATTATATTTATAAGGACAGGTTAATAGGAGAAGTCGCAAGCGGTAGATTTGGAGTTAGTCCTGAATACCTGGATATTGCGGCTTTAGAAATAAAAATAGGACAAGGAGCAAAGCCCGGACATGGCGGGCAACTTCCTGGCGAAAAAGTAACGGAATTAATTTCTGAGACTAGAGGCATACCAGTTGGAACTGACGCTCTTAGCCCTAATCCTCAACACGATATATACTCAATTGAAGACCTTAAAACTTTAATAGCTGCCCTTCATGAAGCTACCGAATACCGGATACCTGTTGGAGTTAAGATTGCGGCTGTCAATAACGTTGCAGCTATAGCATCGGGTATTGTAAGAGCAGATGCTGATTTCATTACAATCGATGGCTTCCGAGGTGGGACTGGTGCAGCTCCAAGGATCCTAAGGGACAATGCTGGTATACCTATTGAACTTGCTATTGCATCCGTGGATCAGCACCTAAGAGATGAGAAGCTGAGACATAAAATTACACTAATAGCCGGAGGCGGAATAAGGTCCCCTTCAGATATGATAAAAATTATAGCACTAGGTGCGGATATTGCGATGGTAGGAACCGCTCCGCTAATTGCGCTCGGATGCAAGGTATGCCAACAGTGCACTACAGGTAAATGTTCTTGGGGTATCGCTACTGGAAACCCAGAACTTGGAAAAAGGATTGATATTGAGTGGGGAGCTAGAAGAGTAGCTAATATGCTTAGAGCATGGACAGCCGAACTAGAGGAAGTACTCGGTACAATGGGGATTGATGCCGTAGAGAGTTTTGTAGGAAATAGAGATAGATTACGGTACTTGGGGCCTAACCCTCATGAAGCTGAAATTCTCGGAGTTAAACATGCCGGAGAGAGAATAACTAGGGGCGGAGAGTGAAAGATGGGTGAGAATAGACAGATAGTTATAAATGCAAATGAAAATGGATGCAAGCTTTATCATAGAGAATTGAACAGGAAAATAAGAGAAGCCATTCAAAACGGTTACAAGCATATTATATTAAAGAATATAATGGGACAGAGATTCATAGGGGCTGGGATAAAAGATGATGTAGTCATTGAAATCTATGGAGATGCGGGTCTTGATCTCGGAGTATTCTTTGGAGGTAAACAGATAATCGTTCATGGATGTTCGGAATATCTGCTTGGAAATACGCTTAATGGCGGAGAAATTGTTGTTTATGGAGATTCATGGGATATCACAGGTATGGGGGCTCGAGATGGAAAAATATTTGTAATGGGCAATGGAGGGAGTCGAGTAGGAATTCACATGAAGGAATATAAAGACAAAAAACCGGTTATCTGCTATGGAGGCAAAGTAAAGCAGTACTGTGGCGAGTATATGGCTGGGGGAATCATAGTTATACTTGGTCTAGATTTCAGAGAAGCTATAATTGACAGAAAAAAGCCCTTAGACCGAGATAATATCGATCCAAGTAAGATAAAAAATTATGATGATCCTATTGTTCAATCAGATATTGGTGGAGGGATACACGGGGGAGCAATTTATGTTCGTGGTGAAGTTCCCAAAGAATATCTAGGGGTATACGCAGTGAAAGAAAAAGCAACGAACGCTGATAAGAGAATTCTAAAACCAATAATTAAAAGGTTTTGTGAACTGTTCAACTGCCCTGAAGACCTTATATGGCAGAAGGAATTCACTAAAATAAGGCCGATATCTTCTAGACCATTCGGGAAGCATTATAGTACCGTGCCTATTTAAGATAACTTTAATATTGCCCTACGTTTAAAATTAATTAAATGCAACGAAAGATTATTGGCCTACTACTCTTTATCCTTATTCTTTCTTTAACTGCTACTTTCACTTTTATGAAAGTAGAGGGTAGAAGCTTTGTTGACTCTGTATATTTCGTTGTAGCTACTATAACGACCGTAGGGTATGGAGATATAGTAGCTGAAACTCTTGAAGGAAAACTTTTATCAGTATTTTTAATGATTCTAGGCGTAGGTGCTGTACTTTCACTTATACCCTTAGCCTTTAGCTATTTTTTAGAAAGAGGAATTAGGATAAGTCTCGGGCTTGGAAGCGTACCAAAATTAAAAGATCACATAATAATATGCCGTTACAACGAACTGAGTGGAGAAGCGATAGAGGAAATAAAAGAGCATGGATTGTCATTCATAGTAATTGAGGATGATGAGGATAGAGTTAGAGAGCTAAGAGAATTAGACTTACCTTTTATAAACGGCGATCCTAGTGAAGAAAGAATCTTAGAAAAAGCTTCTACTAGAAGCGCGTTGTCAGCTATACTCGCCTCTAAAAATGATTCGGAAAATGTTTTTGTCGCAATGGCTGCTAAAAATCTTAATCCCAACATTAGATTAATAGGTATTGTCAATACAAGTGAAAACACTCCAATATATGAGAAAGTAGAAATTGATAAAATTATAGACCCCCACGATATTTCTCTCAAAATCCTTAGTAAAAACGCTCTTTCTCCATATGCTGCTGATTTACTTGATAAAATTTCTCTTTTCGCTGATATAAATCTAGGCCAATTCCAAGTTACCGCCGATTCTCCTCTTTTAGGAAAAACCATTCAAGAAAGCGAGTTTAGGAATAAATCAGGGGCTTCAATTGTAGCTATATGGAGAAAAAATGAGATAATCCCTAATCCCTCTTCAAGTGAAATATTTGAAGAAAATGATGTCTTATTAGTTCTTGGAACTTCTACTCAGCTTAAAGAAGCTAAGGCTCTAATTGAGAAGGGGACAAGAAAAAAGAAAATCAAGGAACTGAGGGAGGAGAAAAAATTAAAACAAAAAGAAGCCGCGAATGAGATTAGAGTTAGATTGCCTAAAGTAGCTTTAAATACTCTACTAATTCTAGGTTTTTTATTCGCAGTTACTGTAGTTTTTCCCTCAATGGCTGCTGTGTGGAATCTAATACCCCCTGTAGGAACTGCATTAGGGACCCTATTACCAATAACTGCTTGGATAGTAATAGCTCTTTTAGTATTCAGAATTGCGGAAGACATCAAAGTACTTTTTGAGATCACCTCTGAAGCAGTAACCGGGCTTTTTCCAGGCGTAGAAGGTTTAAACTTACGAAGAGCGATGAAAGACATAATTTACGCTGCAGCTACGGTTATTTTTTTCACTTTACTATCTCCGTTCATCTCTGGAACTCCAACTATAGTTAGAAGCTTTTTCTCAATAGTTACTATAATAATCCCTATACTTTTTCTTTACGATGCTGGTAGAATACTGTATGGGCAATTAGCTATAATAGTTGATAGAATAACGGAAAAAGTAGCTGGAGAATTAGAGAAAAAATAAAATGCGGGAGTAATAAAAGAAAAGTATTGGATTTTAAAAATAATTCCAATAGTAAGCGGAGTAAAAAAGAGGTGAATAGGCAAACTCGACTAGGTTACTGGATTATTGCCTAGATGAAATGAAGGACCATGTAGTAATTTGTGGTTATGGATATAATGGTAAAAAACTCGCTGAAGAACTAGACAGAAGGAATATTGAATACATCATTATAGATAAGAGAGAGGATGCTTTTAAAGAATTAAAAAAAATAAAGACCAAAAAAATTGTAGGAGACGGCAAAGACGAAGAAACACTAAAGAAAGCATATATTAAGGAGGCTAGAACTCTTCTGATTACTGTAAGCAGTGATGTTGAAGCGGCGTTTATAAGTCTAGTAGCAAAGAAATTAAATCCTTCCCTAAACATAATAGTTAAGGCTAATAAACTCGAATCTATTAATAAATTATATCAAGCAGGAGCAACTAAGGTAGTTTCTCCCCTAGTTATCGGCGGAAAACTCGCAGCAAAATACGCTATTCGGCCCTTTGTAGCAGAGTTTCTAGATATGATAACTTTTACAAAGGATCTAGATATAACACAATTTAAAGTTGAAAAAGACTCACATTTTAACAATAAAAAAATAAAAGATCTAAATCTCTCTCAAAAGAAGATTTCAATATTAGCCATATATAGAAAAGGAAATCTACTTCCCAATCCTTCCCCAGACCTAGAACTCAAGCCAGAGGATATTGTTGTAATCCTAGGATCCTCGAAGGAGATTAGAGAATTAACCCATCACTAATCTTTAACTGTAACTTTAGTAAATGCCGCTACTTTATCTCCTTTATCTAATTTCATAAGCTTTACGCCTTGAGTATTTCTCCCTATGACCGATATCCCTCTTACAGGAAGCCTAATTATAACCCCTTCCCTACTGCTTATCATAATCTCATCATCATCGGCCACATCTTCAATACCTACAACTAGACCATTTCTTTTGCTCGGAATTATATTAATTACTCCTTTACCGCCTCTACGATGAAGAGGATAATCTTCTAAAGCCGTTCTCTTACCATATCCATTCTCAGTAACGGTTAAAATAGTGTCACCTTTAGAAACAATCTTCATACCAACTATTTCATCCTTTTCTCTCAATCTCATTCCAATGACTCCCTTAGCCGTTCTTCCCATAGGTCTAACGTCATCTTCTGAAAACCTTATTGCTTTTCCATATTTCGCTGCTAGGATAATTTCCCTAGAACCGTCTGTTAATCCGACTTTCACAAGGTCATCTCCATCTTCCAAGGTTATAGCTCTAATACCCCCTCTCCGAGGATTGCTAAAATCTGATAAAGGAGTCTTTTTAACCATTCCTTTTTTAGTCGCAAAAAATAAGTAGTGCTTTTCATCAAACTCCTTTACCGCTATATTAGCAGTTACTTTTTCTCCCTCGTCTAACTCAATTAGATTTACTATTGCTTTACCTTTTGAATATCTCCCCCCAGTTGGGATATTATATACTTTTTTCCAATGGACTTTTCCTTTATTTGTAAAAAATAATATGTAATCATGAGTAGATGCAACAAATATATCCGAGATCATATCTTCTTCTTTTGTCTCCATGCCTATGATCCCTTTTCCGCCTCTTCGCTGAGCCCTATATGTAGTAAGAGGCAGCTTTTTAATATATCCACTACTCGTAACAGTTACAACAACTTCTTCTTCCTTTATAAGATCCTCAATATCTATCTCTCCCGGGTCCTCAATTATTTCAGTTCTCCTAGAATCACCGTATTTATTTTTAAGTTCAAACAACTCCTCTTTAATAATCTTGAGAATCTCAGATTCACTCGCCAGCACTTCTTTAAGACGTGAAATAAGCTTAAGTAGACCCTTATATTCATCATCAATCTTCTCCCTCTCTAATGTAGTAAGCTTCTGTAGCTTCATATCTAATATCGCATTTGCTTGCTCTACACTAAGTTTAAAATTCAAAATAAGTCCTTCTCTAGCTTCGTCCGTTGTCTTAGAAGCTCTAACGAGTTTAATAACCTTATCTATGTTGTTAAGAGCTATACGGAGTCCTTCTAATATATGCGCTCTCCTCTCAGCTTTTTCTAACTCAAACTTTGTTCTCCTTGTGACTACATTTTTTCTATGTTTTATGAACTCCCAAATCGTATCCTGGAGAGTTAAAACCTTTGGCTCCCCATCCACCAAAGCTAGATTAATTATCCCAAAAGTGCTTTCAAGCTGAGTATGCTTATATAGCTGGTTCAAGACTATTTCCGGTACTGCGCCACTCTTAAGAACAAAAACAATCCTCATACCCTCCCTGTCTGACTCATCCCTAATATCAGAAATACCGTCTATTACTTTATTCCTAACTAACTCCGCAGCATTTTCAATTAACTTTGCCTTATTAACCTGATAAGGAATCTCGGTTACAACGATGCAATCTCTATTTTTTATTTTTTCGAAAACTGCTCTACCACGTATTTTTATACTGCCCCTACCACTACTATAAGCTTCTATTATGCCCTTTCTACCTAAAATCAGGCCCCCTGTCGGAAAATCAGGCCCCTTAATATATCTCATCAAACTTCTTAAGTCGGCATCAGGATTATCAATTTGATAAGTAATAGCATCTACCACCTCCGCCAAATTATGAGGCGGAATATTAGTAGCCATTCCAACTGCTATACCTGAGGAACCGTTTATAAGGAGATTCGGGACTTTCCCAGGAAGTATTGACGGCTCCTTTAAGGATTCGTCGAAATTAGGAACAAAATCAACCGTATTCTTATCTATATCTTCTATTAATTCCTCAGCTATCTTTTCCAGCCTTGCCTCAGTATATCGCATCGCCGCAGCGGAATCACCATCGACGCTACCGAAATTGCCTTGACCATCTATTAACGGATATCGTAAAGAGAAGTCTTGAACCATTCTTACTAGGGCATCGTATACTGCCATATCACCATGCGGATGATACTTACCTAAAACTTCCCCAACTATCCTAGCACACTTTTTATAGGGTTTGTTAGATGTCAAGCCCATGTCCCGCATGGCATATAGTATGCGCCGATGTACAGGTTTCAAACCATCTCGGACATCTGGAAGCGCTCTGCCCACTATCACACTCATAGCGTAGTCAATATAGCTACGCTTCATTTCTTCTTCAATCTTCACAGGAATTATAATCTCGCCGCTAGGTATTTCTACGCTCATAAGTTAGACATCCAATATTCTTACTTCTTTAGCGTGATTTTGAATGAATTCTCTCCTAGGTTCGACCTTGTCTCCCATAAGAATAGTGAAAATTTCATCCGCCTTCATCGCGTCATCTAATGTTACTTTAACTATCGTCCTACTTGCTGGATTCATAGTTGTTTCCCACAGCTGATTTGGATTCATTTCCCCTAATCCCTTATACCTCTGGATATCTACTCCATCTTTTCCAATTTTTTCTAAAATCATTTTTAGCTCTTCATCGGAATAAGCATATACTGCTTCTTTCCTTTTTTTTATCCTATACAAAGGCGGCTTTGCAATATAGACATAGCCATTTTCAATTAGAGGCCTCATTTGTCTAAAGAAAAATGTTAATAAAAGAGTTCTAATGTGGCTACCATCAACGTCTGCATCTGATAGTATTATAATCTTCTTATATCTAGCCTTAGAGATATCAAACTCATCTTCTCCTACCCCAGCACCAATAGCGGTGATTATTGCTCTTATTTCTTCATTCTTCAATGTCTTATCCATCCTAGCTTTTTCTACATTCAATATTTTACCCCTTAGAGGAAGTATAGCCTGGTATCTCCTATCTCTCCCCTGTTTTGCAGAACCTCCAGCAGAATCTCCCTCAACTATAAATAGCTCGCAAATAGATGGATCGGTTTCTGAACAATCCGCAAGCTTGCCTGGTAAAGCAGCGCCATCTAAGGCATTTTTTCTTCTAACAAGCTCCCTTGCTTTTCTTGCAGCCTCCCTAGCCCTCATCGCCGCTATAGCCTTCTCTATTATTTTCTTTGCAACAGATGGATTCTCTTCAAGAAATTCTGATAATGCCCCACTAACAAGAGACTCCACGATACCTTTTATTTCGAAATTACCGAGCTTCGTTTTCGTTTGGCCTTCAAATTGTGGATTAGGAAGTTTTATGCTTAAAATCGCGGTTAAACCTTCTCTTACATCTTCTCCGGATAAAGACTCCCCTCCCTTAAGTAGTTCCTTATTTTTAGCGTAATCATTAATCGTTCTTGTTAATGCGGCTCTAAATCCTACTAGATGAGTGCCGCCTTCCTTAGTGTTAATACTATTAGCATAGGTGTAAATGTTCTCATTGAAACCATCATTATACTGCATAGCGACTTCAACTTGTATGCTATCAGTCCTCTTATCTATATAGATCGGCTTAGGATGAAGAGTATTCTTATTTTTATTAAGATGCAATACAAACTCCTCTATTCCTCCCCTGTAGTGAAAAACTTCCTCTTTCCCAGACCTCTCATCTCTCAATGTGATCCTGATACCCTTATTAAGAAAAGCAAGTTCTTGCAAACGAGACGAAAGGGTTTCATAATCAAATTCTATTGTATCAAAAATGGTTTTATCAGCTTTAAAAGTAGTTTTTGTGCCGGTTTTACTTGATTCTCCAATTATTTTTAACTCTGTAACAGGTTTACCATACTGATATCTTTGAAAATATACTTTTCCATTTCTTCTTACTTCAACCTCTGCCCACTCAGATAAAGCATTTACTACACTCACTCCAACGCCATGAAGTCCACCAGATATTTTATAAACTTTATTGCTAAATTTCCCTCCGGCATGCAGCATTGTCATAGCAATTTCTACGCCGGATTTTCTATACTTTGGATGTACATCGACAGGGATACCCCTACCATCGTCTACAATTGTTACGCTATTATCCTTATGCAGTATGACCTCAATATTTTTGCAATATCCAGCTAGGGCTTCATCTATACTATTATCAACTACTTCATATACTAGGTGATGGAGGCCAGAAGGGCCGGTAGACCCTATATACATGCTCGGTCTTTTCCTAACAGCCTCCAAGCCTTCTAAGACCTCAATATCCTTTGCAGCGTAGCTATTATCTTTCATATTCCAAAGTAATTTAAACCTACAAGTATCCCAGAAGAAAACTTCAATTTTGCTTTTTAAGGATAAAGTTTTCCCGCAATATAAAACTTGCTATTTCCGGCTCTAAAAACCTTTTTATTTAATATAGATGAATTTACCCTTTGCAAGGCTGTTTGAAAAAATGACTCGGAGAAAAAGAATTATTAATGCTTTAAGATACAATCCTCTAACTATTGAGGAGATATCGGAAATCGCTGAAGTAAACGTTAAAACTGTAATAAGCGACTTAAAGCATATAAGGCTCTCGCTTAAAAACCAAAATAAAAGCTTATACATCCAGCCGCCTTATTGCAATTCCTGCGATTCTATTATAAACATTAAAGATATTAAGAATATTAAGAAGTGCCCAAAATGTAAGTCGGAATGGATATCCAGAGCTAGATTTTTTATAAGGTGATTAGATGCTTACCTGGGTTGAAAAATATAGGCCCCAAAAACTAAGGGACATTGCAGGTAACCCTAGAGCAATAAAAGATCTAGTTAAATGGGCTGAAAGCTGGAAAAAAGGTATCCCCACTAAAAAAGCCATATTGCTTCACGGCCCTCCCGGCACCGGCAAAACCACTACAGCATATGCTTTAGCGAGGGAACTTGGTTACGATTATATAGAGCTAAACGCTTCTGATAGCCGGACAAAAGATATTGTAGATAGAATCATTGGAAATGCGTCTAAGCTAGGAACTTTGAATCCTAATTTGGTAAAAAAAGTATTGATAATTGATGAAGTCGACGGAATACATGGCAAGGAAGAATACGGAGGACTCGCAGCTTTAAAAAAGTGGATTAAAACTTCATTGCAACCAATTATTCTCATTGCGAATGATCCCTGGGCACTGCCCAAAGAATTCAGAAATCTGTGCGAAATGGTTGCCTTCAAAAGAATTGATCAGAGGACTGTATTGAAAGTGTTGAAGAAAATCTGCTCAAGAGAAGGGATTACCGCAGATGAAAGAGCATTGAAGTTAATAGCTACTAACTCGAATGGTGATCTACGTTCAGCTATAAATGATCTTCAAAGTCTTTCTGAAGGAAAGAAAAAGATCAGTTTAGATGATACTGATATTCTTACAATCAGAGACTCTGAGCTACGGATTTTTGAAACTATGGCCCGCATATTTAAAGCAACCTCATGTGATAGAGCTAAGGAAGCTCTCAGAGAATCTGAAGAACAGCCTGAAACGGTATTAATGTGGGTAGCTGAGAACCTCCCTATCGAATATGAGGATCCAAGTGATTTAGCAAGAGGATACGATAGCATATCCAAGGCTGATATTTTTCTTGGCCGAATAGAAAGAAGGCAGGATTGGGGACTACTTAAATATGCTGTAGATTACATGTCTGCGGGAGTAGCGATGGCTAAGAAGAGAAGATATCATAAATGGTCGCGATATCAGTATCCCAAAATCCTGACTATTTACGCTGAAACTCGCAAAAAAAGAGAAATAATGAACTCGATTGCAGAAAAGCTTCAAGGGAAGAAAGATACCTATGAAAAATGTCATGGTTCAAAAAAATTAATGAAGTCCTACTTACCCATTATGAGAATAATATTTAATAACAACTATGAGATGGCTGCTCAGATAGCATCAGAATTTGAGTTAAATCTAGAGGATATCAGTTTTTTTATAGAGGATAATGAGACCGCTGGGAAAATATACTACCGTGCAAAAGAACTCACTTCGGAAAGAATCAAATTAAAAACACGAGGAGAAAAGCAAATCTCACTTCTTGAGTTTGGATAAAGTATCGAGGATATGCTGATCTATTAAAGCCGTTCTACTTAGACTAATTTTAGATTCAAAAATATTTTGAGTAAGATTATCCAGAGAGTATTTCTCATAATTAAATTCAAAAGGATATCTTATATCCCATAAGATCAAGCCTTCAGGACCGGAGGGAGGTATTTTTTTATTTATCTCCGGATTGAAGTACATTTTAAGATTTTCTAGAGTTATTTCGCCATTGCCCACTTTTTTCAATGCAGTCATTATTCTTCTTACCATTTGCCATAAAAAGCTTTTACCCGATAATGTAACAACAAAAAATTCGCCCTCCTTGTTTATATCTGCTTTATTAATTCTTCTAATGGGATTCCTCTTATCTGAGACGCAGAAATTATGGAAGCTGTGAATTCCCTCAAAGACTTTTATCCCTTTTTTTAATAATTCAAGATCATACCCTTCATCATACAAAAAATATTTATATACTCTTTCCAATGCCTCATTCCGAGGATTAAAATCATCAGAAACTTCTCTAATACCATAAACTCTTATATTTCTCGATATTACACTATTCAACATCCTTGGTGATATTTTGATGTTAGTTGTAACTGCGAATACGTTTCCAAGAGCAGAAACACCTTTATCCGTTCTCCCCGCCCTTTGAAAATTACTTGCCACTATACCAAGCTTTTCAAATCCTTCAATTAGCTCTCCTTCAACAGTTCGAACACCTGGCTGTATTTGAGAGCCGAAAAAACTTTTGCCATCATAATAAACCTTAAGGGCGTATCTCATTCAACGCTCCTCAAACCACTTCCAACTATCGTGAATTTAGTACTTATAGATTCCGGCATAGAGCGATGCCTTCTAAGAATAGCGACTCTAACACCATTTTCTTTTTGAAGTTCTATTATCGTCTTGCTCCAATATTTCAAAATATTTCCGCCTACGGGTTCCACGCCTCCATTCTCAAAAGAGGAGTAAACTTGATTAGTTATAATCACAGCTAAATTAAACTTCTTAGCTACCTCTCTGAGAAGTTCAAGTTGCTTGCTGAGCTGGCGACTCATTGACAGTTTATCTTCATCTGCTCCTGTCCTAAATAGCGTTACTGCGCTATCTAAAACAATTAAACCAAAATCTTCGTTAACTACCTTACCTAAGTTTTTAATAATTTTATCCTGCTCTTCAAAATTGGTGGGTTCAAAGAATATACAATTCTCCAGTACTCTCTTAAAATCATCCTTTGCTATCTGTTTTATCCTCTCGATAGAGTGACCTCCTTCTGTATCAATAAAAATTACTTTCTTCCCGGCTCTTACGCAGTTGATAGCGAGAATAAGGCAAATATTTGTTTTCCCACTAGCAGGAGGACCATAAATTTGCGTAATAATTTTACTCTCTATTCCTCCCCCAAGTATGTCATCAATGCAACATCCTATCTGCAGTTTTTTAGTATTGTCAACGGCGCGGAAAGGTTCCAGTTCTTTCATTTTAAAACCATGTTTGAATTACTCCAACATTTTCCTCCCTGAGATATAATTCTTTTCCTTTCCATATTTATTAATTGATGAAATCAGATAATGAAACCTGCTTCGCTGCATCATTATCGAAGACTGACGAAATACTCATTTCTATGATTTCAATTCTCTGGCGTAGATAATCTTCTAACCGGTAATCTTCTATTAAGGATTTAGTGACCTCAAGATATTTTTCAACAGAGCCCTTAGAAACCGTCAATACTAGTTTTCCTCCACCACATTTCCTACACTTCCCATTCAAAGGTACCCTCCGGTATTTTGTGTTGCAATTAACGCATCTAGTGGTTTGCTTTGAAAAAGCCCTTAAATTACCCGCCAAATCAGGTAAAAAATGGCTTTCTATTACTCTACGCGCTACGTCTTTTTCATCCACGGCTCTTATTTTCTTGGCTAAATCAAGTTGATGACGCACTTTTTCAAACATAGCTCCTAAGGTTTTATAGGAACTCATCACCGGTCCAGAAGAAATTTCACTAGTATCATGCGTAAACTTTAAGCCATAATACTGCTCTGGCTTTCCGATTCTATTAGATACCGTTTCTATTAAGCTTGCCATCTCCTGAGGACGAGCATATCTAAGACTAGCTTCAAAGAATTCTAAAGGATATTTTTCCACTATATCTAAATTGTGAGCCTCATCATCAATCTCAGCCGGATCTAGCTTCAATGTTAGAACTAAAGGAGCGTCCATTTTTCCTCCTCTTGTACTAGGTAGATATTTTTTAGAGAAATTAATCAAAGCATCAAGGAGAAGTATAACAGAATCCTCATCTCCATCACAGTTCCGTCGGCGCGCAGCATGAAAATAAGGATGCGCATATCCAACATTAGCCTTACAAAATCCGATTATCCTGCCTAATATTGCCGCAGACGTATGAGGAGCCAAACCAATAACAAGGTGTCCTAAAAGGTCTTCCTTAGTTTCAGCTCTATAGAAGGGCTCTAGCCCGTATAGCTGAGTTAATAAATCGTCAACAAATTTAGCAACCCTGAGAAGATAATCAGCGCCTGCCTCAGGAAGTATTATATCCTGACACTTAAGCTCAACAATTTGGTCATCTCTCTCTAATGGCCTGCCTTTGTAGTCCTTTTCATATCCTAGTTCTTTCAGCTTCTCTACTGAAACATTAATTTCGGAAGGTCTGAAATGCGTTAGAGGAACATCAGTAGAATCAAATCTAATCGTTCCATCTTTAAAAACAAAAACTCTATGTCTCGATCTTAAGATACCTTTTTCAAGTGGCTCAGGTATCTTAAATGATGACGTCATCCCTATAACTCCTTTTAAATCATTAAAGGCGTTGCCCACTTTTTTAACAGCCTCATTTAACTCCTCCCTAACATTTATCTCTCTTTCCTCAAAGCATTTAGTTGGAGCTGCACATGCCGGGTTTTTACAAATCTCAGTGTTATTCTCATAAACTCTACCGCATTTAATACAGATTCTTTTTAGCTTAGTGACCTTTCCACACGTAGGGCAAAGGGTTTTAAAGGTGATTTTACCACACACCGGACAGCTTCTTCTTGCAATCTCTACTCTTATTTTGAAGTTTTGAGCAGCCTTCTTAACATCCCGTGTCCTACCTCCCTCTTGACCTACTGGGAAAAGTACGTTAACAGGCGGTTGCATTTTTCTTTCCTTTGCTTTCTCCGGTCTTCCCATTCTAGCTCCAATATACGTAGGTGCCTTAGCCCTAACCTTTATACCAAAGCTATTAACAATTTCCATTACATCTAACGATTTATCAAAGACCTTATTGAATTGATCCATAGAAAAATCCTGTATTCCTAAAACTCTTAATAGCGCTTTATATTCCTCTATTATTATATTATTGCCTTTAACGCTATGCGGTACTCCAAGTACTTCTAGAACCCTTTTTGCATCAGACTTTTTTAAGACAAGGGCGTCGCTTTCAATTTGACCTTGGCATAGCCATTCACACAGTTTTTTAAGATCATCTTTTTCTATGTCATGATAAAAGTAAGTATATCTTGGATGAAGAGGTATTGCAAGTTCTTCTGATATCTTTAAAGCTACTTCTTGGGAAGGTATCCTTTTTCTATCAATATACTCTCTAAATTTCCCACTATCTGCCTCCTCCAACTCTTGAATCCACCACTCTTCCACATAGCCGGACGGCATTAGAACATGATTATTTTCCAAAAAATCTCCAAAACTAACTAGGATGTCCCCCAAAAAAAGAATCTCCTTTATACTATCCTTCACTCTTTCTGCTTCTTCTTCGCTTTCAACTCTAATAACGCTTCCATCTACCAGCTTAACTATAGGTCCTTCAATTTCATCGCATGGTGTTATTGCTGAACCTTTACCGGGCCTCTCGGTTTTTATTTGAGTTCCAATAGCAATAAACCCGTCTAGCAAAATCATCGTAGCTGGGTGCAACGAGCATGCTGCCAGACCCGAATTCCTACACCTACCGTATCTTAATCTTAATCCTCCCTTCCTAGAAGGATGAGACAAAACCGGTCTACCAGCTATTAAGTCTTTAATATACTTATAATTAGGGCTTATTTCAATATTACTTTCGACTCTTTCTACTTTTGAGTTATTAATCTCTCTGAGCCATTCCCATCCCTTTAGATCAAGTTTTTCAACGTATTTCAATATTTTAGGCGCTTTCTGAAGAACTCCTTCTGCTAATGCAAGAATAGCTCCTCCTCTTAGTTGATTTGTTTCAACTCTTGGGAGGTCTCTATACCCAGAGACCTCTATTTTATCTGTTGACTCGCCAGTAATTTCAATAGGGATATTTCTTACTGCTAACCGCGTTTCCTTTGCACTAGGAAGATACTGAAGTCTAGCGGCTTCTTGGTTATATAAATCCACTTCCTCTACGAATCTCTCTATCTCATCGCTAGTAGGTTTATATCTATCTAGACCAACTGCTCTTCTAATATAATCTCCGGTTAACACAGCAAGAGCTTGAGCAGATCCTCCTGCAGATCTTATAGGCCCCGCAAAATAAATAGCCAAATATTTTGAGCCATCTAAATTTTTTTTAACTTTAACTTTAACTATACCTTCTAGCGGAGCGGCTACAATTCCTTCAGTAAGTATCGCTAGGGAAGTTCTTATTGCCTGTTCTGAGGCTTCTTCTAATGAAGAAAAATTTTGAAATTTACCTTCCACAATTTCTTTAGCAATTTTAAGAGAGGCCTCCTCCTTTGACATGCTAGAAGTCAATTCTCGAATTCTATTAGAAATGCCGGGAGGACCAACTAATCCTTCTACCCTCTCCGCTAGATCTTTAGCTAATGGTATCTCTGGGTCTAACTCGGGGTCATAACCTCGCTTCCTTGCCTTACGAGCTACCTCATATGCTTTTTCAACCTCCTCTTCCAGTTTTTTAAAATATAACATCATAAGAACTCCATTTTAATAGTCTTAAGCTCAGAAAGGTCAATTATTGGAACTTTTCCTGGAGTTGGGATCATGTTCAGTTTCCTCTGAAATGATGTTTGATCCTGAAAGGTACCAGAATTTATAAGGGTTACTCCCCTATATTGAGCCCATCCATAGTGGTGTACATGTCCTAAGTGGAGAATATCCGGAAGATCTTCTATAACCATATAGTCCATGCTCTCCGGGGCTAAGGGAATTTTTCCCCCATAGATGGGAGTTAAATGCCTTTTCCTAAGAAGCTCTAACATTGCTTTTTCTGGCTTAGAATAAGAGTGATCCGGTAATGTTGAAATTATGTCATCTAGACTTCTCCCATGGTATGAAAGGACTTCAACTCCATGAAATGTAGTTCTACAGGGATTGCCGACCATATGAAATCTAGAGTTTTCATAGAATCTAGGTGCAAAATCCTGGCTTATAGCAGGCTGAGGTTCTGCTTGTCTAACCGCATCGTGATTTCCAGGAAGAACTATTATCTCGATATAATCTGGAATCTCCTCTAAAAAATCTGCGACTCTCTTATATTGCTGAGTAATATCTTTTATAACTAATTCCTTTTCTTGGCCTGGATAAACTCCCACTCCATCTACAAGGTCTCCACCAATGAGTAGATATTTTATCCTTTCTGCTAGATTCTTGTGTTTTAGACTCCCCATTTCACCTTTTAGCCACTTTATGAACTTAGTGAAAACTTCCTCTAAAAATTTAGTACTGCCCATATGAATATCTGATATTAAAGCTAAACAGAGGGGAACATCGCTCTTATTGGCTTCTTTATTTATGGGCAGATCAGGGAACAAAATCTCTTCGGCAATAACCATGTCATTCCACATTCTTCCTACAACGCCGATTACCTCGTCTTTTACAAGGGAATTAGAAACTTTCAATAAGTCTCCATCATTTTTACTGAGTAATACAGTGATAGTGCCCGTAAGATCTTCTAGCTCTAGAAGGAGATGTCCTTTTTTACTCCATCTTATATCTGATATCATCCCAATTAATCTAACGTCATCTCGGCTTCTTCTGCGGAGGTCTTCTATATTAGCGGCATCTTTAAGTTGCTCTCTGACCCTAAGTATGTTAGAAATTTTTTCAAATCTATCCTGGAAATATTTAACAAATCCTTGGATATCCCCATTAGAAAAGGATCTATTTGTAATATCTAGTTCATTTTTTATTCTAAGTTCGGCGTCATACTCTTCGGCTAATGCTCTTTTCCTTTTTTTAAAAACAACTACATTATTTTCATTCTTTTCAAGAGAAGAGCCATTATTTTTTTTTAAAATAGTAATCTGCTCTACTGTTATTACGTTTTTGTTTTCTAGTTTTGTAAGTTTAGAAAGAATCCTCTCTATTTCGGAATCATCCATTTTTTTAAGCTCTTCTAATGCAAGAGGATGTAAGTTTAAATTTCCTTCCAAAAATCTGCTAATTATTTCAATATCATCCATAAAGACGCCTCATTAATCCTAGAATAACCTACGCTGAGGAAACTTGAAGTTACTGAGGTTCCTTAGCCTCGTATCGTCTTCTAATACAAGCTTTATTCCTACAGGAGACACCTCAAGCTTTATCTCTTTAGTACGACCGTACCTCCCCTTACTTACCACATGAGAGTTTATGATACCCAATAGGTCAAGTTCAGATATTAAATCTGAAACCCTTCTTTGAGTTAAAATATCAAGGGATAAAGATTTACACATACGTTTATAGATATCGTAAACTTCCCCCGTAGTAACCATTTCCGAGCCGCGCTCCTCCAAGAGAATAATTGCATAAAGAAGTACTTTTGATTGTGTTGGAAGAGTTCTTACAACTTCAACTATATTATCTGACTCGATTTTCTCGTTCGCCCTCCTCACATGTTTTTCTGTGATAATTTCAGCGTTTTCCCTTTCAGCTACCTCTCCTGCCACTCTAAGAAGGTCTAAAGCCTTTCTCGCATCACCATGCTCACGAGCAGCAAGAGCAGCGCAAAGAGGAATAACGAACTCATCCAATACTCCCGGCTTGAAAGCCATTTCCGCTCTCTGTCTAAGTATATCCTCAAGTTGCCTTGCGTTATACGGTGAAAATACTAATTCCTCCTCGCTTAAAGAACTTTGAACTCTAGGATCTAGGTAATTTGTGAATCTCAGATCGTTAGAAATCCCTACAATACTTACCTTAGCGTTTTTAAGTTCAGAATTTATTCTTGTTAGATTATATACTACAGTATCACCACTTTTACTTACTAGCTTATCTATTTCATCTAGAATTATTATTACACATCTATTTTCCTCATCTATAGATTTTTTAAAGGCGTTGTAGACTTTATCTGTGGGCCATCCAGTAAACGGTATTTTTTCTCCAAAATGTTTAGCGAGATTTGCCAAAATCCTATACTGCGTATCAGTTACTTCGCAATTTAGATAGATAGGCGTAACAGGATAGAAGTTAGTATTTTTCTTTAATGTTTCAACTAATAAATCACATACAAATTTTGTTACAATAGTTTTTCCTGTACCATTTTTTCCATAAATTAGAATATTGGAGGGAGTTTCTCCTTTTAATGCCGGAGCAAGTATCGTAGCAAGTTGTTTAATCTCTGATTCTCTATGAGGGAGCTCTGAAGGTGTATAAGAATGCCTGAGTATATCTTTATCTTTAAATAGTGGTTCTTTCGATAGAATAGATTCAAATATGCCACTAAACGAACTTTTAAGGTCCATACGAAACCCCGGCCTTTAATTTCATGTTTTCACCCACAGCTCCATAAGAAATAAAGGTTTTCTGTAAAACTTCGTAGTAGAGATAGTTTAAATTAATATTTAATGCTTTTGTGTCGACAACTAATACTTCCTATGGAGTTAATTATCTTGAGTAATTTAAAGGGTAAGGTAGCCCCGAAAGATTGTTTAAAAAATTATTGCAAAAATATTTAATGACAAGAGGGTATTATTTCCACTGGAAATTTGACTGTTTTAATATTTCTATACCCTTATATTTCCACTGGAAATTTGCAGAATACTGTGTGTGCTTTAAATACTGGAGATATTCCAACGACAAAATTTAAAAAGGAATTTATTAATGTCTCCTTTAGCATATTTACTTCATATAATAACTTACTGTTTTTATTCAAAAATTTATCCGACTTAATAAGTTTTCAATAAATATTTATAGTAGTAAGTGAAAGAAAAGATAGGGGATTTTTGATTAAAACTTTTTTGTAATACCATTATAGTAATTTATTTGCATTAGAAATATAGGGGTCTCTCTAGTATTCCAGCTTATTTAGCTGTTGTCGTAATTTATCCAATTTCACTTTTATTGGCTTTAAACCTTCAGCATCATGATTCTCAAATAAAAACCTATATAGAGAATGATATTTTATTGACAAATCAAAATATCGTAATTCTAATTTTTTTGGGTCTTCATAGTGCTTAATTAAATCTTCCTTCAAAAAGTTGATGTCATTTTCAAGATCTTTAATTATTCTCTGTGAAAAAAGATCCCATTTAACTATAGAATGATCTCTTCTTGTAAAACCTTTTTCTATTATTATTTTACTGACAGAGTAATCTTCATAAGGTTCCGAGTTTCCTAAAATATATCCGAGTTTATTCTCCGAATTCTCTTCTGGAAAAATCTTATAAATTATGTATTCGTTTTCAAGCTCTTCTAAATAATTATTCAATATTTTTAAATTCTTTCTGTCAGTTAGTTCATTCCAAACTATCTCAATTTCATCATTAAAAGCAATAAAGAGCGAGTATACTATAGAAAGTATTAATTTTTTCATCTAATTAACTTATTTTGATAGTTTCTAATTCGCTCGACACATTCCATACGATAGTCCTAGCATGAATAGGAAGATTTCTATCGTTACTAATCTCTTCTAGTATGTATATTGCAGAAGAAACTCTTACCCCTAAATCCTCCTTATCGTTTAAAAGTATATTTTTTGCTTCTTCTGCCGATCTTCTAATATTTCTAGGAACAGAAGTGTCTTCAATAAGCTGATCTAAAACTTCTGCTACCTGTTTTATTTTCTTCTCCATATCAATACCTCCATAATAATAAATATAACTCCATTAATAAAAATTACCATGGAAAAGGAAAAAGCTTTGAAAGAGATGGCAGATCTTCTATTATCCAAAGCTACGATGTTAAGATACCACTGTGCGGAATGTAAATCTCCCTTATTTGAGAAAGACGGTAAGATAATATGTCCCGTCTGTGGAGAATTTGATCGAAAATCAGCGAAAGAGAAAAAGAAGAAATCCCATACTAGGGATATACTAAAGAAAAAAAGAGATGAATTGCTTAAACAATTAGAGAAGGAGAAAGATCCAAAAAAAATTTCGGAACTTGCAGAAGCGATAAGCAAGCTTGAAAAAATACTCTAAAAGTTTATATATTCTCAATAGTAATTTCGCCTTTAAGTAGATTTTTAATTATCTTAGAAACATCTTTAATATGGACTCTAAATTGTTTCGTCGTATCTCTATCTCTAATCGTCACCATATCGTCTTTAAGGCTCTCAAAGTCTACGGTAATAGCATACGGCACACCGATCTCATCAACTCGAGCATATCTTCTTCCAATAGAGTCATTTTCATCATAAGTGACATAAAATCCTTCATTTTTTAATGAATCATAGATTCTCTTAGCGACTTCATTAAGTTGGGGTTTATTTATCAAAGGAAATACAGCTACTTCTATAGGAGCTAAAGGTTTCTTTAACATTAACACTACTTTATTATCCCTCTCGGTATAGGCTGTTTCTAACATGCAGTAGAGTATCCTGTCAATTCCATATGAGGGCTCTATAACATGAGGAGTTATTTTCTCTCCAGTAATAGTTTCTTCAACATACTTAACTTCTAGATATCTCTCATCCAATTTGATTTTCTGGCCCATTATCTCAATCTCAATAAACCCAGATTCCAAAAAATCTCTGACGCCTTCATCACCGATTGAATTTATCTTATTTACTATTTCACCTACCATTTGCTTAAACCGAGGCCCTAATTCTCGCATATTAGGGATTAAAATCTCTTTCTTTTTCTTTTTAGGCTTTGAATATTGTTTGAATGCTTTAAGTTCTGTTTTACTCTCTTTTTCATGGGATTCTAAATCATAGCAGGTTCTATCCGCTATACCTACTACTTCAACCCATCCAAATCTTTCAGTAGAAACTTCAGCATCCCAACAATCTGCTGCATAATGAGCCATCTCATTTTGTGCATGTTGCCTAAATCTAATTTTTTGAGAGGGAATTCCAATTTCTAACAAAAATTCCTGAGTAAGAATTATTTGATAGGCCAGTAACTCATGAGCAATAATATTCTTTTTAACAGCATCTCCAGCAGTGATTATAATTTCTTTTCCATCTCTAGGAAGTAATCTCAATTTTTTATTAGCAACGGACGAAAATCCTTTATGAGTCTTATCCTCAGGATCAACGAATATTTCAACTTCCGCCTGGCTAAACTCTCTAAGCCTTAGGAGGCCTTGCCGTGGTGAGATTTCATTTCTATAGGCTTTTCCCAATTGAGCAACTCCAAAAGGTAATTTTTTTCTATAAAAGGAATAAAGGCGATTAAAAAGAACAAACATATTTTGAGCAGTCTCCGGTCTTAAATATCCCACCTTTCTTTCTCCGGGACCAATATGTGTTTTGAACATTAAATTATAGCTCCAAACACCGCTAAGTTCTCCTCCACAGTCAGGACATTTTATGCGTTTTTCTCTAATTAGGTCTTCCAATTCCTTAAATGATAAACCGTCTAATTTAATGTCTAAAACAGAAGTAATTAAATGATCAGCTCTGAAAGGAGTTCTACATTTTTTACATTCCACCATAGGATCAACAAAACTTTCTACATGGCCGCTAGCAATAAAGACTTCTTCAGGCCCAATTGTAGGTGAAAATATTTCAAGATATCCCTCTTTAACACAGTAAAACTCTCGCCACTTGTCTTCTATCTTCTTCTTTAAAGTAGCTCCAAGAGGTCCATAGTCATAAAATCCGCTAACGCCACCATAAATCTCGAAGCTAGGCCAAAAGAATCCTCTCCGAAGGGCAAGCTCCATTACTTTGTCGTGCTTATCGGCCAAGTTTCCTCACCAGTCTTCTAATAAGCTAACGAATATTTAGTAGACGCCTGACTATTTTTTCTTTCTTTTTTTCTTGGCTTTCCCTTTTTTATCATCGTAAAGAGAAATAGGACAACTCCCTCTTCTCCGATCTAGGAACACCAATATAATTCCAGCTCCAATCAAGATAAACGGCAAAATAAATTTTACGCTCTGAAATGTTGTGATTATAAAAAGTCCTCCAAATGCACCTATCACAGCGGCTATAATTGCCCCTATGGATATCAACAGCTTTTTTGAAGATACCATTGTTTTATCTCAACGCTTTTAATAAATTCGTATCTTTCACAATACCTATTATTCTACCCTCAGCATCTATCACAGGCACTTGTTCAATTCTTGCGTCAGCCATCCTTTTCGAGCACTCAGAAACCGGAGTCTTTCTAGTCACGGTCACGACTTTTTTAACCATTAGATCACGAACGAGTATGTCTGGAACTTCGAATTTTTTTTTCATTATATAAACAACGCTTTTACTATCCCATCCCCATCTATCGCCTTCAGTACCGCTTGATATCTCTGACTTTTCTGTAGATTCGGTTAATTCTATAACTTTAAGTATATCTGTATCTCCAATCACTCCTACAAGAGTGTTATCAGAATCCAGCACGGGCAGCGCTCTCGTTTTAGCGAGGCTCATTATTTGATATGCAACTTTTAGGGGCGTTCCGTCCCAAATTGCGGTCAGTGAGTCGTCCATGTACTTTTCAATAGGCTCTGATATGTCCATTTTTGCAAGCGCTCTCCATACAATATCGCTTATCGTAACTATCCCTATTAGATCAGAATTTTCCACTACAGGAAGCCTGCGGAAGCCTTTTTCTTTAAATATTTTGGCCGCTTCAGAAATATCAGCGTCAGGGGAAATTGTCATTACAGTTCTAGTCATAAGTAAAGCAAGTTGACTTTCATCGGGATTTCTAGAAAAATCGTTTCTAGTTACTACTCCCACAATCTCTTTAGTTCCTCTTTTTACTACGGGCAAACCAGAAACGTTGCTTTTTAAAAGTAATTCTAATGCATCGCTGGCATTGCCAGGAACCTCAGCATATACTACATCTTTAGTCATTATGTCTTTAACCAGCATTGGAAAAACCTCCATTTATTTATGCACTACTAATACAGGACAAGCGGAAGTCCTAACCACTTTCTCGGTTACACTCCCTAATAAGAAGCGATCAAGTCCTGTCCTACCTGCCGTGCCCATTACTATTAAATCTACCCCTTTTTCTTTAGATATCCTAACAATATCTTCTGATGGAACACCCTCCTCAAGTATATTCTCAAATTTTACTCGGTTCTCTTTTGCTACTTTTTCGATTTTTTCAAGAGCTTTTTTACCTTCGTCTTCAAGAAGTTCTCGCATGTTTTCCCATATTGCTTCTGTAGGCACTCCTGTGAAGGCTGATACGTCTATTACATAGAGGCCGTAGACCTTAGCATTCACAGCCTTAGCTAACTTTACGCCATGTTCAACAGCTAGCTCTGCAGTATCAGATCCATCGGTAGGTATTAATATCTTTTTATACATTTTGACCCCTTAACGAGTGCCCTGATGTCTTTTATTTCGAATCTGTGTAGAATAGCTATTATCGGGTCATATATATATTTTCTGTTATGGAAAATTAAGAAGTCTGCTTTAGCTCCTTCTTTAATTGCATTATCTTCTAAACCAAGAACGCGCCTACCGTTTAATGTCGCAGCTTTCAATATCCTCTCTCCATTAAATCTATAGTCTTTGGATAGTCCTCTTATAATCTTAAACGCGAATTCCATCTCTCGCAACATATTTAATGAATTTACCATAACGTTATCAGTTCCAAAAGCAGCTAATGTATTACTTAAAATCTCTTTAATAGGAGGGATACCCACCCCAAGCATGGCATTTGCTCTAGGGCAAAGCACTACCGGAAGATTTTTTGAAAACACTAGCTCAAGGCTTTCTTCATTCACATTAGTTAGATGAACTAGAAAATCAGGCTCTAGTTTTAAGGCTTCCTCTAAATCATCCCTTACCTCTCCTGCGTGAATTGCCAGCAACTTTCCAGAACTTTTTACAGCGGTTGAGATTTTTTTAAGTTCAGTTTCATTATAGGAGCTGATACTGCTTATGCCGATTCCATTACTCTCGTTTAGGACGCTTTGAATAGGGTCTCCATCAGGCCTACCGAGAATAACAGCTTCATGAAGAGGCGTTAAGCATCCTTTTAATTTTTTAATCCCTTCTACTCCCCCCTCCCTAAAATCGCAGAAAGATGTTGTTCCGCTTGAAATCATTTCTTTAAGAGAGGCTTTTATTCCAGGAATTATGTTTCTTTTAAGAATCTTAAACTTTATACTCTCTTTTCCAACCCTCTTCTCAATAGGCTCATAAGCCCCAATGTCCTGCGCGATGCCGTCTCCTAAATGTACATGGGCATTGGTAAAAGAGGGAACTACATATCCTCTTTTAACGTCGATAGCTCTCTTTTTTGGAGTTTTTCCCTCTCCTATTTCAGTAATAACGCCATCTTCTACTACTAAATATCCTCGGGTTATCTCAAATTCCTCTCCCTCTAAAATAATTGCGTTATTAAAGATCATACTTTTCATTTTTCGCATTGGCAGGGGGCTTGCCTACAGTAGTTGCACACACCCGGATATTTACGACTCAAGGAATCCTCAAGATCTATATTAAGTAAATTTGCCAAGGAAGTTGTCCACGCGATTACATCAGCGAGTTCGTTCTCAATAGATTGAGCATCTCCTTTACGCAAGGCCTGTGAGAGTTCTCCTATCTCCTCTAAAAGCCATAGAAAAGTTTTATCAACGCCTCTCTTTTTATCTTTTTCATAGTATAGCACTCGCATTAAGGATTGAAATTCTTTAATATCCATTAATATCCAAATATGGTAATGGTGATAAATAATTTACTCAACGTTAAAAATAAATATGAATGAGTAATGAACCAACTCGAGAGCTTCCGGCAGAAAAAAAAGGAAATGGGGGTTACCCACAAAGAGGACATGAGGGTAATAGAGAGGCTAGTGAAGCTTAACCCGGGGATTGTCAAATGCCCTAACTGTGGAGAACCTCTAGAAGTTCATCACTGGGTAAGAGAGGAAGAAGTGAGGATACCTATTTTCAAGTGCCGTGCTTGTGGTTTTTTGGGGTAACCTAAGATAAACAAAAAACGAGGTGATAACGCCTCGTTAATTAACTTATTTTATAGTTTATTTAGGAACTCTAGAATCTTATTTCACCAAAACAAGGGCAAGGAATATATATCCACAAATTGGACATTCTCGGACATGCATTTTAGTAACTATATTAGCAAAGCTGCCGCAAAAAAATGTTTAAGAAATGTAGCCGAAGTTTCGGTTACACCTACAGCTTTGAAGCAAACTCCGAAAGAGAATTTAAAATTTCTTGAAGAAAATGGAATTAAAATACGCATAGTTAATAGGCGGGGTAGACCGAGGAGGCTAGTTGAAAAGGATATTAGGAGAATACTAGCGATTAGAAGGGACAGTGGGCTGAGCTTTTATAGGATCTCTAGAATGTTAGGCATCCCAAAAAGCACGGTATTTGACTATTTTAGAAGATATTCTACCGAGGAACTTGATGGCAAATATATAGAGGAGCTTAAAATAAGTGAGGCGAGGTCTTTATTTCACCAGCTAATGAAATCCGATATAGACGATCAAATAATTGCTCTAGCTAAGCAGGGTTATGAAAGCAATGACTTAGCGGAGATAGAAGAAATAATGAGAGAGATAAAGGAGTTAATTTTTATATAGTTAGGTTTAAAAATCTGATATATGGTAAAGAGGAAGAAAAGCAAAGTTTCAATGCCCGCGTCTGGCGCTGGTCTAGTTCGGTATGTGGACGAGGAGGGTAGGGGAATAAAGTTCAAGCCTGAGCATGTCCTCGCTGCCGCAGTGGGATTTATAATAATAGAAGTAGCGCTGAAGATGGGGCTTATCTAGTTTTGAAGTAACTTTAGCATTATAGTTACATAAAAAGGAGCACTTAAATGAAGATTGCCATAACTAGACCCCGAGAGAAGGCGGATGAAACAATTAAGAGGGTAGAAAATAAGGGCTGGAAGGCAGTAATAATCCCTGGAGTCGAGATAATCCCAAGGGCCGAAGAAGAAGTTAAAAAAGAAATAGGAAGGTTAGAAGAATATCACTGGCTTATTCTTACTAGTGCTTCAGGTGCTGAAATAATGTTGCAATATTTTGGTGAAGAGTTAAAAAAGGTAAAGTTAGCTGTGATAGGACCAAAAACTAAGAAAGTATTAGAAGAAAAAGGTGTTAATGTAGACCTCGTACCTAAAGAATATAAAGGAGAAAATTTGGCAGAAGAACTGATATCGCGAGGGGTAGATGGTACAAAGATTTTAGTTGCAAGAGCGTCTATTGGGAGAGAGGTTTTAATAGAGAGGCTTAGAAGACATGCTGAGATAAATGAGGTCGTGCTTTATGATGTTGCACAGCCGAGGGATATCCCAGACAGTAAGATAATGGATGGGGTAGATGCAGTAATTTTTACTAGCTCTCAAAGTGTTAAAAACCTATACAAGGCATGGGGAGAAGAGTTCGGTAAACTCCTTAAAAATAAGAAAATTTGTGCGATAGGGCCTATAACCGCCGGAACCTTAAGAGGATTAGGTGTAAGAGTGGATGTAATGCCAGAAGAGTATACAGTTGACGCTTGTCTGGAGGCCCTACGATGAGAGACAAGATTGTTATTTGGCCAGCGTATATAGATTCTCATAAATCTAGATCAGAGGGAAGAAAAATATCAGAAAAAGAAGCTATACCCTCTCCTACACTTGAGGAGATTAAAGCCGCTGCGGATAAAATTGGACTTAATCCCATTGTGGAAAAAGATAAGGCCTTTCCTAGGGAGTGGTGGGAGGTGAGTGGAAGAGTTCTAGTTGATAAAAGAAAGCCAAAGAGTTTGTTGCTTAAGGATATAGCCCGCGAAATAAGAAGGAGTAGAGGATAAATGTCAGTGAATATTAATCTATCCAATATAAGAAAATGTATATGCGGTAAATGTCCTAGTTTTCCTGGAAAGTTGAACGAAATTGTTAGGTTCACGATGCCCGGTCTTTACTGTGCTGCTGGTAAAAGCCGATCAAAAATAGAAAGAAAAGGCTGTATTTGCAAAGATTGTTTGGTGCAAATTGAAAACAGTTTATTAGGGTCCTATTACTGTATAGGTGGAAGGGCATATGTGGAAGCGCGTGAATTGATTGATAAACGAGACAAGCCCATATCTACTATAGCACGCTGATAGTCATCATAAAATTATATTTCTGTAATAGGAAATGAAGCCTTTGAGAAGGCAGAAAAAGACGGTAAAGCTTAGTTCCGACTTATAGAAAATTCTGTCTTTTTAAATACTTCACTGTTTCTTTAAAATCTTTTTCTAGATCTCTTGGGCGATATTCAACGCAGAGCTGAGATTTTCTAAGCATCTTAACTATTTTTTCAAAATTAAGAAGCCCCTGCCCAGGCGGTTTTGATTCTGTATCCTTTAAATGGACTTCTGCTAGTTTATCTCTGAAGCGTAATAAAGTGTTTTCAACATCCTCGCCACAGTCGTAGATATGCCCTGTGTCGGCCATTAATTTTACATTATCTCTATTTATTGTAGAAACTAGGGAATCGACATCTACTAATGAAGGCAAAAAAGAAGTCTTAATAGGACTTAATCCCTCAATTAATATGCATATTTCGCCTGCGAACTTAGAAAGATTCCTAAAAATGTTTACGCATTCCCCAAAAGTATTTTCCATAAAATTAAACCCATATGCCGGTACGGTAATTACATTCCCTGCTCCAACATTCCTTGCTAGCGTAATTGACTCTTTTATGTGTTTGACTGCAGCTTTTCGAACTCCTTTATCCCTGCTAAGAAGATTAAGTCGATGAAGAAGATATGCTTGCACTGATCTTACTTCAATTTCATATGAAGATAAGGCATTGAGATCCCTTTCACCTGTGCAAATCATTTCAAGCCACAGCCTGTGAGCTTGAATCTGAAATAGCTTATCTTCAAGGGAATTACCAGGAACGCAAAACTCTGCAAATCCAAGCATAAGTTAAATATATTCCATAGTTTAATTTAGCTTCTATGTTTGACTTTCATGTACACTCTATATTTAGTGATGGAGAATTAATACCCGCCGAGATAGCTCAGAGATGCTCTATCCTAGGACATAAAGCCGTGGCTATTACTGATCATGCTGACAAATCAAATTTAGAACTTATATTATCAAATCTAGTACCCGCGTGCGAGGACCTAAATAAATACGTAGATATTGAAGTTTTACCGGGAATTGAAATAACGCACTCTCCTATTGATATGCTTGAAGATCTTATCAAAAAGTCAAAAAAGCTAGGAGCAAAAGTTATCATCGTTCATGGTGAAACGCTTGTAGAACCGGTTCCCAAAGGAACAAATCTCGCCGCAGTAAAAATCCCTGAGGTAGACATTTTAGCTCATCCCGGTCTTCTTACAGTAGAAGAAGCGGAATTAGCGAAAGAGAACGGCATATTCTTAGAACTCTCAGCAAGAAAGGGGCATTGTTTATCAAATGGGCATGTTGCTATGGTGGCAAATGAAGTAAAAGCGGATTTATTAGTTAATACAGATGCACATTCTCCAAGTGATTTTATAACGGAAAAAGAGGCTTATAATGTAGCTAGAGGATCAGGCTTGTCTGAGAAAAATTCAGGAATTGTTATAAGTGTTAATCCCCAAAGGTTTCTAAAGAATATATAAGCTTTTCGAAAATTTTATATAAGAGGAGGATATTGTTTGAGGTCCTTAGGTAAGGTTATCAATATTACTAGAGGGGGGGATATAATTTTAAGGGGAGGAGAAATTCCAGCTCTTTTTTCACAGGTTGGGACAAAAACGTCTAAAATCGGAAAAGTGAAAGATATTATCGGCCCAGTATCTAATCCCTATATTGTAGTAAAGCCGATAAAGAATTTTACAGAAGAGGAATTGCAATCACTAAAAAATGAAACCCTCTACGAATATAGGAGGAAACGTAGTGGAAAAAAAAGTAGAGTACATTGAAGAATGCCCAGAATGTGGCTGTAGGAGTATAACGAGAGATTATGAGAGAGCAGAAATAGTGTGTAATGAATGTGGCCTGGTAATAGATGAAAAAATCATGGATACAGGCCCGGAGTGGAGAGCCTTCGATTATGAACAAAGGGTTAAGAGAAGCAGGGTTGGAGCCCCAATGACGTATACAATCCATGATAAGGGTCTTTCCACGGTTATTGACTGGAGGAACCGGGATAGCTATGGAAAAGACATCGTGAGGCATAGAGCACAACTTCACCGGATGAGGAAGTGGCAGCAGAGGATCAGGGTCTCTAACGCTACTGAGCGCAACCTCGCCTTCGCCTTAACAGAGCTAGACCGTGTCGCATCACGCCTAGGCCTGCCGAGGAACGTACGGGAGACGGCCGCGGTAGTCTACCGCAGGGCAGTGGAAAAAGGCCTTATACGCGGAAGAAGCATAGAAGGCGTAGCCGCCTCAGCCCTTTATGCTGCATGCCGGCAGTGCCGGGTGCCTAGGACCCTTGACGAGATCGCTGACGCGGCCAAGCTCAACCGGAAAGAGATCGGCAGGACATACCGCTTCGTAGCCAGGGAGCTAGGCATCAACCTTAACCCGACCACGCCCATAGACTACGTGCCCAGGTTCGGCTCAGCCCTCAAGCTCTCAGGCGAGGTCCAGAGCAAGGCCATCGAGATACTTAAGAAGGCCATGGAGCAAGAGCTCACCTCAGGCAGGGGGCCTACGGGCGTCTCAGCCGCGGCGATATACATCGCCAGCGTCCTGCTCGGCGAAAGAAGGACCCAGCGGGAGGTCGCCGACGTAGCCGGCGTAACCGAGGTCACCATCAGAAACAGATACAAGGAGCTAGCCGAAAGACTAGACATCGAAATCACCATCTAAGACTACTTTTTCTCAAAAAAAGGGAAAAAAAGCAAAGGTAAGAGAAGCCTGGAGTTGGTGGCAAATTCGGGGGATAGGGGAGAACTCTCTTACCTTTGCCTGGTTACTAAAAATGATAATTTACATATAAAAAACTTTTGTATGAATATTCAAACTATTTATACATTATAAGGATTTAAATTTGGATAAAAATTGGATAAAAGTCATAATATTTTAAAATTTATTGGATTTATATACAAATTGTTCCTATTATTTTTGAAAATTCTTCAGTAGCTTCCCGTGGGTCAGAAGCTTGATATATCCCTCTTCCTATTATTTCAAAATCTGCACCTGATCTTATAGCATCACCTACCTTAGCGCCCTGTGCCTTTATACCGGGGGATATTATTATGAGATCTCCCACAGTTTTTCGTAATATCTTTATTCTTTCAGGCCTTGTTGCAGGAGCTACAATGCCATATGCATAGCGTCTAGCTATCTCTGCTATCCTTTCTGCTCCAGTAGTAAGGAAATCTTTTGAGCCTGGATGGCTCATTTCTGCTACTACAAAAATTTCGGCGACTTCTGAGCATGCTTTTATTACGTCTTCGCCAACGAAGCCGTGAACAATTACGTAATCAGCCCCGTTATTTTGAGCTAGCTGGCAAATTTTTTGGCTTATTATGGGGATATCAGCTACTTTAAAGTCTGCTATTATTGGATTTCCGAATTTCTTCAACTCTCGTAAAAACCTTATTCCTGTTGGAAGAATTAAGGGATATCCGACTTTTATTGCGTCAACTAAATCGGATACTTCTCCCGCTATCCGTAAAGCTTCTTTTTTCGAATCCACATCTAAGGCCAGTATGATACCACTCTTTTTTTTCAATCCAATCTCTCCATTAGTGCAGCTACTATTAGAGGGAATAGTACGGTAACGTCCCCTACTACTGATACGAATTTCCCTGTTTCTCTTCCTTTTCCCCACGAAATGCCTTCTTCCAGCTTAGCGCCGCTGAGACTTCCTGCTTCATCTCTATCCATGGTTATTTGAATCCCGTAGTCGATCCCATCTTTAAGGAGATTGGCTCCAAGAATATAATGTTTTGGAACACCTCCGCCAAGAAATACTCCTCCCGTTTTTTCGGATTGGAATACCATTTCTACCAGATCATGCATGTCTTTTAATGAATTTAATACTATCTTATTATGTTGAGAGAAAAAATAAAGCTGTAATCCCAGCATAGAGTCTATTAATGCCGGCGAGAATATTGGCACTTTTTTTTCGTAGGCGTTACGTAGTATTGACTCCTCATCATCTATTCTTGAACCTATCTCCCATAATAGTTCTTTGACTGAGATATTCTCTCTCTTCTCTTCACTTATGTCACCTAGCATTTCTTGGACTTTATCTTCGAAGGTCTCGAAGTTACCGATTTTTGTATAAATGTTCCCGATTCTCCCGATCTTCTTTTTCTTTAATTTTCTATCATCTGCTGTAAAGTCTCCTACATAGTGGCAGCCTTTAAAAGACTCTATGAGGTCATGAACCATATTGGCTCCGTTTGTAACTATAGCGTCTACGTATCCTTTTCTAATGAGTTCGGATACAATGCCTCGTAAACCTGAAGCGGATAATGGTCCGGCCATTCCTAGAAATACTGTTGATTCTTTAATCATTTCCTCAAAAATGTCTACAGCCTTAGCGACACTTCCAGCTCCTAAAACTCCTGCTTTTTTATACTCATGAATTAAAGAATTAACACTCATTATTCCTCTTATTTTCATATTCCCTACTTTTTTCAATTATTTCACCTTTTTAAGCTCTTTCAAGGCTTTTTCTAATTCGTATAGTCTTGCCATAATGTCGTTTATCTTATTTTCTACCCTCTTTTTTTCAGAGTTATAGGTCCTACCGGTTATCTCTCCAGAAGCCTTCTTTCTTCTTAACTCTTCGAGCACGATATCCATTTTTTCTTTTTCTTTTTTCAGGTCTCTGATTTCTTTTGCTATACTAACTCTTTTATTTACAGTTTCAATTTTCTTCTCGAAACCTGTGAAAGTCCTTCTCTTAAGGTTATTTATTACCCGGAATTCTTGTAGCGTTTTCCTCTTTTCTAACATACTTCTTGTCACATAAACCATACCAATAGACAGGGCAAGTATTACTGCTATGAAAGCGGCCAAAAAGTTGTTTATATTGAAGCTCTTTTCTTCTGACTTTATAACAATAGGACTCTCTTGGAGTCCTTCGATTCTCTCATCAAGGCTTTTTCCTATCTCCTCTATTTGTCTTTCAAGGGCTGATTGAACGCCTAGATTTGCTAAATTTTTAGCTTGTAGTGCTAGCCGATACGAATCCCTAGCATATTCAATAGAGTCAGTAGAGCTTATGTATGCTTCATAGGGAGAATACTCTGGGTATTCGGGATTGTTTTTAATTCTCGCTATTACAACAAGGTCCTTTGCTTTCTCTAAAAGCGCATATGCTTTATTATATGTATCGTTTGCATTACTCAGATTTATATTGTGTTCTGCGGCGTTAGTTATTCCGCTCCGGGTATCATTAATGATGAACTCTGCCTCTAAGATGAAATCCTCGGCTTTCTTTATTTGTTCCTCAGCGAGTTCTTTGTAGTTAGCATACTCTATTTTTACTGGGAAGCCGTCTCTAATAGCGGATAAATCTTTAATTGTTATAGGTATTGCTTCATAGGATATTTTTTCTCTCCCTCCCTCTAGAGTCTTATCAGCTGGAGGAGTTATATTGCCGAACTGGTATCCTACGGGAGTTTTAAACTCAATGTAGACCCTTCCGGGTATCCATGGATATTTACCTAGCGCTAAGCCGCTTAAAACGTTTATGTTTTCACCTCTAAAGAGCATATCCGTTCTGCGATATTTGAGTATAATCCATCTCTTCTCTCCTCGCCACATTGTCAGGTTTACTGTTATAATCGTATTTTTATTTGAAGTAAAAACGCTGTATTTAGAGGGTTCACCTATGACTTCTACCTCTACATCTTGGGCATCTCCTCTAGCAAAATAAATCGAATCTCTAAAAAGATTACCAGTAGGACCTCCGACATTCTCTATATGGATGTTCTCCTCAACTAAAAAATCGTTTTCACCAAGAGTGTAGCTCAGGTTATGTGCCTTGATAAGTATCTCCTGAGCATTAACTCCGGGTACGAAAATAATAAACAAAACTAAATAGGCTAATTTCATCTCTATTTCTTTTTATACCCAGTTTAATTTAAATTTTTGTGGGAAAAATTTTTAGCTCTTTATTGCAACAGCAAGAGATTATTTCCTGCACTTGTTATGGTTATCAAAAGCATTTTAAACGTTGAATATAAATACGGGAAAATTAGAGAAGTCCTTACCCGGCGTAGCTCAACCTGGTAGAGCGGTGGACTGTAGATCCACTGGTTGCTGGTTCAAATCCGGCCGCCGGGACTACTAAAATTCTACTACTCTTTTTAGCTGAGCAGTAAAAGATCCCCAGATTTTGAGCTTGGTGGATAAGAAGCTATATCTTAAAAGAAAAAGCTGGAGATTAATTTAATTCCGCACAGCTGGTTAAAACGGTGGTATTCTTGCGGAATCTTTATAAATAATGGAACAAAAATGTTACACATGGAACAAAATTTAATCTTCGAAATTGTGGATGCCCTTCTAGGCGAGGAGCTTCATGCAAGGGCGCTGGCTAAAAAGCTGAAAACCAACCACATGACGGTTGTGAGAAAGTTGAGGGGGCTTGTAGAGGAGAATGTGTTAGACTTTAGGCTGGAGGGAAGAAATAAGGTCTACTTCCTTAAAAAGAGCGTGGAGGCTAGGAGCTATGCAATCATGACAGAACTCTATAAGTTGAACAAAACGCTGAGGAGGTATCCAGAATTGAGAAATATAGTTGCGAGCATCCAGAAAAACGCAAAGATAAAGCTTGCCGTTCTCTTTGGGAGCTATGCAAAAGGTATAGCAAAGGAAGGCAGTGACATAGACCTTTTCATAGAAACAAGAGATAGGAGCCTGAAACGGGAGTTGGAACTTCTGAATTCAAAGCTGAGCGTTAAAATTGGAGATTACGACAAGTCAAGTCTGCTCATTGGGGAAATTGAGAAAAATCATGTAATAGTAAAAGGAGCAGAATTGTACTATGAGAAAAACAGGTTTTTTTACTAAGTTGCATGAAGAAGGCAAGCTACAACTTGCTGAACCCAGTGAGGAGATAAAGGCAGCCTACCTGAAAAAATCTGAAAGCTACCTTGTATCCGCAAAGCTCCTCTTAGATAATGGTAGGCTAGAAGAATCCGTTTCTATGGCATACTATAGCATGTATTACATACTTCTCGCCCTACTTTTCAGGGTCGGTATAAAATGTGAAAATCACTCTGCTGCAATAATTCTGCTTAAAAAGATATTCAACATAGATAACTCAGAGATATCTTCAGCTAAAAGGGAGAGGATTGACAAGCAGTACTATGTCGATTTCTCCAGTGTCGAGGAAGAAGTCGAAGAATTAATTACTACAGCAGAGAGGTTCAATTCCAAAATTCTAGACTTTATAGAGAAACTGAATAGTGAAAAGATATCAGAGTTCAGGAAGAAGATGGAAAAGCTACTGAGGTAATATGCCAACCTTCATGGGATATTATAAAAATTATTAAAAGATTTTTGTCCTGATTTTTGGTTCAAGGTTTTTCACTTTTAAAGCCTTTCTAATGGGTTAGATTTTTTTCATTTTTCACTTTTCCAGTGCTCTTGGAAAATATATTAGGTGTTTAATTGAGAATAAAAAGTGTTAATGAGTATGTTAGGTTGTTAGAAGATAAAGGAAGTTTTAGCTTTATTTTTAATCTTTCTAGTGGTATCTTCTCTTGGATGTGCTGCGCCTACTAGCGTTAAAAAGAGAGATTTCGTTCAGCAACATGGTGTCCTCTCTTCCTTTGATGATCTAAAGAACTGCGGTTATGATGAAGAACTAATAGCTTTAATACAGAGTTTTTCAGAGCTAGATGCGGGGTTCGATCAGTCCCTTGCTGCTGGGGTTGCAGTAAAGATTTCTTCAGGATTAGAAGAACTTGAACCTATCGATCCCACGAGGCTTGAAGACTATGAGAGCTTCAAAAGAAACGTAGAGAGATTTAACAGGGTCTCTGATATAATCAAGGAGAACACTGGTAAGGATTTTGGAAAAATAACGATATCGCGAGGTAAATACGACGAAATAATGTCAACTGCAGTGAAATACGCTCCTCTTGTCAACTCTTATAACGAGCTAATCGAATCGTCTAAAAATCTTGATCCAGAGGATGAGGACTCGGTAAGGAGATTTTATATCGCGCTATTCCTAGTAGGCGTGGATATTGCGCTAATAAACTCGGGGGCAATCTACAAAGGGACATATAAGTCGGTCTGGGAGATAAACCAAGCGCTTGGACTGAGAGAAGTTGTTCCTTTCATAGGATACAAAGGATATGGTTTTCTCCTTTCATCCATACACTGGACGTTAAGGGGGTATATTGAAGGGTTTAAGAACGACGTTTATGAAGTTTTATTAGATGAGACCACGCAAGACCTTAAACGGGGCCTTAAGAACAAAGGAAAAGACATAAGCGCAACTATTGAAAAAACTCTACAGAGGTTATTGAGACGATAGAGTGATCCAAGAAGTAGGATCTCTTTAAGATGTAGTAATCAGTAGACGGAAACTTCACTCTCTAGTTCAGATCCTAGTATTCTTCTATTCGCCGGGACTACTAAATCTTCCAATCCGGGCGTGATTCTTGCCCTATTTCTGCGTGTTTTTTCCATTCCGCTTCTACGTCTAATTAAAAAACTATCATCAAATGTTTTAGATGGAGCATCCAAAAAATAGGAAATCCTATCGTTCAGGCTATCGGGGGGATTTCTAAGATTCTCGGGAGAGACCTGATAGAAAGCCTCAAAACGCTATTTAATACTTAGGCTTCCAGTCTGATTTCTCCGGCAGCGATAGGGTGAGCCAAGGGCCTACCCTCATAGAAGTCCCTCATCACCTTGTCAATCTTCCGCGAGATCGATTAAATATCTTCTATTTTCCGGATAGCTTCTTCTATTATCTTTGGTTCGATCCAGTATTCCTCGGGCTTTTCTATAAATTTCTCTAGTAATGCTACAGCATCTCTTCTGTCAATTACTCCTCTTTTTGTTGCCTCAAATATAATCCCAATGGTACCTTTGACCTGTAATCCTTCATTTTTTGCGGCGTCTCTACCTTCCCCTTCGTTCATGAGGACAAGAGAAGCTCCAACTTCTCTTGCCAACTGGATGGAATCGGCCTCCCCCTTGTGAATGCGATACTTTTTAATCAAGTGTTCAGAAGAGGATTCAGGATTTTTAATGTAGATGCTCTTGTCTATGTAATTCTGGATGAGTTCTGCATCTTCTTTTTCTAGGAGAGTTCCCTCTTCAACAACCTCTCTATAAACCTCACTTGTAATCGCCACTTTTTTATACAATGAGAAAAGGACATCCAAGCGACCTATTTTAGCGAGGTGAATTAGAGGCGTAGAATCGCTCACCACGATCATGTAGTGTCCTCGGCGAGTTCTTCTTTACCGTAGTGGATATACACTCCTCTTTTTCCAAGCTCCTCTAACGTCTCCCGTAGGGTGAGGCCCATAATATCTGCAGCTTCGCGCATAGTTATTTTGCCCTCTCTGTATAATTCTGCCACTTCATCTATGGACTCTTTTTTGCTGTACTCTCTAAGTATTCTCCTTATTCCGTCCCTTATAACTTCTGAAAGATTAGAATAGTGTTTGCCTATTAGATATTTCTCTACGTCTTTTTCCAATTCTCTGGGTATAGTTATAGTTTTTTTCACATACATATTTAATACCTCTTTTATGCGTATTGAATATTTAACGATATTAATTTTTTATCAACAACTCAACCAAGCTAATAAAATAGTTTTAGGCGTTTTTAGTTAGTAGTTTTAATTGTATGTTTTCTAGTTAAAACCTAAGCTTTTATCTAGTCGCTGGGACTGCTAAAATCTTCTACTCTGGCGTAATTTTTACCTATTTTTTGAAAATAGTTAGGGGTTTTCTTGCTCGATGTATCGTATTTTTTCTATTTCACTTCTATTTAACCAAATCTCCTCTTTAGAGTAGAACAAGCTGAAGCAAACCGGCTGATAGTTTTTTATTCTAGTTTGTTTTTTGGCTACTTAGTAAAATAGGATGTCAATATCTCTATAAATTTCTCTGGATCCCTAGTAGTTAATACAAGAGCCCTGAACACTCCGTTCTTTTTCTCAATTTCTACGGCAGGCTTATGCATACTCACATAAGCTAACCTTCTTCTCCAAATTCTAAGACCCCAACCTACATACCAAGGGATCTTTTCAATTACCCGGACTTTTTTGATTTCATTAAATGAGATCCTATAAGTAAAAGGGGGCATTATGGCTTCTACACCCTTAGATGTTATTCTAAACCGCATATTAAAAAAGGACCAATACGCTACTACAAGAATAGTGCTTACGGCCGCAAGGAGAGTAGGAGGGGCATCTGACATTTTATAAATACCTACAAGAGAGAATAATGTCGCGACGATCAAAAACAGAACAGAGCATAGAAAGATCGCTCTTATTCTAAAGGAATATGGTGCACTCTCTTCGTACATAATCGCGGACATCATTTTTTTAGATATTTATAACTTGGCATTATAACTGGCCACAATATCCCCTCCGATTTCTATGAATCTTTTTGTTAATGTATTTTAAGCCGTTAACATTATATCAATTTACCAGCCATTACTAATACTAGGACTGAAATAAAGCGTTACGAAAAGTTTATATATAGATATAATAATGTCATGGTTACCATACATTGGGTATGGCGGCCATAGCGGAGGGGCCACACCCGTTCCCATCCGAACACGGAAGTAAAGTCCTCCAGCGATCCTGGCGGTACTATGGTGCGCGAGCCCATGGGAAACCAGGGACGCCGCCAGCCCACTTAAAATCACCCAAGAGAGTGATCAAAATAGTTTGTGATAGGTATCTAGATAGCCCTGGTAGTGTAGCGTGGCCTATCATACGGGACTGTCACTCCCGTGACTCGGGTTCAAATCCCGACCAGGGCGCCTCCCAAAAGGAGTATGAAGGGGACGCGAAAATGAGGCAGAGCAAATGGGCCCGTAGCTCAGTCTGGCTAGAGCACCGGCCTTTTAACAGTCCTTTTCACTGCGTTACTGGAAGGGTTGAAAGAAAGCCGGGTGTCGCGGGTTCAAATCCCGTCGGGCCCGCTAGCTAAATAAAGGGGGATGAGAAAATAGTAAAGGTAGATATATCGAAACATGAGTTGGTTCCAAAACATGAAATACTTCCAAAGGAGGAGGTTGAGAGGGTATTAGAAAAATATAATATTACAAAAGGTCAGATTCCTAAAATATTGGAATCTGATCCGATGGTGAAAAAAATCAAGGCGAAGCCAGGGGACGTTATAAAGATAACTAGAAAAAGCAAGACCGCTGGGGAGAGCATTTATTACAGGGTAGTGGTTTCTGATTGAGGTGATAGAGTGATCGATACTAAACCGGTTATGCGTGCGTTTCTTAAGAAACGTGAGCTCGTTAGGCAACATATAGATTCTTTCAATGATTTCGTTGAAAACAGGCTACAGCAGATCGTTGATGAAACTAAAGAAATTGAGACCGATGTAGGAGTAACTGTTCGCTTTGGTAAAATCGAAGTGGAAAAAGCTGAGGTTATAGAAGCTGATGGAGCGAGGAATAGAATAAAACCGTTTGAAGCTCGGCTGAGAAATTTGAGCTATTTTTCTCCGATTTATCTGGAAATGACTCCAATTAAAGATGATCAGGAAGGGGAGACAGAGAGAGTCAAAATAGGAATGCTGCCGACCATGATTAAATCAAAAATATGTAACTTGTATGGCTTGACGAGGGAGGAGCTTATTGAAGCGGGTGAAGACCCATTAGATCCTGGCGGTTATTTCATTGTTAACGGCTCTGAGAGGGCTTTAGTTACAATAGAAGATCTCGCTCCTAATAAAATAATGCTTGAAAGAACAGAGAAATATAACCGAATAACTGAAGTAGCCAAAGTATTTTCTAAGAGAGGGGGATTTAGAGCCTTAGTTACCGTTGAAAGGGATAAAGAGGGAATGATTGGTGTTTCATTTCCTTCAGTGCCCGGGAATATTCCTTTTGTCATACTTATGAGAGCATTGGGGGTGGAAACAGATCAGGGCATAGTAAATACGATTTCCGATGATCCTGAGATAATTCAGACAATATTAGAGAATCTGGAAGAGTTTCTTGAGGTAAAAAGCTCGGCTGATGCTATGGAAATAATTGGAAAGAAAGTCGCTGCAGGTCAGACTAGAGACTACAGGCTTAAGAGAGCTGAGCAGGTTATAGATAGATATCTGCTCCCGCACATAGGAGTTGAACCTGAAGACAGAATAAGGAAAGCATATTATCTTGGCAGAATGGTATTAAGGGTATTAGAACTTGCTCTTGGAAGGAGAGAGCCTGATGATAAAGATCACTATGCTAATAAGAGGCTTCGTTTAGCAGGGGACCTGATGGAGGACCTTTTCAGAGTGGCGTTTTATAATCTTACTAGAGATATAAAATACCAGCTGGAAAGAGCAGTTGTCCGCGGTAAAGAGCCCTCTGTGCAAACCGCTGTGCGTGCTGATGTTCTTACCGAGAGGATACGCCATGCTCTCGCTACTGGCAATTGGGTCGGAGGTAGGGCGGGAGTTAGTCAGTTGCTTGATAGGACAAATTACATATCGGTATTATCTCATCTGAGAAGGGCGGTTTCACCTTTAAGCCGGTCTCAACCGCATTTCGAAGCTAGGGATCTTCATCCGACTCAATGGGGTAAGATTTGTCCAAGTGAAACTCCAGAAGGCCCTAACTGTGGTCTGGTTAAAAATCTAGCTTTAGCATGTGAGTTCTCTACGGGTTATGATGAAACATTACTTTTACCGAAGTTATACGAATTAGGGGTTAAGAAGATTCAGAAGACAGGGTGAAAAAAATGGAAGCTAATATATATGTTAATGGCAACCTCATAGGCACTCATTCAAATCCTTTAGAGTTTGTTAAGGAGTTAAAAGAGCTCAGAAGGAAGGGAAAAATCTCCGGGCAGACCAACATAGCTTATTTTGAGGATACCAATGAGGTAGTAATTAATACGGATGCCGGTAGGGCTAGGAGGCCTCTTATAGTCGTAGAGAATGGGGTACCTAAGCTTAAGGAATCCCATGTAGAGGCACTAAAGAAAGGGGAAATGGATTGGGATGACCTGGTATCTAAAGGAATTGTTGAGTATTTGGACTCAGAAGAAGAGGAAAACGCCTATATAGCGGTTAAGGCCGAAGAGCTTACGCCTGAGCATACTCACCTGGAGATTGATCCTCTTTTCATGCTTGGCATTTGTACGGCTATTCTCCCCTTTCCCGAGTACAACTCTTCTCCCAGGAACACTATGGGTGCAGGTATGTCAAAACAGGCCTTAGGCTTTTACTCTTCAAATTATAAGTATAGGGTTGATACGAGAGGACATCTACTTCATTATCCACAGAAGTCTCTTGTTCAAACTGAGGTGATGGATAGTATTGGTTACAATAATAGAGCTAGTGGTCAGAATTTTGTAGTTGCTGTGCTATCCTACGCCGGGTATAATATGGAAGATGCCTTGGTACTCAATAAAGCCTCGATAGAGCGTGGATTAGGCAGGTCAACATTCTTTAGAGCATATGAGGCTGAGGAAAGGCGTTATCCTGGAGGACAACTCGACAAGTTTGAGTTGCCAGATGAAGAAATAAGAGGCTATCGTTCTGAAGAAGATTATGCTCATCTGGGAGAGGATGGTCTAGTAGAACTTGAGGCTGATGTTAATTCTGGGCAGGTATTAATAGGAAAGACGTCACCTCCTAGATTTTTAGAGGAGATAAGTGAGTTTGGAATAGCACGTGAAAAAAGAAGAGAGACGTCTGTAACCGTTAGACATGGGGAGACAGGTACAGTTGACTTTGTAATGCTAACTGAAAATGTAGGTGGGAATAGACTCGCAAAAGTTAGGGTTAGAGATCAGAGAATACCTGAGCTGGGCGATAAATTTGCTTCTAGACATGGGCAAAAGGGCGTGATAGGTGCTATAGTTCCACAGGAGGATCTTCCTTTTACGGAGGAGGGAATTATTCCTGACCTTATAATTAATCCGCATGCCATACCCTCTAGGATGACGGTGGGTCAGGTTCTAGAGATGATCGGAGGCAAGGTCGCTTCCTTAGAGGGGAAGAATACGGATGGAACAGCGTTTTCAGGGAATACTGAGGAAGAGCTAAGAAGGGCTCTTAAAGAGAATGGCTATAAGTCGACCGGCAGAGAAGTCATGTATAATGGGATGACTGGAGAGAAAATAGAAGCAGAGGTTTTCATAGGGGTTGCGTATTATCAGAAACTTCATCATATGGTTGCAGGTAAGATTCACGCAAGATCAAGAGGCCCTGTGCAGGTATTGACTAGGCAACCTACGGAAGGAAGAGCCCGAGAGGGTGGCTTGAGGTTTGGTGAGATGGAGAGAGACTGTCTTATAGGCTATGGTGCAGCCTTGTTACTCAAAGAGAGACTATTAGATGAATCTGATCGATATGTGATGAACGTTTGCGAGAAATGTGGTTCAATAGCAGTCCATGATAAAATTAGAGATACTATCTACTGCTCTATTTGTGGAAGAGATATTGATGCGGCTGAAGTAGAAGTAAGCTATGCATTTAAATTACTCCTAGATGAGTTGAAATCGCTAGGAATAAATCCTAAGCTTATTTTGGGTGAAAAGGCATAAGGTGGTATGAATGAGGATAATTCCCAAGAGGATTGAGAAGGTCAAATTTGGACTGCTATCGCCTGACTATATTAGAAAAATAGCAGAGTCAAAGATTATTACCGCTGATACTTATGATGAGGATGGGTACCCGATAGAAGGCGGGCTTATGGACCCTAAGCTTGGAGTGGTTGACCCTGGTTTAAAGTGCAAGACATGCGGTGGGAGAGTTGGTGAGTGCCCAGGTCATTTTGGCAGGATAGAGCTTTCTAGGCCAGTAATTCATGTCGGATATGCTAAAGCTATTAATAAAATTTTGAGAGCAATATGCAGGAAATGCGGTAGACTTTTGCTTCCTCCGGATAAGATTGAGGAGTATCGTAAGAACATAAGGAAGTATAGGAAAGTAGGTAGAAACGAGGATCCGATTGTAGAAGATCTGCTTAAAAATGCAAAGATGACTAAGAGATGCTACTACTGTGATGAGGAACAAGAGGAGATAAAGTTTGATAAACCTACCACATTTATTGAGGGTAAAAACAGGCTTTCTCCAACTGATGTGAGAGAGAGATTAGAAAGGATAACTGATGAAGATGCTGAAGTAATGGGCTTTGATCTTGAAGTAGCTAGGCCTGAGTGGATGGTATTAACTGTTTTGCCTGTGCCGCCTGTTACGGTAAGGCCTTCAATAACGTTGGAGTCTGGAGAAAGAAGTGAGGATGATCTTACCCATAAGTTGGTGGATATTTTAAGGATAAACCAAAGGCTAATGGAAAATATAGAGGCCGGGGCGCCTCAACTCATTATAGAGGACCTTTGGGAGCTATTGCAGTACCATATAACTACGTATTTTAACAATGAGGTAGCGGGCGTTCCTCCTGCAAGACATAGATCGGGCAGACCCCTGAAAACTCTTACACAAAGATTAAAGGGAAAGGAGGGGCGCTTTAGGAGCAATCTTTCTGGTAAAAGAGTAAATTTCTCAGCGAGGACAGTTATCTCTCCTGATCCCAATATTAGCATTAATGAAGTTGGAGTCCCTGAATTAGTAGCAAGAGAGCTAACAATACCTGTGAGAGTTACTCCTCAAAATATAGAATATGTTAAAAAACTTGTTAAAAATGGTTCTAGAATATATCCCGGGGCTAATTATGTAGAGAGACCAGATGGCTCAAGAGTGAGCTTGAATATAAAAAGGACAGAAGAAATAATAGAAAAGATTGAGCCGGGGTGGATTGTGCATCGTCATTTACAAGATGGAGATATAGTCTTATTTAACAGACAGCCTTCGTTGCATAGAATGAGCATAATGGCCCATGAAGTAAGAGTGATGCCTTATAAAACCTTTAGATTAAACTTATGCGTGTGTCCTCCTTATAATGCTGATTTTGATGGGGATGAAATGAATCTCCATGCAATCCAAGGTGAAGAAGCCAGGGCCGAGGCTCGAGTTCTCATGAGGGTTCAGGAACAAATATTATCTCCAAGGTTTGGCGGCCCCATTATAGGCGGGATACACGATTATATCTCAGGAGCTTATTTGATGACAAGACCAGGAGTCAGATTTACGCGAGAGGAAGCTCACCAACTATTATATGCAGCTGGGATTACTGAAGAGTTACCTGATCCTATAGTTGAAAATGGAGCAGAGTTTTATACAGGGTTACAGCTTTTCAGTCTTTTATTGCCCAAGGATATTAACCTTACATATAGAGCTAAGATTTGTAAAAAGCATGAAGTCTGCAAAAAAGAAGATTGTCCCTATGGAGCTTATGTGGTGATACGTAATGGAGAGATCCTCTCAGGCGTTCTGGATGAAAAGTCCTTTGGGGCCTTTGCTGGAGAACTTCTAGATAGGATTGTAAAGGACTATGGTACTGATGCTGCTAGGGAGTTTTTGGATAAAGCTACCAAGCTTGCTATTAATGGTATAACGAAAATAGGATTTTCTACGGGTATTGATGATGAAGACCTTACTACCGAGGCTAGAGAACGTATAGAGGAGATTTTGGACAACGCTGAGAAAAAAGTTGAGGAATTGATAGAGGCTTACAATGAAGGTATCCTTGAGCAACTTCCTGGAAGAACCCTTGAGGAAACCCTTGAGATGCGAATAATGCAAACATTAAGTGAAGCTAGAGATAAAACTGGGAACATAGCGAATGAATATTTAGAGAAGAGTTCAGAGGAATTAGGCCGGGAAAATAGCGCTAGGATTATGGCGATTTCTGGTGCTAGAGGTAGTCTCTTAAATTTGACTCAGATGGCAGCTTGCATAGGTCAGCAGGCCGTTAGAGGTGAGAGAATTATGAGAGGCTATGTTGGCAGAACTCTTCCCCACTTTAAAAGAGGTGATAAAGGAGCGAGAGCAAAAGGATTCGTTAGATCCAGCTATAAGAAAGGTCTAGATCCGTTAGAATACTTCTTCCACTCGATGGGCGGAAGAGAAGGCCTTGTTGACACTGCGGTAAGAACTAGTCAGAGCGGCTATATGCAGAGAAGGCTGATAAATGCCCTTCAAGACCTTAAAGTGGAGTATGATAATACGGTGCGTGATACTCGCGGTATAATAGTAGAATTCGCGCACGGCGAAGACGGTGCGGATCCTTCTAGAACGGATTGGGGCAAAGTAGTTAATGTTAGCAAGATTATCCATAGTATAGTAGATCAGAGGGAGTCAGAAAATGTTTCTTGAACCAGATGAAGTAAAGAAGAGGATTGAGAAAATCCGAGAGGAGATCCCTAGAAGCGTATTTTCTGAGTTAGAAGAAGAGTTATCTAAAGTTGAGGTTACTGAGGAAGAATTGAATAAAATTATTGAGGAAATTAAGAGGAGGTATGATTATTCTTTGGTTGAACCTGGGGAAGCGGTTGGCATAGTGGCTGCTCAGAGTATGGGAGAACCAAGTACTCAGATGACTATGAGAACTTTTCACTATGCCGGTGTCGCTGAGCTTAATGTAACTCTCGGATTACCTAGGATAATAGAGATAGTAGATGCTAGGAGGGTTCCTTCTACGCCAACTATGACTATTTATCTGAAGGAGGATATTGCGGAGGATAGAGAGAAAGCAAAGGGGATAGCTAAGAAAATTGAAAGCGTCACAGTGGATGACGTAATAAAGAGAGCTGAAATGGATTTAATAGATTCTAAGGTGACTCTAATCCTAGACGAGTATGAGCTCAAGAGAAGAGAGATCACGCTAGAAGAGATCGTTGAAAAGCTTACCCCAATTAAAGGAGTAGAAGTAGAGTATAATGAAAACCAGATTTCACTAAAAGTTCCAAATCCATCTATGAAAGAACTCCGAAAGGTTGCGACGAGGGCTAGGGGACAGTATCTGAGGGGGATAAAAGACATACAGCGGGTAGTGATGAGGAAAGAGGGTAAGGAATATGTGATTTACACAGAGGGATCAAACTTGAAAGAGGTGTTAAAAATTGATGGCGTTGATATAACTAGAACCAAGACTAATGATATCTTGGAGATACATAAGGTTTTAGGAGTTGAGGCAGCTAGGAACGCTATAATTAATGAAGCATTAGATACCTTGGAGGAGCAGGGGTTAATGGTCGATATACGTCATTTAATGTTAATAGCTGATATGATGACTGTTGATGGGGAGGTTAAGGCTATAGGTAGACATGGGGTCTCCGGCGAGAAAGCTTCAGTACTTGCGAGAGCGGCGTTTGAAATAACTGTTGATCATTTACTAAAGGCAGGTATAAAAGGAGAGGTAGAAGAGCTTAGAGGCATTGTTGAGAACGTTATCGTAGGTAGACCGGTGCGGCTTGGAACTGGAATGGTAGAGCTTAAAATGAGACGGGAACTGGAGGAGAAAAGGGAGGAAGCTTAATGGTTAATGTTGACAGAGCAATACGAGTTGCGGTAGACACAGGAGATGTATTAATGGGTGAGAGGGAGACTCTTAAGGCAGTAAAGAACGGGGAATGCAAGCTGGTAATAGTTGCTTCTAATTGCCCTTCTAATCTAAGAGAAGATTTAGAGAGGTTTGCAAAGATTTCTGGTGTACAAATCTACGAATATAAGGGTTCTAGCCTTGACTTAGGTGCTGTATGCGGCAGGCCTCATGTTATATCAATGCTTGGAGTTAAAGAAGCAGGCGATTCAGATATTTTTGAACTTGGTAGGAGGTAATCTCTTGAAGTCGCTCAAGCTATCTTCTGAGGATATACGATATATTGCCCTCTTTGAGAATCTAACTGGAGCAGTTACAAAGGACTGCATTCCAGATGACAACGAGAACAAGATCACTTTCATCGTAAGAAAAGGAGACATGGGCTTAGCCATTGGAAAAAAAGGGACAAATATCCAGAAAGTAAAGCAAACCTTAGGAAAAAAAGTTGAGGTCATTGAGCATTCCGATGATCCCAAAGAGTTTCTGAGGAATCTCTTCTCTCCCTATAGGGTTAAAAAAGTAAATATAACAGAAAAAGTTGCCCACGTTGAAATCGATGAACGTGACAAAGCCATGGCGATTGGTAGAAAGGGAAAAAATTTAGAAAAGATAAAGTTATTAGCAAAAAGACATCATGATGTTCATGATATAATAGTAATTTGAGGTGCAAGTGATGGCCAAAAAAACTACAGGAGAATTTGCAGGTAGGAAGCTAAAACTCCGTAGGAAGACGTTTAGATGGAACGATCCAAAATATAAAAAGAGAGTTCTAAAACTAAAGGAAAAGTCAAATCCTCTAGAAGGAGCTCCTATGGCGAGGGGAATCGTACTCGAGAAGGTGGGTATAGAAGCTAAACAACCAAATTCAGCAATAAGAAAATGTGTCCGAGTACAGCTCATAAAAAGCGGCAGACAGGTCACCGCATTCACGCCTGGAAACAGGGCAATAGATTTTATCGACGAGCATGATGAAGTAATTATTGATGGAATAGGCGGTAGAAAAGGAGGTAGTATGGGAGACATCCCTGGAGTAAGATTTAAGGTTATAGCGGTTAACAATGTTAGTCTTAAGGAACTTGTAAGGGGGAGAAAAGAGAAACCCATAAGGTGATGGGATTGAAGATATTTGGTATATGGGATACTAGCGGTGTAGAGGTCAGAGATCCGGGTTTAAAATCGTATATTAATTTGAAGCCGTATTATGTTCCTCACAGTGGAGGAAGACATGCAAAAAAACCGTTTGGTAAATCTGAAATTAATATAGTTGAAAGACTTATTAATAGGATAGCAGTTACGGGGCATGAGGGTAAAAAACATAAAAGGACTAGCGGGAGGAATACCGGAAAGAAAATCCTTCATAGTAGAATTGTCAAAGAGGCCTTTGAGATTATAGAAAAAAGAACAAAGAAAAACCCAATCCAGGTGCTAGTAGATGCGTTAGCTAATGCTGCGCCTAGGGAAGATACAACTCGGATTAGATATGGAGGTATAGTATATCACCAGAGTGTTGATATATCGCCGCAGAGGAGATTGGATCTCGCATTGAGATATATAACTGTAGGTGCAGCTAAATCCGCTTTTAGAACCAAGAAATCAATAGCTGCTGCCCTCGCAGACGAAATAATAGCGGCAGCAAACTATGATATGAAATGCTACTCAATATCTAAGAAGGAAGAGCTGGAAAGGATAGCCAAAGCTGCAAGGTGATAACTATGGGTAGAAGAGAAGAGATGATCAAAAAAATCGAGAAGCTCATGAATGAGAGAGATAGAATCAGAAATATGGGTATAGTGGCTCACATAGATCATGGGAAAACTACTTTAAGTGATCATCTTCTCGCAGGGGCCGGCATGATTTCTACCGAACTTGCAGGTCAACAGCTCTATCTAGATTCTGACATATTAGAGCAGACTAGGGGTATAACAATTGATGCAGCAAATTGTTCAATGGTCCACGAATATAAGGGAGAGTCGTATCTTATTAACATGATAGACACCCCAGGGCATGTTGACTTCGGGGGGGACGTCACGAGGGCTATGAGGGCGGTAGATGGAGTTATAGTTGTAGTTGATGCGGTAGAAGGAACCATGCCACAAACTGAAACTGTTTTGAGGCAAGCGTTGAAAGAGAGGGTGAAACCTATTCTGTTTATAAATAAGGTTGATAGACTCATCAACGAGTTAAAGCTAACGCCTGAAGAAATGCAACGTCGATTCATCATGATAATAACAGAATTCAATAAAATAGTTAGGGACATGGCACCTCCAGAGTTTAAAGATAAGTGGCAAGTAAAAGTTGAAGATGGAAGCGTCTCCTTCGGTTCAGCGTATCACAGGTGGGCTATAAATGTTCCTTTGATGAAAGAGAGTGGGCTGACCTTCAAGGATATTATAGAATATAATGAGAAAGGTAATCACAAGGAGCTTCGGTTAAAGGCCAAGATTCATGAGGTTATACTGGATATGGTAACGAAACACCTGCCCAGTCCAGTTGAAGCGCAGAAATATAGAATACCTAACATTTGGCCTGGCGACATAAATAGTCCTGAGGGACAAGCTATGTTGAATTGTGACCCGGATGGTAAGCTGGCTATAATGATTACAGATCTAACAGTAGACCCTCAGGCAGGTGAGGTAGCTACGGGGAGAATTTTCTCAGGAACTTTAAAGAAGAGTCAAGAGGTATATCTGCACAACTTAAAAACTAAGGCTAGGGCTCAGCAGGTTGGCGTATATTTTGGCCCTGAAAGGATGCCGACGGCCTATGTTAAAGCAGGCAACATCGCTATGATTACTGGACTTAAAAATGTGCAGGCAGGTGAAACGGTATCTGAAGGAGAAGGATTATCTGAGCCTTTCGAGGAGATAAAGCATGTATCTGATCCGGTTATAACCGTGGCAGTGGAAGCGAAGAATACAAAGGACCTACCTAAGCTAATAGAAATACTGAATGTTACTGCAAGAGAGGATCCTACAATAAGGGTTGAGATTAACGAAGAGACAGGAGAGCATCTGCTCTCAGGCATGGGTGAATTGCATCTTGAAGTTCTTACATATAGGATTAGAGAAAAAGGCGTTGACATAGAAGTATCCCCTCCAATAGTGGTATACCGTGAATCAGTGCAAAAAATCTCTCCAGTAATAGAGGGGAAATCTCCTAATAAGCATAATAAATTCTATCTTCAGGTAGAACCTCTTGAGCCTGAAGTGCTCCAGGCTTTAGTATCAAAAGAAATAAAATATGATAGACTTAAGGGCAAAGAGCTAGCGGATGCTTTTATGAAACATGGTATGAACAAAGCTGAGGCTAAAGGCGTTATAGATGTCTATGAGAACAATGTTTTAGTTGATGTTACTAGGGGTATACAATATCTTAACGAAGTCATATCGCTAGTGCAAGAAGGCTTCCGTGAAGCTATGGAAGATGGGCCTCTCGCAAAAGAAAAATGCTTAGGTGTTAAGGTTAAGCTAACGGACGCAAAGTTGCATGAGGACTCTATTCACCGCGGCCCCGCCCAAGTGATTCCAGCGGTTAGGGACGCTATACGGCAAGCCATGCTTCAGGCGGGAGCGCTTTTATTAGAACCAAAGCAAAAGGTATTTATCCATGTGCCGCAGGATTATATGGGAGCAGCTACTAGGGAGATCCAGAGTAGAAGAGGCCAGATCCTTGACATCCGGCAGGAGGACGGGCTTGTAGTAATGGAATCTAAGTGCCCTGTGTCAGAGATGTTTGGATTTGCTGGGGATATCAGGTCTGCCACGGAGGGCAGAGCTCTTTGGTCAACTGAGCTGGTTGGATTTGAAAAATTGCCGGCCGAGCTTCAAGACCAGGTTATAAGTGAAATAAGAAAGAGGAAAGGTTTAAATTAACAAAAAATAAGTTCATTTGCAAGAAAGATAAATAGGAGGTATAATATGGCTGAGAAACCACATCTAAACTTGGTATTTATTGGACATGTAGATCACGGCAAGTCCACCGCCGTGGGCAGGCTTCTCTTTGAGTTAAAGGCAGTTGGAGAGCATGTATTGAGACAATATAAAGAAGAAGCCGAGAAGATAGGGAAGGCTACCTTTGAGTTTGCATGGGTGATGGACAGACTAAAGGAAGAAAGGCAAAGAGGCCTGACTATAGATATATCTCACACTAAGTTGGAAACCGATAAATATTATTTCACCGTTATTGATGCTCCAGGGCATAGAGATTTCGTTAAAAACATGATTACTGGAGCTAGCCAGGCAGATGCCGCAGTACTGGTAGTTGACGTGGCACAGAAAGATGAAAAAGGCGGACTAATGCCTCAGACTAAAGAGCACGTTTTCCTGTCCAGAACCCTTGGTATAGGGCAGATAATTGCAGCGATTAACAAGATGGACACAGTAAATTACGACCAAAAGAAATTCGAGGAAACAAAAGCACAGCTTGAGAAGCTTTTCCAGATAGTAGGCTATAAGTCTGATCAAATAATTTATCTGCCAATGTCTGCTCTGAAAGGCGATAATGTAACTACTAAGAGCGATAAGATGCCGTGGTGGGATGGTCCAACTCTCAAGGAAGCTATCGATATGCTTAAGGTGCCTGAGAAACCCACGCATTTGCCACTTCGCATACCTATCCAAGATGTCTATTCTATAACGGGCATAGGTACTGTTCCAGTAGGCAGAGTAGAGACAGGCGTACTAAAGGTAGGCGATAAGGTTGTCTTTGAGCCGGCAGGAGTTACAGGTGAAGTAAAGAGTATAGAAATGCACCACGAGTCTATCCCTAAAGCCGAGCCTGGAGACAATATAGGTTTTAACGTGAGAGGCGTAGGCAAAAATGATATAAGAAGAGGAGACGTATGCGGACATCCTGATAATCCTCCAACAGTAGCAAAGGAGTTTACCGCCCAGATAGTAGTACTCCAGCATCCAAGCGCTATAACAGTGGGCTATACGCCTGTGTTCCATTCACACACAGCTCAAGTGGCTTGCAGAATTACAGAGTTGATCAGTAAGCTTGATCCAAGGACAGGCAATGTCCTAGAAGAGAATCCGAAATTCTTAAAGACTGGAGATGCAGGGGTTATTAGAGTAGAGCCTACTAGGCCCATGGTAATCGAGAAAGTCAAAGAGATACCCCAGATGGGCCGATTTGCTATTCGGGACATGGGTATGACGGTTGCAGCAGGCATGGTAGTTAACATTACTCCGGCGAAGAAATAATATAAGGGACGCAATATGCAGAAGGCAAGAATAAAGCTCAGTGGAACAGATCATAAGAAGCTAGAAGAGGTCTGTGCTCAGGTTAAAGAGATTGCCAAGAAGACAGGGGTAGATATGGCTGGGCCTATACCCCTACCAACCAAGAGGCTGAGAGTACCGGTAAGAAAATCACCATCTGGAGATGGAACGGCCACTTGGGAGAAATGGGAAATGAGGATTCACAAGCGCTTGATAGACATTGAGGCGGATGAGAGGACTATGAGGCAGATAATGCGGGTTAAAGTACCTGACGGCGTTAACATCGAAGTTGAGCTTAGAGCATAATTCTTGCCTTTTAGGAAATTTTTTATTAGGGTATTATATAAGGATGTTTTATGCCGGGGTAGTCTAGACCGGTAAGGCGCAGGCCTGGAGTTTTATCTAATATATTCTAGTTAGGAAACCAGATAGCCTGTGTTGCTCATGCAACGCGGGAGTTCAAATCTCCCCCCCGGCGCTCATTAAAATCCTTCATCAAAGCACGATTCATGCTTATTTTCCGCAGATTTACCCTAATTATCTTGTGCTATTTTTTCATTCACCCTTTAATTCACTCTCAGATTTGAACTTGTATCTAATTTTCAGATCAGCAGAGCTAACCTTTTTCTATCACTCTCTCTATATAGTCCGTTATCTCTTTGCTTAGAGCCGGATTGAGGGATACTGTTTTCCCACCCTTATGTAAAAGGAGATAACCGTCCTCCACAAGAACCTTGACGAGCCCTTTAATCCGCTTCCCATTCCTCTTGACTTTTTTGGAAAGCCAGTTAATCAGGGTGTCTACGGGCAAATACTTCGCTCCCCAACAACCTTTTCTTAACAACCTGTTCATTATGTCGGCTTTTATTTCCGCATCGCTTTTGACTGACATAAAGTTCACTTATAATACCTTTTAAAGGAAAAATATAAATACTTTTATCCTCCAATTTGTTCTTGAGAAGATGCCAGAAGAGCTGTACACAAAAAAAGAATACGGGTCGTTACTGATAAAGACCCTGGGAGACTCGCCAAAGCTGAGGATAATAGATTTCTTCCTAGACAACCCTATGTTCGACTTTACCAAGAAAGAAGTCATCGAAGCCCTAGGAATGAGCAAGCAAACCCTCTACAAGTACTTCCCGGATTTGGAAGAATATGGGGTGATCGAAGTTTCTAGGAAGATAGGAAAAGCCAAACTCTACAAGATAAACTTGAAGCATCCCCTAGTCAGTATGCTTAGGGAATACGAGAAAAAAATCTCGCTTCAAATAGCAGAGAAAGAAAGAGCCAAACTTCAAGAACCCGTGCCAACGCAGCCCAGGGAAAAATTGAAAACTTAAATCGGCTAACCGCAAAAACCTAAAACCACCAAAAACGGCCATTATAAGTTTTTAAGTTCAGACCTGAATATTTACCTAGCCCTCGGCGCTTTTTTTACCGGTAAATTAGGGAAAGACAAAGACTATCTAGGAAAGGGCTATTTATGTCTAATTGCCCCAAGACGTCCATAAAAAATGTTTACATCTACTAGGATCATGCTCTCATCCTTTCCCAGATTATTTTCCTGATTTCTCGCTTCTCTTCTTCAAGAGACATCTCAGACTGGGTCCCGACAAGATTGAATAACGCTTTATCCACCCTGGATGAGGGGAAGTGCTGCATGAACTCCTCTTCTGGGGTGAGAACTTTCCGATGGATCTTCGACTTCCGGATGAACTCACCGTACCGAATAAACGTATCTGAGGAGATCGTGGAGGGCATGTGGTTATACTTCTTCTTTATTTTCGATATACCGACCTCTCCTCCTGTGAAAGCCTTTCCCACAGAACTCTGCCAATCTTGAGCCCGTTCTCTGTCAGGCTGAAGACCTCGATCTTCATTTCTTTTATCTGGGCCGGGGGGAGGTTTTCCACACACTATTCATCTGCTACTTTAAGGTAGTCCCCGTCGAAAATCTCCACAGGTTTTTCTTCTATCTCTAAGGCTCAAATCTGATTCAAAGTTTCTCTGTAGTTGAAGACCTTCCTTGAAGGCAAGTTTGGCCTAGGGGGTCGCAATTTATGGGTTTCGGGTGGGTAATAAATGACAACCTAAATGACAACCTAAACGACAACCATCATTTAAGTTCATAATGGGCGCCTCTCCCGCTTCCTTTGAGTTCTATCACATCCATTTTGACGAGTTTTGATAGTTCCTTTAAGGCTGCCTGCCTGGTGATTTTAAACATATTTGCCACATTTCCTGCCGTTATCCTTCCGTTTCTCTGCATGAATTCTATTATTTTCATTTGTCTTTCGGTTAAAGCAATCTGTCCTTTTTCCTTTCTTTTTCTTCCTTCAACAGAGAGCTGTAGAACTTTTTCTTTAACCCTTGATATTGAAATCTTTACTCCTTCTGTGAAATACTCAAGCCATGGGGTCAAATCAAGTGCGTTCTGATCAACCGATTTTAGAGCTTCATAATAGGCTCTTCTGTCACTGTCATAATAATCATCCAGTGTAAAGAACCTTTTGATGTCAAATTCTCTTAGATAGAGAATAAGGGTGGCAAGTGCCCTTGCGGTTCTTCCATTTCCGTCTGCAAAGGGATGAACCCTCACGAATTCATAGTGGGAAATGCCAGCAACAATAACAGGATGAAGTTCAAGAGTTTCTTTGGAATTAAGCCATTTGATAAAGTTTTTCATCAATTCGGGGACTTCCTCTGACGGTGGAGGCATGAATATAACCTGGCCTGTAATTCTATTGCCAACATAGACCAGAATTTTTCTGTATTTTCCTTCCCATTCTGGATTATCAAGCGTGTCTTTTGTTATGTCTTTATGCAACTTTAAGATGTGTTCCTCTGTAATCTTTCCGTTTTTCTGATATTTTTCTATGTTTTCAAGCACTTTTAGATAATTCAGGACTTCCTGTTTTGCCCTTCTTGTCGCGGTTACCTTTCTTCCCTGTGCGAGGTTGCTTACTTCCTCAAGAGTTAATGGATTTCCTTCAATGGCTGTGGATGCATGGGTTGCCCTGATTAGGGCTTCTCTTCTCAAAGATATCTCCCATTTAGGAATGAGATATGCATTCAGAATAACCTCTCTTGCCGAGGTAATTTCAACGAGGTTGTTGACTATGGCGTTCGTGTATCTGAAATTTGGCTTAAGCATTTTCTCCCTCTATCACTTTAACCCAAGGGTGGGATTTTATCTTTTTAATAGTTTCCATTATCTCCCCATCCGCAGTTATCTCCTCATAGACCTTTTCAATGGCTGTCATCTTTTCTTCATCCGACCCCAACTCTTCAATATCAATAAGATAGGGCTCCACCAGTTCGGCAAGATTGGTGGGCACGCCGTCTTCTTGGAATTTTTCTTTGAAGTATAATGAATAAATTAAAGAATCAAGTATTTTTCCAGAAAAAAAATCAATAATTTTAGAAACTTGATGAGCATTATTATTGAGAAAAATTAAGTAACTTGACAGTTTTAAAAATCCTGTAATTTTTTCGGGGATTATAATTGGAAGATCTTTTAGAAACGAAATTGGATATCTTAAAGAACCTTGTGGGATTCTAGCAGAATAGAATTTTTTCTTGTGAATCCAGTTAAATAATTTTGAATTCAACAACGTTAAAATATACTTATTTTTCTCGATGTCGTTTGTACTAAAAGAATGGACAGCAACTAATAAACCAATGCCTTCAGTGTCAATAGCTGCAGTTAATTTTTTTGCAACCCCTCGAATTATTATTTTGTTTTTCTGTAAAAACAAATCTTTTGTGTCATCAGATAGAGGAGCACTCTCAATGGAGATATGCGGAAAATTGAAATTCTTTTTATAGATTTTTACATTTTTACCCCACAAAAATCCATAAGGTTTTATGTAGCTATTTGTTACGATTTTGCAAGATTTTTTGTCAGTCTTTCCTTCGTGTATATAGGACTCCATATTCCAATATTCAAATCCCATGACCCCTGTTCGAACATCTCCGACCTGTCCCAATGGAACTGAATTAGAACTACTTGAGCTGAGTATTTCATTTACACTCTTATCACTGAAGACTTGGAAATGTCCACTGGCAGAATCAATTAATTCGCTTTTTTTGATAGATTTGCCTTTATTTTTATTTAAAGTTCCTAGTTCTTTTTCGGATTCAATTATGATAATTTTTACTTGATAGTCTCTTTCATTTTTTTCTTTTCTTAGGATCATTACAGCTGTCGAAACTAAAGCATCTTGGAAGATACTCTTTGCTTTTGAAAAATCAATTATTTCCCTGATAGTACAATTTTTTAAAAGAAAATCTCTTAACTTTTTCCCGTAATCTGCAACAAAATATTTGTTAGATGTAATATAACCCATAAGCCCCTTTTCGTTCAAAACATTGATTGATTTTTCAAAGAACAGAATGTAGATATCATACGGCCCGTATGCAGTAGAATAAATTTTATTAAATATCTTTTTTTCAGCAGGGATCTTTGAGGCTTTCACATATGGTGGATTCCCTATCAAAATATCGAAACCTCTTTCACCTTTTGGTCTATCAGGATCAAAAACTTCATAGAACTCAAAGCCCCAATGGAAGGGGTGGAGGGCCTCAAGCTCTTCTTTGGAGATTTTGATTTTGTAATCCACAGTAAGCATCCTGTGGAATTTTTCATTGAGCTCTGGTCTGAACTTCTCGTTAATCCGCTCGATGTCCCTTTTCAAATTCTCGGCAATCTTCGGGTCAGTAGTGGCTTTGTATTGATCAAGAAGAGCCCCCTTTGCTTTTATTATTTGCATTGTCGTATCTGCAGAGTCCAGGGTCGTCTGTTCCACAAGGGGGGCTTCCACAAAGCCGATTAGACTGTTGCCGTGCATGATATTGTAATCGATGTTGGGGAGGGGTTCCACGCTCTCGATACTCAGGTCAGAGATCATGGAAAGCCACAGCCTGAGCTTTGCGATTTCGACAGCCCCATCCTCTAAATCGACGCCGTAGATGTTTTGGGTGGCTATGATCCTCTTAAAATAATAATCTGGGGAACCATAACTATCAATGGCCTTGTTCTCGGCGGAAAAAACCAACTCGTCTTTAAGAATTCTATAGCACTTGCGATAGAGGGCAAGAAGTATCTTGTGGGCGGCCATGAGAAATGCTCCGCTCCCGCAGGCGTTATCCAGCACCCGGAGTTCTTTCAAAATATTGAAATAGAGATAGGAGACCCTGTCAATTTCATTTTTGGAGAATTCCTGCTTGTCCAGCAATTCGGACCAGATGTTCTTGTAATCTGTCCCAAACCTCTCGTTCAGCCTGTCCCGTAGATATGGATAGATGGTGTTCATGGATATGTATTCGGTTATTTCCGAGGGGGTATAATAGGCCCCCTTGCACTTCCTCCCTGTTACACTCTGCTCGAAAATGTGGCCGAGTATCGAGGGAGTCAGGACGACCGCATCCTCATGCCGTTCCTCAACGACCCACTCATAGGAGTCAAAGAGTCTGAAAATCTCTCCCCATATCCCGTCCTTTATCGATATCTCATTATCAATCTCAACCTCCTTCTTTCTAAAAAGACCTCCATTGAGATAGGGAATGTTTCCAAGATTTACTCCGTTCACTTCGATTTTTTCATGAAAAGGGTGGTCATAGTTGAAGGCATTGAAGAAGAGGGGTTTGAGGTAGTCGTTGAAGAAATTCCTTTTTTTGTCCCTGTTTCTATAGAGATTTGTTAAGTAATCCTTTTCTATAATCTCTCTGCTTTGGAGGAAATAGATGAAAATAATCCTATCAAGAAGCACTTGGGAATAAAACCATCTCTCATCGTCATCCAGTCCCTTTAGCGAATCTGAAAGTCTGGTCTTTATAACCTTATATTCATCATAGAACTTCTTTACAAGGGGTTTGGTATCAAAAAGTGCCTGGAAACTGTCATTGTATGCTTTGTCTTCATATTTCAGGGCATTCAGCAACTGGAGCCTGCTCAGCTTTGTATAGTCCCTCTCCCTGCGGTTCTTGTCATAGACGAACTTGAAAGGAGTATGGTATTCAGAGAATATATAGTAAACGTCGAAGTCATTATCTATGAAAATGTAGTAGGGCGTCATATGGACACCCTTCTTTTCTCGAAATAATTGATAGGCGTGTGAGTAATTCAAATCATCAGTGAAATAATACTTGGCTTTATGCTCCCTGTCGATCCAGAAAGTCTCCTCATCAATGTATACAAAACCCTTATCATGGAAAAAATGCTCCTCAAAGTCTTCCCTCGAAGAGATGTCTTCAAACTTCATTCTAAGGCCTCACTGCAAACGATGTAGGTAAGGGGATCCTCTTTCTCCTCAATCTCCTCAACCATTCTCGCAAGATTGTGGTCATAATACAATATCTCAAGTTTCTTCATCAACTCTTCCCCCTTAATCTCGTTGTTTTTAATCAATGTTAACTGTTTGTTCAACGGCTTTGATGGAATCTCTGTGGTGAAGACCCTTTCAAACTCTACGATCTTCGATATTAGGTCTTCCTTCTCTTTCGCATCTTCGAATTCTGATACCTCGACCTCTTTTCGAAACTCGTTTAGGGCTTTTTTGATATACCTCTGGCCGGTAGTGAGCTTCACTTTCTCCCCGGCATCTTCGGCCTCTTTAACCATCTGGGAAAACTTCTTCTTCATATCAGAAACCGTCTTGTTATATCCTGGCGGAATCTTGAGCACCGGCTCATCCTTATTACATTTTATGATTTTGAGAATCTTAGCCTCATCTTCAAAGACGATATTACCCTTCGGGTCCAGTAAGTATAGCCTCTTGTAGTTGCCTTTCTTCAAAAACACAAACCGATACTTGTTCCCATCTGGTGATTGTCTGGCGCTCCTGACCCCCATGGAGATATTTTTAATCCTTTCAAGGAGTTCAGGCTCTTCTTTCTGGAGTTTTCTGATGATATCCTCTGCCTCAGATACCTTTACTTTCTCATCCTCTTCTTCAAACCGGTCAAGCTCTTCTGGGTTCTCGTCATATATTGCATACATGGCTTCGGTGTTCAACATTTCCCTAGTATGGAGGATGTACGTATCCTCGCCGATGGCAGTATGTATCTCTTTTATTCTAATATCGAGTTTTTCCTTAAGCTTCAGGTTCTTCTCAAGCTTTTTCTCAGGGAGAAAATTGTAAACTCTGATAACCTCGGCCTCTGTTCCGATCCGATCCACCCTGCCAATCCTCTGAATCAGTCTGACTGGGTTCCAGTGAAGGTCGTAGTTAATAACATCAGAGCAGTCCTGTAGATTTAAGCCTTCTGAGAGGACATCTGTTGATATTAGGATATCTATCTCTTCCTCTCCATTTTCAAACGTATATTGATTAGAGCGTGGAGCGAACCGTCCAACAACCTTATGCCGGTCTTTAGTATTACCGGTTATGACCTCCATGTTCCTCTTGAAGTGACCTTTAAGTTCTTCATAGATATAATTGGCTGTGTCCACGAATTCTGTAAAAACAAGAACCTTCTTTCCCTTGAGTTCCGGGGATTTTAATTTAGTCATTAGTTCGCGAAGTTTTGTATCAGTCCATAGCCCGGGAATATCCTTTACAAGACCGAATATCTCCTCCAAAATCCTCAGGTCTGAACTGATATCGGCTTCAAGAGCCGGGACATCAAAATCTTTTATGTCATATTTCTCTGACAGGCCTTCAATATTCTGCAAAATCTCAGCAAGGTCCTCATCTTCCTCAATTTGCGAGTCATAGATGACCTTCTGGACCTCTTCCCCAGCAGGTACATATCCTTTTTTTAATGCTTCAAGAAAAATTGTATTGATTTTTATAAAGTTCTCAATGCTTCTTTTGAAGGCAAAGCTTGAGCTCTCAAACCTTTTGAAGAGACCTGATCTCACAAGTCCCTTGAGATTCTGTCCTGCACTTTTCAGTTCGAGATAAGGATGTTTATTCTGTTTGGCTGGCAATACGTAATCATAAAGGCCGTATCTTGCAAGAGTTAGCCTAGATAACGACTCGTAAACCCTGTCGTAGATGCCTTCATAAACCTCGTCTATACTGTAACTCAAGGTCTTCAAGTCCCTCTCGGGGAAATAGTTTCTTTTCTTGCCGATTCTAACATAATACTTTCCGTTATTATCCTTTTTTCCATAATATTTTATGATCTGCTTTCTCGTCCTTCTGACAAGGAGATGGCTCAAGATGCTTGAAAGAGCGGCTTCACCGTTTTCAACAGTCTTGAAGAACTCTTTGAGGTTTGCCGGGGCCACGGGAATTTTAGTCCTGTCCTTTGCATGAAAGAGCTTAATCTGATAGTAAATATCTAGTGGCGTATTGTTTAGAGGGGTTGCTGTTAAAAGAACCGTCTTTCTCCTTGATGTGAAGGGCTGGAGCAGTTCATATCTCTTGGTGTTGGGGTATCTGAAATTGTGACTCTCATCGATTAGGACAATATCACAGTTCTCGTATCTCTTAAGTAGGTTCTTATTTCTATCACTCAGCATGCTCATGGACAAAACCTTGGCTCCGAGTTCGTATTTCTCGTTGGATTCTTCCCACATATCCACAAGCGACTTGGGACAGATTATCAGCGGTTTATAACCATAAACATCGGCGAAATATTTGAGGACACCTGAGCCGATATAGGTCTTTCCCAACCCAACAACATCAGAAATAAAGGCACCATTGTACTGTTTGATTATGGATATTGCAGTTTTAACAGCCACTTCCTGAAAGTTGGTGAGAGTCGGCAGAGTGTCCTTCCAGAACAGCTTGATATCCTTTTCCTCCTCAAGCCGGTCTTCCACCAAATGGTAGAGGGTTTTGAGATATAGTTCGTATGGCGTGACTTCAGCTATGGGCCAGGAGACTTTTAACAGTTCCATTAAGCTTTCATCAAAATTTTCTGAGTTTTTCCATAAATCCATGAACCATTTTGTCAAATCTTCATGGTCTCTTTCGTCTCGTGTTTTGATATTGAGTTCCGTATTGTGATACATCCCTGCCATTGACAGATTGCTTGATCCGATGATTGCCATACCCGGGCCATATTGGGCTCGAAGATCTGGCGGATAGTCGAAAATATATGCCTTGCTGTGAAGCCTCCCCCGCGTATAAACTCTCACCCGGATTTTCTCTTTGGAAATCAACTCAGCAAGGTTATACATCCACCCCTCATTTTCATCGGTTTGATCCATCCCTTCGAGAGTAGATTTAACTCGTTGCTTAGTATCGTCCAATTTTTGTTTTTTCTTCCCAAATTCAATTTTTTTATTTGCAGACTTTACACGTTCGAGATGGTTATATCCTTCTGCCAACTGTTCTATTGTTTCTCTATCCGATGTGTTACCTATCAAAAGCCGGAGCTTTTTGAATCCTTCCCTATTCAATTCCCTCTGAATGCCACTAAATCCGCTGAGAAAGAAGTAGCCAATTGCGAATTTTGCTTCTACACTCCCATCAAGGGCTTTCTTTACATTATAAAGGAGTTGCCTTTCGATGACATCTTTATTGTTATCTATTATATTGGATGCCATCTCTTCTCCTCCTCAACCACACTTGCGTAATTGTCGATGATCCTTTCTGCCGGGTTCATATTCATCCCCCATATATGGGTCTTATTTTATGTCCCTTTCCCAAGGATGCGCAAGAAAGGTGTTCGGTTAAAATTAGGTGGGTTTAGTATAAAAAATATCCGAAAACCAAAATTAGGATTTACTAGTAGAGCTCCGCCGAAACATCGCCCCGGCGTACGTCTACTCTAACTTTATATACATAGTCTGTCTGAAAATATGCGTTAATGAGAGAGGAATAAGTTAATAGTATTTCCTCTGCGACTCGCTGAAGAAGCTGTGTAAAATAGATAAAATTTTATTTCGGTAAAAATCTTTCTAAACTTAATAAGCGGGGGTGCCCGAGATTGGTCAAAGGGGACAGGCTTAGGACCTGTTAGCTTAGTGCTTGCGAGGGTTCGAATCCCTTCCCCCGCATTTAATATTTTTTCTTGTACAAATTTAATGCTTTTTATCTGTTTTACCGGTAAAAAACTGCATTATCATTCAACATCGAAAAACCCATTATTCGAAGGAATGAGGGACTCTAAAAAGTCCGTAGCCATTCCATTATTGTTTTCTTACGAAGAGTGAAACTTTAATAGAATGCGCATCCAACTTAAAAAGGAATGTTTGAAATTTTAAAAATAGATAAAATTAAGAGAGGAAGGATTTATTCTTTGAAAGTCGGGGAGAGGGAAATAAGGATTCTCCTCACATTTCATGCAGTTGAACGGGCGAGGGTCTGGAATTTAAAAGATAAACATGTGCTGTCTGCTATTTTATACCCGGAAGAAGTGTTAGAGGGACATCGCCGCAGATTCATCGCCCACAAGAGGAGAGGAAGACATTTAATAAGAGCAGTTTATGAGTATGATAAAATGTTGCCCGTCGTTATAACAGTGTATTATCCGTATAAAGAGAGATATTTCAAAGGAGGCAAGACTTTTGCAGATAAGATACTCCCCTGATGCAGACGTTCTAATAATCAAGCTGAGAGAAGGCAAACCCATGGATTCAAGGGATGTCGCAGAGGGCATCATCGCCCATTATTCGAAGGATAAAAAAATCCTAGAGATAGAGATCTTGGATGCTTCCAAGGTTGTTCAGCTTAAGGACTTAAGCCTTTCGATAAAGGGGCTAGAAGCTGTTAAGGCTTAAAAAGAACCTTACCAGCAAATTCGTACTGGGATTCCTCCCCCCTACCTCCCCTACACTTATTTTAACATCTAGGAAACAGGGCATTTCTATCTAGAGTTTGGTTATTAAGTATGTGAAGTTTACGGAGCGATAGCGGAGTTAGATGGCTTTGTCTGCAAGATAGAGGATGAAATATTAGAATAGGGTCAAAATAATTAAAGTTCTAGAAGTTTGCATGTTTATTTCATTGATAATGGAACAATCAGAAAGGGAAATGATGTCTTCACATTAATTGAAAGACCTAGAGAAGCCAGAAGTGCTGTCATTGAGGTAATATAGAAGAAACAGGTGAGACGCTGTTCTCTGAGAGATGCATAAGAATGAGAAATATATCAGGGGAGTTATAATTTATATCTCCTTCACGAAGTGGGTGCCCAAGCGTGAGAGTTCTGCAATGAGGTAAGGGAATTCGTAGACCTTTTCGCGCCTGAAGCCCATCTTTTCCATAGTTCTCATGGAGGCTATATTGCCTTTTCTGACGAAGGCGATTATCCTCTTTACTCCCATTTCTTTAAGGACTTTTTCCGTCTCCTCCATCAACATTGTGCCAATTCCTTTCCTCCTGTAGCTTTTCAAAACTCCGATAGCAATAAGCTCTGCTGTTCTGCTCCCTTGGGAAATACGGCAGTAGGTGAAACCAACCTGTTTATCTTCATCCTTCGCAAACAGTATCAGTCTTCTGGAAGATATTATGAAGAGGAGGTTTGCTGTAATGAGCCACCCACAGGTTCTATAGCATAGTTTAATGGCCATTAAGACCTCGTCCGACTTTTCGATCCGTATCTCAGCCATTTTTCTATTTTACCTCCAAATAAGCTGCCAAAAGTAAAAGCAATTGTATGAATATTACCTTCCTTAAGGTTTCTCCCCCTACTATTCTCTCTTGTAACTCCCTAGTGAAGCCTTCAAAATCTTCCTTAAATAACGTGACTTTTAGGTCACGAGCTATGTTGAGAGCTATTACAACACTTGCAACCATAGCTGGGAACTCAATGAGTCCATGAGGCATCAAAGAGCTGAGAAAATATCTGATGGGATAATGGGTCAAGAGGAGTCCCATAACAACCCCATTAACCCCGATAGCAAAGAGAGGCACAAAGTTCAGGAAAAAATAGCACGACCGGAAGAAGGGACTAAAGTCTTTGAAAGGTGGATGAAGGGCCTCAGCCACCTTATAGAGGGGCTTGGTTAAGGTCTTTAGTAAACCGTAGGTTTCCTCCGGTAAAACTGTGTATACTTTCACCTCAATCAAGACGAAAAGAATCCCCAAATAAATGATAGTGAGGGAGGCGAGAGAGTTCTTCAAGAATATCTGGAAGAAAGGATTTCCGCCTGAAACAGGTGCAAAGAGACTTGGAAGTGATGAAATCTTCTCCATGGCAGCATCAGAATAGCTAGGAACAAGTCCAAAAAGGAGTCCGATAGTAAACAGGTAGAGCCAAACTAAAAGAGTGAGCTGTAAGGCCATGTAGAAATTATATTAAGGAAATATTTATAGATTTTATTTGGTTTTCTTTTTACAACAAATAATTTTCCAGATAAGGCTTTCTTCTTCCTTGATTAAGATGATTAATAAGACTAAATAGTATCTTCTAGTGAATTTAGGATTCAATGTTCAATATAGTAAATTGTGCATTATTTTTTTTAAGTTTGATAAAGAAGATAATGTAGTAGCCCTATGGGAACAAAAAATAGGAAAGCTGGCAGCCATAGCGTCCATTGGGGCGCTGTTGCAGATTCAGATGATGAGGTTAAATCGTTCATAATTGGAGCTGTGGAAAAACCTAGGTGGATAGAATCGCTGGAGTTGCATGATAGAAAGATAGACACCTACTTTTCAAAGGGTGAATACTTGAACACCTGTACCATAATCGTTAACAACGAGATTTGGACGGCCTATCCTTTTATCTCCAGTGGAGTGGTCCATAGGATTCAGATAGATGAGATTGAGGAATGGGAGAACGGTATTGAGGCGCAAATTCATGGTGGCCTAGAGGACGCTTCTATAACATTTTTTGACACCATGTATTTTAAGAACAAAGACACCTATAAAGGGGGGGAGAAATACAGATTTTCTATTTCAGCCTTGGCATATGCCCTATCTAAGGCTGACTCCAGAGTTATCAAAGATATTGATGGAATGGAATTCTCAACTGAAGGACTAGCCGGATATTTTCCCTTCGGTGAAGGGGATGTTGATGACTTTCTCTTTCAGACCCCGGTAAAGGAAGTCTCAGAACTAGGCTTTGGGGATAAGAGGGTTTATAAAGTCAAGGCAGCTCTTTTCAGGGCAGATTACGGCTCAAGGGATGTGGATATTTTCATCTATGCTTCAGAAAAGGCGACCAAGGGCTATGTTCCAAAGGTAGGCGAGGACATCGGTGGGCTTCTCTGGCTACAGGGGTATCTCACTGGAGATGAATGAGTTCTATAACTTCCATGGAGTCGTTGGAGAAGGGGTTTTTAGCTAGGGTGATGGTGTTCCATGTTTTTTGACGGTTCAACTGCATAGGCATATTTATTCTATGTCTGTTCCCGAATAAAAAAATTGGTCCTCTGGGAAAAATAGTTATTTAAGAAATTAGAATTCTAATTTGTCGGAGGTGCACGAATGATTGCAAAGCAGGGGGACAAGATTGTCCTGATTGAGCCTGTCAGGAGCGAATTCAGCGATACCGTTTATCCACCCGGAACCGAAGGAGTAGTTGTTGAAGTATATGCGAGCCCTGAAGAGGGCTACGCTGTTGACCTGAGCATCCCTGACGACACCCAGCCCGGAGGGTACCGATATGATAACGTAGTCTTATCTCCCGAGCAGTTCAGGATCGTTGATTTCGAGGAAAAATAAAATTAGCTCCTTGGCGTCTTATGACCTTGTGCCTTCCTGCCTTCGATAGCAATCATCGAGGCCGATATATGAGCCGTAGATTTGGCCAGGTGTATCCAAAGGCAATAGTCATCCATGCTTCTTGGAGAAGCTCTTCTCTTTTTCCTTCTACTTCCCGACAATTAAAACGATTTTCAAATCCTTCATCGAATGAGAGTATTATTTCTCGATCAGAGAAATTTTCAAAAAGGTTTCTCATGAACCTAAGAACAGGAAGATCTAGTGGGGGAGTTGTGCGATAAAATTCATTTACTTTTTCCATGGTTCCGAATTCCAATGTATCCCAACCAGGTATGTTAAGCTGTTTTGCTAACTTACGATAGTAACGAATCATAGATTCTCCATTATAGTCGCCATATAGGGCGGTATAGACTTCATTTTTCAGCTCAAATACCAAGAAGCGTTCTTTACGGTCTTTGGGGATATTGAATAATTCTTCAATAGAGTAATTATGTTGAAGTTCTTCAAAATCAAGATTCCAAGCTACCTCTTTAGCTAATTTTAATATTTTTTCAGTTATACCATTTTTGTCGTTTTTTAGCTCGACCGCACCATAAAAGAAGAGGCTCATTTTATTCCTTTAATTCCCATTCAATTTTGTGAGGCAAGCATATATTCCATATTTAATTCCACTAGTATCTTACTCATTATTATTCAAATCTTTCTTTCTCTTTATCGATTATCGAGTATATTATCTTTTTAATGTCTCTTATTTCCTTGGTCTCTGCGCCTCTTACCACTACCTCTACCGCCCAACCACCGATCCTAGTATAGGGCAGAACCACCTTCATCATACTCTTCTCATCCCCGGGAGGGATGAATGTGATCTCCAAATCAATTCCATCCTTCTCCGGGTAGAATGGTATCTCTTTAGGAATATGCCGTCTTAACCTCACAGGCTGTATCTTATCTCGTTCCTTCTCTTCTTTTACAAGCTTCTCGTAATCTGGATTTGGTATGTATTGCACATTATTGCTGTAGTCTATCCACAGGCCGTAGGCGTGTTTTTTTACATCGAAGTTCTTAAAATGCTCAAAGTAGGCGGTCTGGCTTTTTATTTCCTTCGCAATATGCTGGACTATGTCTTCCATGACCCTCCGATCGGGAATTTCAATTTTCATTTAATTTATATTATAGATGTTTTGAAGATTAATACTTTTACCTTAGGAGTAATACGTTAGGTGTAGGCATTACTGCTACTACTTTGACTCGAAGAAAAAATATAATAAAGAAAGACATCTTCTAGTTGGGAAAGCTTTAATACAGAAGATAGATAATTATAGAATCATGTGCCTTATACCGCCTGAGCATATGAGGCGCTATGAGCAGGGGGAGGTACCTTTAGGTAAGGAGTTTGAATGTAGAAACTGTGGAGAATCCGGGATAGTGAATGTATGGAAGAACAAGCGGCCAGTATGCCCGAAATGTGGCTCCTCTGATGTAATCCTAACTCCTGGCGGGACTCATATGCCTGATGGTTGCCGCGACTAACAGGGTGGTTTTTTAACATGTTTTATTGTTAGGACACCTGTCATGGAGTACTCGATCAGGGTCCTCGGTGCCCCGGGTATGAATCTTTTCTCTCCCCTGTCAAGGGCTTCTTCTTCTTTCCAGAGGGATAAGCCGTGGTATGGGAAGTCTGGGTCGTTTATCTTCGCCCATGGCCAGCCGAGGGCGGGTTCGCCGTCCTTGACTAATATTATATCGCTCTTAGAAGCCACGGCTAGCTTAAGCTCTTTTTGCGTTATCCTTGTGGCCCAGAAGACCTTGTCTCTTAGAGCTTCTGACAGCGCTGTTACCTTGCTGGTTATCTCGTAGGCTGTTTCAGCAGGCTCTAGGTCTATGAATCCAACGTAGGCGTCATCTATGATGAAGTGAAGGCTGGGGGCTCCATCGTTTACTACGTACTGGGCCTTTAAGCCTTCTCCAAGGCTCAGGGCGGCCTTCGGTTCGAACTCGCTGTACGCCAGAAGGGTCTTAACTTTTGCTGGGGCTATGCTCATTCTGTAGTTCTCGGAGCTCGTTACTAGGTAGTCTTTTCCCTCGTAGGCGAAGACCCCGCCTGCCTCTGGGCCTGCGAGGACCTTGCCGAGCCTTATCCTCACCGGGGGCCCGCTGTCATGGAGGTAGAGGGAGTCATAGAGGGAGTCGCCTTCGATGTCTTTTATCGGTGAGAGGGTGTAGACCTCCCCTGATTCTCCTTTGATGTCCACGCTCAGCAGGGTCTCGTAGTCTCCTACTTCCTCTGGGAGCTTGTGCACGGTTACAGGGAGGGATGTTGTAACCCCCCCGATGGCGGCGGAGATGATGCCTGAGCCGGGGGCTTCAGGGGAGAAGGCGAGGGTCTCCCCGGTCTGGGAAATTCTGAACTCCGTTGAACTCCAGGAGACCTCTACAGGGTTGCCCGCGGGGCCGTAGGCAGTGAAGGTGGCTTGCTCGCCCTCATAGAAGCACGTGCGGTTACCCGGGGTGCCTATTGTCACCCCGCCGGTAATAGTTGCATTTCCTTTTTCAACACAATGAGCTATACCATTGCCGCTTATCCCTCCGAACACGTAGTTATCCGGAGCCTCTTCTGGCGACATTTTAAAGGAAAAAGTAACGCTATGATAACCCGACCCTTCGCGAATACAGGTAAACTTGAATTTTTTAGTCCAGCGTTCACCTGGCCTAAGAAGGGGATATACTGTGCCGTCCTTTTCTAACTCCAAACTACCTTTAGCAGTGGGTTCTATTTCCACATTTTTTAATTCAGTTGGTAGTTGTCCTTCTTCTAACTCCCCCTTAGGAAGGTTCTGGATAATGAATGTTGCTTCAAAAGAATTGCCCACAGAAAGACTAATTTCATGGGGAATTATCATAATTTTAACCGTGCCAGCTTGTATAGTTTGTTGTCCTCCAACTCCGGTAATTGTAGCTTCTTTAGTTATAATTGGTATTAGATATTTTTCATCAACGCATTCAGCAGTGCCTCTTATCCATATAGATACGTCAATAAGATTACTCGGCTCCTCCACCTGTGGAACCCAATAGCCAACACTAGCGCCATATCTACCTTTTCCGCCGTGGCAAATATAATAAAAGGTTGTTTGGTAATGCTCCCCAGATTTAAGGATTCCAATCTCTTTTGAACTGCTTATCGTACCCACAGGAATATCCCAGACTTCGGGCCATATCGCTGCATATTTTATATCTGTAGGTTTTCCTTCCTTTAACTCCTCGGCTGGTAAGTTCCAGATTTCAAAATCCGCCTTAAAAATACTTTCAGGAGGAAGGCTTATTCTTTCCGGACGCATTTTAAATTTAATAGTCCCCATCCGTTTAACCACCCAACTGAAATGGCTGGTGTTTCCTTCTATATACGCCTCTCCAGGTCCCACCACCACCCTCTGATCCTGGAGGAGCTCGACTTCTCCCCTGCCATTAACGGTGAGGAGGATGGGTGGCGCTACTTCTGTCTTGTTCGCGGTTATGTTGTAGAGGGAGCTGTCTAGGGCTATCTTGATGGTCACTGGCTTCTTGAAGGCTATGCCCTCTGGTCCGAGGCGGTATGGCTGCCCGATGACTGGCATCTCCCTCAGAGCCTTTGGTAGTTCATCTACGGAGGTAGCCTCACAGGTGACGGTGGTTTCCTTCTTTAAGGCGCCCTCTGGCACATCTACCAACACTCTGCCGTTGTCGCAGCTGAGGTTACCGCCCCCGGGGCCTATGATCGCTGAGGCTACTGCGATTTCGCCTGGGCCGTGGAGGAGAAATAACAGGGCAACACTCGTGGCTAAGGCAGCCAATAATAAGAGATAAGTCTTACTCCTACCCATAAATATAGATTAGCTCTTGGAATAAAGAATTTTCCTTTTCCTGCATTATAGACTTGGTAATACTATTTTTTCTCATGAATTATCAGAAGTTTTAGCTTGGGGTCTAGGGTGTAGATGACCTGGTTTAGCACGCTCTGGCCGAGCATTGGGTAAATCCACATGGGTTGCTGCATGAGAAACACTAAGCTGTCGTTGAAGGTAAGGTTGTCGATCTGTAGGTTGGCGAAGGCGTAGTCGAGCCTCCCGAGGTTAGGTGTTTCAAAGCCGGTTTTCTTCCTCTCTATCCCCAGCTCCTCAACAGTGCTGGGAGGCAAGGTTGTGTCGCTTAACCCCGTGTCCAGGAAGAAAGACACCTCTCTACCGTTTATCTTCCCCGGGAGAAAAACGATTCCATTCTCTATCCTCAAGGGGATAACAGCAAGGGCTTCTCCCGGCAGGCTACCCGGCTCTCGGACTACAATGATGTTGCTCTCCGCGTCAATCGTCCACTGATACCTCAAGATGATGTCTGTTCCAAGGAAGCCGTCGATTCCGGGGAAGACCTCCTCCCGGTAGACCTTAACAGGATAATCCCTGTAGGTGTCGTTGAAAAGCCTGAAGGATAGCCTCGCCTCCCCCACGAGTATCGGCTTGCCCATGGAGTCCCTCCAGCTCGTATCCTTGACAGGAAGCAGTTCTAAGCCGAGCTCTCTGGCGAGCCTCGAGGATACTAGGGTCCCCACGATAGCCCCGGTGTCCCAGCTGAAAAACTTGGAGAAACTCTGGAACTCCACTTCAACACCGAAGACCCTGTTGTCCCTCCCTGGGGCTTTGCTTCCAAGGATCGGCACGAGCTCAGCCCGGAAGCCTCGTTGGAGGTAGTCTTTTTCTTCAATCCCAGGCTTCTGATGAGTTTCTCCCGTCTGCCGGAAAAAAAGTATTAAGACTGCAAACACCATGAGAGCCAGCAGTAATGGCAGGAAACGGAGGTTGTTAGATACCAGGGACATTAATATAAAATTACTCGGCGAATAAAAAAAATTTTTCTTCTCTAGTTAATCGTAACTAGGCGGGAATAAACCCTAAAAAATGAGGTCTGGAATAACTTGAAGTGAGCAATCTGATATCCCCGAACTTTTAGTGAAATTCTTAAGGAAAAATTAGAAAGTACCCCATGGGTATAGGCAATGAAGAGTTCCGTCCATGAGCTTTCCAACATAACTGTAAAAAGGCCCCTGTCAGGGTGGTTATCTACAAAATTTTTTCAAGGCCCCTGATATCTTTTCTTAGATGAGTGGTATAGCGGGGCAGGTACTCTAATATTATATTGCCCTGCCAGCCTTTACTTTGTAATAGTTTGACTACTTCAGCGCAGAAACTGTCAATAGGCAGATGATGCTCCTTTTCTCCTTTTGCAGATAGGTGTACCACCCTTATATTATGCCAATAGCTTTCTATGATCCGAAGTATCAATGAATTATCCCGTATGTGAGATACATCTAATGTCATGGGCAGCCCTCTTTCAACTATTTCTAGGGGCTGAAACAGCCTTTTCCTTCCTCTGAAGGTTTCAATACAAAACTTGGCATCTGAACCTTCCTGCAGTCTCCTTAGGAACATTAAAGCTTTCTCCTGAAGCGTGGCTCTGTTAGATTTAACTTGGTTAGGATGAACTGTAACATCTCTAACACCAAGAGCATTTGCAAATTCTAAGGTCTTTTTACCCCAGGTTAAAAAAGCCTCTTCCGAGATCCTCCCCTGCGTGGCATGTATAGACAGTATCTCTAATTTCTCCTTTAAGAAAAACTCCAGTACTTCCTTCAGTCTATCCTCTATGGGAAGCCAGAGTTCCTGATATCGCCACGGCAAGGCGAGTTCTATGGGAAAATCTACATCAGAAAAGCTCTCTAGGTCCTCGAGTCTGTCAAAGCTAACTCTGCCGCCTATTCTAACAGCTGCCATATACTTTAATAATGAGCCCCTAGATAGTTTTTTAAGTATTGGGAACCGTTTTTAGTAATAGCGACTTGAAGAGCCTGCAAGGAATAGATATAAGAGATTAGAAAATAAAAAGAGGGGAGACATTATGTCGAAACAAACTATCAAGAAAAAATATATTGGCTCTGCTACTATGCAAGACAACGGCACGATTTTACTACAACTTCGAGCCGAAAGCTCTGAGGGCACTATCGGTGATGTGCTGTTGAAGTATCCACCCCAGCATCCACAATATCGCAAAATCCTCCGGCATGTTGGTGGATTAAAACCGGGCGAGTGCAAACCTGTTTCACCTTGGCCTGAAGAAGAGAATTCAAAGTATAGCTGAAAGGTAGGACCAATACTTTTCTTTAGAGCTCTTTTTTTGATTATTAAAACAAAACAATAAATACTCCATACCATTACTAATAAAATAAAGGGAAGGGCTGTTGCAATGTGCATTATACCTCCGGAAGTAGCAGATGCCTATGAAAAGGGGGGAGGTACCCCTGGGCAGGGAGTTCGACTGTAGAAACTGTGGAGAATCCGGGATAGTGAATGTGTGGAAGAACAAGCAACCGGTATGCCCAAAATGTGGCTTCCCTGATGTAATCCTAACTCCTGGCGGGACTCATATGCTTAATAGACCTATTTTCTGGTACAGGCTACAATGGTGGCTTTCCCATCTTCTCCTAAACTAGATTCCGCAAGATTTTTGATGTTGGAAGGAGAAATTATTTTAAAAATGAAGTTGCTTTCCAAGGAAGAAAGGGAATATTTCGAGGACCTCGAGAAGAATTTCGACAGCCATGTGGAGAAGTACAGGGAAGAAAAGGAAAGGCAGCTGAAAGAAGGAAAGAGGAAAGAACTCGAGGAGGAACTCAGAGGCATAGAGGGTTACCTGGAAGGTATTTGGAGAGGAGAAATTTCTGACATCCAGGTAAATATCAGGTTCCATAGCGCTAAGTTACAGGTACTTAAAGAGGTTCTTGAAATTTGTTGATAGAAAAAATGAAAGAACTCGACGAGAGTTTTATTTCGGGTGTAATTATAGAGGAACTCTGGAAAGACGAGGACAAGGTTGAACAACAGGGTAGTGGTTGGTTTTCCAGAGAGGGAGAGTGGAGTTGTAACCTTAGAGAGGTAAAAGTAGACGATGTCAAGAAGCTCCGGGAGGGAGGCTACGAAGTATCTGCAACCTGCAACATGGAAATCCAAACAGCACAAGTATATTCCTTTGACCATCCCCCAAAAGAAGCTCTTGGACGGGTAACGGTAAAAGTAAACGAGGACCTCAAGGTGGAGGAGTTCGATTATAAATGGATGAGCGAAGCTTTGGGTGGGCGATGTGGCTATAGCTTGGAAGAGATAACTGAGTGCAGGGACCTGCAGATGCTAGAGTTGGAATATCAGAAGCTCACCGAGCTACCTCCCGAGATAGGAGAGCTAAGGGACCTTAGGTATCTGATTATAAGAGGTAATTCCCTAACTCAGCTTCCACCAGAGATAGGGAAGCTTAAAAACTTGGAGTATCTTGATTTATGCTTAAACCGCCTTACTGCTCTCCCAGCAGAAATAGGAGAGCTTCGAAGCTTGTGGAAGCTTGATTTAAGGAGCAACCAACTCACTCGTCTTCCAGTTGAGATCAGGAACTTAACAAATCTGAGGTATCTCTACCTAGGAAATAATAAATTCTCTAAGGATGAAAAATCAAGGATCAGGGAGTTCCTGCCGAGGTGCCGGGTTTCCTTCTGGTTCTGGGGACCGCATTACGGCGTGTTTTTAGGGAATTTGGATGAGGAGTTAGAGGAGTTAGAGGAATCATTCAGGAGGCACTCATAATGAAAATGCTTACAAAGGAAGTTATAGAGAAACTGGTACGCCGGGAGCTTGAAAAAGGTGAAAAGGAATTTGGGGAGTTATTCACAGCAGCTCAAGAAGGGAGGATAACTTGGGAGGAATTCAGGGATAAGAGCAGGACGCTACAAGGCTACGGCGTCTGGTGGAGCTCGGAGGCGCACTATTCCCTTGGAAAGGTGGAGGTAAACGAGGTCAACGAGCTGGGAGATGGTCTCTATGAAATCTCCGCGACATGTGACATGTTTTACGAGAGCGGGCATATAGTCTGGGGTGAAGGAGGAGAACTCGAAGAGTATGCCATAAGGCCTAAAAAAGCATCTGTAAAGATAAAGCTCAGGGTCAATGACGCTCTTAAGGTGGAGGAGTTCAACTTCCGGTGGATTTGAAATGAAATTAAGGTTGAAGGAATTGGAGAAAGCCGAGAACGTGACCATTGAGCTAGGCGATGACCTGGTCTGGGTGGGAGCAGAGAACGGCTTTTATAAAATAGACAGGGTAAGAAAGCAGGTATTGGAGAGGTTCCCTATAAGGGAGAGGGTTTTCCCGGAGAAGGAATCGGTAAGGGTGGCCATCGACGGCGACTGCGGGATACTTTGGCTCGCTGCCGAGGGGTGCGTGGTGAGGTTTGACGGGAGAGAACTCAGAAGGTTCACTCCTGAAGACGGGCTCCCAGAGGAGTCCCCTGACTGCATTGGAGTAGATGAGAGGGGAAGAGCATGGGTTGGCTACTCTGGGGTAATATGTTGGTTCGACGGAGCGAGATGGCACAGGGTGGAGCTGGAGTTCAAGCATTCCACGTTCACCCCGGGTGCAGATGTAATAGGTTTCGATGGCATGGGCGGGGTATACGCGGCTGACACCCATGTGCTGTCCGTGGTTAAAGGAGAAACCTATGAGTGGGTGGTGCTTAATGAGGATTTCAACACGATTGATAGTGGCGACACTCCGGAATGCATTCACATAGCTGGTGATGGTTCGGTCTGGGTAGGCACATGGGGAAATGGAATGATAGTGGTAAAGGAAGGAGCCGTTAAAAGACTGGCTTCTGGGGGCTATGAGCGCGTTGAAAGTCCTCGGGGCATGAGAGAGGATTCAAAGGGCAATCTGTGGCTGTGCTGCAGTAGGAGCCTTTTCAGGATAGATAAATTTAAAATAGAGGAGTACAGCCTTAGGGGCAAGATACCCGGGGTTGTGGTAGACTTCAGGGTGGACAAGGATGGCAATTTCTGGCTTCTTACCAAGCCCGGCAACGAAGTGCTGGTGTTGCCGCAGAGGGAGATTCTCGCCCCATTGGAGGTGAGAGAAGCGAAGGGGAAATTTAGCGGGCTTCCCGTGGTGAGGGTAAGCGGTTTCGAGTATGTTGATGCTAGCTTGAATGCGGATTTCTGGAGCACGAAGGAGCACAAGAGGATGGCGAGGATATGCATGAAAAAGTCTTTCGGGCTTTTTTTGCGCAAACTTTGGCTGTTTTTGGGCATACGCCTAAGAAAGGTAAACGAGGAAAAGCTGAGAGAAGCAGACGAGAAAGCCTTGGCTAAGCTCCGAGGGGAGGTAATGGAGGAGATGCTCAGGCTGGGGGAGAGGCTTAAGGAAAAAGGGCTGGAGAAGTGTCTGCGGGCTTTCATGGGTGCCCATGGCCTGGCAATCCCTGCCCTTGCGGAGAGGATAAAGTACAGAGGCAGGGATGCCTGGGTCTTCGCGGCTAACTGGGGGTTCGGTTCTATGGATTATAGTCACATAATCTTGGAGGTAATAGATGAAGAAACAGGTGAGACGCTGTTCTCTGAGAGATGTAGATGATGAGTAAGCAGGCGAGGATTAAAACCAGAAAGTGAAGGCGATGACCCATAGGCCCCTTGAACCTGATGTGGAGAAGATGAAGGCAAAAGGAGATGTTGCAGGGCTGATAGAAGCCCTCAGCTATGGGGACCCCGAGATTCGGATAAAGGTCGTGGGGACTCTAGAGGAGATGGATGTCAAAAAGACAATAAAGCCCCTCCTACATGCCTTAAAGGACCCCAAGGTCGAGTACTGGGCGGAGTTGGTTCTGAGGAGAATCGTTAACCCCCAGGTGATTGAGCCTTTGATTCAGGCATTGAAGGACGAGAATCAGCGGGTTCGCTGGCAAGCCAGCTTGCTCCTTGCGATAATAGGGGAACCCGCAGTAGGACCCTTAATAGAGGTCTTGGAGGATGAAAATCCAGATGCCAAGGAGTATGCCGCCTGGACTCTAGGGGAGCTCGAGGATAGAAGGGCGGTGAAACCTCTTATTAGGGCTTTAAAGGACGGGCATGGAGGGGTTCGGCGGAACGTTGCTATGGCTCTCGGGAAGATAGCAGATGAAAGAGCAGTGGAGGCGCTGATAGATACCCTGATGGACGAGGAGATGGAGGTTCGAGAGGAGGCAGCTCTGGCCCTGGGCAAAATAGGGGACGAAAGAGCCCTAAAACCCTTGCTTCTGCTCTTGGAGGAGGACGATGAGGAACTGCGAAAGGTTGTGGGAGAAGCCCTTGGAGGCTTAGGGAAGCCTGCGGTCGGGCCTTTAATCCAAGCCCTGGAAGATAAAGACGACAGTATTCGATACATAGCGGCGGTGGCCCTGGGATTGATAAAAGATGCTGGGGCGGTGAAGCCTCTTATCCGGGCCCTCGATGACCCCGTGCCCCGAGTCAGGTCAAGGGCAGCCCGGGCCTTGGGAAACATCGGTGACAAAAGAGCAAGAGAGCCTCTCCTCAAGGCCCTGAAGGACGGAGATGTGGAAGTAAGGCGGGACGCAGCAGATTCCCTTAGCAGGATAGGGAGCACGGAGGTGGTGGAGGCCCTGGTTCAGGCACTGAAGGATGAGGATAAGTGGGTTCGGACGCATGCTGTCTGGGGGCTTGGCAGGATAAGGCGCGGGGGAGTAGTGGAGCCCCTTATTGGTGCTCTGAAAGATAGAGACGGGTGGGTCCGGTGGAGCGCCGTTCAAGCTCTGGGAGAATTAGGCGATAAAAGAGCCGTAGAGCCCCTGATACGCGCTTTGGAGGAAGACGAGGACGTTAGCGTTCGGAGCTTTGCTGCCATTGCTCTCGGGAAGATAGGGATGAAAGAAGCGACAGGGGCTTTAATCAAGGCTCTAAAAGATAAAGACTGTGAGGTCAGATATTGGGCTGTGTGGGCTCTTGGAGAGATCAGAGGCAGGAAAGCCATAGAACCGCTAATCCAGGCGCTAAGGGATGATGACTGGGGTGTCAGGTCCGAGGCAGCCCGGGTTCTTGGAGAGATTGGAAGCAAGAAGGCTGTGGAGGCCCTGCGCAGAGCCCTGGAGGATGAGGATGAAGGGGTACGGCGCGCTGTGGAGGAGGGTCTTAGATTTTCGTCTCTGGAACTGAGGTGAGATAGCATGCTGTAGGTTCTGCGTGGCAGGTACATATAGCGAGGGGTAATGAAATGGGAAGGTTAATTTATGCTGGATTAAACGGAGAAGCCGTTTGGAAGTATGTCCCCATAGTTCAGGACAGCGAGCAATACAGGATTGCAGAGGAGCTTGGGATAGGGAGAATGGAATACCCCCTGAGCAGGGTCCCTTACTGCAGGCACAAGAAACATGAGGAAGAGGAGTGCCCGGAGGAGTGCGAGTGGGACGACTGCCCCTTCGCCGGAGATATACTGTTTCTTCGGAGGGATGACCTGCCAAGGCTCAAGAAAGCCCTGGAGCCGCACCTCGGGGAAATCGAGAAGTACGAGAAGGAGCGTGGAGACAGAGATTCCATCCGGGTTAGAAGGCTCATAAATCTTACAGAGAAATACCCAGACATCCACTTCTGGAGGATGGTGAAGGCAATTGTCGAGTATATGGAGAGAACGGACTTGGACGCTTATGAGTTCTGGGGAGAATACGAATGACCCGTCCATGGTGAGGTAGCATGGGGACGTACCACGCAATAGCTCCGGTTGACTGGTCCAAACTCTGGAGGGAGGTCATGCCCTCGTGGTACCGGTGCTTGAAGGGGAAAGACCTGAAAACCTTTGCAGACACTTTTGTCAAGGACCGGAGGGAGTACGATGATATCAACGATACCTTCTTCACGGAGGTGTTGGAGGAGTGGCATAGGGTATTGAAGACCCTGCCCGACGGGTGGCATGCTGACTTTGACTGGCTGTCCCGGTCAGGGATATTCCGTGCCTTCCGCTGCGAGGGGTACGCGCACCAGGAATACATAGAGGAACTGGATGCAACGGACCTTCTAATCAATGCGGTGGTTCAGCACGCCGGGGTTGTGCTCTCTGGGAGAGACAGGTTTTCCTTCTCGCCCTATGACAGGTTCTATAGCAAGTTGCACGACTACCCAGAGATACAGGTGGGCTGGCACTAAGAACATGTACTTCTTCCTCGACGTGCTGTTTCATCGAAGGGAGGTTAAAAAGGGATTCGTCTACGAGGACCGGGGCGTCGTGGATAAGGAAATCATTGACCTTTTGAGGTACCTGCTTTTTGGGTCCGCACCCTACCCGGGTCGATTCTCTGCCCCGCCGGTTGCGACTGGCCCTGGGGAAACATATGGATAATCCAGGGGTATCTCCTGCCCGGGGAGGCGAAAAAGCTGAGCTCCTACTGGGCCGAGATAACCAAGCACATGAATCCGGAGGAGGACGAGCTTTCCACAATATTCTGCGACTGCGTACAGCGTTCAGCCAGGGCGAACGCAGGCTTAATCACCCTTTATGATAGCTTGTAGGAAAAACGGAAAACTTTTATCCTTCTTCAAAACGTCGAAGAATGTGGATGAGAGGTTCTCGACCGATTCGGTGGCAATCCTCGTTTAGACGTAGAGACTCCCAGTTCTTCTGTTCATTACCTACAAAATCTGCGCACTTGATTGATAGAATCATAGTCCCCTAGCAACTTATAAGAACTCTCGAGGAGTATAAAAGCCCATGGGAAAAAACCTCCTTGTCAGCCTGAACCTGGGTTCTGCAATCGCCGGGGAAGCCGAGCCGGTTTACTTTGAAGACCAGGAGCTAGAGGAGCTCAGGAGAGCTACTGGCAAAAAGCCTGGCTTCCGCTTTCTCCGGGAGGTGCTGTTCTCTCCCGCCTCCGAGGTGCCCCCTGAGAGCCTGCCGAGGCTTATCAGGGACTTAGCCGGGCTGTTGCTTCCCTACTACGGGCTCTCCCGGAGGAGCAGGGGCATCGTGATAGAGCTTATAACCAGGGCGGCGGACGCCATCGAAGAAAAAGATGCCCTCTGCCTCTGGGACAGCGACGCCGTGGGCAAGATAGACTATGAGAAGGCCGTAAAAAAGGTTGAAGATTTCTATCCAGAGAAGGAGAAGGGCAGGGACATAAAATAGGGTGATAAGTTTGAATATAACCATTAGAGATGTGGACGAAAAGGTCTTCAGGGAATTTAAGGCTGAGGCGATGAGGGATGGAACACGCCTTAGGGGAGCGCTAACAGATTGATGAGATACTTTATGGTGGTTAGATGGCAGTGTTCATCGACTCCAGCGCGTTCATAGCGTACTACAACAGAGGGACCTCCGCCACAGAGCCTCAGGGAATTAATAAAGAATTGCGTTAAGGGAGCCTTTGGGGAGTTCTTCACCTCTGACTACGTGGTTCGAGAGGCAGTCACCGTAACGCTCCTTAAAACCGGCTTGAAGAGAGCCGTTGAACTCGGGGATTACCTATTAAACTCGGAGGTCACATTACTCGAAGTTGACGGAGACATCTTCAAAGAGGCTTGAGAGGAGTTCAAGACACCGAGGCTAAGCTTCACGGGATAGACAAGATTCTGACATTTGACAAGGGATTCAAAGGAATAAAAGGGATAAAAGCCATACTCTAGGGAGTAATTTTAATCCAAAAGTTGCTCCAGGAGGGTCCTATACGCCTCAGAGGGCTCAACTCCTGAGAGCTCTATCAATTCCTTCAAATCCTCTATCCATCCCTTCCGTACGTAAGTCCTGTACATCTCTCTGAGGAATTCTTCTGGGAACTCGGGTTCGATGCCGGTAACCCATATCCAGTCCGCGACTCTACTTGCCCATCCCCTCTTCACCAGAGCTCTGTATCCCTTCTGGATGGTTTTCTCCGAGGGTTTAACCCCCGTTGCCTCTGCTAGGGCTTCTAGTTGGTCAAACTCTAGGTTCCGCATAATGGCGATATATCTTTTTTGAACGAGCTCCCCGGGAAGCTCTGGTTCGACTCCTGTCAGCTCCACTAACTCTTTAAAGATATCCGGGTTTCCCCTCTCTAGGAACATCCTGTAAACTTTTTGAAGGGTCTCCTCATGGGGGCTGGTTAGGGTAACCTCTACCAGAAATTTCACGCTGGTGTCCCAGCCCTTCCGTAGGTAGGTTTTATATATCTCCTGGAGGAATTCTTCTGGGAACTCGGGTTTAACCCCTGTGGCTATAACCAGTTCCTTGAAAAACGGCAGCCACCCCTTCTGCACTAGAGCCATGTAGCCTTCCTGCACGATCTCCTCAAAGGGCTCTACCCCCGTGAATTCTCTAAACCTTTTAAACTCATCTGGCCATCCCTCAGCCACGACGTTTATGTACGCCTCTTGGATAAACTCCTCGGGCAACTCCGGCTCAACCCCAGTAACCTCCTTTAACTCCTCTAGGAGATACATCGGCCTCCCCTCTTCGATGAAAGTTCTGTACACTCTCTGAACAGTTTCTCCTGGTAACTCTGGCTTAACTCCCGTAATCTCTACCAGATACACCAGGCTACTGGACCATCCCCTCTCTACGATGGTTTCATAAGCCTCCTGGAGGAATTCTTCTGGGAACTCGGGTTTAACCCCGGTAGCTATTACCAGCTCTTTCAGCTGCTTTAGGCTTCCATCCCTTACGAGGTCCCTGTACACTTCTTGTAGGAGATCCTCCGGTGGCTTGACCCCTGTGGTGTCTATCAGCTCCTTGAAATGTTCGAACCACTCTGAGGGAGGCAGCCCTTCTTGTACGCTCCATTCTACGAGGCTCCGATATTTTTTCCTGACAGCGTCCTCCGATGGCTTAACCCCTGTACGCCTCATTAATGCACCCAGATGGGACAGCCAGCCCTTCTCTAGGAAGGTTTTGCAGGCCTCCTGGACGAAGTCCTCCGATGGCTTAACCCCGGTAAGCTCCATCAGCTCCCAGATATCGTTCAACCACACTTCCTGCAGAAAGGTTTTATAGGTCTCCTGGACGAACTCCTCGGGCAGCTCTGGCTCTACCCCTGTGAGCTGCATCAGCGCCTCTACACCCGAGATGTTTCTTTCCAGCACGAAGTCTCTGTATTTCTCCTGGATCTTTCCTATGAGCATTTCTTTGTCTATGCCACGGGACTCGGCATAGGCAAAAAATCCCGAAGCCAAGGTAAAAAGTTTCAAAAGCCACTCCAGGAGGCTTCTGCCAGGCTTGATTCCTGTGAACTCCATTAATTCCTTCAAGCTCTTTGGCTTCCCTTTTTGTATGAGGTTTGTATAGGCTTTCTGAATAAAATCCTCCGAGAGTCTGGGCTCAATCCCCGTGGCTTTCACCAGTTCTTTTAGATAACTTATCTGTCCATTCACCACCAAAGCCTTGTATCCCTCTTGAACCACCTTCTCCGACGGTTTAATCCCTGTGGCCTTTATCAGTTCCTTGAATTCGCGGATTTCATTAAGCCAGCAAATCCTCGTCATTTTCGCTATAAAAAGCGAATACTGTTCTTGGACAAAGCCCTCGGGTAACCTTGGTTTAACACCCGTGGATTTTGCCGCATCTTTAAGGCGCTTTAGGTTTCTGCCGATTGAATGGCGCTCCGTGCACGCTAATCTTACGCATTCCTTGTAGCACTCTTGGATGGCTTCATCCTCCAACTCGATTCCCAGAGCTCTGGCCGCGATTATAAAATCGTACACTCTGTGTCTTTGCTTGCAGCTCCGGTAGATTTCCTGAATATTTTCCTCCATCAGCTTGGTCCCTGTAACTTCTGCTATAATCACGAAATCGCACAGCCTGTTTCCCTTCTTGTATTTCTGGTAGACTTCTTGCAGGAAGGCGTTAGAGAACTTGGGCTTGATCTCTGTAACTTTTACGAATTCCCTTAACCCGGGCAAATCACATCCGCCCTTCAGAGCGAGATATTCATATGCCTCCTGAACCACTCGCTCAGCCGGGTCTATCCTCACAAACTCCTTAAACTCTCTAAAGCGCTCCACCCCTTGGTACTTCATAATGTACTTGTACCTTCTCTGAACATCTCCCCAGCGTATCTTGAATCCTGTTACCTCCACCAGTTCTTTTATCACCCAAGGAGGAGCATGCCCTTCTCCCACCAGAACTTGATAAGCCCTACGAACAGCTTCCTCGGATAACCTGGGCTTGACCCCTGTAAGTTCGATGAGGTATTTTAAGCTGCCCGACCATGTATCCCTTATAATAGCTTTGTATGCTCTCTGGAGGAATTCCTCTGGGAACTCGGGTTTTACCCCTGTGGCTATTATGAGTTCTTTCAGTGGTTTCAAGCTTCCATCCCTTACGAGGTCCCTGTACACTTCTTGTAGGAGATCCTCCGGTGGCTTGACCCCTGTGGTGTCTATCAGCTCCTTGAAATGTTCGAACCACTCTGAGGGAGGCAGCCCTTCTTGTATGCTCCATTCTACGAGGCTCCGATATTTTTTCCTGACAGCATCCTCTGATGGCTTAACCCCTGTACGCCTTATCAGTGCTTTTAGGTGAAGGAAGCACTCCTGCTTCAAGAAGGTTTTGCAGGCCTTCTGGACGAACTCCTCCGATGGCTTAACCCCGGTAAGCTCCATCAGCTCCCAGATATCATCTACCCGCTCTTTCCGGAGATAGCTTCTGTACGCCTCCTGGACGAACTCCTCGGGCAGCTCTGGCTCTACCCCTGTGAGTTGCATCAGCGCCTCTACACCCGAGATGTTTCTTTCCAGCACGAAGTCTCTGTATTTCTCCTGGATCTTTCCTATGAGCATTTCTTTGTCTATGCCCTTGGACTCGGCGTAGGCTAGCAAATCCAAAGGTAACATGCTAATAGATTTTTAACGTGTAGAGTTAAAAGTTTTATTGTATAAATGAAAAGAGTTTAAAACAAGGAGAAATGAGGGCTGAGGAAAATACTGAAGATTTACTTAGGGCTTTGAAATCTGACGCAGATACTGTCCAAGCCCTAGAGGGAAAGAGGCTTGGAGTGTCTGAGCCTCACGCTTCTTCTGCCAGGCATCGCAAGATTATGTCATTCTTCATCCTGGGAGTATTGCCCATCTCCCTAGCGGGATTGATGGTGTTTTTCCTTGCCACAAGGGCACCGATGCTCCTCCTGCTCCTTATACTGCTCTACGGTCTTGAACTCCTATTATTTATCGTGTTCTCCTTTGACCTAAGTTCAGTCGTTAAAGGCAGCCTGGTGTTCAAGGCGTCTATGGTTGATATGAGGTCTAGAGGGCTAACCGAGATATCAAGGGATGTCTGGAAGTATGGGCATTTGAAGATTCTCAGGTTGTCTCATAACCGCATCGCCCATCTGCCGCCAGAGATAGGTGAACTCGAGGACTTAGAGGAGCTTG
>MTMF02000009.1:547094-712888 GCA_002011125.2 Candidatus Hydrothermarchaeum profundi
ATTTAAGCGATAATCAGCTCACTCATTTGCCGCCAGAGATAGGTAAACTTAAGAACTTAGAGGAGCTTGATTTAAGCGATAATCAGCTCACTCATTTGCCGCCAGAGATAGGTAAACTTAAGAAGCTGAAATATCTCCATTTAGGCGGCAATCCCCTTCCCCGGAGCGAGAAGGATAAAATTAAAAAGCTGCTACCGGAGTGCCGTATTTACTGGCTGTGATTATTCTTCAAATCAAAAGGGGCATAACTATCATCAATATTATGGAGAGAGGCAAATATAGTAGAAGTATAATGCCTTTGAAAGCCTTGGCAAAGTCGTTGAGCTCGTAGATAAGACAAGAGGATCCCATAAAACACGCTTTGAGCGGGATTTCGAGGAGGGTGGACAGCACCGCTTTTAGCATGAGAATCGTCCCTATATTTAGATACCATTGAAACCAGGCTGGCAGGGATTTCCAAGCTGGGAAGAATATCTGCCAGAGAAGGAACGCAATCCCTCCCATAAAGAACCTGAGTCCCCTTAGGGGTTCCCCATGTTTGAAGGCGTCAAAAAACAGCCATAAAACACCAATTAAAAATAAAATTAATACGTAAGAGAGTATCTTCGGAATAAACACCAGGGTCTCAACCATGAAGGGATCTACCATAGCTATTCCTGCTCATAATAAGCAGGAAAAGCATAAATACTTTGCGAGAAACAGCCTCGATTTGAGAAAAATGGAAGAAGATGTTGAAGCCCTGATAGATCTCCTGAAGGATGAAGATGGGGATGTCCGGGGTGATGCTGCCCGGAAACTTGGGGAGATAGGTGACGAGAGGGCAGTGGAACCCTTAATCAGGGTTTTGTTGGAGGACGAGGGGGAATATGTCCGGTGGTCTGCTGCCGAGGCGCTGGGAAGGATAGGGGACAAGCGAGCGGTTCCCGCGCTTATAAAAGCTTTAGAAGACGAAGATTACTATGTTCGATTAAAAGCTGCTTGCGCTCTTGGAGATATCGGTGATAGTAGGGCTGTGGGCCCCTTGATCAAGGCTTTAAAGGACCCTAACATTGACGTTCAGTGTGAAGCCTTAGACTCTCTTGGAAAAATCGGAGAGCCGGCGGTAGAGCCGTTACTCAAGGCTTTGAAAGACGATAATGAACTTGTCCGGGAGGGTGCTGCGGCAGCTCTTGGAGGCCTCGGCGATAAAAGAGCCGTAGGGCCCCTAACCCAAGCTTTAGGGGATGAGAGCTATGATGTCAGGTGCGCTGCCGCCCAGGCTCTTGGAGATATCGGCGACAGCAGGGCATTAGAACCATTAACTAAGGCTCTGAAGGACAGTGAGGTGGGCGTCCGCATGCGTGCAGCCAAGTCCCTTGGGAAGATAGGAGATAAAAAAGCGATAAAGCCCCTCTCCAGGGCTCTGAGGGACGAGGACTGGAGCGTTCGAAGCTCAGCGGCAGAGGCGCTGGGAAGGATGAAAGACGATAAAGCGCTGGAAATTCTCATTCAGGCTTCAAGAGACACAAATCCCGGGATTCGTATGGAAGCGATGTACGGTCTTGGATGTACGGGCGATAAAAAGGTGGTAAAGCTCCTCATCGAGGCTTTGAGGAATGAGAAAGGCATAGTCAGATGGAACGTGGTGGAGGCTCTTGGGAGGATGGGGGATGCAAAAGCGGTGGATCCATTAATCCGGGCTTTAGGGGATGCGGACAGGGAGGTTCGATGGAGAGCAGTTGAAGCCCTAGGAGAGATAGGGGACAAAAGAGCAGTGGGATCTTTGATATGCGTATTAAAGGAAGATAAGGACATGCATGTTCGCCACTGGGCGGCCTGGGCTCTCGGTGAGCTAAGGGATAAAAGGGCTACTGAAGCTTTGATCCAGGCTTTGAAGAAGGGGGACTGGGAGGTAAGGCGGGTTGCAGCCTGGGCTCTTGGAAATATTAGAGATAGAAAAGCGGTGGATCCATTAATTCAAGCGTTAAGGGACGATGACAGGGATGTTCGATCCAACGCCGCCTGGGCTCTTAGGGAGATTGGAAGCAAGGAAGCAATAGCAGTCCTGCGCAAAGCCCTGGAGGACGAAAACATAGATGTGCAAAAGGTCGCCAAAGAGGCATTAGAGGGCAGGATAGCCCCTATGATCACGACCAAGAGGCTATTTTTGTGGGATCATTAATTCAAGCGTTAAAAGAGGTGAGATTTCGTGAGTAAGTATAGGAACTATCTTTATGATCTTAGTTTTTTAATCAAAGAAAGGGCGCTGAATGCTAAGAAAGCTCGTGAGCAGGAAAAGAAGGGTTCAGAAGGTATATGTACGAGTCAAGGCGTCTTATGGCGTTCAATGAGGTAGTCTCTATTATGCAGCAACAGGCTGAGGCATTTGGGATACCCCTGGAGGAATTAAGGCCGGATGACATATACCCCGACCGCGACCTTGTTTGACGAGAGATTACTCGACCTCCAGCACAGGGACGTCTATATCCTCTAACCCGCTGGCGAGGCTTTCCTGCAACTGTCAGAACCAAAAGTAACGACCACGATATGCATTGTCCCCTTGTATTTACTCAGTCTCAGACTAGTGGGCTCTCCCCCTTCTAAAATATACAGACAGTCCAGAAGAGATTCTGATATCCTAATCCCGATTCTTTCTTTAAGCTGAAGGAACTCTTCCTCTAAAACGATTAAGCTGAGCCCTTGCCTCGCCGATTTTTTCCCGCTCCCCCTGCGAAAGCTGCTCGCCCTTAAGCAATTTTTTCCCCGTTCTCTCGACGTACCGGTCAAGGGAGACAACCCGGGAGATAAAAGTATCCTGTTGCAGAACTTCCCTCCGGGCATCGAGGGGAAGGGAAGCGACATCTCCTAAGGTTTTCTCTATTTCTTCCTTGAAGATCGGCCCGGCAATACCACGGCTTAGACCGCCTAGTGCTTCAAGCTTTTTGAGGAACAGGATGCGATATGTCTCCCTGGTAACCTCGACCTCGAATTGCTCCATCGATTTGCAGAGAAGGGAGACGAATCTATTAACCCTTCTTCAAGAACCCTTTCTTTCCAATCTTCCATTCTAGTTCCCCTCGTGTCACATAACGCAGAAGAATAAAGTTATGTCAAAGTATATTGTTTTCCGGGTTCCATCAGAAAGTCTTAGCTCCATTCTATCGTAATGTTGCTACCTTTTTTAATAAGGCGTTGCCCGTCCAGTCTCTAATCCTTCTCACGCTTTCCAAATTTCCTTTCGAGGTATTCGTATTCTGTAGCTATACTTTCGATGTTATTTTTCACATCCAAAATTATGATTGCCTCCTTTATTGATTCACCGCTTTTTTCTATGTACCTCGCTATTTTTTTATTCCTCTTTGGACGATGAGACGGCCTTTTTAACCGCTTCTTCAACCAGGTCAGCCCAGTTATTATCGAGGCTGATTGCTCCCCACTGAAAGCCCTCCCTTCGCAGGGTGTTTCTAACGCTCAAGCCTAAGGAATGATGATACCCGAGGGACCAGTCCTCTCCTTTTTCCTTTATCACCTTCTTGAGCTCCGGCAGGGCTTCTCTATGATGTTTGATGATACAGTCTACGGCTTGCTTCCATTCTTTGTCTGTGATTACCTCTCCGGTATCTTTCAACCTTAACTCAGGCGCAGCCATGTTTTTAAATATTCTTGCTACTAAATAAATAGCTAATGGGAAGAACCATGACTATCTTATCTCCAGAACGGGTTGCAGAGATGATTCGGAAACGATTGAGAGGCGAAATATCTCAAGAAGAACTCTCTGACTGGGCATGGAATGCCCACTGGAAAGAGGAGAAAAGGGAACAATGCTATGAAGAAGGCAGCTTTCAAATGATAGCGGAAATAATTTTTGCCCTGGCTCATAGCGGGACAGAGGGTTCGAAATCGGTGAGCAAGAGCTGCGGAAATATCTGAAGCGACTTGAAAGAGTGCATCATGAAACGAAGGTCTAATGTTATTTCCGAATTGGTTAGGCAGATTATCCTTTTAGGTATTGCATCCCCTGAAGAAATTCAGGGATGCACTCCGGAGGAGGTAGCAGAAATCCAGGCCGATGCAGGCGTTAAATTACCGGCAATTTATATAGATTTTTTATATGCGATGGGACGGGGTGCAGGAAATTTTTTTAAAGGTTCAGATATGTTCTACCCGAGTTTGCTCGGCCTTCGAAAAGCAGCGGAAGAATTACTATCTGAAGAGGGTGCCTCTTTTTCTCTTCCCAAAGATGCTTTTGTTTTTTTGATGCATCAAGGCTATCAATTTATGTTCTTCCGAACCATTGAGCGCAACGACGACCCTCCGGTTTATCATTATATGGAGGGAGAAGGAGTACCTCGAAAGATTTCAGCTAGCTTTTCTCAATTTCTGGTCGAAAGCGTTAGAGACCAGGTGTAGTAGAAGGGCTTATAGGAAATCACGGGCTCTTTTTATCCCGTCGATTATAACCCGGGCTTCATTCCTTAACTTCGGGTCATTCTCGTAGACCCACTGAGCATGAGTCAAAGCCTCCTCCAGCCGTCTTGCCCCCACAAGATACCAAGCGAGGCTGAGATGAGCCCGCCCATAGTTGGGGTCGAGTTCCACGGCTTTCTCAAGCAGCTCAATAAGCTCCTGGCCCCTCGCTTTCCCCGTGCGGGAATAAGCGATAGCCAGGTTATAGTAGGCCGCCGGATGGTCCGGTTTGAGCTCCAATAACCGTCGGAGCAGCTTTTCCAATTTTTTCCATTCTTGGAGCCTCCAGCCCAGGGATATCGCCAGAGCTATGAGCCAGGCATTCCATGGTTGCTCCTCGATAGCCTTAGAGAACAGACTAAAAGCCTTCTCGTCTTCTCCTTTTCTCTCTGCTTCCAGGGCTTTCTTGGCATTTGTGGGGAGAAGCTCCAGAGTCGCGTGCACTGCGTCCTCCAGGGAAACAAGGAGGGGATATGGAGGAAGGCAGTTCCTAATACTCTGGATTGCTTTCGCCTTAGTGGAAAGCTTATCACTGTCTGGGTCGCATAGCTTCTTAGTCGCTTGAGAGAAGGGGTGTATGCAGGCCGAGTGGAACTTTGTTGTGACTATATCCACGAAGGACTGGATGGGGTTTAGAGGGGGATACAGCGCCCAGACAGCGTTTCTATGCCTTACCAGCCACTCCCCCCAGAAGGCTCCCATGGCGTAGTAGAGCAGAGGCTCCCTTGGGATCCTAACGCCTTCGGCTGCCTGCTCATATTCCTCCAGTTCCTTCTCGGTGAGGTCCTGACGGAGCTTAACCCCTTCAAAGTATTTCCTAAGGGAGGGGTCAATTAGGTGTTTGTTTGCAAAACAGTCAAGCTGGGTCGAGTCAGGATTCTCCAAGTCAAGGGCGAACCCGAATACCTCATGGGCACCCTTCTGGAATGCCTTTGCCGCCGCAGCTATTGTCTTTGAATCGACGGGGTAGTTCTTTGAGTTCCTCGGTAGACCTGTTTCTCTCTGGATGAACTCAATGAAACGTGCTATATCTGGGGGCGTCTCCTCCATGAATTCTGCACAAGGCTCATAAAAGCTTTTTACTGCTGAATTTTCTTTTCTGATATACTTTCTAGAACTCATATCAAGTCCTTTCTAAACTTATTTTTAGTAACATTTTTATTCATCAGGATATAAAAAAATTTCAAAAATGGATGAGATAGTCGGGGCAGGCTTGAGTTTCGGCTTTAGGCTGTTTGCTGAACTCTATAAGAGGGAGCCGGGGAGAAATATCTTTGTTTCTCCTCTTAGTGTTTTGTTTGCTCTCTCCATAGCCTATAATGGCTCAAGGGGGGAGACGAAACATGCGATGGCAAAGGCGTTATGTGTCCATACTATTGGGTTGGATAAACTTAACCAGGCAAATAGCTCACTGCTAGCCGCCTTAGAGGAGCTTGATCCAAAGGTCCATCTGATAATTGCTAATGCTCTCTGGACTAGTCATGATATCAGGTTTAAAGAGGATTTTCTGACTGATGTCAAGTTCTATAGGGCGGAAATAGTGAACCTAGATTTTCATAGCCCCGATGTTGCGAGTCTCATAAATGAGTGGATCAGAAAGAAAACCCGTGGAAAGATACCTCTGATTGTTGACGAGTTGCCGCTGAATGTAGTTCTGTTAATTCTGAATGCGGTCTATTTCAAAGGAACTTGGAAGCATGCGTTTGAGAAGTCAGACACCAGGGAAGAGGCCTTCATCCTGCCAGACGGTACTAAGAAAAGACATCCAATAATGTTTCAAAATGGACTCTATAAGTACTATAGAGATAAAGACTTTCAAGCGGTCAGCCTTCCCTATGGCTACGGAAGGATTAGTATGTACGTGTTCCTGCCTGATAAAGATCTCGAGGAATTTCACAGATTTTTAAACCCAGAAAACTGGAATCGCTGGATGCATCAGTTCCGCAAGATGGAGGGTACTATAGGCATACCAAGGTTCAAAATGGAATACGGTGCAGACTTGGAGAATGTCCTTACTGCTATGGGTATGGGAATAGCCTTTGATAAAATGAGGGCGGATTTTGGGGATATGGTAGAGGATGCGAAGGTCTGGATCAACAAAGTCATACACAAAACTTATTTGAAAGTTGATGAAAAAGGCTCTGAAGCCGCCGCTGTAACTGAGGTGATCCTAGAAAAGGAGGAGCCACCTGAGGAGACCTTCACTATGATTGTAAACCGTCCTTTCTTCTTTGCTATCAGGGACAACGATACAGGGGCGGTGCTGTTTATGGGTTCCGTCATTGACCCGGAGGAGTGATTACATAGGCTGCGATATTATTAAATCTGCTAGGGAGAACATAATAGTGGGGTGAATAGATTGGATGAAATCACAGGGGAAGTCGTTGAGAGGTTGATAGAGCAGGAGCTTGATAAGAGTAGTAGGGAAGGAATAGAGCTGTATATGAGGCTCTGTCAGGAGCCGATGACGGAGGAGGAACGTAAAGAGAGGCTCAAAACTATAAGGGGTTATGGAGTATGGTGGAGCACCGATTCTGGAGTTCGCCTTAAAAGGGCAAAAGTAGCCGATGTCAAGAAGCTCCGGGAGGGAGGCTACGAAGTATCTGCGACCTGCATCTTGGAGATCGAAACAGCACATGAATTACTTCCGGGAGAGTTCTCAGAGGAGAACATTGCAAAAGTGAGGATGAAGGTCAGTGATACTCTCGAGGTTGAAGAATTCGATTTTCAGTGGATTTAATACCGCTTATCCCTCTAGTGGAGAAGGCTCTTAACCTTGGCGAAATCACTTACTACCAGTAAGAGGTAATATCAATGGAGATGGAATTAAAAGGGAGCTGGAAATATGTGGGGTTTTAAAGATATTATCTCAGTCGTTGGTAAGATTTTATCAGAGAGTATACCTGGAGGATATATGTAGAAGAGCCAACAAAGAAACAAAAGCGATTCCTTACGGCAAGAATGTTAGCATGAGTGGAGATGAGTTGGTTAGGCTTTCTAAGGAAAATATTCAATTCATAGAAGCAACTTTTTCTGCATATAAAAATAAGCAACATGTGTTTACTATAAAATCGATAGACTCATCCCTTTGGGTAGTGAATTCTGAAGGATCCGAAATCATTGAGTTTTTCAAAAAGAAGTTTACTTCAAAAGAGAAGAGGGGATAATATGCTCAAAGAAATACAATTCAACAAGATCGTTGAAAAACTAAAATCTTTATCTAATTTTAAGGCAGTAGAAGGCATGGCAAAATATGGGATTACACCTAAAAAGACTTATGGAGTCTCGATTCCAAATCTCAGAAAAATTGCTAAAGAGATCGGAGTAAATCACGAGCTTGCCTTACAGCTTTGGGAAATGGATACTCGAGAAACTCGAATACTTGCTAGTATGATCGATGACCCGGAGTTAGTAACTGAAGAACAAATGGAAGAATGGGTAAAAGAGTTTGATTATTGGGAAATCTGTGACCAAGTATGTTTGAATCTCTTTACCTATACAAAATCTGCTTATCAAAAGGCTATAGAGTGGGGCGGGAGAGATGAAGAATTTGTTAAAAGGGCGGGGTTTGCTTTAATGGCGTGCTTGGCATTTAAAGATAGAAAAGCGAAGGATGAGCAGTTTGAGAAATTTTTTCCGATTATTAAAAGAGGATCTACGGATAATAGGAATTTTGTTAGGAAGGCAGTTAACTGGGCATTAAGGCAGATTGGAAAACGAAATCTTAACTTAAATAGAAGAGCGATAGAAACTGCTAGAGAAATTCAACAGCTAGATCCAAAAAGTGCTAAATGGATTGCTTCAGACGCCATCAAAGAATTAACAAGTAAGAAAATCCAACATAGGTTGAAAAAGAAGTAAAATGAGGAATGGTATAAAATTCATAAAAGAAGGTGGACGGCTCGATTGTATGGGCAGTAAGAAGTACTACGACTATTCATTGAGCCTGGAAAGATGAGAAAAATTGCATTAGATAGGAGCGTGGCAAAGACCGTATTTAGGGAGAGAAGACGCTTACTGACTCTCCAACGTAGAGATGACTCATACTTCCTTTAGTGATGACTCTCTGTCCTTACCCTAAATGTTATACGTGAATTTTTTTTAAGGAGTTTGCCTTTATTACTTATCATGCTTTCTAAGAGCCGGGTTAGAGAGATACTGGAGTGCTGTCTCTGCCCAGGGGACTATGTTTTTGTCTAGACGGCGAAGAGGTATTCTTTTGTACCCTTAATGGCGGCTAATTACTTAAAAAAGATAGAAAAGCTTACTGAGAAACTTCTTCCCCCTCTTAGAGAAGGGGAAAGCCTTTTGGACGAGCTTGAGAGGTATCCGTATTAAAGGGTGTACTTGGGCAAGGGGAAGATATTCGCCATTACCGAGGAGGAAAAGAAGACGAGCACCCTTTCCTGGCTTATTTAACCAGAAGGGATCCTTTCTACAAATGGCTTTTAGAGCATTCTATCGTTGAACTCTTACTTTTTGTTGGGACCTTTAATAAAAGTCTCATTAAATCGCTTATGAGGAAAAGCGGAGCTGGCTGTAGGAATGGTGCACAGCACGTTTTCGTTTTTATTGATGTACCGAGAGAAAAAATCCTCAGGGATTTTCCATTTCAGGGGGAAAAACCAACTCCCTGGGAAAATATAAAGGACTACTCTAGATACACAGGATGGGTGGAAGAAATTGGAGAAGGGTATTATAAATATTATTATACTTTTCATGAGTGGTGCGGTACCCGCCGAGGAGAGAGCTATGAGCAAAGGCGGAGAAAACGATACTATTTAAAACAATATTATAAAGTCAAAGGATGAAAAGCAATGCTAGATGTAGCACTTCTTGGAGTTTGAACAAAATGAGAGTTTAACTCCTTATTTTTCCTCTATTTTTAGAGTTACACTTCTCTAAGAGCTCATGCTAGAAGATAAGAACCTTCTGTATCAGCCGTAAGGAGGTCAATTATCCTTAAACAATAAATATTATATTCAGTATACTTATAATCGTTCTGTGAAAAATATGGCTAAGAAAAAAAAAGTAAGAAGAAAAGAGAAAAAAAGAAAGATGGAGAAAGGTGAATTTGAGGAACCTCCTAGGAGTTTTTTAGATCTTGGAAGGCCTTTAAATATAGGAGTGGGGATTTTTTTGGTACTTATGGGAGCATTAAACTTTTCAGTTTCTCCGATATTTCGGTTTATACTTGGGGCAGGTCTTGCCTTCCTCACTAGAGGGCTATACCAACAATATAAGTTAATAAAAAAAGGATTTTAGTAAAATTTTCTAGTGTATTTTAATACCTCAGCAGGTCTTGCTCTAATAATGCAAAGGAAGACTGCGGCATGAAAAATAAGATTAGGATAGAAAAATTATCAAAGATATTCCATACTCATGGTAGAGAAATAGAAGTCCTAAAAGAGTTATCCTTAGAAGTAAGAGAGGGAGAGTTTTTTGGAGTGGTAGGGCCGACAGGATGCGGTAAAACAACTCTTCTTAATCTAATAGCAGGTCTCGAAGAACCCAGCGAAGGAGCTATATTTATAGATGGTGAGGAGCTAAAGGGACCTGGTTTCGATAGAGGAATGCTCTTCCAAGAGGGAGCACTTCTACCCTGGCGGAATTTAGTTAAGAACATTGAGTTTGGCATGGAAATTAAGGGAATAGAGAAAAAAAAGAGGAATGAACTTGCTATCAAATATTTGAAAATGGTTGGACTAGAAGGATTTGAAGAAAGTTATCCATATCAGCTTTCAGGAGGTATGATTCAACGCGCAGCATTAGCTCGAGTACTTACTTTTGAGCCTGATATTCTATTAATGGATGAACCATTTGCGTCGGTGGATGCGCTTACTAGAGAAAAACTACAGGAAGAGTTACTTAGAATATGGCAAGTAACCAAGAAAACTATACTATTCGTTACCCATAGCATAGATGAGATAATATATCTCTCGGATCGTGTGGCAGTTCTGACCTCTAGGCCAGCCCGAGTAAAGGATATACTAGAAATAAATGCATCGAGACCAAGAACAGAATTTAGAATGAGTAAAGAATTCTCCGACTATAGGAATCGAATTTGGAAACTACTCAAATCCGAGATACAATAAATCACAGCTTCTTATCTTGTTAATCTTCTTATAAATAATGAAAAGAAATCAAGAAATCAACAGAGAGTTGATAATGTGGAAAACAGAATCGAATACTTGGAAGCATGTCCAGAATGCGGAGGAAGAGACCTTAAGAAAGACGAAAGAAGGGCCGAAGTAGTGTGTAGAGAATGCGGACTAGTCGTAGATGAAAATATGGTAGATACAGGCCCGGAGTGGAGAGCCTTCGATAACGAGCAACTGCAAAAGAGAAGCAGGACAGGAGCACCTATGACATACCTAATCCATGATAAGGGTCTTTCCACGGTTATTGACTGGAGGAACCGGGATAGCTATGGAAAAGACATCGTGAGGCATAGAGCACAACTTCACCGGATGAGGAAGTGGCAGCAGAGGATCAGGGTCTCTAACGCTACTGAGCGCAACCTCGCCTTCGCCTTAACAGAGCTAGACCGTGTCGCATCACGCCTAGGCCTGCCGAGGAACGTACGGGAGACGGCCGCGGTAGTCTACCGCAGGGCAGTGGAAAAAGGCCTTATACGCGGAAGAAGCATAGAAGGCGTAGCCGCCTCAGCCCTTTATGCTGCATGCCGGCAGTGCCGGGTGCCTAGGACCCTTGACGAGATCGCTGACGCGGCCAAGCTCAACCGGAAAGAGATCGGCAGGACATACCGCTTCGTAGCCAGGGAGCTAGGCATCAACCTTAACCCGACCACGCCCATAGACTACGTGCCCAGGTTCGGCTCAGCCCTCAAGCTCTCAGGCGAGGTCCAGAGCAAGGCCATCGAGATACTTAAGAAGGCCATGGAGCAAGAGCTCACCTCAGGCAGGGGGCCTACGGGCGTCTCAGCCGCGGCGATATACATCGCCAGCGTCCTGCTCGGCGAAAGAAGGACCCAGCGGGAGGTCGCCGACGTAGCCGGCGTAACCGAGGTCACCATCAGAAACAGATACAAGGAGCTAGCCGAAAGACTAGACATCGAAATCACCATCTAAGACTATCTATAGGGATATATAGTCCTACGGCGATAAAGCTACGGGTATAAAATGATACGAGTAATATTATCACTAGGTAGACTTATAGTTCCAATTATTATTTTGTTTACATTACTTTACAAAATAAAAGTGCCCTGTCCAAAGTGCACAGGACCCTTCACAGTAATGCGTTGCCGTGAGTGTAGAGGAGTAGGAAAAGTCTCACTCTTACAATGGATTTTAATCAATTTGGGGTACAGAAAATATAGGAAGCAGTCGTAGGAGTTTAATAAGGAACTTTAAAAGGTAGAGAAGTAAAGAGGAATGTTAACTTAAAAATCGAACTTCAGGGGGTAAGTTAGTGGGGCAAACAAAACTGCATCCTGAGACGTTGCTTAATGTCTCATTTATATCATTCCAGTTTTCTGTTCTATCACAGAAATTCCTGAATCCTTTAATCCCATAGGAGCTTTCATTTCTTATGTCTACGGAGTTTGAGCAAATAAAACTCCTTTCTATCTTTGAATCATTGGTTAGGGACAGAGTGATACCATCTTCGTTTGAGACACTTCTAACCCCTATCAGGCTCGTATTGACTGAGTTAACAATCCTCATCCCCCATAAATTATCATGAATGGAGTTCTCCAAAATTGTACTGGCACCTGAGTATAAATAAATTCCGTAGTTATTTTCAAATATCCTGTTTCTAAAAACTAGGTTGGAATTACCAGAAATATCTATCCCTCTTATATCCCCAGATATGCTGTTTCCGAATACAGTAAACACCGGGCCAATTAGATTTCTTGTACTATAAATCAAAATACCGCTACCCTCCAGAAGGTTATCAGAAATCACGGTTTCATTAGCATCCACCTCTACTCTATTATGGATAATTCGATTAATGCCTTGAATATGTAAAATAGAGCCAATAATATTCCTAGGTGATTTATTCTCTATTTTTATTCCCTTAACAATATTTTCAGCTATCACGCTATCTTGGATAACGTTTCCAGATGAATGAGAAATACTTATGCCATATGCATTAGAGGCGAAATGAGAGGAAGGCGATAGTGAAGTTATTCCTTGCGTGCCACTAGGCATAACCCACGGAAACTCCTTAGGTGCAACAAACGTGTGCAATACTGCAATAGAATTATTATGTGATCTCCTTAATTGTACTCCGGCCCCATTATTGGCACTTGAGTTAACAGGTCCAATGATGTTCTTATGGGACTCCAATAAAGATATTCCGACTTCATTCTTACTAATTCCTGTATCTTCACCCGAACCACCATACACAATGTTTTTATTAGAGCGCATCAACTGTATTCCACTTAGCGTATTTTGTTTTATTTCTTGGATGTAGGCTATTTGGTTAAACTTCGAACCATAAAGAACAATTCCATTCATTTTGTTTGAGTTAGCAAATCCGATTTGAATTTCATTAAAATCAGAATCGCGGAATCTTACTCCAGAGCCGCTAAGGCTGTTAGATGCATTAAAAATATTAATAAGATTATCATGAGAATCTGAAAATACTACATTATCTATCCCATTGTCCGTGGCTTGCCAAATATCAATTCTCGAATTATTTACATTTAAGAATTTGAAACCTTCCATCTTATTTTTCGAAGCACTTCCCCAAATCACGTTAAACTTTGAGTCGAAAATAATGAAACCAGCTTCTTCAATCGAATTATCTGCAGGAGAAACACCGAACGCATTGTTATTTGAATTAAAAATTTTCACGTTACTTTGTTGGTTTCTAGAGCTATTGATCCAAATAAAATTCTGGTGAGAATCCTCGACGCTAATTCCATTATCTCCACTCGAATTTATTATGACGAAGGCACTCCGAAGGCCGCCGCCAATGTAGTTACCTATTGATCTTTTTATTGTAATCCCGTCATCTGTTTTGGTATTCGTCACCGAATCTATATAGATTGAGTTCAAATTAGAAGAATCCATTAATAATCCGTGTCTTTGACTCTCAGCGATAGAAGATACAACAACTGTATTCTCTGATGAATGATCTATCTCAATACCGTCTTGAAAACTCTTTTCAATAGACTTAACATTGATAGCATTTCTATGAGAGTTTACAAGTTTTATCCCGGTTGAAAATCCAGTTATAGTGGAAACAGAAATATCATTTTCATTTGAGTCCTTTATTAGGATTCCAATGTCGGTTCCAGTACCAGAAAGAGTATCCCAAGATAAAGTGACCTGATTACTATTTATAGTAATCCCGCCTTTAAGTTCTGAGCCTGTCAGCTTAAGGGGCTTGTTAATCATTACCGATTCCGCATAGGGCACGTCTGAAGAGCAAACCCAAACATTCCCGAAATTAGGGGCTTGATCCACTCCAGCTTGGATTGAAGTTTGGAAGTTACCCTGTCCTGGCCGTAGATTATAGACCCTCTCGGTTATGGGAGGGGCAGGACCGTCGCCATCAGGGTCGCAGGTAATTTCTTCATAATCTTGGGGATTAGTCCTACAAGGCACAAGCCTTACCGCACACTTATATCTTTTTTTCTCAGGGTCATTATCAACTACAACCATAGTATCGGAGTATTGGGGTACACTCTCATCCAGCTTTATTGTAAACTTGATGGTATCGTTTCCCCAGTTCCCTCCTAAATCCTTAGCACAGACCGAGAGATAATTATCACCATCATTGACATATATTGTTGTGTTAGGCCATATTGGGATACCATTCTTACAGGAGAAAAAAGGTTTAGTGGACCAGAGCAAATATCTCCACTCTACTACAGGTTCATTAACACTAACATTGAGGGGGAAGGGATACCATCGAATTGTTTTCGGCCTATTAAGTGTTATTATTGAATCTTTTACTGGCGATAATATCTTTACAATTGGTTCAACTTTATCCTCTACTTTAAAACTGACAGAGGCATCTGCACCTATAAATTTCAGGCTCTCCTGATCAACAGACGTAATCGAAAGACCTTTTTCCGCAAAATATTTTTGCAACGCTGTTGTTGTTTGGGCATCTGGAATTCCAGTTACTTGAACTTCTTGGCCAAAGAGTTTAAGAAAGATTTGAAGCTCTCGAACAGCCTCACTCGATGAACCGGCCGTGATAGTCCCCTCTCTAACAGCTTTCGTAAGCTCGTTTAGATTTATTACATCTACCACATCTATACTTGGAGTAAAAATACCATCCCTGTTAACATCCACGATCAGGTTATACAGATCAACGCTTCTTGTGTTGTCCCAGATTTTGGTATTGTCAGTAACTCCCTGAGCGTTAACATTTACATTTTTCTTTTCAACTACCTTAATGCTATTTAAATCAAGGGTTCCTCTATTCCTCCAGTGAAGGAAGTCCTGATGCTTTACTATGTAGAAATCGACCTGGGTGTTCGGAGGCATGCCTTTTGCTATTGCATAAACAGGTTCATTGAGCTGGAATATCTTCTTTGGTTGTCCACTTGGATCTGTTGTCATGACGGCTCTAATAGTAAAACCAGGGCCTGTTGATGAATTAATCACGTCAACTAAGTCTTGTACTTCACTGTTGCGGTCAAAACGTCCATCGCTATCGGTGTCAACTATTAAATTAAACCTGCCATCATAATTAGATAGATAAATATAATTTGAGGGGTCAAACCACACGTTCTCGTCGAAAATGAAACCATCAGGTCCAGGTCTAGTAGTAACTGACCGAACCTTTATATTTTCTAGGTCTAAGCCGTCTACCCAATTTCTTGCCGGGTCATACGTAGTTACATATATTGTGACATTACTCTGATTTATCAGACCCGTCACTTTTGATTTAACAACATAATCTAGAGGGCTAAAAATTTGGCTTTTATTAACAAACTTATCCATAGATGAGACGTTGCAAATATTTCCAGTTAAAGAGAACTTTCCGTGTCCGTCGTGCCACTTTACTACGATATAGTATTTTCCGCTTGGATAGTTAGGCGGTAGCTGGAAGTCAAGTATACTTTCGTCAACGCCATTACCATCATTAATGCTCCTTGCTAGAATTTCAGGCTCTCCAATCTCCCAGAAAGGTCTGAATACATCGTTAGCAGGGGGTTTAAAGTGAACATTATAAATGAATAAGTCATAATCTCCAGTAGGGGGATTGTCGAGAGCGAAGCTATATCGGACTCCTTTCTCCAGAATCACGAAGCGAGACCAGACTTTTTTCTCCCATGGGGTTGTACCAAACGATGCCGTCCCATAGTTGCAGAAGCCTCTTGTAACAGACTCTATCGCCGCATCAACGGCAATTCTCCCGTAACCTTCTTTCGGGTCTTTGCCTCCACGGTCAAAAACATCCGTCACACCATCATTATTGTTATCTCCTGGAGCATTACTTGCACCGTGTTGTGGGAATCCCGGTGGAACCACCTCACCGCTATGAACTTCGAAGGTATTCATAAGTACGATTCTCTTAAGGGCTAGGGCATCTTGTTCCAGATAGCGCCAAGCGCTGAAATCTTCGTCGATTCTTCCATCTCTATCGGTATCAATTCCGTCCCATGGGTCTTCATCGATGCTCTCATCACCGTCATCATCGATATGATCATAGTCCGTAATTGCATCAATAATTAACGCAACTTCCCCAGCAACATGCGGTGCCGCCATTGAAGTCCCGGATTTTATGACATAATTATCCAGCCCCGGAACCATCCCTTCAATGTCAAGAATATTATTATTATTAAAATCAAACCATAGTTCGCCACTGAACTTATTATCTGGCGCCCCTGCAGGATAAGTATCAAGGCACCTATCTCCTCCGGGTGTAAAGGCGCTATTACCATCCAAATCAAGGTAGGGCTCTCCCGCATCTCTTAGTCCATTGTTATTTAAATCCAGAAAAATATCGATTGGATTGTGTTGAGCACCAAAACCCACAATCTCATCAAAATTAAAGTGAGCAAAACTAACATCCCACATACTATTAGCATTATTATCTATGCATCTGTCTCCTCCATCGTGGGTATCATCTCGATCTTCATCTTCAAATGCTTCAGGTACATCATTAGAATCTGCAGCTTCAATTAGAGTGCCTGGAGCAACCACATCAGGCTTATGACCTCTGATCCCTCCTCCCAAGTCCATTACATTGGGTCCATTCGAAGAGAAATATGCAACACTATCAGTGAGGGTAACAGCGCCTACAGTTATAATTGTTGGAGCACGACCCGGATCTGTTGTAGTAATTCCTCTATGAAACCAGTTTCCACCAGACTTTACAGTAACAACTCCTATATTGGTAAGATTTTTGACAGCTCTCTCTAAAGCCGGACTATTTCCGCTTCCATTTCCCATACTCATTGAGGTAACGACTATGTGATAATCTCTTGCGTTATCCTTGATAAAGTCATACGCTTCGAGCATTTCTGAACCTTTTTTAACCCTAGCCATGAAAAGTCTGGCGTCGCGTGCAACTCCAGCATGGCTTATTCCTCTCCCTGCAGCGATGTTTGCAACATGAGTTCCATGCCCATTGCTATCTTTTGGGGTTGTATATTTGTAAGCAATATCCACCCAGCCTACAATTTTTACGTCTGTGGGCAAGGTCTCCCATGCCTCTGAGGTTCTAGTTTCTTGATACCTTTCAAGCTCAGGATGGAAGTCATCTATCCCTGAATCTATCAGGGCAATAGTGGTATTTGGGTTGCCCCTAAATGGAAGATTTGGGTCGTTCCAGACATTCGTGGCCCTAATTTGCCATGTTGAAGACACTAACTCTGGACTCAGAACTAGATCCGGATCGATTATAAGAAGCTTTTTCTTGGCAGCATCTCTGTATGCCTTTACTCTGTCAGCTGGTATCCCTCCCGCAAAACCGCTTATTATAGTGTAGGTGAAGGTAATACTTCCTCCCTTTCCTTTAAAAACATCTAGGTCTGATCGGTTAACTGGATTCCTTAGTAAAACTATTACATTAATGTGTTGTGAACCTCTTCCCGCTTCTATAAGTGCATTGATATCCTTTTCCACTAAATCATTTATCTGATTAAAGTTCTTATCTGCTGTATCAAAAGGTTCTGGTTCAAATCGTATCTCTTTATCAACCAGTGCGTCTGGCGATTTCTGATAGACTGCAGTTAAAATTATCGATTGATTTATTTCAAGGGCTTGACCATGTAATAGGCCAAACGAAAATGTTAGTTTGTTATTGACCTGATTAAAACCTGCACTGAACTTTGATGGATCGCTTGTCGATGCTAATATCCCCTGTATAGTCCCTGCTTCTGCAATAAAAGTGAGGTAGACTTTGAAATCGTCTATTGGATGATCAACATTGTTTTTGATGGTTATGTTAACCGTAACAGTTCCATCAACCTCAGAAACTTGTTTTGTAATCAGAGGAAATTGTTTGATAGTTATTACTTCAGGGATAGATTTTTCTTGGATAATGGTAATATTCTCTTTATCTTCTGTTAAAAAGACTTTTTCTCTTGCGAAATAAGTAAATAAAACAATAATAACTACAACAACACCGAATATAAGCAAATAATGCCGGATTTGCTCTATACTCAATCTGATCATTTAGCTTTTTATTTTTGATCTATAAAAATTTTTATGTATTTTATCCATCATTTCTGTACTCTAGCTTTTTGAAACAATTTTTTTATATTTTCTTGTGGCATAAGATAGAATTTTATTTATATTATGAAACTTATAAATTTTAAGGGGTAATATCATGTCTATCCTATCTAATAGGTATAGGCTATATTTTTTCCTCTTGATCATTTTGGCCGTGGCTGGAGGCTTGCTTATTCTCCATAGCTCACAAAAGGTTAAAATTGATTCCACAATACCTGTAATTAGTTCTGGTGAGATCAGGGTTGACTCAGCGGTAATCGGACCCCGCGGCGGTGCCTTTACCTTTGATGAGGGTCAAGTTACTATACTCCTACCTGAGGGGGCAGTGTTATCTAATATCAATATCACCTGTGAGGCTGCCCCGACGAGCAAGCTACCAGAGGCATTAAAGGAGATGGCAGTAGTTGGGCAGCTTTATCGCCTAGGACCTGAGAGCATAACCTTCAAGAAGCCGGTGACTATTAGAGTAACCTTAGATAACTCCCTTTATAATGTTGCCGAAGACAGCACAGAAGTAGTGCCACCCATCCTCTTCACCGTAAATGAGAAAGGGGAAGCTGAGCCTTTACAGGATCAGAAAATAGTAGTTGGACCGGGAGAGGCGTATATTCAGGGAAATATTACCCGGTTTAGTTGGATAGTTAAGGAACAGGGCACGAGTATATTTAGAATGATTCCACCAGAGGATAGCAGTTTTATTAGCGGTAATTGGTTTTCTGCTGACTTCCATATTTATAACCTACGTGAAGAGGAATTAGGAGATAGGACATCGACTACTATATTTAATGTATTGTTATGGCCAGTTGGTAGTCATACGGTGGAAGCAGAGCCTATTCAAATGTCGAAACAGGAAAGATTTGATCTTTTTCCAGGCAGAACTCGTAAAAATTCTTTCTGGTATTTCTGCGGTCAAAAAGGCATAGGAGAATATGGCGCAGGCTTTCACTATTATGTGTCAGAGCTAGAGTATCAAAACGCTACAATTGAGATGTCTTTACTGATAAAAAATCAAGCCAAATGCGGTGTACCTGAAGAAAGCGGAAAGGTGATCCAAATCGGAGAAACTAAAGTTGAACGCAAGGGTACAGTCGAATTATTAATGTCTCCGGCAAAAGTTAGCCCACAAGTTGGTAGTAGATTCATCGTTACTTTTAATGTCCGAAATCTTGGTAAAAGCGAAGTAGGAGAAGAGTTAATAGAAATAAATCGGGCAATCCTCGCACCTTACTATTCTGACCCAGTAGGGATTTATGCGATAAACGGTAGTGTAGTAGGTATTGCGGGAGTTCCTCTCAGATCCTTTAGTCTTTCTTCAGGTGATCATCATCAACAAACTTTTACTTTTTACTGCAAAGAGAAAGGGATAGGGGAATACGGTGCCGAACTTACTTATTCAGGAAGGGGACTAGACTCTCAACAAATTGAGGAGAAACTAGATATAAGAGGCGTGGCTCATTGCAGCATTGAAGAAAATGAAACTGTAACGATGGGTAAGAGGATAGCTATTCAACCGGAAGGAAACATGAAGTGTAGTTACGCTGGGTGGGAGGCGAAATTCACTGCAGTGACTCTCGACTCTCAAGGTAATATAATAGGCCCGGTTGTAGTTACATGGAGTTCTAATGAGTTTGGGATATCTCAAGTGGGTTCTTCTCTCATTTTCACTTCAGAAAAAAGTGGAGCAGGATATATTAATGCCACCGATATTTTCGGGCATTCCGCCTCTATACCGTTTATTGTAAAAAAAGTGCCTAAGGGAGAAGTGCTTCTAGACAATGTAAATATAAAAGAGAAGTCCAACTCGATCTTTAATATTTCAAAACCGGTCTATGGATACAATTATTTGTATGTCTCTGAGAGTGAGCCGCAAGCTATTGTTCAATTTGTGAAACAACTCCTTCCGGACCCCTCTCCAGGTGAGGTCTTTAAGCTCAACGAGCAGCATTACTTGGTTATCGACTCAGAGTCCTACTCAATGCTAATAGCTCCTGCCATAGTTAAGAGGATATTACCAGATAACCATTTCAACATCGATTCAGCGCTACGCATCAGTGAGGGTCTAAAAGCTCAGTACGTGGTAAGTAATGGAGTTCCCAGCCTTCACTTCATCGTAGATGGCGCCTACGTTGGATTCATTGAGCTTAAGCAGACCCAGTTACCTCAGAAGGTCACTAAAAGTGTTAGAGAACTATCACCAGCTTTAAATAACATGATTTTCTGGGTAAGCAATGTATCGTCTAACATGGTAATATTGGTGGTGGCTGAAGAAAAGAATAAAAGAAATATCAATGACGGTGAAAGCCTTGAAGGCTTTCCATTAAGTGTAAACAATCCTGACTTCCCTCTCCATGGATTGTCGAAATTGAGCACTAAGTATTATATTAGCAAAGGTGAAGAGAAACGGTTATTAGGGACAGAATATTATCTTATCTTCCAATATTCTATGGCTGGCGATCTTACTATGAAACGCATACCGCCTCCATGTTAATTGATAAAAGTGAGTTACGGCTATATCTACTTATAAATTATTGAGCTGTACGCTTACATCCTTCAATAGGTATTCAAAAGGATTCAGGTGTGAAAGAACGCTGGCACTACGCTGTTCCTTTTTTAAATGGGAGAAAAATAAATTACCACTTTTATAGATAAGGGCCTCTGAAGTAGTAAATTGCACTTTAACTGCTTTAATGTGCTTTTAGACAGTTTAAATGATGCTTTAGTCCTACCGTATGCTGTTACACTTCTATTCCTTAGGGCCTCTTTTAATTTCTTTCCAGGTTGAAAACAAGGTTTCTCAGTTTTTGTAAAACTATTAGTTAAATTCTTTCTTTACATTTACTTAACTTATATATATGAGAACAAGTAAATATTTAATCAAAGTTGAGGGGGCATTAAGCGTTGCAAAGTAAAGGTTTGTCCACAGGACTAAAAGAGATGGATAGACTACTAGGGGGCCTAAAACCAGGAGATAATATTGTTTGGCTGGTTCCTTCTATGGATGAGTATAAGCTTTTCTTGGAACCTTTTATTTCTCATGCTAAAGAATGCAAATTTACTCTAATTTACGTATCTATAGATTCCTCTCTTACTGATATTATCGGAAGAGACGTAGAAACTTTTCATATATCAGAATACAATCAAATTTCAAGCCTGATAAAAGACATAAAGACTTTAATAGAAGAAAAAGGAAGGGGTACTCACTATGTATTTGATCCTTTAACTCTTTTTAAAAATCGATGGGGCGAGGATGCATTAGTTGAATTCTTTCTATCAGTATGTCCGTATCTTTTCGAAATGGAGACCACTGCTTACTTCAGCATGTATAAGGGTGCTCAAAAAAATGAAACAATTGCTAAGATAAAAGAAACCACTCAGATACTTGTTGATGTGAGTAGGGTGGGTGGGGAGGTGTATATTCAGGTTCAGAAGGCGTGGGATAGGTATGCGGATGAGATGTTTAAGCCTCATAAGTTTAGGATGGGGGCTTTAAAGGTCCTTGAGGAGATTGATGTAAGTAATTATGTTTTGAAGTTGGAGGAGAAGGTGAGGGAGCTTAATATTATTAAGAATAAGTTGAAGGAGTCTGAGGAGAAGTATCGTGATTTGTATGATAATGCTCCGGACATGTATCATTCGCTGGATGAGAATGGTGTTATTATTGAGTGTAATGAGACTGAGGCGAGGATGCTGGGCTATTCGAAGGATGAGATAATAGGTAGGCCTCTTACAGACTTTTTTACCGATGAGTCCAAAAAACTCTTTCATAAGGATTTTCCTAAATTGAAAAAAGAAGGATCGCTTCTTAATCTTGAAAGGGAGTTTGTAAGGAAGGATGGAACTACTTTTCCAGTTAGCTTGAATGTCTACGCAGAGTTTGATGAAAATGGTAGATTTATTAAAACGAGGTCAATAGCTAGGGATATAACTGTGCTTAAGGAAGCTGAGAAGAAGTTAAAAAAGTTAGCTCATGATCTCGGTGAAAGGGTTAAAGAACTTAATTGTCTTTACGCTATTTCAAAACTTGTAGAAAGAGAGGGCTCTACATTGGAAGATATCCTTCAAGATACGGTTAATCTTATCCCACCTGCTTGGCAATATCCTGAGATCACATGTGCAAGGATCACTTTCGGGGATAGTGTATATAAAACTACCAATTTTAGAGAAACCCGGTGGAAGCAAGCAGCTGAAATTTTTTCTGATGGAAAGAGAGTTGGAAAAATAGAGGTCTGTTATCTTGAAGAAAGACCGGAGATAGATGAGGGTCCTTTCTTAAAAGAAGAGAGAAATCTAATTAACGCTATTGCAGAGCGGTTGGGAGAAATAATATTCCATAAAACAGCTGAAAAAGAGCTTAGGAGACTAAAAGAGTTTAACGAAGGTATTGTTAAGCGGATGGAGGAGGGCATAATTGTAGAAGATAGGGAAGGTTTTATTACCTTTACTAATCCAAGGATGCTGAAAATGTTAGGGGGGAGTAGAAGTAATATAGTGGGTAGACATTGGAGCGAGATATTCTCTCCCGAGTCTATAAAGAAGGTAGAGGAAGAGAACTTAAAGCTTATGGAAGGGATGATATCCCGTTACGAGGCCGTCTTGGATTTTAATGGTAAGAAAGTCGATGTCATGGTTAGTGCTACTCCTATTTCCGAGGATGGTAGATATTCTGGCAATATAAAAGTATTTGTAGATATAACTGAGAGGAAAAAAGTTGAAGAAAGGCTTAGATTGAAGGCTTTAAAATACAATATTGAAAAGGGTTCAAGTTACTTAATTACAGAGAAAGCATTAAATAAAGGCTTAGATGTTTTTCTTGATCTTTTAAATGCAGGTTATAAAGGCTTAATAATAAGTAGGACTGAGCCTGGAGAAATGGTTGAAAAAGCAGAGGGGAAGGCTGATGTGATATGGCTTAGTAAGAAAATAAAAGGTGAAAATATTCTTCCTCCATTGCTTAGTGTATTAGCAAAGTTCGTTGAGGATTTTGTTTCGTCTAATAGGGTTTTGTTGTTAGATAGGCTGGAGTACTTAATTGTGCAAAATGGATTTAATGAGGTTATGAAGTTCTTGCAGGAGCTCAATGAGGTAGTTTATGTTGCTAAATCAATTCTTATTGTAGTTGTTGATCCCTCTACTTTATCGGCCCAAGAGCTGGGATTATTGGAAAAGGAAATGAAAAAAGTTGAAGCAAAATACCAGGTTGAATTAGATAAAGATCTTTTTGAGATTCTTATGTTCGTAAAAAGCGAGAACGAGTCTGGGAGGTTTCCTGCCCACAAGGATGTGGCACATAGTTTTGGTATCACACGACCTACAGCTATTAAACGAATAAAGGAATTAAAAAACAGAGGCTATATTGTGGATAGAAGAAGAGGTAAATTCAAGATTATTGAGTTAACTGAGCGAGGAAAGGCTATATTGTAAATTTTTACATATTATTTACATTAATTTCAATATTAAGTAAAATACAAGAAAAGAAAGAGGTTTATTTTGAGGTTAAAGACCTCCTACAATGAGCCTCTTTCAACTAGGTGCCGGGAGGTTTCACTCTCGGCGGCTTTCTTTTCATTTTTTGGAGAAAACTAGTATTTAAAATTATGCCCTCAGCGCTCATAGGGTTCATCATATATTCAGATCGCCCATCATTCATCATTGGGCACTCAAAATTAATAAACTTACCATTATAAAAAATACTTCACACTATTTTAAGTCCCTGCGTCCTTCAATTGTTTCTTTTATTTCTTTTAATCTCTCGATGAGCACATGTGCATTGTCTGTGCTCATATTTACAACCTTTTCAATTTTCTCTAGTCTACTTGCAAGGTTTGTCAATTTAGTGCTTAAAATGTATATGTATGTCATAGAGAGCAGTAACATAAAAAATAATCCGACAAAGGCAAATCCAATCACATATTCCTCCATATAACAACAAGAGCTTTTAAGGAGTAAATATATTTTGTTTAAATTTACTTTTAAAAGAATCTACAATCCGAGATTATGAGATTTTTGCATCGGGAATCTCTATAGAACCAATATTATCAACTTCCTAATTAAAATCTACTTTGCAAACATACTTGAACAAAATATATTAGATAAAAAAACTTCATTGCTAACTAATGAAGGGTATTTATATACTTATCACTTACCTAGAAAAAAACAGTGAAATAGTGATTGGAAGGTTGGGAAAACTTACACTAAAAAAAGGGTTTTATTTGTATGTTGGTTCTGCAATGAACTCTCTTGAAGGAAGGATAAAAAGACATTTCTCAGTAAAAAAGAAAGTTTATTGGCACATTGATTATCTGTTAAAGAACGCGAAACCGCTTTATGTCGTCATCATAGAAACAGAGGAAAATCTAGAGTGCACTCTAGCTAAGAAATTAAAAGAGAGATTCATAGAGATAAATAGATTCGGTTCAAGTGATTGCTTATGTGTAAGTCACTTATTTTATTCAGAAGATGATCCTAGTGAAGTTCTAAATAATATCAAGGGATTAAAGCCACTTACCTTATTTCAGGATCTTCCCAGTCTTTCTGCTCCAGAGGAGTAGATCAAGCTCATCGAAATCGATTCCTATTCTTTTCGAGAAATCTTTCATCTTATTCTCTATTCTAATATAATCCTTCTTTTTTGAGATTTTTGGTAGTTCTCCCTTTTTGCAAGGGATTACAGAAAACTCGCATAGGCTTCTTAATATGTGTTTATCCAATATGGCGTAACCCTTAAAACCTATGTTGCGTAGGAAATGACTTGCTTCTTTATATCCAAATCCCTTTATTTTTTTTACAAAATAGTCTCTAAGTTCTTGTTTATCAGTAAAAGATTCGATTTTACCTTTAATATCAAAGTTCAACTCTTTTCTAAGAGTTTCTCTCGCTTCTACAATATACTCTGCTCTTTTAAATGGATATCTATAGCTGCAATCTTTTAGTGAGCGCTGTATTTCTTCTAGACTACCTGAGAATAGTATATCCTTTAGAGACTCCATAGCATTCAGCCCCATCTCAGCACTGGTATTAGCTGTCAGTATACAGAAGCAGAGTTCTTCAAAAATCTTTTTGTTTCCCTTATGGTACACTTCGCTGAACTCTTGCATCCTCTTCTTGATCTCGTTTTTCCTTATCCGATAAAGTTCCTCTAATTCCTTCATTTTAGATCTACTTCTAATCTTCCCTCAATATTTATCTCTCTGCCTCTAAAGCATGTATAGTAGGAGTAGACTTCTACTCCATTGGCAAATGCCTTTCTCAGGGCTTCTCCAAAAGTAGGGTCGGTATTGTCATTTGGCTTAAATTTTTTGGCGTCAGATCTTTGAACTACAAATATGATACTTGTACGATAGCCTTTCTCTCTAGCTTTAGAAAGCTCCTCCACATGCCTCCTTCCCCTCTCAGTAGGAGCATCTGGAAACATAGCCACTTCCTCTTTAACTAGTGTGCATGACTTTACTTCTATCAGGCAATCTTGGCCATTGAGAAGAAGAAAATCAAATCTGCTATTGCCGTATTTATATTCCGGTATAATTTTTCTATATTTAGAAAATTCTTTCAATGATCGATTTTCTAAGCATTCTTTAATAAGCATATTTGGGATTCTAGAATCTATTGACACAATTTCATCGTTAAGCCTAACTCCTATTAAATCGTAGCGAGTTCTCCTATGCCGACTTTCCGTCTCTCTTAGTATAACCCTTGCTCTAGGGAGTAAGAGTTCCTCGAGTCTCCCCGGATTAGGCAGGAAACATTCTACAGTATCATGTATCCTGACTTTAACCAAGAATCTGTTAACTCTTACTAAGAATTTTGCTTCGACCAATTTCCCAGAGAGTTCCATAAGTTTAATAGGTTAATGTTAATATGATAATAATATGCTTAAAAATAAGTTGAAAAAAATTAGGGAGGGAGTATATGAACTCCCGAGGGGAGCAAAGCCGGGAATGCGTGTGCCGGCATGGCTATTTCTTAGTGAGAAGTTATTGAAGGAGGTAGAGGAAGGGGCAATTGAGCAAACAGCTAATGTGGCCACGCTTCCAGGAATTTATAAGCATTCTATCGCGCTTCCTGACATGCATTTTGGATACGGTTTCCCGATTGGGGGAGTAGCAGCCCTTGATTATGAAAATGGGGGTTTATCTCCAGGTGGAATCGGTTTTGACGTTAACTGCGGTGTCCGTGTATTGAGAACAAACTTAAAAGATAGTGAAGTAATACCAAAAATGCGAAATCTAGTTGATACTATTTTTAGAAATGTCCCATCTGGTGTTGGTTCAAAGGGGAAAATAAAGCTTTCAAAGAGCGAACTTGAAGAAGCTATTGAGATAGGAGCCCGATGGGCTGTTGAAAACGGTTATGGTAAAGAAGAAGACCTTGAGCATTTAGAAGAGAAGGGATCATTACCCGCGAGGGCGGAGGTTGTTTCCGATAAGGCTAAAAGTAGGGGCATACCTCAGTTGGGAAGCCTGGGAGGGGGTAACCATTTCTTGGAGATACAGAGGGTTGAAAAGATTTTTGATAAAGAAATTGCGAAGTTTATGGGGATAGAAGAAGAGGGACAAGTCTGTCTCATGGTCCATACAGGCTCTAGGGGATTTGGGCACCAAGTTTGCACTGATTACTTGAGAATACTTGAGAGCAGGTTTAGAGATATAATCTCCAAGCTCCCGGATAGAGAGCTGGTATATGCGCCTTCCGGTACTAAAGAATGTGAGGACTACTTTTACGCTATGAATTCTGCGGCTAACTTTGCGTGGTGTAATAGGCAGATGATTACTCATTGGGTTAGGGAAAGTATAACCAGAGTATTTGGAGTTTCAGAAGAAGATATTGGATTAGATGTAATTTATGATGTCGCTCATAATATCGGCAAAGTAGAGGAGCATAAAGTTGATGGCGAGGTTAAAAAGGTTTATGTACATAGGAAAGGTGCAACCCGGGCCTTTGGTCCGGGAAGCTCTGATATCCCAAGGGACTATCAGAAGATAGGACAGCCTGTTCTAATTCCTGGCTCTATGGGAACCGCTTCTTATATTTTAATAGGCACAGAGAAAGCGGAAGAAGAAACCTTTAGTAGTGTTTGTCATGGTGCTGGAAGACTACAATCGAGAGCAAAGGCTCTGAAGAGTTATAGGGGAGAGCAAGTAAAGAGGGAGCTGGAAGGTAGGGGTATAATAGTTAGATCGGCTTCTTGGAAAGTGCTTGCGGAAGAAGCTCCTGCTGTTTATAAAGATGTAGATGAAGTTGTTAAAACCTGCGAGTTAGCCGGAATATCTAAAATAGTCGTTGAGCTTCGGCCTCTCGGAGTAGTTAAGGGATGAAAGAAAAGGATTGAAAGACTTTATTAGATTTTAACAGATTTCACGGCAGAGAAGCTACGGGGAAATTGGGGAATCCACAGGTAAGTTCTGTCGCGGAATTTTCTGGTGCTTTCTTGCGGTGTTTATGATTATTTTGAAGACTTGTGGTTGAATTAAAAAGTTAGGAATAAATGCTAAATTCTTGAAAATTATAGGAAACGAAGTGATAAAAGTTTCATATTCTATCTGAAAGTTCCTTTTGCAGGAGTGCCTTTTTCGGTATGATACTCACATTCAGGACATATCCATTGATTCCCTATCTTCTCAAGACGTGATCCGCAGTTGGGGCATTTCATATATCCAGTATCACTTGGGTCATCCATTTATCGTTTTTCTTAATTTTTAGTTTATGATATGTTGCTGATTTAATTGGCGTACGAGTTTCATGTCTTGCTTGGTCTATTTCTTCGCCCTTACATACGGCTCTTACGATAAGGTTTTTTTCGTCAACAGTTACTTGGAATGATTTGAATGCCAGATTTTCCGCATCTGAATAATACAGAAGTTCATTCAGCCAGTTAAACATCAAAGACTCAAGGTCATTTCCAGTAACTTCTATTTCTCTGAAGACTTTTTCTTGTAGGTCATCAGTTTTGATCATTACCTCGAACATGGCTAGTGCGGCATTGGCGAATAATTCTGAGAGGTCTTTCCCATAGGCTCTAAACGCTACATCTGAGGTAGTTATGTCGACAAATTCAAATTTCATATCTAAACCAATTTAGGGTTATAGCGTGAGTAGGGCAAAATGCTGCACAGTTTCCGCAGTTAATACAATAATCTTCATCTAAAACGTATGCTTTCTTTTCTCCATTCCTATTTTCTATCTTCCATATTCTCGGTCCCTTTGGACAAACTTCATAACACTTACCACATCCAATACATTTATCCTCGTCTACTATAATACCTTTCATCGGAAGTCACCATTGGTAGAGGGAATACTACTGCCAGTTGATCTTTATAGCATGCGCAGGGCAAAAAGATGCACAGGTACTGCAGTTTATACAATATCCTTCGTCTATAATTGATGCTTTTCTACTACCATTTTGGTTTTCTATCTTCCATATTCTCGGTCCCTTTGGACAAACTTCGTAGCATTTTCCGCATCCCGTGCATTTATCTATATCAACTATGATTCCCATTTTACTTCACCTTCAAAGACAAATTCTGCTGGACCATTCATAAACCATTCGCCTTTTTTATTTTTTTCGACATATAATGTTCCGCCTTTAGCTTCGAGTTTTATAGGCATTTCGATACTAGCTTCTCCCAATATACAGGCTATAACCGCACTAGCTACTATACCAGTTCCGCATGCTAAGGTTTCCCCTTCTACTCCTCTTTCGTAGGTTCTGACTTTAAAGGAGTTCTCTCCTACTTTTTCTAAAAGATTTACATTAGCGCCCTCCGGAAATATAGGATGAAACCGTATCGCTCTACCTATCTTCATTAAATCAGCATGGGCAATGTCCTGCACAAATACTACTGCGTGAGGAACTCCGGTATTTACCCCGTGTATCTCTATTTCTCCGCTGTTAATCTTTATTTTTTCTCCAAGCAACTTTCCTTCACCTAGTGCTGGTATATCTCTTCTTTCGAGTTTGGGTTTTCCCATATTCACTTTTACATACGAAATCTTTCCATTAGAAGTTATTTCAAGCTTCTTTATGCCGGCTAAGGTTTCTACTGATATCTTCTTATTGCTTTTTATTCCTGAATCTCTAACATACTTAGCCACGCATCTAATGGCGTTACCACACATCTCAGGCTCGCTTCCGTCAGGATTAAATATCCGCATCTTAACATCAGCTACCCGAGATTTTTCTATTAAAACAAGCCCATCAGCTCCTATGCTAAACCTTCTTCTACAAAGCTTTTTAGCTAGAGTAGACTTTTCCTCTTCCCCGATTTCTTCATTGAGATTATTAATTATTATGAAATCGTTTCCAGCACCATGATATTTATAAAATTTCATAAATTTTAGTGGCAATTAATCTTATAAATGCTTTCCTAGTGATCTTCGTAAGATTTTTATACTAAATCATTCTACACATCGGTCTTCTTTTGGGTGTTTCTCTATGAACATAGAACACTTTGACTCAATCGACTCCCATGAGTATTTGGTATGGGATGAAAATTATTCTAGAATTATAGCTTCAGCCAGAATTAAAAAGATCAATGAGGGATTTGAGTTGAAGATTATAAATGTTGAAAGATGGTATAGGGGCGAAGGAGTAGGTTCAATGTTATTAAATAAAATAGTGGCTGACTTCTCCGACACTACTTTAATCGCGTGGGTATTTAGCTCTAGAGTAGAATGGTACCTGAAAAATGGATTTAAAGTAAAAGAAAGAGCAGGAAGGCTGGTTAAAGTAGAGATAGAATAGATGAATTTGGGTCTAGGAGGGGAAGAACATCGCTTGGTTTTATTTGCATACGCTTATTAGGCGAATGCAAACATTTTCCACACTTATTTCTTCCCGGCGAATCTCCCTGAAATGCGTCATAAGTTTTCACAAACTTTGACACACTTCCAAGAATTCCGTCATTCCAAATCGAATATCTTTCGATATACGATTTGAAATCACCTAGATTCCCCTTATTCTTAGAGGGTACCTAATGGTATAAATAATTTTCCGTAAAAGTAAAATTATGAGACTCGGGAGCATTGAGGTAATAGAGCCTTACCCCGCTATATACATAAAAGAGTTGGAAGCTATTGTGATCTGTGATCTTCATCTTGGATATGAAGGAATAATGGCGGAGCAAGGGATCTTTATGCCTAAGGTTCAGTTTGAAAGAGAAATGGAAATTCTTTCTAAAATCGTTGATTATAAGTCTGCGTCCAATTTTATTATTGTAGGGGATGTGAAGCACGAATTTTCTGAAACAACATACCATGAATTCAGGGAGGTCAAGGACCTTTTTGAATATTTGAAAAACAATTTTGAGAGGATCGTCCTAGTAAAAGGGAATCATGATAATTATATTATTTATACTACGAGGAGGTATGGGGTAGAACTCTATGACGAGTTTCTTTTTAAAGATTTTCTATTTTTGCATGGTGATAAGCCCTTGAAAGAAACTAAAGGCAGGTATATAATAATGGGACATGAGCATCCAGCAATCGCTCTTTATGATGAAATAGGGGCAAAGGAAAAACTTAAATGCTTTTTGTACGGGGAAGTGGAGGCAAGGAAATTTTTGGTAATGCCAGCTTTTTCTTATTTAGCCTTAGGCTCTGAGGTTAATACTATACCCCGAGAGGAGCTTCTTTCCCCAATACTCAAAGAATTGGAGATTGATGACTTTAGAGTAATAGCTATTAGTGAGGAAGCAGGAATAATGGATTTCGGCAGGTTAGGGGATATTAGGCCAGAAAAATTATTCTAAAATTAAATCAACAACTTCGGAGATATTCCTAACCTCTATCAGATCAATTCCTTCTATGAATCTCTTCTGGCCTCTGGGAACTAATATGATCTTGGCACCATATTCTTTAGCTGCGAGGGCTTTTTTTGTTACATGTGCTACACTCAGTATTTCTCCATTTTCATTTATTCCCCCAGTAACCATAATTCCTTCTTTTAGAGTTTTATTTTTTAGTGCAGCTATAAGAGCTACTGTCATTATGGTACCAGCACTGCTACCAGTAAGGGTTAGAGTATTATTGTAGGGATTTGAAACATGAAATATTACGTTGTATTTTGAGATTTCTTCTCCAGTAAAATTCTGGGCAACTTTTAAAGAAATTCTCATAGTATTTTGAAAGTCCTTGGTAAAAGATACATTAGATGCATCTAGTAGCAGTTCGCCGCTTCCATATTCAAGCTTTGTTTCTAAGGGCAGAACTATCCCGGTATTAGTATCGGTTTTAACGCCTAGGATGTATGCTTTTACTATCCTCGAAAAGTTAAGGGTTTCTATAATTTCCTTTTGCTTCGAGATAGAGGCATTGAGTGCAGTAAGAGTAGCTATGACTCTTTTTAGCTCAGCTTCAGTCTTATTAAGTTCCAATTCAGATTCTTTATAATTTTTTTCTAATGCTTCAAGGCGATGCAGAGCCTCTTCATACGTTTCTTTTAAATCTTGAAAATCCGATCTAAGAGCCTTAAGTTCTTCTTTACTAGAAGCACTGTTTTTAAATTGAATGAGATTAGCGGTAACTGAAAGCAAAAGCAATAATATTAGTATCTGAGTTGTTTTCATGATTTAAACGCTTTTTCTATACTCTCTTCGAAGGGCGGTTTTAAAACACCTTTATCTGTTATTATCCCTGTTATATATTCATTGGGAGTTACATCAAATGCAGGATTCAAAATTCCCACGCCATCTGGGGCTACTCTTTTATTATTAAAGAACTTTATCTCTCTAGGGTTTCGATATTCAATAGGTATCTCCTCGCCAGTTGCGATGCCTACGTCAATCGTGGATAGTGGAGCAGCCACATAGAAGGGTATTCCATGTTCTTTGGCTAATATCGCTATGCCGTAGGTTCCTATCTTATTAGCTGTATCTCCGTTCCTAGCAATTCTATCAGCTCCAACGATTACCTTCGTAACTCCAAGATTCTTCATGGCAAAGGCAGCCATATTATCGCATATTAAATCGACTGGAATCTCTTCGGCAACCATTTCAAACGTTGTCAATCGGGCTCCCTGTAATAATGGCCGAGTTTCATCAGCTATAACTTTTATCTTTTTTCCCTGTTTCCATGCCGTCTTGATTACCCCGAGTGCTGTCCCTATACCGGTTGTAGCTAGTCCTCCTGCATTACAATGAGTAAGAACTACATCTCCATCTTCTAATAAGTCAGCTCCATACTCGCCTATCCGCTTATCAGATATCTTGGTTTCATCATGAATTCTCAGCGCTTCTTTAACTGTTTCAGCAGCTATATTTTTAGAGGATTCAGCTCTTTTAATCACTCTATCCAGCGCCCAAAATAAGTTTACGGCTGTTGGTCTTGTTTTCTTCAACCTATCGTAGGATTTCTTTAATTCTATGAGAAGGATTTCACTAGGCTTATCTGCATTTTTTATGGCAGTAATAGCCATACCCAAAGCTGCTGCAACTCCGATAGCAGGAGCTCCTCTTATCCTTAAATTTTCAATAGCTTCAGCAATACATTCTACGTCTTCGCACTCTATATACTTGACCTCAGTAGGGAGGAGCGTTTGGTCTAATATAATAACACTAGAATCTTTTAACTCGATTACTTTCAAGCCTATCACCACAAACCTTTTTTATTGATATCTCTGTATTTATAGGCTATGGAACTGGTGGGGATATCAGTCTTCGCAGCTGATAGAAAAGGCCTGTTAAGAGACATAACAACGGTAATAGCCAAGCATGGAGGTAATATAAGGTATATACAGCAGTTCCCCATGGATGAGGAAGTGCAAATCTATTTTGAGCTTGAGGATATAAAGGACTTTGAGTCTTTAATCTCAGATCTTAATAAAGTTGAAAGTGTTATCTTGGTAGAAAAGACACGCTCATTTGAAAGCATTTATGGTAAACGAGTGATAGTTATTGGGGGTGGAGCTCAGGTCGCGCAAGTCGTGCTGGGTGCTGTTAGTGAGGCGGACAGGCATAATATTAGAGGCGAGAGAATAAGCGTAGATACTATACCATTAGTCGGTGAAGAAAAGCTAGCGGAAGCCATTAGGGCTGTTGGAAGGCTTCATAGGGCGGCTATCCTAGTATTAGCGGGTTCAATAATGGGAGGTGAAGTCACTAAAGCTGTGAAAGAACTGCGCGAGGATCATGGCATCCCCGTGATCTCGCTAAATATGGCTGGAGGCGTTACAAAAGTGTGCGACCTTGTTGTCACAGATCCGGTCCAAGCAGGAGTTATGGCTGTTATGACAGTAGCTGATACGGCTAGCTTTGATATTAATAAGGTGAGGGGGAAAAAATTCTGAAGCAAAAACTTTTGAAATGGTTCGAAGATAAAGACGGAGCCGTAATAGCATTCTCTGGCGGGGTAGATAGCTCAGTTGTAGCAAAGGCGGCCAAAGAAGTTTTGGGTGGAAGGGCTATCGCTGTAACTTCTTTTTCACCTACATTTCCAAAATGGGAAGCAGAGTTAGCTAAAAAAGTTGCCATGGAAATAGGCATTAGATTGGAGATAGTAAATGAAAATGAGCTGGAAAACCCGATGTTTGTTAGAAACCCGCCTAATAGGTGTTATTACTGTAGAAAAGGTCTTATCGAGGAGATAAAGAAGGTGGCGGATGAGAATGGCATATCTCTAATTGTAGATGGTGCGAATTATGATGATATTAAGGAACATAGACCTGGTTTAAAGGCTATGAGAGAAGCTGGCGTCAGAAGTCCTCTAATTGAGCTTAAGTTAGGGAAAGAGGAAGTACGGGAGATCGCTAGAGAGTTTGGGCTTTCGGTAATGGATAAGCCTTCAATGGCGTGTCTTGCTTCTCGTATTCCTTATGGAGAATCTATTACGGGTTTTAAGTTAAAGAGAGTGGAAATGGCGGAGGATTTTTTAAGATCCATGGGAATTAAGCAATTAAGAGTTCGAAGTCATAAAAATACCGCTAGAATTGAAGTTTCTAATGGAGATGTTCTACGGGTGCTGGAGAATAGAGAAAAGATATTAAATAGGCTAACTCAGCTAGGTTTTGCCTATGTTACCCTCGATCTTGAAGGATATCGATCTGGCAGTATGGATGAAGTTTTAAAATAATTCTACGATAAAATTACAATTTTGCACATGTTTATTTTTTGTAGTCGAAAATATTCTCAAAATTTCGTTTGGTATTGTTCAACAGAAATAATTTATTACTAGAAATAATATTTTCACCGAAAAATATTTATAATAAGACATAAAGCGGTATTAGTGATTCTTATGATCGTCGGATTAAAATGTAGAAATTGCGGTAAGAGGTATCCCGAAGAGCCTGTAAGCATCTGTGAGGATTGCTTTGGGCCACTAGAGGTTGAATACGACTACGAGAAAATTAAAGAATCTTTGAGTATAGAGAAGATAGAGAAAGGACCTAACACGCTCTGGAGATATAAAGATTTACTACCAGTAAAAAGCAAGGTCGTAGATTTAAAGGCAGGCTTTACGCCTCTTCATAAGGCGGATAATCTTGCTGAAGAACTCGGTTTAAAAGAGCTTTATATTAAAAATGACTCTGTTAATCCTACTTTTTCATTTAAGGATAGGGTGGTATCAGTCGCAGTTTCTAAAGCCTTAGAGTTTGGTTTCGATACAGTGGGGTGTGCTTCTACAGGGAATCTAGCAAATTCTGTCGCAGCTCATGCAGCGAAAGCTAAGTTAAAATGTTATATTTTTATACCTGCTGATCTGAATTTGGGAAAAATTATTCAAACCCTAGTTTACGGTCCGAACTTAATAGGGGTAAAGGGGAATTATGACGAAGTAAACCGACTTTGCACAGAGATCGCAGGCTATTATGACTGGGGTTTTGTTAATATAAATTTACGGCCCTACTACGCAGAGGGCTCTAAGACATTAGGCTATGAAGTTGCTGAGCAGCTAGGATGGACTACTCCAGATAGAATTGTAGTGCCGGTAGCATCAGGGTCTCTCTTAACCAAAATATGGAAAGGTTTCAATGAGTTGGTTGAAGTTGATATCATAGATGAAGTTAAAACAAGAGTTACGGCTGCACAGGCACAAGGATGTTCTCCAGTGGTTACTGCATTTCTAACAAACAGTGAGGTGAAGCCTGTAAGGCCTAATACTATCGAAAAGAGTCTCGCAATAGGTAATCCTGCTGACGGCTATTATGCCGTTAAAGTGCTTAAAGAATCTATGGGCACTGCAGGTGCGGCGTCAGATGAAGAAATTATAGATGGTATAAAGCTCTTAGCAAAGACTGAGGGCATATTCACAGAGACGGCCGGGGGAGTCGTTGTAGGCACATTAAAGAAACTTGTTGAAAATGGTGAAATCGATAAAGATGAGAGAGTTGTAATATACATTACTGGCAATGGGTTAAAGACTCAAGACGTATTGGCAGATTATCTGCCTTCACTTATTAAGATAAATCCAGATCTTAATGAATTCAATGAACTTTTGAAAAAAAAGACTACTGTAAAGGAGGTGGCTATTTAATGGCTATTGTTAGGCTTGCTACTCCCCTGCGGAAATATAGTCAGGGAAAGCCTGAGATTACAGCTCCGGGGAAAACTTTGAAAGAGGTTATTATGAACATAGATTCTGCTAGCCCGGGTTTTGCTGAAAAAATCTTAGAAAATGACGAGATAAAGAGATTTGTAAATATCTATGTGAATAATGAGGATGTAAGGTTAGGGGATGGGTTGAATACAAAAGTGGGAGAAAAAGATACTATCTCTATACTTCCAGCAGTATCAGGTGGTTAACTAATGGTACTCATTTATAGTACACCTATCGAAAAGTGGGAATGTGCGTATAAGGAATGCGGAGCCAAATGTTGTACAGGCGGTAGAGAAGTTACTGCCGGGGATATAAGAAGGATAGCAAGGGCTACCGGACTTAAGCCGGAAAAGTTTGTGCATTTAGAGGATGAGAAAGGACTTTTCAGGTTAAAAAATGGTGATAGATGCGTATTCCTTAATGACGACTACTCGTGCCGTTTGCATAAAAGGGGAGTCAAGCCAATATTCTGCCGTATGTACCCCTTTAAATTTGAAGGAGTTATTTATGCGGATGAAATAGTCCTTAAGGTTAAAGTCACGGATAACTGCCCTGGAATCGGTAGGGGACATAAGATTGGGGAAGATTTGGAGGCTACTATAGAAGAACTTGGGAATAAATTTGTAAACGAGATAAAAGATTTCTTAAGATTAAAGGGAGAAGGGTTGTCAAATGAGTCTATCATTGGAAGAGATTAAAAGGTATAGCAGGCAACTCGTGTTGCCGGACTTTGGTAGTAGAGAGCAGAATAGGCTTAAAAAAGCCAAGGTAGCTGTTACTGGCGCTGGAGGACTTGGATGCCCGATATCAACTTACTTGACCTTAGCAGGCGTAGGAAGAATCGACATAATTGACATGGATAAGCTAGATCTTACTAATTTGAACAGACAATTTCTGTATAGTGTTGAGGATATAGGAAAGCCTAAGGCTGAACTGGCTGCTAAGCGTTTGAGCGAGATAAATCCAGAGATAGAAATCAATGGTATCACAGAAATGATAACGTACGATAACGCGTTTGACCTCCTTAAAGGATACGATGCGGTAGTTGATGGAACAGATAATTTTCCGGTTAGATATGCGGTTAATGATGCGTGTGCGGTTAACAGAGTACCTCTCTTCCATGGAGCAGTGCTGATGTATGAGGGCCGGGCTATGAGCATAATTCCTAAGGAAACTGCATGTTTTAGATGCGTTTTTCCAGAAGCACCGCCTGCAGGTACAGTGCCCACTTGTAGGGAAGCCGGCGTTATAGGCGCAATGACAGGAATGGTTGGAGCTATTCAAGCATTAGAGGCGATAAGATATCTTGCTGGAAAAGAGATAGCCCTTAAGAATACACTATTGGTTATAAATGCCGATACTATGGATTTCGATAAGATCAAGGTAACTAGAAAGGAAGATTGTACTGCATGCGGCGAGAAATTTATCGCTAAGCCTGTAGTTTATGTTTGCGAAGATGAGGGAAACTAAAATGGAGCCTGAAGTCTTTGACCTTAGAGGGGAAAAATGCCCGGATACCTTCGTTTACACAAAAGTGAAGTTAGAAGAGCTGGCGTACTCTGGCGGTGGTCTTTTAAAGGTTATCGTAGATTATCCGCCGGCAGCTGAGAATATCCCTAGGAGTCTGAAGGAGGAGAAAATAAAGTACGAGGTTTTAGATGTTAAAAAAGTTGGAGATAAGACCTACGAATTGCTAATAAAAGCTCCTCCGGTATGATGATTATGGAAAACATAAGAGCACATTTAGGGATGAAGTACAACTTAGTTGGGGTTAAAATCCTCAAGGAAAAACCAGTAGATATAGAAAAGCCTACTAGAAAGCTTCGTTACTGTGAGATGGTAAGAAAAGCTGCTAATGGCGAAGTGATTACTGCGGAGCATGAGGATATAGCATGCCCCAATGCTGAGGTAACCCTCGGTTTTGTTGAGCCTGTGTATGTTGACATACAGCCACGTATTTCTCCAGCGGAAACTAAAGTGGTTAAGGTTGGTCCATTAGATAAAATTCGAGATCCTGATATCATACTAGCGATTCTTAATCCGAGGCAGGCAATGGAGGTTGCGTCCATAATGGACGGCCTTGAAGCAAAGTTTGCGGGCAGTATGGCGGTTTGCGGAGAGGCTACCGCTAAGCCATATATGGAGAAAAAAAGTAATGTAACGATGCTTTGCGGTGGAGCGAGGACTTTTGCGGATTTCAGGGATTCAGATCTGATAGTAGGAGGTCCCCCTGAGTTTTTTGAAGAACTGTCAAAGAGAATATCTGCTCTTTCAAAGACCTGCGTGGCTCTTTGCGGTTGCAAAACAAGTGACCTCTCTCCACGTATAATTGAGAGCTTTAGGAAGATAGGCTTCGAGAAGGGAACTGACTATTTCTTTGGCAAGGTTGATGGTACAAATGTTAGGATATATTTAAACAAAGACACGCATGGTAAGATAAAGTACATAACTGTGCATATACCCCTTAGGGGAGTTGAAGTAAAAGCAAAAGAACCTTTGATAGTCAAGAAGAGGGGAAATTGGACAGATGTGGCGATGACCTTCGGTTTAGGCGAGGCGATTGATTTAAACACTGGCAGGGGACTCAAAGAGGCTATTATGGATATACTCAAAAAGGTTAGTGATTCAAAGGTAATAGCCAGATGAGTGTATCACCCGAGTTTTCTGCTATGGATGTGGGTAATTTGAGTTACAGGTATAAAGACTTCATAATAATAAATCCGCTGATGAGGGGGGGAATAGTGCCTAAGAGTGTTACTGAGAGGCTCTGTGATGAAGGATGGTTAGAAGTAGGGTATAATCTCTGCCACGATTGCATTGAAGGTAGATCGAGTCTAATAACAAAGCCGAATGTGAAGGAATTTCTTTCGGAGATAGCTGTATTTTTTGGTGGTGACGAGGCAGAGCATACCTTTGGATGTAGGGCAGCGCAGTTTGCAGTCATGAAAACCATATCAGAGGTATCTCCGGATGGGGTAGTTTTATCGGATCCTAACAGCCACTACTCTACGAACATAGCTGCGGAGATGTGTGGTCTGAAAGTCGTTGAGTCACCGCATACGGGATATCCTGAATATAAAGTTGAGGTGGACTCCGTTATTGAGAAGATAGAGGAGATAGGTAATCCTGCTCTTGTGGTAATGACTCATGCTGATCCGTATTATGGGAACCTAGCTCCAGTTAAAGAAATAGGTAAAGTATGTGCTGAGAAAGAGATACCTTATATGGTGAACTCCGCTTATACTGGCGGTGTAATGCCTATCAATATGAAGGATTTAAACGCCGACTTCTTGACTTTATCCGCTCATAAGTCGATGGCGTCTATTGGTCCTCTAGGATTTCTAGTCACAACTTATGAGTGGTCTAGAAAGGTATTTGCGCTTTCTAAGTCTAAGCCGGATTGGACTGGCAGGGCGTTTGGTAAAAAAATCCCTAATGTCTTTGGCTGCAGTATTGGCGGCCTCCCCTTGGTCTGTGCAATGAATTCATTCCCCTATGTTAAGGAGAGAGTCAAAAAATGGGACGAGGAGATAAATAAAACCAATAAGTTTATTGATGCAATGGAGGACCTGGGAGATATAATGCTTCTGGGTGAGCGGCCTCATAGGCATCATCTTCTTCATTTTGAGACGCCTCTCTTCTGGGAGATATCTAAAAAGCATAGGCGGAAAGGATTCTTCCTTGCGGAAGAAATGATAAAACGAGGCATTGTTGGCCTGCACAAGGGTCTAAGCAAGCATATAAAGCTGTCGGTATATGGGCTCAGCGATGAAGAGGTCAGCAAGGTGTTAGAGGCGTTTAAAGAGGTTGCTGAAATATCAGCTTAATCACTAAATCCTCTGATTAAGACCTCAACGTTGGCGTCTTTTACTCCTTCAATTTTTTTAATTTCTCTCTCACCTCTAACGGCTAGCACGAAATTATATGGGCAGCTGCTCAAGATGCCTCGCATCTTAACATTTACCACTTCACCCTCTATTTTTACTTCTTCTATGAGGCCTAGGTCAACTATGTTGCTGCCTGCCCTTATGCTGTGCACTCTTCTTAGTGCTCCTAATACTTCTTCCTCCGTTACCATATTACCCTTAAGCTCATGTCAAGCCATTTACTGGCGGTAGTTAGTGATCCCATGGAGATTATATCCGGCTTTAACTTTATGTAGGAGTCTATATTCTTCTCAGTGATTCCTCCGGAGATCTCTATTTTTACCTTTTTCCTATATCCTTTTTCTTTTATCTTCTCTATTATTTTTTCTGCTTTATCAGGTGTCATATTATCAAGCATTATTATATCAACTCCTAACTCGCAGGCTGTGAGGGCTTCTTCAGCGTTCTTAACCTCAACTTCTAATGTCTTGGATTTATTTTTACTTCTTGCTTTTTTTATAGCCTCTTCTAATCCTACGATAGCAATATGATTATCCTTGATTAAATATGCTTCATCCAAAGTATTTCTATGAGGCCATCCTCCTCCGACTTTTATGGCTTTTTTCTCGAAGTATCTAAACCCTGGGGTGGTCTTCCTAGTGCCCGCTATGATAACACCATAGGCTGAGCTTTTTTTTACAAGCATGTGGGTATAGGTGGCGATCCCACTCATCCTCATAAGTATATTGAGGAGGACTCTTTCGATCGTTAGAATATTCCTGGCGTTGCCGTTAATCTTGAGAATGACATCTCCTTTTCCAATGGCATCACCGTCTTTCAGGCTTGACTCATATTTAAGGCCGAAATGTTCTAAGAGCAGTATTGATTCTTCTAGGCCAGCTAGAACCCCATCTTCTTTAGCGATTACTTCTGCGCTTATTTTTTGGTTCTTAGGTATAGTAGCCTGCGTAGTAATATCCTCTTTCCCTATATCTTCTTTTAAAAAATCTAATAATTTAGAAATCATGCTATTGAAATTATTTATACACGGCATATAACTATTAATTTTTTATGCGTGCTCTATTGGTAATCGATATGCTAAACGACTTCGTAAGAGAGGATGGGGCGCTTCCAGTGCCGGGCGCTAACAAGCTAATAGAGCCTATAAACAAATTAATTGGGGAATTTCGGGAGAGAAAGGAGCCAATAATCTTCGTACAGGATTCCCATGATGAGGATGACAGGGAATTCAAGGCATGGCCTAAGCATGCGGTAGAGGGAACTGAAGGGGCTGAGGTAATAAAGGAGCTGGATAAAAGGCCAGAGGATATAGTGGTTAAAAAGAAGAGGTACTCTGCCTTCTACAATACTGATCTAGATGATATATTGAGAGAGAAGGGCGTTGACACGCTCGTGTTGACCGGAGTGCTCACAGATATTTGTGTGATGCATACTGCTACCGATGCAGCCATGAGGAATTATAAGATAATTGTGCCTGAAAATTGCGTAGCATCATCTACCGAGGAAAACCATAAGTGGGCGATAAAGCACATGAAGGAAATCCTCCTTGAAGTCGAAGTCATTGCCTGATCCTTCCCAAAGCGTCCACAACGATTCCTTCATGTAGCCATAGTAGGGCGTGTACTCTCTATTATCTTTTACGTAGGTATAAGTCAGGGCAGGGTTATGGTCTAACTGCTTTTGAAAGGATGACTATCTCCTCAGGGATAATATTAGGGGCTCCTTCGTCGGCGAAGACCTCGCTTATGAAGCTGAAGATGTGTCCCATGAGTTATCCTTCTTGACGGCGGATTACCCTGTTTTATCTTAGGCTTTTCCTTGGGGTAGCTTGTCCTTGGCTTTATCTTCTTTCCCTTACTAGTCCTGGTTGGCAACTCTTTTGGGATATTGACCTCCTACCTTTTAGCTTTTTGCCGTCTCCTCTAAGGCTATGTTGAGTTCTGTCAGCTGTGTATAATTCCTGAAAGTTGCTGATTTCCAATATAGGAATTATAGCGGTACTTGTTTTATACTTTATTAGAAAAATTTCTTTTTAATGATTTTATTGTAAAATGATAAGATTTTTCTAATGTGCCTTGAAAATAATATGGATAACTGGGGGTAATCGTTTTTGGCGGAGATTATTGTAACTATCGGCGGCAAAATAATTGAAGTAGAGCTTTGCGAGTCTCTTATATGTTCAAAAATACTAGATGCCTTGCCTATCCGCTCAAAGGCAAGTAGATGGGGTGATGAGGTTTATTTTTCAATACCGGTTGAGGCAAGCTCAGATGAAAATAAAAAAGAAATTCTTGAGATAGGAGATGTTTGTTACTGGGAAGCAGGGAGAGCAATCGCTATATTCTTCGGCCCAACTCCAGTAAGCGAGGGCGATGAATGCAGGGCATATGAACCCGTTAGTGTAATAGGAAAGGTGGTTAAAGGCATTGAGCTGTTAAAGTCGGTAAAAGACGGAGATGAGGTTAAAGTTGAGTTAGCAAGGTGAAAAAATATGAAGATCAAAGATGTGGTATGTGATTGCGAGGTTGATAAAAACAAGGCATTTAAAAAAGAGTATAAAGGCAAAATCTATTTCTTCTGCACCCCAACATGCCGGGTAGCATTTGAGGATAATCCAGAGAAATACATCTAAGATTTATCTCATCTCTTTAGAGATCTGTGCAAGAGTCTTTATACCGTCCTCTGTGAGAAAGTAGCTATCTTCACGCTTTTCTACTAAACCCTTTTTTGAAAGCTCCTCAAGCGATTTATTCACCCTTGGGAGACTTATCCTGAGTTTGTGGGAAATAGCCTTAGGCGTTGCTTCAGATTTAAGTACCTCCATTATTCTCAGCCTATACTTATCTGCTTTAACAAACCCTATTATCGAAACATCCATAACTACACCTCAAGCTTTTTCAACTGCTCAAGAGTATAATCTCTGATCTCATCCACCGAGGGTAAATCTCTAACTATCTTCCCACCCCTAATAAGAGGAGTTAGCATACTTTTCATTTCCACTTTACAGCTATCGCATATTACACTTTTAGAGCCGTTGCTTGGCATAATTTTATCCTTAAGGCAATTAGGGCACCGGTAGACCTCCTTCTTTCCACCGTATTTACCCCTTTTAGCAACAGGCTTTCCTTCCATTTCAACAATATCCATGGCGAAGTCTATAGTCTTAGAGTTGCTTATACTCGTCCCAATACCAAAGCCGTCTGCATTTGTGAACTCGACTATATTATTCTCGTCAACTCCACCTGACACAAAAATCATTACGTCCTTGTACCCCCTCAAATCCAGTTCCCAACGGACTTCATCAATTATCTTCTTCATATTACCCCTCCTAGATCCAGGAGTATCAAGACGTACCCCTTTAAGCCCTTTGACGGCTTCAGCTGCCATTATTGACTCGATTTTCTCATCATAATAGGTGTCAACTAGAGCGATCCTTGGCACATCCTTGTCAACTACCTCGTCAAAGTACCTCCAAGCTGTAACTTGGTCTCCTACAACAATAATTAGTGCATGAGGCATAGTACCAGAAGCTCTCTTGCCGATGATTTTTTCTGCAGCAACGCAAGAAAATCCATCTAAGCCTCCTATATAAGCAGCTCTATCTATCATTGGCGCAAGGATTGGATGCATCCTACGAACTCCAAAGCTCAGTATAGTCTTATCGCCTGCAAGCTTTTTCAGCCTCGCTGATTTAGTTGTTATTCCTGAAGCCTGGCAAATTAATCCTAGCATGGGCGTTTCAAGCTCGCAAAACTCGGAGTACATTCCCTCAATCCTTACAACGGGTTCAATAGGATAAAACACGCTTCCTTCAGGGAATGTATCTATGTTAACATTATATCCCTCAAATAAATATGCCAGCTCTTCTATTCCGGATAATATGCCCCATTTATAGTTCAGGGGTAGGGAGCTAGTAGTGCATTCTGCGATAACTCTTTTATCAATGCCCTTCTTTTTAATGACTTCTCTAGCCCTAACGAAATAGATATCTGTGGTTCTACCTTTCTTTACCTCGTCTTCAGATGCTGTATGAAACATGAGAATAGTATATAACCTATTATGTTTAAAAAGTTGTCTTCATGGAGACGGCTTTAATTGGATGTGGAGCCATAGGAAATGTACTGGCAAGAGGTATTGCTGAGAAAATCGTTGACGCTACCTTGGAGGTAGTATACGATAATAATCATGAGAAAGCCTTAAGCCTACTGGAGTTCTTTCAGATTAAGCCGAAGGTTGCGAAGGACATAAATGAGATCTTAGAATCAGAAGTAGATTTAGTAATAGAAGCAGCTTCCATAGAAGCCGTAAAGCAATACGGTCCAAGAATATTGAGGTCAGGTAAAAATCTTATGGCCATGAGCGTAGGAGCATTTGCTGATGTGTCTTTCGCAAGCGAGATGGAGAAACTAGCAAGAGAAAACAAAGTCAAAATATATCTACCCTCCGGAGCCATAGGGGGGCTAGATGCTCTAAAGTCCGCAGCAGCTGGCAAGATATATAAAGTTACTTTGAGAACCACAAAGCCTCCTAAGGCGTTAGAGAACGCTCCTTATCTTAAAGAGAAGAATATTAGTCTGAAAGATCTAAAAGAGAAGAAGTTGGTATTCCAGGGTAATGCCCTTCAAGCGATCAGAGGTTTTCCGGCAAATGTCAATACAGCAGTAGCAGTAAGTCTTGCAGGAATAGGAGCTGAAAAAACAACTGTGGAGATAGTGGCAGATCCGCAGTCTACGAGAAATATCCATGAGATATCAGCAGAGGGAGAATTTGGAAAATTATATTTTAAAGTAGAAAACCTACCTTCGCCAGAGAATCCACGGACCAGCTTACTCGCAGCATTCTCCGCTATAGCAACATTAAAATCTATTACAAAGCCGATGGTGATAGGGACATAAACTTCATAAATTTTTTCATACGCTCAGGATTCCTTACGGTGATGTTATGGGTGAATTGAGAGAAATCGAAGAGCTTAAAAAAGACTGCATAGTTCTAGCTCATAATTACCAGATACCACGTATCCAAGATGTAGCCGATTTTGTAGGAGACTCGCTTGGCTTGTGTCAGAGGGCAACCAAGGTAGATAAGCCTTATATCTTATTTTGCGGTGTTGACTTTATGGCCGAGTCAGCAGCGATGTTAAATCCTGATAAGACAGTGCTGATGCCTGAATTCATGGCTAAGTGTCCGATGGCTGCCCAGCTTCCGGCTGAAAAAGTACGAGAGGCTAGGAGAAAATATCCCGACGCCGCAGTTGTTTTATATATTAATACAAGGCTTGAAGCTAGAGCTGAGGCAGATATAGTTTGCACCTCAGCTAACGCAGTGAAGATAATAAAATCACTGCCTGAGAAAGAGATAATCTTTGGGCCTGACTGGGCTTTGGCTTGGCATGTGCAAAGGAATGTGCCTGAGAAAAAAATAATTACAATACCTGCCCAGGGAGCATGCCGCACGCATCTTTTATTCAAGCCGGAGCACATTCTAGAGGCTAGGGAGAAGTATCCTAATGCCGAGGTTTTAGTTCACCCAGAGTGCAAACCAGAAGTGCAACTATTAGCTGATAAAATATGCAGTACTGAACAAATGATACGATGGGCGAAAGAATCAAACAGTAGAGAGTTTATAATAGCAACTGAGATCGGCTTATTACATCGGTTGAAAAAAGAGAATCCGGGAAAAACATTTATTCCTGCATATAAAAGAGCAGTCTGCATTAGTATGAAGAAAAACACTTGGGAAAAATTTATGGAAGAGCTGAGAGGAAGAAAGAATGTAGTAAAGATAGACCCAGTTATAGCAGAAAAGGCACGGAAATCTTTGGATAGGATGCTTAAAGCGGTATAATTAAATAGAGAGGATAAAAAAAAAGTAAATATGCCTATTGAGAATGTCGTAATTTTTATGGGGGGGATTCTTCTAACTTACCTTTGGATTAAAAGTATGAGAAACATTCTATCTGCTAAAGGAGAGGGGGCAAGAAGGAGGTCTTATCTGGAGGATAATTTGGTAAGAGAGTTGAAGGATGCTATAGGCAGGAAGGGAGAGGATTTGGATAAGTCAGATATTGCGGGAATACTTGTAGAAGTATATGATGACCTGTACTCCAGAATATCAGAAGAGGAAGAGAAAAGGAAAAAAGAGATATCCGCTATTAGAGCTGAAATAGAAGACTTGAAATCTAAACTTAGGTCCCTCAAAGAGAGATAATATGGAAGTAATAGGGATAGGAGCCCTAAACGTAGACAAGCTGTTTTTTGTCGAAAGAATAGCTGGAGCCGGAGATGAAGTACCAGTAAATCGCTGGGTTAGAGCACCTGGCGGTTCTGCAGCAAACACTATAATAGGGCTAGCAAGGTTAGGGGTTAAAACCGGTTTTATCGGGAATGTCGGTTATGATGATGATGGGACTTACCTTCTAAACGACATGGAAAAGGAAAATGTAGATACCGGTGGAATAAAGAGAATTAAAGGTTCAACAGGGATAATTTTAGGATTTGTAGATAAAAAAGGTGAGAGAGCTCTATACGCATATCCTGGAGTAAATAATACCGTGGAAATAAGCCCTGATATTTTAGAATATGCAAAAAAAGCTAAAATGTTGCATCTATCCTCTTTTGTTGGAGAAAGAGCTTATGAGGCTCAGAGAAGGCTTTTAAAAGAGTTATCAGATATTGAAATAAGTTTTGCTCCCGGTGCCTTATATGTTAGAAAAAAAATTAAGGCATTGGAGCTGATGATACGTAAGAGTTCTGTGATTTTCCTTAATAAAAGCGAGGTTGAAATATTAACCGGTAAAGAATATAAGAAAGGTGTATACGAGCTGCTTAAAAAAGGCGCAGGCATAGTAGCTGTGACTTTAGGGGAAGCAGGTTGTTATATTGCTGATAACCGGGAGAACCATAGGATTAATGCCTATAAAACACAGGTAGTAGATACAACAGGAGCTGGAGATGCTTTCGCAGCCGGGTTTTTATATGGTTATCTCAGGGGCAAGACTCTTATTGAGTGCGGTAAACTAGGAAATTGGGTTGCCTCGAGATGCATCTCACGAGTTGGCGCTAGAAGCGGTCTACCCTATGCCAGCGATCTAGATTCTGCGAACCTCTAAAAAATAATTCATTTCTTATTGGGTATGTTAGATTCATAATTTTTTAAAAACATTTCAAAGCTTTTTATAAAAGTATTTATTTTCTGTAGTTCATATCTCAACGTTTCTGTCTCATTTTCCCATAATAACTGTAGGTACTCAATCTTGTCTTCAATCTGCTTCAATTCATTATGTAGTTCCTGTTGGCCTTCCCACATCGCTGATTCCACTTCTTCCCTTATTAGAGTTTTTCTATCTTTTACCCCTTGCAGGTCTATAGCCTCTTTGACTCTACCTAACATAGAGATTGCCATTTCATTGGGCATTCCAGCCTTTTCCAGTACATCTACTATATCGTCGTCGGCCATACCCTGTAATTTCATGCCTCTTACAAAATCCCTTGCAAGGAAATCTTGACTTGATTTTTTAAACATTCCTTGTCACTCCAGTATATCGAATCCTACGAATAAGTTGAGTATTAGGAAAGCAGAGGCTATCACAGTTGAGTATAATATTAAGTTTACTATTCCTGAGGGTATCATTCCTCCAACCAATAGTTTTTCTTCATGGAATATTCGAAACTTCCCGAATTGAGAGTGGTTTAGATCCATAACTAATTTTAGCTGATACTCACCGATTTTATCGGGAGTAATTGCCTTGAAAACCTCAAATTCATATTTGCTTTTTCCGGCTATATAGATACTTGAACTGTTAATTTCGATATCTTTCCAGTTTTTATCACATAGTAGTGAGATATTATTAATCTGAACAGGCGTTATCCCTTCATTTTCCACCGATAAAAGGAATTTTTGTGAGACATTTCTTTTAAGCTTTTTAGGATAAAGTTCAAATTTAATAGGGGTCTGCTGTAGTTTGATTAGTCCTTCTGCACTAGTAGAGTAGTTTTTTCCAGATTCTACGGCATATCTTGCATAGGCTTTTAGAGTGTATGTACCCTCTCTTTCCCCAATAAGAAAATCTGTTAAAATCTTTTTTCCTTTTCCTCTGCCGAGGTGACCCATATCAACCGATTTTTCAATCTCAAAAGCCGGAATCTCAACTACTACCTCTAGATCCTCTATATCCAGAAAACCCTGGTTTTCTAATTTTACGATAATGTTAACTAAACTTCCAGCAATATATCTTTCTTTTAATGTAAATACCTCTAAAGATATCCTTGGTCTAATAGCAATCAAATGAAACTCCCTACTTAGAGCCGTTAATGCCAAAGCCGTAGCTAGGGGCTCTCCCTCTGAACTTGAACTCCAACTTCCATCACTATTCTGTCTTTTTAGGAGTTTCATCTGCGAATCTTGATAAGAAGCTTTCAAACTCTCCGTCTGCAACAAGCTGTATAAGAGCTTATAGACTAGTACCATGTTGTTTATGGTGTAAAAGTCATCATGCTTGCTTTCTTCTAACCATTTTTTACCTTTTAACGCAGCTAAAAGATATCTGTCTTCTCTGGTATAATTATACAAACGCAATAATGCGTAAACGCAATTTGAAGTTATCAGCGAACTATTACTCCATTCGCCACTATCTTCTTGAAGCCTGATTAGAAAGTCCCCACCAAGCTTTGCAGAAGTAAGGTTCGAGTCTAACTGGGATATAAGGGACACACTAGTATACCACGGAGTGCTCTTATGGCTATCTGTTTTACCCCATCCACCGTCATTGTTTTGCCGTTGGTTCAACACTCTTCCTTGCTTATGTATTACTTCTGAAGATTTTGCTAGAGCAGCTGTATCGTAGGGTTCCACACCGCTGATCCAATAGAGGCTTTTATTGATTTTGACACCATTTTCTTCTAGTGCTTGGATAACTATCGAGGTAGAGTATATTCTTGAATCTATTCCATCTGACAATTTACCCCAGCTTCCATCAGGGTTTTGATGATTTATTAGCCATGTTACGGCATCATTACTTCTATCAGCGAAAACAACAGAGGGAAGGAAAAGAGCCATTATTAAAATAGCCTTCATATTCCAAAAAAGTTAAATTATATTTTTTTATTACCTTTGAAAATCGGAATAATTACCAAAAATATTATAAGTTGTTATAGGATTGGTTATGGCTATGGAGAATGATGTGAAAGCTGAAGTAACTCCCAAGGCTAGGGATGAAGCCGGGTTCATAATGACCCGGAAGGGAGATGTTATATCTTTTGAAAGAGAAACTCAGAAGCAAACTAGAACTGTAATTTATGAGCCGGCAAAATGTACTGGGTGCGGGCTATGCTATGAGGCATGTCCTATGAATGCTATCGAGCTTGGACCTGTAGGAGCAGTTACGACTCATCAGCTGGAAGGAACCCAGATAACGATAGATCCTCATAAATGTGTTCTATGTGGCATATGCAGTGAAGTATGCATGTTTGGGACAATTGATATGCGAATAAACGGCGAGTCAATAAAAAATTCTAGTGATTATCTCAAATATGCTCGTGTATTTGAATTTTATCAGGATAAGTGTAAGATGAAAGATGAAGAAAAGGGCGTAATGTGTAAAGACTGTGAAGAAGTATGCCCTCGCGAAGCTATTGAAGCAAAGCTGATTGAAAAAAATGGTAAAACTATTAATTCAATAGATCATTTCAGCGATAAATGCATATATTGTTCTACTTGTGCAAGAGCATGTCCGCAGGATGCCATAATAGTTAAAAAAGCTTTTGAAGGAAAGACGGAAGTAGATCTTGATAAATGCCAGGGATGCGGAGTATGTTACGAGGTATGTCCTTCAAAGGCTATTTCGATGCCTAAACCTAGTGTTCCTGGAGAGAAGGTGGATAAAATCGTAATCGATAATGAGGTATGTATTTTTTGCAGCGCCTGCGAAAAAGCATGTCCGGTTGATGCTATCACAGTAAATAGGACCGAGGTTCATTATGTGAAAAGAAAAGAAAAATCATGGATTAAGAGATGGGAGGAAGCCTTCAATAAACTCAAAAAAGTAAAGGAAGAGGGAATTTCAGATGTTTAAATTAGAGATCGATAAGGACAATTGTACTGGATGCGGGAATTGTATAATAGTTTGTCCTGTTAATTCAATGAGCAATGATGACGTTTCAGGCGGTAAAGGTTCGCCCATAGAGATCAATATGGGAGTAACACTAGGCGCGGTAGATGTATATGAAGATTTTTGCAGGGGATGCGGTAGGTGTATGGCGGCATGCGCTTACGATGCTATCAAGGTAATACCTATTGAACAAAAAGAAGACCTTAGGCTCCAAAAGGCTGAAGAATTTCTCTACGGGAAAAAGAGAGACATATATGAACTTATAAAATCCAATGGTCCGATGACAATACCCCAGATTTCTGAAAAAATCAATATGCCCAGAAGAGAGGCATATAAGTTAGTATTCGCTCTTAAAAATGATGGTAAGCTTTTTGAATATGAAAAAATAAATGGGATGTTCACTTATTTCATTGAGCCCTTAAAGAAAAAAGAAGAGAAAAAGGAAAAGACTGAGGAAGTAATCGTAGAGGTTCCACCAGAGGTCGTAAATAAGATTAAGAATCAGATTAACTCGATGATGGAGTTATTTAAGAAACCTAAAATTCGCCTGTTCATAGAAATGGAGAAATTGGACAAAGCAAAGGAAGCATTATTAAAAAAGGGTGAGAAATGAGCCTGGAAGTTAAGCTTATTACTGGTAGAACTCTCCATCAAGGAGCATCAATGGAGAGACTAGGTAAAGAAAGTGAGGAATACACGAAGTCTGTAGCAGTTTGTGAAATGGACCCTGCAGATATGGAAAAACTTGGGGTTAAGGAAGGAGATATCGTGAAAGTGGCAACCGATTCAGGGGAAGTTTTTTTGTGGGCTGCTAAGTCGCGACAAGCTCCGCATGAAGGGACAATTTTTATTCCTATGGGGCCTTGGGCGAATGCGCTGGTTGATGCTGGAACTAATTCGACCGGGATGCCCGATTTTAAGGGCGTGAAAGCAAGGGTTGAGCCAGCTCCAGAAGGAAAAGTATTGAACGCAGTTGAACTGGTAAGGGAGATATATGGCTACAATTACTGATGTGATTTGCCCATTCTGTGGTACTCTTTGCGACGACATAGAGGTCGTGGTTAATGGCAGTAAGATTGAGAGTGCAAGGCATGCATGTAAAATTGGGAATTCTAAGTTCCTTAGTATAAATGACATTCCCAGACCTATAAAGCCATTAATAAGAGAAAATGGCGCTTCGAGAGAAGCCAGCATAGATGAAGCTATCGCTAAGGCAGCTGAGATATTGAGTAACTCAAAGAGAGCTTTACTATTTGGCTGGTCAAGTACAAGTTGTGAGGCAACAGCAGTAGGTATCGAGATAGCTGAAGAAATAGGCGGGTTAATAGATGGAACTACAACAGTTTGCCATGGACCGACGGTAATGGCTGTTCAATATGTTGGTTTACCGTCAGTTACCCTTGGCGAAATTAAAAACAGAGCTGACTTAGTGATTTACTGGGGAGCTAATCCCATGCATGCTCATCCTAGACATCTTTCTAGATATAGCATTTTTCCAAGGGGCTACTTTAGAGAGAGAGGCCAGCAAGACAGGGAGTTAATAGTAGTGGATGTAAGGAAAACCGATACAGCTAAAATAGCGAATCACTTCATCCAAGTAGAGTTTGGTAAAGATTATGAACTCTTAAGTGCTCTGCGGATGATAGTAAATGGGGGCGAACTCGAAGAAGAAGAGGTAGCTGGAGTGCCAAAAGAGAAGATCATCGAATTAGCAGATAAGATGATGAACTGCCAGTTTGGGATACTATTTTTCGGGATGGGTCTAACTATGAGCCCAGGAAAGCATAGGAACATTGACAATGCTATTTCCCTAGTCAAAAACCTGAATAGGCATACAAAATTTTCTATAATGCCAATGAGGGGGCATTGGAATGTTACTGGATTTGGGGAAGTGATGACTTGGCAAACTGGATATCCTTTCGCTGTTGACTTTTCAAGGGGCTATGCTAGATATAATCCCGGTGAAACTTCAGCTAATGATGTCCTTCAGAGAGAGGAAGTAGATGCAGTGTTAGTGGTTGCCTCTGATCCTGTGGCTCACTTTCCAAGAAAGTCTGTTGCCCACCTCGCTAGAGTCCCTATGATTACAATAGCTCCCCATCACTCTTTGACAACGGAACTTTCTGAGATATTCATACCTAGCTCTATGGTAGGGATTGAAGAAGAAGGAACCGCTTATCGTATGGACACTGTTCCATTGTTCACTAGAAAAGTGATAGATCCTCCACAAGGAGTCCTCTCTGATGTTGAGATTCTTAAAAGAATTTTAGAAAAAATAAGGGAAATGAGATGAAATGAGCGAACTAGTCCTTAAAAACGGCATAGTATATGATCCAATCAACAATGTGAACGGAGAAAAGATGGATATATTAGTTAAAGATGGAAAAATAGTGGAAAAATTAAACGGAAACGCTAAAACTATCGACTGTTCGGGTAAAATAGTTATGCCGGGGGGAATAGAGATTCACAGTCATATGGCTGGGGGGAAAGTCAATGGCGGGAGATTATTCCAACCCGAGGATCATGTCAGGTTTGCTATGCCTAAAACAAAAGTTACACGATCTGGCACCGGATTTTCGACTCCAACTACCTTCTTGACTGGGTACTTATATTCAAAAATGGGTTATACAACCGGCATGACAGCTGCTATGCCTCCTTTAATGGCAAGACATACCCATGAGGAGCTTAAGGATATACCTATGATTGATAAGGGCGCATATTGTCTAACCGATGGTAACTGGTTCATAATGAAGTACCTTAAAAATGGTGAGATAGAAAAATGTGCTGCTTATGTTTCATGGCTTTTAAAGGCAACCAAAGGCTATGTAGTTAAGATAACCAATCCTTGTGGTACAGAGGCATGGGGTTGGGGTAAGAATTGTAGATCCTTAGATGACCCCGCACCATACTTTGATATAACTCCTCGAGAGTTAGTTAAAGGACTTGTAGAGGTAAACGAGATTCTAAAGCTACCTCATTCAGTTCATCTTCATGCTAATAACTGTGGAAGGCTAGGTAATTTTGTTACAACCTTAGAGACTTTTAAGGTTCCGAATGGAACAAAGCCTGCTGCTAAGAGACAAATTATGCATGCGACGCATATTCAGTTTCATAGTTACGGGGGGGATACTTGGCATAACTTCGAGTCTAAAGCAGATGAAATTGCAAAGGCTGTAAATAGCAATAAAAATATTGTGATAGATACCGGTACTGTAACATTAGATCACACTACCACCATGACGGCAGATGGGCCACTGGAATATTACCTTCAGAGTCTAACTCATCTTAAATGGATGAATAGGAACGTGGAAATGGAAACTTCTCCGGGTATAACTCCTTTCATATATTCTCGGAAGATGCCTACTGCCTCTATCCAATGGGCTATAGGACTTGAGTTATCTTTACTTATTAAAGATCCATGGCAGGTTCTAATGACAACCGATCATCCAAATGCAGGACCTTTTATACGTTATCCTAGGATAATAGCGTGGTTGATGAGTAGGAAATATAGGGAAGAGACTGCATCTAAAGTTCATAAAGTAATTTATGATAGAAGCACTATAGATGGTATAGATAGAGAATACTCGTTTTATGATATAGCGATCGTCACAAGAGCTGGGGAGGCCAAGGCATTAGGATTGAGCGACAGAAAAGGCCATCTTGGGGTAGGGGCTGATGCTGACATAGCGGTTTATGATATTAATCCTTCAGAGATTGATCCAAGCAGGGATTACAAAGAGATTGAGAAGAAATTCTCATCTGCGGCATATACTATAAAAGATGGAGAAATACTTGTGAAAAATGGAGAGATTGTGCAAACGCGATATGGTAGAACACTATGGGTAAATTCAAAAGTTGACGGAGAATTAGAGAAAGAAGTTATGAAGGATATAGAATACAATTTCAAGCGCTATTATTCTGTTAATCTTGCAAATTATCCGGTTAGAGAAGAAGTTCTTACAAGATCTACTGAAGTAACTAGATCTGCGAGTGTGTGATGATGACTGACGTGATTCTAGTACCGAAAGTCCAGCATAAAATAAGCCTCGAGGCCGAGGTTATAAAGCCTGATGAATTCGCTGGTAAGACTATTGAAGAAATAAAAGAACTCCCGGTTTATTTTGGAAATACAGTTCAAAAACTGGGGGATTTCTTTGAAGTATCCGGGTCTGCAGAGGAAAATGCTGAGAATTTAAGAATAGTCGTTGAGGGGGATGTTTCTAGGGTAAAAAGAATAGGCGAGGGTATGACGACAGGTGAAATCCTAGTTAAAGGCGATGTGGACATGTATTTGGGAGCTAGGATGAAGGGGGGCAGAATAGTTGTAGAGGGCTCTGTGGACTCTTTTGCAGGACAGCAGATGAGGGGCGGAGAAATAGAAATAAAAGGAAATGCAAAAGATTATTTAGGGGGGTCCTACAGGGGTGATTGGAGAGGAATGAGAGGGGGCCGAATTATTGTTGAGGGAAATGCTGGGAAGGAAGTAGCAGAATTCATGAGAGGTGGAGAGATAATAATAAAAGGAAACTGTGATTCATTCGCAGGAGTCCATATGAAGAAAGGCCTAGTGATAATAGAGGGCTCGGTGGCTGAAAGAGTTGGAGCAGAAATGGTAGGTGGCAGTATAATTGTGCTTGGAGAGATGGCTAATCTTCTTCCTAGTTTTAAAATCGGGGAGGTAGTAGAAGGACTAAAGATAGACGGACGAGAATTTCCAGGTAAGTTTAGAAAGTATATTGGAGATTTTGCGGAAGGCCCCAGCGTAAAAGGGGTAATTTATAAAAGATTATAAATCCTTAACCGATTCCCAAAGGCTTAACTTTTCTTTCAACTTTTCTACTTTTTGTTTTAGCTCTTCGTTTTCCTCCTTTAGCTTTGAGATTGCCTCTTTAGTTTTCTCCTTTAGTTCTGCTTTTAATGCTTCCAGTTTCTCCTTCTCTGTAGAAAGTTCTTTTTCTTGAAGCCGTGATAAATTATTTAATCTATTTTGCAAGTCTCTTTTCTCGGTTTCAAGGACCCCTATCTTAATCCGATGCATTTCTAGGGATTCTTCCATAGCCTTTATTTTTTTAAGTTTCTCTTCTAGTTCTTTAGCATCTTTTTCAATTTGGGTCTTCTCTTCTTCAAGTTTTTTAAATTTCTCTGAATATTCTGCTTCAATTTCTTGAAACCTTTGTTTTAATGAGTTATTTTCTTCTTCTAATGCTTTTACTTTTGAATAAATTTCTGCTTTTTCTCTATCAGATTCGTCTAAGTTTTTTTGAAGCAAGTCGCACTTCTTTTTTTCTCCTCTCCATTTTGAGATAGTGATGATAGTCATTATGAGTAATATGCCGATTATTCCTAAATGCACTACGCCGAAGGTTACTCCATATACATTAAATTCTGTGGCCATCTTACTCTCCCTATAGTTTCTCTACTTCTAGTATTCTTATTTTTTCTCGTAGTCTCTCTATTTCATCTTTGAGACTGGAATTTTCCTTTTCAAGTTTTCTTATTAAATCTTCTTTTTCATCTATAATTTTCTGTATGGTCTCTTTAGTCTTGGTTTTGACTTCTAATATGCGATCCTCGTATTTCTGTGTCGTCTCTCTCAATTCAGTTTCAAATTCTTCAACAAGTTTCTTTTTCTCCATTTCATGGGAGTTTTTTAGCTCGTTTATTTTTAGCTCATATTCTTTGAGCATTGATTCGTATCTCTTTTTTTGAGCCTCCAGTTCGTCTTCAAATTTATTTATTAATTCCTCTTTTTTCTTCTCAGCGTCTGCTAGTAGCCTTTCCTTTTCAGCTTTATGACCTGTTTTCAGCGATTCTATTTCTGCCTGAAGCTTCTCAAGTTCAGATTCATGTTTTTTCTTCTCTTCATTTAATTTTGCTTCTGCCTCTCGTCTTACTTTTTCAGTCTCGGTGTCTAACTTTTTCTCTAGCTCTTTTTTCTCAGAATCAAGCTCTCCGAGCCTTTTACTTAACATATCTACTTCATCGCGCAGAGCAGTGACCTTTAATAACTCGCTTTCTAGGTCTTTATCACGCTTCTTAGCTTGGGCTTCTTGGGCTCTCAGCTTCTCTCGCTCAAGTTTTAGTGAAGCAGTAAGTTGCTCAACTCTCTCCTTATATCTGTCCCTTTCCTCTTTTAGTCTCCTTATATTCTCATTTTGCATCGATGTTTCTTCTTTTAAAGTCTCCCTATGACTAAACTCGATTTCGCTTGAATTACTACGTCTTCTGCCTCTCACCTTGGATATTATCACAATAACTACTAGAAGTAGTAGTATTGCGATTCCACCAGCTGCATAGACAGTATATTCTAGCATTTATTTTCCCTTCTCAATCAACTTCAATATATCCGCCTTTGTAATAATACCAACTATTTTACCTTTCACTGTTACTAATACTGCAGGATTAAACTTCATCAATCGTGAAATGACTTTTAGGTCGGTGTTTTCACCAACTGTGGGAAACACATCATTCATTAATTCCTCTATCTTCTTTTTTGAAACTAAGGATAAATCTTTTTCCATGTTCATCTCTTTTATCAGCTTTGATTCAGAGATAGCACCTACTTGGACACCATTCTTTAATACAGGCAGCTGTGAGATGCCATACTTTTCCATTAATCTATAGGCATGTCCTACAGTATCACTTGGGCGTATAAAAATCACTGGAGATTTCATTATGTGTTTAGCTTTTATTTCTTTCTCCTTCTCCTCTTTAAGAGCGGTTACTATTTTTCTCAAGGTTGATAGTCTAGGATCTATATCGCCTGATTCAATTCTTGCAATTAACGATTGGCTAACTCCCGCCCTTTTTGCTAACTCAGTCTGTGTTAGTCGCAACTCCAGTCTGTATCTACGTAAGTCTTCATGCGTAGGGAGGTCAAGCATAAATAGGCAATTACTTTTAGTAATATTATAAACTTTTCGCCATCTGTCGGTGTTTCTTGCAGAATTCTGGTTCAGTAAACTGTGAATTAATTACTTCTTCTTGCCAATGAGAATTATAAAGCCTGCATATTTTATTATCACAAAAAGCTTCATTAAACACCTGATAAAATACCGCCTGCATTGCGTAGCCCTTCAACACTTCCTCCATTCTTGGATCTCCATGATCAATAAATCTCCCTCTAAACTGTTCTTTAATTTCCTCATATGCCAAAGGATCATGTCCAAGCAATATTTTTTGTATATAAAATTCTCTGGGTTTTGCAGGAGCCTCGACTATACCGGTAGTGGAAATTAAGGAGGGGTATCCTAGAAGTATAACTCTACTGTGATATCTCCTATCTACTTCGTCAAAAGTTCCAAAAAGGCGATCTGTGAATATTATATGAACCTGCTCTAATGATCTTTTATCCAGGGGTATTAGTTCCCGGTAAATGTACTGAAGCATAAAGCCATCATATAGAATTCCATGGGGAGATATTTTTCTTTCTAAAACCTTTTTTTCAAACTGAATCTCTCCATAGGTGACATCATTATACTCAAATTCTTTATTAGGGTTTAGTACTCTTATTCTTGCAATCTCGTGAGAAAGTCTGTCGATATTTGAGGGGGGATATTTCTCCAGGAAGTCGCCTGCAAATTCTACACAATGTTGCTTGATTTTTTTAGAGAGATATTCTACTACTTCGGAGACTTTAATTGTGGGTTTCGCATATAAGATAACTCTCATTTCCCAAGGAGATCCAATGCTATTTCAGCGGCTCTTTTCCCGGAAAGGAGCATAGCTCCGAAAGTTGGACCCATTCTCGGTAACCCATAAACAGTTGATACAGCCATTCCCATCACTATTAATCCCGGATGTGCCTCCCCAGTATGTTCTACAACGGCGTCCTCGCTCTTTTCGACCCACATGGCTCCATATCCTTTAATTTTCATCAAACCTCTCCTTACAAGAGCTTGGACTACCTCTGCGTCATGGCCGGTGCCATCTATTACTAATTTAGACTCTAAAGCGACAGGATCTACACAGGTTATCTCCCTTGGTAGTGCAGATATGGGAGTCCAATTAACCACCACTCCTGCTACCCGGTTATTCTCTCTCAGAACTACGTCATCAACACGTGTCATGCTTAAAATCTTCGTTCCTGCGTCACAAGCTGCTGCGATCAATTTTGAGCAAGCATGTGGGCCAGATGTCACATATAATCCAGAAGAATATTTCTGTAAAGGCACTCCTATTTCTTCTAGAATCTTATGTGCAGGAACTCTCACCGTGACCTTGTTCATCAAATATCCGCCGATCCAAAATCCTCCGCCGAGGTAATTGTTCCGTTCTATCAATAGTGTTTTGACGCCTCTACTAGCTAGTTCTTTTGCTGCCATTAAACCGCTTGGCCCACCTCCGACTATTATTACATCGCTTTCTGCGCTCTCTTGAAATTCTTTCGAGAAACTTTCCATTATGGCCCGAGTAACGTCTTTTTCGTCTACTTTATCGAACATTGGAATCACCATACTTTCTATTAGTTTAACTTAGATAACATTATCTAAATTTCCTATTGGTTAGAGAGTAGGGATAAGAGCTATCCTCTCTTTAATTATCTCTACCAAGGCTTTTTTCTTCTCTTCAAATCCTTCTCCCGCAACAGCGCTAATCTCTTCATCACCTATATCGTAGATTTTCTTCAGCCTTTCAAATTTTTGTCCGTCTAATGAAAGGATTTCACTTCTACGACATTTATATTCTTGCATCATTTTTCTAGGTATTTTTTCGCATACTGCAATAACTTTTCTGGATTTCTTTAGTCCCAATAGTTCAAGAGCTTTCTTTATTTGTCTCTGAGCAGAGGCTCTTACTAATACCTCAACTAAAAAATTATTGCTGAGATTTTCTTTTCTCTCAAAGGCCTTATATGCTTGATCTATTGCAAATTTTATTTGCTCTACTGAGGCTATATTCGAGGGGTCAATAAATTGAATATCTGGATACTTTTTTAAAGCTTCAGGCCCAATCTCTCTGTTACAGCACAATTGAAATATATGGATTTTTTTATTTCGCATTCACTTTCGCACCCTCAAGTGCTCTAGCACATCGACATTCTCGTTCTTTTGGAAGAATCTCTATTGCCTTTATTATTATATTTTTAAGTTTTTCTTCGTTTTCTTTTACTACCTCAATCACTTCAGTGGCAGTTAATTTATCTTCACTTATACCTGCTGCATAGTTTGTTACTGTACATAATGCTGCATAACAAATTTCCTGTTCTCTCGCTAAAACTACTTCGGGATAGCCTGTCATACCAACAAGGTCACAACCTAGCTTTGATAGCATTCTTATCTCAGCTGGCGTTTCAAATCTAGGTCCTTCTGTACAAGCGTATACTGCATTGGTGTAAACGCGGGGATATACATTAGCTGCATCAGCTAAAGCCTTCATTATTTCCGGGCAATAAGGCCGGGATAGATCTATATGAACGACTTCCTCGTCGTAGAAAGTTTGTTCTCTGCTCTTAGTAAAATCTATAAGATCGTGGGGAATTACTACATCGCCAGGTTTTAATGTTTTATTAATCCCCCCCACAGAATTAGTAGCTATTATTCTTTCTACCCCTAGCATCTTTAACCCATAAATATTTGCCTTATAATTCACTTTATGCGGAGGAAGTTCATGGTGTTTTCCATGCCTAGGGAGAAAAAAAATCTTATCTCCTTTAAATTTCCCCACACTTATCTCTGGAGTAGGCCCATAAGGTGTTTCTAACTTTATATTTTCTACTTTTTTAAAGATTCTTGGGTCGTAGATCCCCGTTCCTCCAATGATAGCGATCATTAACCTAAAGTGTTTTATAACTCTTATTATAGATTTCTGTCTGGTGGTAGGTATAGTACTCTCAGAAAACTTTATACAAAAGCTAAAAAAACTTATTTCAGTAAAAAACTGGAAAATTTTTAATAAAGAGGTTAAAAAACTTCATCCGTATGATTTATCAGAATTTATAGAGGATTTAGAAGAAAAAAAACGAAAAGAAGTATTATCTAATCTTAATAATGATATTTTATCTCAAATTTTGCCAGAATTGCCAGATGAGATTAGATTAGATTTCATAAAATCTCTTACTCCAAAAAAGGCAGCGGATCTCCTCTTAAAGCTTCCGCCTGACGAAACTGCAGATATTCTCAGAGACTTACATAGAGACTTTAGACGTGGGATTCTAAGATATTTCGCATTGAAAGATGCGGAGGAAGTCAGAAAGCTTCTGAAGCATCCCTCAGATACTGCTGGAGGATTGATGACTCCTGAGGTCATATCCCTTCCGATGGATATGACAGTAAAAGACTCTATTGAATATATAAGGAAGAAAGCTACTGAGGTTGAAACTATTTACTATTTGTATGTAGTTGATGAAAACAATAAATTAGTTGGGGTTTTGTCCCTTAGAGATCTAGTACTAGCAGCGCCTGAAAAAAAACTCTCAGAAATAATGAACCCTGATGTAATTAAAGTGCCTGCAGATATGGATCAAGAAGAAGTTGCTAGAATAACAGCAGATTATGATTTACCAGTAGTGCCTGTTGTAGATAAGGATGATAGGTTAATCGGTATAGTTACGGTAGATGATGTCATTGATGTGATAGAGGAGGAAGTTTCAGAAGATTTTGGATATCTTGCAGGCGCTGGAGAGAAGATAGATAAACTTATAGATGCACCAGTATTATCGGTTGTGAAATATCGTTTGCCTTGGTTATGTTTTGCATTAATTGGGGATGGATTAGTAGCAGCTTATGTTTTAAAATTATTCGAAAGAACTTTAGCGTCGGCAGTGGCTCTTGCCCTCTTTATACCGGTAATAATGACAATGGGAGGCGGGGTTGGAGTTCAGTCTTCTACCATTTTCGTTAGGGGCTTGGCGACGAAAGAGATAGAGGATTCGTGGAGATACTTTCTTAAGGAAATAAAGGTGGGGTTTACGATGGGGATAGTCGTGGGACTAGGTGTAACTTTAGTTGCTCAAATAGTAGTAGGAGAACCTATCTTAGGCCTTATTGTGGGAACTAGCATGTTTATTACAATGACATTGGCAAGTGCAACAGGCATACTAATCCCGAAGCTGTTTCACCGTGTAGGGATAGATCCAGCCGTTTCGTCCAATCCATTTATTACAACAACTCAAGACATTACAGGACTTTTTATCTATTTTAGTCTCGCCACTTTAATGATACATTATTTTGTATAATTTTTTAAGTAAGTATATTTTCGTTTGATAATTAATCTGGACTTCTCTGAGTGTAAATCTAGACATGTTTAGCTAAGGATAGTTATTCTGTAATGGCTGCTTTTCCAGATCTTATTGACAAAAAAGTAAACATAGATAAAGTTAAACCTAAAATTATCCAAAGGGCAAGTTCCATTTCTCTGATTTCTCCTAGGATATAAAGACTTATTGCATCTACTATTATCCTAAGAGCAAGTACGAAAAAAATCATAACTATATATTTCGATATTCCTAGCCCCTCTATTAATGAATCGATTATTTTACCTCCTAACGGAACAAGAACAGCAAACATCAAAAGATCAATTGAGCTAGAAATAAAAATAGGTAAAGCTTCTAGCAGTTTTCCGTGAGTTATATTAGCTTTACTTACGGCATCCATACCTGTTATAATCCCGACAGTTCCTAAAAGAAATCCGACCGCATATGCGAAGAAAGTTATTCTGCCCGTTATAAAAGATGATTTAATTTCTTGATAGAATTTATGAACATCACTTTCTAGACCGAACCCCTTTATAATTAAAAATACTCCTATAATGCCAACAGTCAGCCTCCACCCATGCACTCCGAGAAGCATATAAAGTACTGCCGCTATACCTGGAAGTCCAACAATAATTCTAGATAGTTTAGGGTCTCTGACTATCTCTTTTAAGAATTCTTGCATCACAAAATAAGTACTTTCAAGATTCTCACTTTGTCTCACCACAACACGTTTTAATGAAATTACATTAACTTTAGACTGGACAATTGGAAGTATGTATTCGTCTTCAGCGCCGTCTGTTACGACTATTACTCCCTCCGGACTAAACTCCGATAGTACTTCCTCCAGCTGTCTTGAGATTTCAGCGTCTGATTCCACTCCGACATTCTCTTTACCAACTACAACAGAGACCATTACCTCCTTTCCTTCTTCTTTAAGCTTGTCACCTATTCGTACAGCTTCGAAAAGTGCATTTGCATCGGATTCTGATGGGTCAGCTAAGGCTAGTTTTATCGCGGTGTCAAGGGTTTTTTGCCTCCCCATTATAGGTCCAGGTTCGCCCGTTTTTCTGAGGATATCAGCGTCCCTGTCTACTCCTAGAACAAGTATTTTTTTATATTTCATACCAAATTGAATCTCCTAAGGAGGTAGATATCGTCGAGATTAAGCTTTTCACCGTTTTTAAATCTTTCATAGATAATCTCGGCGCGCTCCTTTAACTCCTCCTCAGATACTTCATATTCAGCTTCAGCTTCTAACTCAAGTTTTCGAAGCTTATCTTCAACTTCTCTTAGTCGAGCTTTTTTTTCCTCCAACTCCTCCTTCTTCTTATCTATTTGAGGACCGATCTCCGCTATCTCCTTGTTTATTTCATCTATTTTAGCTTCTAATTCTTTTATTTTTTCAACAGCGGCTAGGAATTTCTCATGATGGGTTTGAGATTCCTCTGAGAGATTAAGGATTTTTTCATGTATTCTCTTTGATATCTTTCTCTGGTTATCTATCTTTTTAGAAAGTTCGAGTAGGTCTTTATGTTCTTCAAGTTCTTTTCTCAGGTTTTCAATTTTTTCTACTAATTTATCTTCCTTATGGATTTCCATTACACTTGTCTGAAGTTTCCATTCTAATGCCTTAAGTTCTTTCTCCATTTTCTTGAAATTTACTTTTGGGGCGCCCTCTCGAAGTTTTTTGTACTGCGCGACCAGCTCCTTAACTGTGTTATTTGCTTGTTCACGTTCCTTTTTTAACCTTTTTATTTTTAAGTTGATTTGCTCTCTAAGCTCTCTCTGCTTATTGGCCTCGCTATTCTTTATTTTAATGGAATTTATAATATCCCGTTTCCTTAGATTATGTTTCCGTAAGAGTGCCTTACTCTGGGATATCTCGTTCTTGAGCTGTCTTATACTAATCTTCAGCTCGTTTCTCTCTCTAAGTATCTCTTTGATGTTCATTTCTTGTTGCATATTCTAAACCCTTATCCTCAAAAACAAAATTTAACTTCTTGAAATCCGTCCTTTAACTCTATTACGTAGTTTTTAATATTTTCGGCATCTTCCTTATTTAAAGCTAGTTTTGCCATTAATTCTGCAATCTCTGTCATCTCACTTTCCCGCATACCATATCTAGTAACTTCCGGAACTCCAATTCTAATACCCGATGGGTTTGCTGTTCTCTCCAGAGAATCCCATGGTAATAAGTTTTTATTAACGATGATATTTGCCTGCTCAAAAAGTTCTGCAATCTCTTTGCCTCCACCAAGATTTGATACATCTACTACTACCTGATGGCTTTCAGTAAATCCTTTTTCCTCACATAGAACATTAAATCCTCTCTCATATAGAGCCTGAGCTAAGGCCTTTGAATTTTTTATCATCTGCTTGGCATAGTCTCTGCCAAACTTTTTCATTTCTTCCGCTGAGATCGCAAAGCCGACCACATGGTGTAAGTGGTGGTTGCTCATAAGACCGGGAAAGGCGGCTCTATCTATTTTTTCAGCAAGATAATTCTTGCATAGCACCATGCCACCCTGAGGACCAGGGAAGGTTTTATGAGTACTTGAAGTTATTACATCTGCTCCTTCAGAAAAAGGATCCTGAAATTGTTTCCCAGCTATTAAACCTGCCACGTGTGCTGCATCATATACGATATAGGCATCAATTTCATCTGCAATCTCTTTTAACTCTTTAACGGGGTGGGGAAATAAAAATAAGCTTCCACCAAATAACATCAGTTTAGGTTTTTTCTCTAGTATCAGTTTTTTTGCTTTATCTACATCTATGTTCATTTCTTCATAGTTAAAGGGGTACGGAAAATCTTTCAACCCTCTTATTCCTGCAGCACTAATATGTGTATGACTTATATGCCCCCCGCATTGAATACTCAGCCCAGTTATTGTATCACCATACTCTGCTAATGCAAAATATGCAGTTAAATTTGCAACCGCACCAGATATAGGTACGAGATTTGCATGATCTGCGCCAAAAAGCTCCTCAGCGGATTTCATTGCTATTGCTTCTATTTGATCGTAAAACTTCGTTCCTTGGTAGAATCTTTGGAAAATTTGAAAGCCTTCTTCATCCCTACCACCTAAGAGACCCTCGGCATATCTATGCCCGAAATCACTTGCAAGGGCTTTTCTAACCGCAGGAGAGGTTATGTTTTCGCTAGCTATCATATTAAGGCAATGTCCTCTCCATTCTTCTTGTTTATTTATCAGGGCTAATATTCTCTCGTACAATCTTATATCACCCATAGGTCTTCTAGGATTACATTTCTAGCTAATGAGGTCCTTGTAGTCCTTACGTAGTCTTGATTTCTAATAGTCCCCATTATATCTCTAAGCTTAGCGATATTCTCAACTTCACACTCCACTAACATACCGTACTGACTGTAGGGTATTTGAACCATTGCGCGAATCTCTTTTGAATATTCTTTTTCAAGCAATGAATAAAGGTCGTTAAATTTTGCATATAGCGCGTCAACTTGTATAAAAGCCTTAATAAAATTCCACTCTCTACTTGGATATACATTTGGCTTAATTACGACCGAATAACCTCTAATTACCCCTTTTTCTTCGAGATCTTTAACGTCTAACCTATTTACCTTCCGTGGATCTTTTTGTAATTTTACTAGGACCTGCCTATCAAATTTTACTTTTTCAAGTTCAGCGGCTCTTTCTTCGAAGTCCTCAGAATCGAAAGTAGAATTCCAGAATTTTTTTATGCATCTCGGTATTTCAACCTGTGTCGTGAGATAATTATGGATTTTTTCTCCTCCCATCTTTGTTAAAACACGGTGGACAAACTCTTCAGCAAGTCTCCCCCTAGTGCCTTCAGTTAGACCTATTAAAATAAAATCGGGTTTTCCTATTAAATCATAAACTGCCAATAGATTCCTCCCTGATACTTTTCCAATATTTTCATTTATTGAATCAGTTACGCGTTTGAAATTTTCTCTCACATTGATGAACGCATAAAAAGGCGTCAAACCCTTAAGCGCAGGGTCGATAACCGCAGAATACCTGTCTATTATGAAATCTACTTTTTTTCGCTCCCGCTTAAAATCTTCTACCTCGATTTCTGGAATATGCTTTTTAATACTTTCGAAAATCTCTTCATCAGATTTAAGGGAATAGTTTCTAAGTTCCCTTAGGATATAAAAATCAATTTCATGTGTGCATACGTCGGTCATAAATTACACCTCAAAATGTTAAGCCCAAAATTTTGTAAAAGGGCGTTTATTTTTTTACCAAAATGTATTAATATAGGTTTATTAATATTACCATGCTATTCGAGGGATAGCTATGTATCTTATTCTCGGTTGTGGGACAGCAGGTTATTTAGTTGCTAATAGATTACATGAGCAAAAAAAAGACATAGTGATTGTTGATAAAAGTCCAGAGAGAGTGAAAGGTCTAAAAGAGATGGGGTTTAGGAAAGTTATCGAGGGGGACATGACGTCTACCGAAACTCTAGCTGAGGCGAAAATAGGTAAGGCCGAGGCGGTTTTAATTCTCACCACAGATGTCGACTTGAATAAAAAAGCCATAAAGGCAGTTAAAAAAGTTAACCCAGAAGTTCCAGTAATTGTTAGAGCCGGGGTATATAGTACTGAAGAGGATTTTAAAGAGGATGAAGCTGAGGTTGTGATATATCCCACGGACGTGGTTGCAGAATATGCGCTATCTAGCTTAGAAAAAATAGAGTTTAAAAAGAAGATGAAAAAACTTAAAAAAATAATAAAGGAAGCAGATAAAGGAGTCGCTATTGTGACTCAAGATAATCCAGATCCAGATGCAATTGCAAGCGCACTAACATTAAAAAGAATCATTGAAGCCGAAGGTAAGAGAGCTGATATTATTTACGGTGGAGAAATCGGCCATGAAGAAAATAGAGCTCTAGTTAATTTGTTAGGGATACATTTAGTTCCATATTCAGATGTTAGAGATCTAAGGGACTACTCAAAAATTGCTTTGATCGAGGCCTCTATTCCGGGGGAAAATAATCCCTTAAATCCCGAGATAGCGCCAGATATAATCATTGATCATCATCAAGTTGATATGAAAATGGTAAAAGGCGATTACATAGACATCCGGCCTGAATTAGGTGCAAGTTCAACTATACTAACCCAATATCTCGTTAATATGGGCTATGAGTTAACAGAGGAGCTTGCCACTGTCCTTTTATACGGAATAAAGACGGATACTCAAAACTTTACTAGAGGTACAACTCCAGCGGATCTCAATTCAGTAGCATTGTTATATCCGAAGGCTGATCACGATTTATTAGCTAAGATAGAAACTCCTCTAATGTCGACTGAAACATTAGATGTTCTTGGGCAAGCTATTATCAATAAAAAAATATATGGTAGTTACCTGCTTTCAAATGTGGGGTTCATAAGGGATAGAGATACACTTCCTCAGGCAGCGGATTATTTATTGAAACTTGAGGGTATTTCGACTGTGCTAGTTTATGGTATAGGTAAGGATGTTATCCACATTTCAGCGAGGAATAGAGATATTAGAATAAATCTTGGCGAAGTCATGCAAAAAGCCTTTGGGGATATAGGTCAAGCAGGAGGACATGCCACGGCTGCTGCAGCAAAGATATCCCTAGGTCTCTTTCAAAACGTTAAGGATAAATCATCGTTATTGAACTTGGCAACCGAAGCCGTCACCGATAGGTTTCTTAATGCTGTAGGAGCGAAAGAAAAGGAAGAAAATAAATAATGATAGAGGAACTGAATTCTGCGATTACCCGCTCTGTTTTAAGGCAAGTTGAAAATGTGGCGAAATTCGGAATTTTATTTTCTGGTGGGATAGATAGTGCTTTAATTGCTCAGATATGTCAAAATTCTGGGTTAAACGGTGAATTGTATACAGTAGGGGCAAAAGGCTCCCATGATCTTGAGGTTATAGAGCTAGTGAGAGAGCATTTCATGTTGAAAATAAGGACGAAAGTATTGGAGGAAAGCGATATAGAAGCTTATGCGGCTAAGGTGATGAGAATCACCGGCTTTCATGATCCTGTGAATGTTGGTATAGGCATCCCTTTGCTTGCTGGATTTGAGTTAGCTGCTAAAAATGGTAAAAGAGTTGTTTTAGCTGGGCAAGGCGCAGATGAGCTTTTTGGGGGATATTATAGATATTTGAAATTTTCGGACATAGATTTTCTTAAGGAAACGGAGAAAGATATAAAGCAGCTTCCGTATATTTTAAAAAAGAGGGACTATGCATTAGCAAGAGCGAATTCTATTGAATTGAGACTACCGTATTTGGATCCCTCTATAATGCAGATTGCTTCTCAAATTCCTGTGGATTTTAAAATAAGAAACGGAGTTAGAAAATATATTCTGCGAGAAATAGCAAAATTGCAGGGAGTGCCGATCGAGATAATCCAGAAGGAAAAAAAGGCAGTACAGTACTCGAGTGGAGTAACAAAGGTATTACGAAAACTAGCTAAGAAAAAAGGTAAAAAGTTGAGGGAATATTTAATAAGTATATATTTTAAAGGCACGTGATATGGTGGAAGAAATTGAAAGAGAAGCGGAAAAGGTTTTGAGAGAGCTTTCTCAGGTATTGGGAGAGGTGGACCTCGAGGAAACATACTATGTAGTGGAAGAAATCAACGTAACGAGAAACGACGAAAATCCGGATTTAGATAATGAATTCATAGAAATTTCAAAGAAAAACGCACCCCGGGTCGATGAGGAAGGGTATTTTATTACGGAGGTAGGTCGTTGGGTGGAATAAATGCCGTTCAACGAACTTCGACTTACTTAGAAAAAGTTGAAGAAAAAGACCCAGAAATAAATTCATTCATAGAGATTAATCCTAAAGCAATAAAGGAAGCAAAGCAAGTTGATGAAGGAAAAAGGAAAGGCAGGCTAGCGGGTCTGGTGGTTGGAGTAAAGTCGAATATAAATGTAAAAGGTCTAAGAGCTACCTGTGCATCCAAAACGCTAGAAAACTACATTTCGCCGTATGATGCGACGGTGATTGAGCGAGTAAAGGCGGAGGGAGGGGTGATAATAGGTATGACCAATATGGATGAATTTGCTTGCGGTAGTTCTGGTGAGACGTCCTATTTTGGGGAAACTAATAATCCTGCAGCATTGGGGAGAATCCCAGGAGGTTCTTCTTCAGGATCTGCAGCTGCAGTGGCGGCGGGTTTTTGTGATGTGGCCTTAGGTTCAGATACAGGTGGATCTATTAGAAATCCTTCATCTCATTGTGGCGTAGTAGGACTTAAACCTACTTATGGCCTAGTTCCCAGATATGGTCTAATTGATTTAGCTATGAGTCTTGATCAGATAGGACCTATCTCGAGGGATGTATATACTCTTGCATTAATGCTGGAAGTAATTGCTGGTTACAATCCGAAAGAAGCAACAACATTGAAAGTCTCAAAAAAAGAATATTCTAAGCACCTCAACAGCGATATCTCGGGATATAAAATCGGAGTGGCAAAGGAGTTTGAAAAAGTTACTGATCCTAGAATAATGAAGATAATAAAAAAGTCGTTAAAAGTTTTAGAAAGTAGGGGCGCAGAAATAAAAGAAATATTCCTACCAAACTTGGAAAAAGGTCTTCCAACATACTATCTATGCGTATTCGTCGAATTTTTTTCAGCGACCCGTAAATTTGATGGAAGGAGATATGGCTATAGGATAGAAGAAGTATGTGGTAAAGAGGTTCTGAGAAGAATACTCTTGGGGAAGTACATTAGTCAGAAAGAGTATTCAGGCAAATATTACAAAAGGGCTCTACAGTTTAGGTCCCTCATAAAAGAAGAGTTGCTTAAAGCATTGGAGGGCGTAGATGTAATTGTAGGTCCGACTGTGCCAAAACTTCCACACAAACTTGGAACAGAAATTGAGGATCCATTGGTCATGTATGGATATGATCTACTAACTGTTCCTGCGAACTTGGCCGGGATACCAGCTGGTGTTATAAAATCTGGGGAAGTAGGCGGGGTACCTGTTGGACTTCAAATTCAAGCAAAGCCCTTAGACGAACAGAAGATTCTAAACGTAATGTTTGCACTAGAAAATAGCTAAATTACCAAAAGGTTAGGTTGTGACCTATGAGGACAGATATAGGTTTTGAAATTCATGAGCAGTTAAATACGGCTACAAAATTATACTGTGATTGCCCCACAGACTATAGGAACGCTAAGCCTAATACAAATATTTGTGAAGTTTGCGTTGGTATACCGGGAGCTAAACCTTTTCCTGTTAATCAGGTAGCTATAGATTCGGTAATTGAGATCGCTCTGATGCTTAATTGTGAAATTGTTAGAGAGCCGATCTATATCCAAAGGAAACATTATGATTATCCGGATCTGCCTTCGGGATATCAGAGAACTTCTTTACCTATAGGTAAGAATGGGAATTTGCTGGGAGTAGGCATCTGGGAGGTTCATTTAGAGGAAGATCCCGGGAAATATGATCCGACGAGTGGGAAGGTAGATTATAACCGGTCCGGTGTGCCCCTAGTTGAAATTGTAACTGCACCTGACTTGCATACGCCGGAAGAAGCAAGAAACTTTCTTAAAGAGCTAACAAAGGTTTTAAGTTATACCGGGAAGGTTAGATCAGAAGGCGGCACTATGAGGATGGATACCAATATTTCCATTGAAGGTGGTGCCCGAGTAGAAATAAAGAATATAAACTCGATTAAGGGGGCCTATCGGGCACTAAAGTTTGAGATAACTCGCCAGAAAAATTTGATGAAAAAAGGTAGAGCGGTAAAAAGAGAGACAAGAGCTTTCTTGGAAGCCCAGATGATAACTAAGACCATGAGGGTCAAGGAGGAGGCAGAAGACTATAGGTATATCCCTGATCCCGATCTGCCTCCACTTCTAATATCTCAGGAAAAGATAGCTAAGATAAGAGAAATAATGCCCGAGGCACCTCATTTAAAGCTTGAGAGGTTTATGAAACAATATGAGATAGGAAGAGATGATGCATGGGCAATAACAAGTGAGATTGAGATGGCCGATTCATTTGAGGAGGTCTGCAAGTCTATGCCCGAGATAGATCCGAAATATATTGCATCTTTCTTCCGTCATTTAATTAAGAAAAAATTGAATTACGATAATATAAGTTTCCGTGAAAGTGGTTTGACATCAGAAGATATTAAAACTATAATTTCCAAATTAAATTCAAAAGAGATAACTTCTAGTGGAGCGGAGCTTGCAATAAGAGGGGTAATTGAAGAAAAAAAACCAGCTTCTGTAATAATAAATGAAAAAGGGCTTACAAGAATTGAAGAGGAAGATGTTGTTGTTAAAGCCATTGAAGAAGCTATAAAGGAAAATCCTCAGGCAGTAAGTGACTATCTGGGAGGGAAGACTGAGGCATTAAATTATATCGTGGGACAAGTTATGAAGAAGACTCGGGGTAGGGCAGATCCTGCAGAGGTATTAAAAGCGTTAAAGGCTCGTTTAAAATGAGGAAAGTACTTAAAACTACTCTTGGAATAAAAAAGAGAGAGACTGTGCTGATAGTTACCGATGATAATAAGGTAGAAGTCGCTAGTATTATTGAGAGAGCAACTAAAAGCTTGAGTGATGAGGTTTTAACTATTAAAATGATGCCCCGAAGTAGGCATGCAGAAGAACCGCCGAGGGCTGTGTCAGAGGCTATGAAAGTTAGTGATGTAGTGATAATGCCTACTACTATGTCGCTGACGCATACCAATGCTAGAAAGAAGGCTTGTGAGGAGGGTGCCCGGATTGCCTCTATGCCTGGCATAACTCTTGAGATGCTAACTAAGGGGGGAATGAGAGCGGACTACAAAAAAGTTAAGAAGATCTCAGATAAATTAACTGAACTTCTAACAATTTCTAACTCAATAAAAATAGAATCGTCTCTAGGAACTAGCCTTACAGCTAGCTTAAAAGGTAGAAAAGGCATATCAGATAGCGGTATATTTACTGAAAAAGGTGCATTCGGTAATCTTCCAGCTGGTGAAGGTTTTATTGCTCCGGTTGAATCTGAGTCTGAAGGTACTATAGTTTTTGACGGTTCTATAGCTGGTGTAGGAGTACTAGACTCTTTAGTTGAAGTTTCAATTCAAGATGGAAGAGTAGTAAAAGTGCGGGGAGATAAGGGTAAGCTAGGTAGGATGCTCAGAAAATATAAGAACGCAGACCACATTGCTGAGATTGGTATAGGCGCGAATCCTAAAGCCAGAATTATAGGTAATGTGCTGGAAGACGAAAAAGTTTTAGGGACTGCACATATTGCTTTTGGAGATAATCATACTTTCGGTGGGAATATTAGTGCAGAAGTCCACATAGACGGTATAATAAAAAGCCCTACTATTTGGCTTGATGACAGGCTCATAATGTTGGAGGGAAAATTACGCTGCCTGTAATCTTGAATGTTAAGGGGAAAAAGGCAATAGTATTTGGTGGTGGAAGAGTAGCTTCTAGGAGAACAGCTAAGCTTTTAGATGCTGGCGCAAAAGTTAAGGTGGTAGCTAAAACATTTTCTGAAAGCATTAGAAAAATGAGTAGCAAGAATCTTCAAATGGTGGAAGAAGATTTAAATAATATAAATATTAGCAATTTGATAAAGGAAGGAGACTTGATTTTTATTTCTACTAATGATAGAAATCTTAATGATAAAATAGAAAAAGAAGCGAGAAGACAGCGGAAGCTCGTAAATAGAGCTGATGGAGTTAGTGATTTTGTGATCCCAGCAAGTCTAAAGGTTGGTGATGTTTTGATATCTATTTCTACTGAGGGTAAGAGCCCAGCCGTAGCTAAAGCCCTTAAAAAACGCATTAAGAAAACAATTACACAGGAAGATATTATGTTGGTAGAGTTGCAAGAATTTGCTAGGAGTATTCTTAAGAGAAAATTTAAAGACCAGCAATTGAGAGAGAGTATACTACGGGAAATCATTAGCATGCCTGAAATATTAGAATACCTCAAAATCGGTGATACTGCAAAAGCTAAAAGATTAGTTTTAGATCATTTGGAGGAGGCATAATGCACACGGTAAATATGAGGGTTACTCATCATACAGCCGATATACCTACTCTAGAGCTCTTTGCATTTAAAGATGTCAAAAAAGCTTTGGAGGACCTAATTTCTTTACCTTCCATTAAAGAATGTGTGATCATCCAAACATGTAACCGAGTTGAGATTTTTGCCGCAGGAGATGATATCGATGATGTTTGGCATGATTTAAGGGACTATGTAAGTAGAGATGTTATACTGAAAATGAAGGAGAAACTGGAAGTCTCCCATGGGCTACCTCCAGAAAGTATCGTAGAACATGTGAAAATGATGTCTAAGAAGTATCACGAAATAATTGAAACAGAATTTCATACATCTGCGTTAAGACATCTTCTAAGATTAACTTCTGGCATTGAGTCGATGATAGTTGGTGAAGATCAAATACTAGGGCAGGTAAGAGAAGCATTTAATCTTGCAAAAGAAACCGGTACAGTAGGGCCTCATTTTGATAACATATTCACTAAGGCTATAAATGTTGGAAAATTGGTTAGGAATAGGACTCAAATAAATAGAGGAGCTGTATCAATAGGCAGCGCAGCGGTTGAATTAGCTGAATCGACGTTAGGAACCTTAGAAGGAAAGAGCGTGCTCCTTACGGGAGCGGGTAAAATGGGTAAACTTGTTACAAAGTCTTTAAAGGAAAAAAATCTGGCTAGGACGTATGTAGTTAATAGGACTTACGAAAGGGCAGTTAAAGTCGCTAAAGAATTGGGAGGAGAAGCGCTACCCTTCTCTGAATTAGAAAGAGGTATAAGAGAAGTAGACTTAGTTATAACAGCTACTTCTGCTCCCGGAGTACTCTTAACCAAAGAGATGGTATCCAACGCGTTAAAAGAAAGAAGAAAAAAAGGCATCGTTATAATAGATGTTGCTATTCCAAGAGATGTTGATGAAGAAGTTGGAAAGCTGAGGGGTGTTAAGCTTTTTAACATCGATGGGCTTAGAGAAATTGCAACAAAAAATAGGATAAAAAGAGAAAAGGAAGTAATAAAAGTTGAAAAAATCATTGAAAAAGAACTATCCCTATTGATAAAGCAGGTTTACAGACTAGACATAGAAGATGTGGTTAAAGTGCTTTTTGAGAAAGCTGAAAAAATTCGTAGAAGGGAACTAGATAAGGCATTAAGAATGCTGGGGAATGGTATAGGTGAAAGAGAGAAAAAGATAGTTGATGATTTAACAAAGGTAATAATAAAAAGGACGATCTCTCCTATTGCAGATAATGTTAGGAGGGCAGCGGAGGTAGGGGACTCAGATGCTGTTGCATTTGCTCAAAAGTGGTTTGCAGAGGATGTTCATCATCACTACAGGAGGAAGCATGTTTCCGGTAAAAAGAATGAGAAGGCTTAGGAGAACAAGTAAGATTCGTGAAATGGTTAGAGAAACAAGTCTAACCAAGAATGATTTAATCTATCCTATTTTTATAGATGAAACAATTGACGAGAAAACCGAAATAAAAGCTATGCCCGGCCAATATCGCCTTCCTTTACAAGAAGTTAGAGATGAAGCCCTAGAATTAGTTAGTTTGGGGATACCCGCAGTTATTTTATTTGGTATACCCAGAAAAAAAGATGCGTTAGGCTCAGAGGCATATAATTCTAATGGGATAATCCAAAAAGCCATCAAAGAAATAAAAGATGAAGTAGGGGATGACCTAGTTTTAATCACTGATGTATGCCTCTGTGAATATACCGATCATGGGCACTGTGGTATAGTTAAAGGAGAAAAAGTCTTGAACGACCCTACTTTAGATTTATTAGCTAAAATGGCTGTGACACATGCAGAAGCCGGAGCGGATATCGTAGCTCCGAGTGATATGATGGACGGCAGGGTTTCTGCGGTAAGAAATGCTTTAGATGATGCAGGGTTTACTGAAACTATTATAATGTCTTATGCCGCTAAATATGCTTCTGCTTTTTATGGACCTTTTAGAGAAGCAGCTTCTTCTACGCCTGCTTTCGGAGATAGAAAGTCCTACCAGATGGATTGTGGGAATTCGGATGAAGCCTTATTGGAAGTTAAAATGGACTTAGAAGAAGGAGCGGATATTGTGATGGTGAAACCGGCTCTTTCCTACTTGGATATAATTTACAGAGTAAAAAATGAATTTAAAGTACCAGTTGCCGCCTATAATGTTAGCGGTGAATATTCTATGATAAAAGCAGCATCTGAGGAAGGTTTTATTGATGAGAGAAAGATAGCTTTGGAGGTTCTCACTTCAATAAAGCGTGCTGGAGCAGATTTTATTCTCACTTACTTTGCAAAGGATGCCTCTAGGTGGCTTGAGTAATATTCAAAGTTTTAAGGGAGTAGTTATGAGGTCTAAGGAATTCTTCGAAGAAGCTAAAAAAGTCCTCGTGGGCGGTGTCAACTCTCCAGTTAGAGCTATGAAACCTTATCCTTTTTTTACCGGGAGAGGAGAAGGATGCCGTATTTTTGATGTTGACGGAAAAAGTTATATAGATTATTGCTTGGCGTATGGGCCTTTAATATTGGGACATGCGTATCCTAAGATAGTTAATGAGCTTAAGGAGCAGTTGAAAAAGGGTACCGTCTATGGTACTCCCACAGAGCTGGAGATAAGGTTTGCTGAAAAAATTGTTAAACTTGTTCCTAGTGCGGAGATGGTAAGGTTTGTAAACACGGGTACTGAAGCTACTATGGCCGCTATTAGACTTGCTAGGGGATATACTGGGAGAAGGAAGATAGTTAAATTCGAGGGAGCTTTTCATGGTGCACATGACTATGTCCTTGTTAAAGCGGGAAGTGGTGCAACGACTCATGGGGTGCCTGATTCTTATGGCATTCCAGAGGAGACTACAAGGAATACTATAGTAGTGCCCTTTAATAACCCGGATGCTATCGAGAAGATAGTTAAAGATAAAGATGTTGCAGCTATTATACTAGAGCCTATAATTGGGAATTCTGGATGTATCCTTCCTAAGGAGGGATATCTAGAGTTTCTTAGAGAAGTCACCCAAGAAAATGGTATTCTGCTCATATTTGATGAAGTAATTACAGGTTTTAGGGTATCTTTAGGAGGCGCTCAGAAGTATTATAATGTGTTGCCTGACATTACTACACTAGGCAAAATTTTAGGGGGGGGATTACCTATTGGAGCAATAACTGCCAGTAGAGAAATCATGGAATATTTTTCTCCACTGGGTAAAGTATACCAGGCTGGAACATTTAATGGGAATCCTCTCTCTATGGTGGCAGGGTATACAGCTATTAGCGAGCTTGAAGATGGACAGGTTCATAAAAAATTGGAAAAACTAGGAAATAAAATGCGTGAGGGACTTGAAGAGATATGCGATGACCTTAGGATAGATGCAAGGATCTATGGGATAGCCTCAATGTTTCAAATTTACTTTACAGACAAGGATGTAGTTGATTATAGAACTGCTCTATCTGCTGACAAGGAATTATTTTTAGAGTTCCAAAGAAAGCTGCTTGAAAATGGCGTATTTTTCCCTCCTTCACAGTTTGAGTGTAATTTTATCTCCTATGCGCATAGGGATGAAGAAATAGAACAAACTTTAAGTGCTGTCAGTCAGGCGTTAAAAGAGTTAAAATGAAACTAATTATTGGTACTAGAGGAAGTAAGCTCGCACTTCGGCAAAGTGATCTTGTTGTATCTCTGTTAATAGAAAAATTCCCAGAGCTTACTTTTGAAAAAAAGATTATAAAAACAACTGGAGACAAGATTACTGATGCTCCTCTAGCAAGAATAGGGGGGAAAGGTCTTTTTGTTAAGGAGATTGATGAAGCGGTTGCTAAGGGAGAAGTTAGTTTTGCAGTTCACAGCATGAAAGACGTTCCTGTAGACCTTATAGATGGTTTGGAAATCGTCTGTGTACCGAGGAGAGAAGAAGTTAATGATGCTTTGATCTCTAAGAAGGGATTAAGGATAGATGAGTTGCCTAGCGGGTCTACTATAGGTACAAGTAGTTTGAGAAGGAAGGCCGAAGTCTTAAATTATAGGAAAGATCTTGTAGTAAAGGACCTGAGGGGAAATGTCGATACACGCATACGGAAATTAAAGGAAGGACAATATGATGCCATCATAATGGCTAAAGCGGGATTGAAAAGAATGGGACTTGATAGGTATATTACGCAGGACTTACCTCTGAAGCATTTTTATCCTTCAATAGGGCAGGGTGCTATTGCGGTTGTAGCGAAAAAAGATTTTGGAGCTAAAGGATATTTGGAATCGATAAATCACAAAGAAAGCATGTTCGCAGTTATTGCTGAAAGAGCCTTATTAAAGGAACTGGGAGGAGGGTGCCAGGTTCCTATAGGTGCGGTTACGTGTGTTAACGCTAGGTTAGAACTTAATGCAGCTGTTTTTTCACCTGATGGGAAAAAGAAAATTGAGGTAACGTTACTTGGTAAGTTGAAGGATGCCGAAGATATAGGCAAGAAGGCGGCTAGACTTCTTATCGAAAAAGGAGCAGATAATATTTTGAAACAAATATATAAGAAATGATTTACATGTTAGAAAAAATTTATATCCAAGTTTTATTAAAGAAAAAGGTGATTAATAATGGCTCTTTGGCAGGGAAGATCTACTAGGAAGATAACTGGAGGACGTCTTAGGCGACATAGAAAAAAGAGAAAAAGGGAGATGGGGCGAGAACAAATTGAAATAAAATTAGGTGAATCTAAATCCAAAAAGATTAAAGCTCGAGGTAATAATTATAAGATAAGGTTGATTAATGCCGAATATGCAGAGATAGTGGATCCTAAAACTAAAAAAAGTGAAAAAGTTAAAATATTATCCGTAATCGAGAACACAGCAAACCCTCACTATGTAAGGAGGAATGTTATAACCAAAGGGGCGATAATTGAAACCGAAAAAGGTAAAGCTAGAGTAACCTCTCGCCCTGGTCAAGAGGGAAGCGTAAGCGCCGTCCTACTTTAGGAGGATAAATAAAAGGTGCCAGATTGGCTTATAATCTTTGAATTTGTGGTATTAGTAGTTTTGATATTGCTTTCAGGCGTTTTTTCAGGAGCTGAGATTGCTCTTTTCTCGCTTAATAAAATAAAAATCAAAAAATTAGCTGAAGATGGAAATAAGAACGCTATTTTAATAGAAGATCTTTTGAGCCGTCCGAATAGATTGCTTGCAACGATTTTAATTGGTAATAACTTGATCAATATATCAGCTGCCGCTATCGCGACCTCGCTTGCCATCAAATATATGGGTAGTAAAGGTATAGGTTTAGCCACCGGGCTAGTTACTTTATTTGTGTTAATCTTTGGGGAAATAACACCTAAAGGCATTGCAACCAAAAACGCTGAAAAAATATCGTTGTTTTTATCGAGACCAATATATATGCTTGTAAAAGTTTCTTATCCTTTGGTCAAACTATTAACTTTAATCACTCGTCCTTTGATTAATCTTTTTGGAGGAGAGTCTAAAAGCCCATTTATCACTGAGGGAGAAATAAAAATGTTAGTTGAGCTAGGTGAGAGGGAGGGAGTCATAGAGAAAGAAGAAAAAGAAATGATAAAAGGAATATTTGAGTTCGGTGAAACTACGGCAAAGGAAGTCATGGTTCCTCGAATAGATATGCGGTGCATTGAAGCAAATAAAACTATAAGTGATGCTATTAAACTTGTGTTAGAAACTGGGCATTCTCGTATCCCTGTTTATGAAGGAAGTATAGATAACATCATTGGAATACTATATACAAAAGACATATTCAATTATCTCGATAAAATGGAGCTTCAAGTTAAACACCTTGTAAGAACTGCTTACTTTGTTCCAGAATCTAAAAAATTAGATGAAATATTAAGGGAGATGCAGGATAAAAAAATCCAGATCGCGATAGTTGTTGATGAATATGGTGGTGTAGCAGGGTTATTAACATTAGAGGATGTTATTGAAGAAATTGTTGGAGAGATTTGGGAAGAGCATGAAGTGGTAGAAAAGCCTATTCAAGAGATTGATAGTAAATCTGCTATAGTGCTATCTACAGCAAGTATAGAAGATGTCAATGAAGCGCTTGGCCTTTATCTTCCAGAAGGAGAATTTGAAACAATAGGTGGACTTTTTTTTAACGCATTAGGTAAAGTTCCTGTAGTGGGCGACGTTGTGGAAATAAATGGAGTGAAACTAATAGTAGAAAAGATGAGAGGTAGGAGGATTTTAAGTTTAAAAGTAATTAAAGAAGCATAAAGTGGAAAACTTTAAATCAGGAGGATTACGCTCTAATTTTAATATGAGGAAACTCCCTGACCCTCTTGTTCACACCATCATGGTGCTTGCATTTTTAATGATGTTTTTTAATGTTGTGTTTGTTGAGGATGAGAATATCTATAGGGGGGTAACGTTTCTTTTCCTTTTTATATTCGGCTTTTTGATTTTTAATCAACTTTATGGAAAGATTGATGAAGGAAGAATTGGACCAAGAAAAAAAGTACTTTTGTATTCTGAACTCCTAGGAAAAAGTGTATTGATTAAATACACCCCTTTAAGCCACTACGAGCAAATTATATCTGAAATCGTTGAACATTTTGTAGAAAAGATTCCTATTTTAATAATATCCACTTTACCTAAATCTAATTTATATTTCGAAGCTTTTGAAAGAGAGATCAAGAAAGGAAAAGTTAAGCTGGTAGAAATCACGATAACTGGAACCCGCTCAGCAAATACAACTCCAATGAAACTCCCTATTTCGGAACTTGATTGGTTGAGAGAAGTTTATGCTGAGATACCTAAAGGGGGCATAATAATATTTGAACCCTTATCTGATACTATAATTAACCTAGGTTATTTGCCAAGTTATAAATTAGTGAGGCATTGGATTGAGATGTGTTCAGAAAAAAATCTGAGTTTTATAGCCTTATTAAACTACACCTCACATCACAAGGAGACAATAAGTGCTTTCGAAGGGCTGTTTCTTACGGTTGCTCTTGTCGAAGACAAAAAATTGCTCAAAGTGAGATAAGACTTTCGAGCGTTTCTTTACTTTTTACTGCAGAGGGTTCATTCTTAGATTCTATCATGATATATTCATATTTTTTAAAGTAGGGGATCAAGTTTTTAATATTCATTGTTCCTTTTCCGATTTCCATATGCATGTCACTTTTCCCATCATTATCATGAAGATGTAAGTGCCGTATCCGAGTATTTAGTTTTCTAAAATATTCTATTACATCACCACATGTGTGGGCGTGGCCTACATCAAGCGTTAAAAAAAGCCGACCGTCTTCATTTAAAACGCTCTGGATCTCATCTAATGATGAAAACATCGATCCATAGAAGTTTGGAGAGTTTTCTACACAAAGCGTTAGGTTATAGTTTGAAGCATAATCTAGTATCGCCTTTAGGCTTTCTATTTGGGTCTCTCTTGCCTTATCAGGAAAAAACATGCCTAGAGGGGATATTCTGCCAGGATGTATGTTTATGAGAAGTGCATCCAGAACTCTCGAGATTTCAATAGCGTCATAAATCTGATTCAATGTTTCTTGTCTAATTTTTTCATTAAGGCTCGCGATATTCAAATCTGAAAAGGGAGCATGAATAAATATAGGCAAAGAATATGAACTTAACAAGTTTTTAAAATTTCTATAGTTGTTTCTATAATGTTTCCCTTCAAGTACAATTTCCCAAGCTTCAAAACCTATTTCATTAATTCTCCGTAGAGCGTTTTCTAAAGAATAATTAAAAAATGCAAGAGAAGAGGCTCCTATCTTCATAGTGAACAATCAGACCCAAGATTAATAAAAATTATGCATCAGCCATGCTGTTTACTTTTCGAAAAATAAGTGCGGTTGCCTCTAGGGTTACTGATAATTCTGTGTCTGGCTTCCATAGAAGATTAGAGGAACACTTAGGACATTTATAATCTAACTTAAAAATCTCTTCGAATGATAGTATATAATTATCTTTTTCGCAAATAAAATAGCCATCTTCAATCTCATTTACTAATTTCATAAGTTTTTCCGCATTTTTTTGGCAAATTTTCTTTAATAAAAATTTTATTCTTTCTCTATTTATTGAACACTTTATATTTTCTTGTTTTAAGGCTATATTGTCAGTATACGGGATTTTAATAGAAATAAATCCTTTATCGTAGAGTGAATGTAATATCTCATTAGCCTTTTTAGGGTCCTTCCCAGTTTTTTGGATGAGTTCAGTATATTTAATTTCTCGGTCAATAGCCTTCAATATTCTTTTTTCGTCCTCGCTTTCTACTAGTTCAACAATGTCAATAGTTCCCCCGTTTCGGTAGGCATTAAAGCAGTATTCTAAAAATTTCTTATTAATATTACATTTGGTGGAGATAGTGAAAATTATATCCCTAATTTTCTCTTCTTTCATGGTTTTTATACACATTTTTTTGCTATGAGCCCTTCTCTCCCTTAGCGGAGTATTTTCCCATTTCTTTAAACTTAAATTCTTAAAATAATCTTTTCCAAAAATTTCTTTCTTTTTTTTGGTCGCTTGGAGGTGATATTTTAGCTCTTTTTGTCCATCTACAAATACTTCGATATTGTCTTTTATACTTTCATAATCTATTTTAGTTTTTTTAAGAATTATATCTAAACTTTTCTTTGGAATCCAATTTGATGTTTTACCTATCCTCCTAAATGTATGGAAAGGTACGCCGCAGTTGGAAGCCGCCATTTTGTGGCTTTTAAAATTCTTTACATATCTTTCTTTTATTTCAAACCAAACATCACTATCTTTAAAGTATACCCAAACTTGGGTTGACATTTTCTCAATTATAATTTAATTATGTGCATATACTTGTAAATTATGTGCATAAAATTTTTATTCTATGGAAAAATATAAGATATCTATGAAAAAAAAGAGGATTCACACTACACTTAGTGAAGAAGCGTATAGGATACTTCAAAAATTTGAAGGTGAGGCGGGAGGTAAAAATGCAGTATTGGAAAAAGCATTGCATAATTTAGATAAAACACGTTATAAAGCAAAAATATCTTTAAGAAGTTTCATATCTACTATCAGAAGGATTGAGAGCGGTACACCCGGATTTGATAACTTAATTGAAGGAGGTATCCCAGAAGGATCTGTAGTAGTTATTACAGGACCTCCAGGAACCGGAAAAACAACATTTTCTTTACAGTTCCTGAAAAGAGGAGCTGAACTAAAAGAAAAAGGGTTATATTTCTCATTTGAAGAAGATGCCGAGCAACTAGTGCAACAGTGTTTTAGATTTGGATGGAACTTAAGCAAGTATGTTGAAGATGGTATAATAGAAATTTTCGGTTTTTCATTATTAACTTCCGAAGAAATTGCAGATATTTTGGAGAGTTATAACCCAAAGCGCGTAGTTTTTGATTCTATAAATATTTTTTCAAACATGCAGGATTTCAGGAAAAGCTCCTCATGGAGGGCGGTTCTTAAAACTTTAAAGAAAAACAAGATTACTAGCTTTATGATAACTGAAAAGCAATATGGTTTAGAGGCCAAGAGATTCGATAATTTTGATTTTATGGGAGATGGCCTAGTCTTTATGGACAGAGTTGTAAGTGAAAAAGAGGATATCTTCTTAATTGCTGTAAAAAAGATGAGAGGTACTAAAATAGATGGAAGACCAAAACTTTTCAGGTTTAGTGAGAAGGGAATTGAAGTGAGTGACATATCCCCTATAGGTTTTACGATTTTCAAAGTCGGATGAAATTTAGATTGTTGAGGGTGCTAGCCAATCAATAAGTTTGTCTATTTCCTTATCTCTAATCTCTACTCTTATTGACCCTAAAAGGTGAGATTTTGAAATATCATCTTGGGAAGTCTTTAAAAAATTAACAATACCCATATATGCAGCTTGCTTATTAAGTTCAAAGACGACTTTTTCTTTGTCTATCGAGGATTTTAAAATTTTTCTCGCTGAATCTAGGATATACTGGCTACGTATTAAGCTATAAAGTTTATTTAAACTTTTTTTGTTTTTTGCAGAACCAATAACAGATGTTTTGCCGTCTTTTTTCACAAGTTGGACTTCTAAATCGAATAAATTTGAAACTGCTTTCTTAACTCTCTCAGGATCCTCAGTAGGAAAAAGCTCTGCACTAACTATGACTTCCATATAAAAAGCTTGATAAAGGCAATTTTATATATTTTGGTGGATTTCATTTGATAAGGTGAAAAAATGTTAAATGTCGAACAATCTTGGGTAGGGCAAGCAGTCTGGATGGCTTTATTTTTCGTATTTATAATGATCTATCCTAAGTATCTATTATACAGAATGATAGCGGATATGGAGGAAGTCGCGGCAACCTTGGAAGAATATACTAAAGATGCTATTAATCTTATCATCGAATCCGCAAAAAAAAGAGGTAAACCCGAGGGGGATATAAGGAGAACTGTAGAAAATGCCATGGAATTTTTCTTGATACCTCCTGTTGACTTAGACCCGTATGGGATATTAGTCAAAGTAGAACATCTAGTGGATAAGGCAGAGGATAGGTTTAACTCTATTGCTGAATCAATAGCTCCAGAAGCAGATTCGGTCTGGAAATCTAACATAGTTTCTCTAGTTAAAGGCGGAGTTGGATTAAACAATATCGCTAAAATCGTTCGCCATTATGTGGAGTTTGTTAAGAAGTTCAATAACCTCCAAATGGCTATGATTATGCAGATGCAGCTTCCTATAATAAAGAAGATAGCTAAGGCACAGAAAAAAGGGATCGAAGCTATCTCTGAGGGCAAACCTATTGGAGATGGGGTAGGGCCTCTAGTTGCTGCTACCCTGGTAAAGGACGGTAACTCCTACGAAATAGCTAAGGATGTAATATGTAGCGAGGTAAATATTGACAGCAAAAAAGTTTATGTAATAAAGGCGAATGGTCCTGGAGCTAATCTAGGTAAATTGGGAGATGCTGTAAAAAAGCTATGTGAAAAAAACAATGTAGCGAAAATAATTACAGTAGATGCTAGCTTAAAGCTTGAAGGAGAAAAAACGGGTAAAGTTACGGAAGGTATCGGTGCTGCAATTGGGGATCCTGGTCCAGAGAAAGCCAAGATGGAAGAGATTGCTGCAAAGAAAAATATTCCACTAGAAGCTTATGCGATTAAAATGTCCCTTGAAGAAGCTATTTCTCCAATGACGAAGGATATAGGCGATGCTGTACCTCGGGCTGTGGAATTTATCGAAGATAGTATAAAAAGGGCAAAGAGCGACAGCGGTGTTATTGTAGTGGGGGTTGGAAATACATGCGGCATTGGAAATTCTTATAGTTCGGTAAAAGACCTACAATTGCCTGAAAAGGAGGAAGAAGAAGAAAAGATTCCTACCATAGATAGATTTATCAAAACTTTAGTGAAGAAACCGAAAAAACCTGAGGAAAAGCCGCAAGAGAAAGTAAAGGTAGGCAACTAATTATAGGGGAGTTTATAGAGAGCTATCTTTAATTATTATGAGCAAACAAGTAACCCTACTTATAATATTATTAATGTTTTCTATTACCCAGTTGCTTGGAACTTTTTTTCAGCTCACTATATTTGAAATAGAGAAACGGGATAATCCGCATTTTACAAAGCAGACTTCTGAAAGTCTGTCACCATATAGAGGTTCTAATATACCTCTTTTCCTATTGCCGATAGCTTTTGTTATTATGCTAAACGTATACCTTTTCCTCTTCAGATTTTCTTTGATATTGAAGTTAGCTAAAGCCTACATTTACATCTTTTCAATAATATGTTTCGCTATCACAACGCAGATAATCGGAGCCTATATACTCACACCCTACCTTCAAAACATCAATCTAATATTATCGCTATTAGTGCCATCTTTCCTACTAGTTTTAGGTAAATTAAAAAACATAGTAAATAACATATTAGGGATAAGTCTCTGCGGTATTACAGGTAGTTTTTTGGCTTCTTTTTTTACTGTAAATAGCATGTTGGCGTTGTTAGGTATTATTTCTTTTTTAGATTATTATTTTGTTATCCGTGAAAAGAAGATTCCTAGAATAGTTGAAACTTTGAGTGATTACGAAATACCTCTCGCAATAAGTTACTCCTCAAAGTCGATAGAATACCAGCTTGGGTATGGGGATTTAATTTTTGCTACAGGTATTACGGTAGCTTTTTTTATAGATATAGATTTATTATCGGCTATTAGGACTATAGCATTTACTACGCTTTTTCTAATGCTCTATATAATTTCGTTATCCAAGAAAGAAGGAGGTAAACCTTATCCAGCGATACCAGCCATATTCGCTGGTGGAGTAGTTAGCGCTATTTTTGGCGTGCTGCTGCTCTAAGAGGGCTTGGACCTATTTTCTTAATAGTATTAGTAAATTCCTTTACGATAGTAGCAAACTTCTCTCCCTCCGCTGCAGAAACCCAATCGAGCATCAGTCTCTCTTTTTCAATACCCATATTCTCAAGGATTTCGTGTACGAGGGTCACTCTTCTCTTTGCTTTATAGTTTCCTGCTACATAGTGACAGTCACCAGGATGGCATCCTGCTACCATAACTCCATCTGCACCCTCTGAGAAAGCTTTTAAAATAAACTGAGGGTCCATCCGCGCCGTGCACATCACTCTTATTGCCCGGATAGATGGGGGATACTGGATCCTGCTGGTACCTGCTAAGTCCGATCCGGCGTAAGAGCACCAATTACACAAGAAAGCCAAGATTTTAGGTTCAAACTCTGCCATTTTCAATCTTCCTTGAATGCTGCATGAATCATAGCCATTATTTGATTATCACTAAAATGCTTTATTTGCATCGCTCCAGTGGGACATGCTCCTGCACAACCTCCACATCCTTTGCATAAGGCTTGATTAACCCTCGCTTTTCTTTCCACGATCTGAATTGCACCAAAGTCACAGACTCTTTCACATATCCTACATCCGATGCATTTCTCAGGATCAGCCTCAGCTAATATAGGCTCTATTTCTACTTCTCCCTTAGACATGGGAATAGCAGCTCTAGCTGCAGCGGCACTACCCTGTGCTACAGTATCAGGAATATCTTTAGGCCCCTGTGCAGTCCCCGCTAGAAAGACTCCCTCTGTTAGGGTATCTATGGGCCTTAATTTTGGATGAGCTTCCAAAAAGAAGCCATCTGCACCTCTTGATATACGCAGGATTTTTTGAAGCTTTTCTGCATCCTTAGGAGGTTCCATACCCACTGAAAGAACTACAAGATCGAGATCGACTTCTATAGTTTCTCCTAACAAAGTGTCTTCAACTCGCAGTATTAAGTTCTTAGTTTGTGGGTCCTCTAATATCTCTCCAGGACGCCCTCTTATAAATTTTATACCGTATTCATCTTGAGCAATTTTATAAAACTCTTCATAGCCCTTCCCAAAAGCTCTGATATCCATATAAAATATGTAGATATCAGTTTCAGGATGCTTCTCCTTGTATAGCCTAGCATTTTTTATGGCGTACATGCAACAAACTCTTGAACAGTATTTATTAGTCGCTTCATCTCTAGAGCCTACGCACTGGATAAAGCCTATGCTTTTAGGCTCTTTCCCATCAGATGGTCTGAGAAGCTTTCCACCTGAAGGACCTGAAGCATTTATGAGCCTCTCAAATTCTAGACCATTTATGACATTGTCGTATATCCCATACCCATATTCCTCTTTTCTCCGAGCATCAAATATATCAAAGCCAGTAGCAACGATAATTGTGCCAACCTCGATCTCTATTTCTTCTGGTCCAGAGTCGAAATTAATAGCGTCAGGATCACATACATTCAGGCACATTCCGCATCCTACACAATTTTCTTGGTCTATAGTATAAATGAGAGGTACTGCCTGTGGAAAGGGTACGTAGATGGCTTTCCGTGTGCCTAATCCTAGATCAAATTCGTTTGGCACTTCAACAGGGCATACATCAGCGCAAATCCCGCAACCTGTACAGTCATCTGTCACGAAACGCGGTTTCTTCTCTACTTTAACCTTAAAGTTTCCTATGAAACCGTCTATTTCTTTAACCTCTGAGTACGTAAGTAATTCAATATTTGGATGTCTTGCTACATCTACCATCTTTGGAGTTAGGATGCAAGCCGAGCAGTCCATAGTTGGGAAGGTTTTATCTAGCATGGCCATTTTTCCGCCTATTGTCGGGCTCTTCTCCACTAAATAAACCTTAAACCCTTGATCAGCAAGGTCTAAGGAGGCCTGAATACCAGCTATACCCCCACCAATCACTAGTGCCTTATCTGTTACTTTTACTTTCGGTTTTTCTAAAGGCTCCAATAGCCGGGCCTTTGCTACCGCCATCCTCACTAAGTCTTTTGCTTTCTCCGTAGCTTTTTCGGGCTCTTTCATATGGACCCAAGACGAATGTTCTCTAATGTTAGACATCTCCATCAAGAAAGGATTAATGCCCGCTTCTTCGCATGCCGCTCTAAAAGTAGGCTCGTGCATTCTAGGAGAACATGCGGCAACTACTATCCTATTAAGATTATGTTCTTTTATGTCTTTTATTATCATTTCTTGCCCAGGATCTGAGCACATATATTTGTAATCCTTCGAAAGGACTACGTTCTTTAGTGTTCCAGCATACTTGGCGACCTCTTCAACATCAATCACTCCAGCGATGTTTATGCCACAGTGGCAAATATAAACTCCTATCCTTGGTTCTTCCTTATTTCCCTCTACCATTTAAGCACCTTCATTATCAGTCATTCAAGATTTTTTATAAATATTACTGTCTATAAAAAATTTAGAAAATCCTATTTCTTCTCTAATCTTAAAGATATAGTTATCCTATATATTTTCTTTCCATTTTTATCGATACCGCTCAATGTTGGCGATATCTTTAACTCTCCTTCATATTTTTTCTTAAGAATTTTAGCTATTTTTTTAGCTACTTTTGATGAACCAAAATAGATGTCAATTCCTTTTTTAAGTTTTTTGACTTTTGTGATGAATGCTTTGCTCTCTTTTTTAGCATAAGCATCAGTAATCTCTTCTACTTCTTCTAAGATGCCAATAGGAATTTCGTTCCTTATCTGTAAAATAGCTTCGTAGTAGCCTCCATGCATTCGGGAACAATCTTTGCACAGCTCGGTTATCACATTTACTTCTATATTCTTTGAGTCTTCAAAGGTTTCTCCTTCAATGCATCCTTTAACTCTAAGCAGCAGTGATACTTCATATCTATTCTTTGATTTCTGCTTTATTTTCTCTACGCTTATTATTTGCTCCGGGTCCTTCAGATCTAATATAGTTATAGAATTTTGTAAAGAGACTATAGATGCGCTTTCCAGCACTTCTCCTAGTTCGTTACCGATATATTTCCAATTTCCCTTTTCATAATATCTTAGGCAATTACCACATATCTTTACTTCTATTTTATTCGGAACCCTTAGAATCTCTTTTTCCTTTATAAAACAGTCAAAGCATTTACCTTCTACTAAATTGTTAGTAATTTTTCCACAGATATAACAAAAACGTTTTGGCATAATTTTACATGATTGCCATTTGGGCGTGGGATACTCCTTTGATTTTCAATACGTTTTCTGAGTCAATTATTCCTTCTTCAATGGCTAACTTCACTATATTATTGCCTACTAAATTTGCAATCGTTGCAGTCGATAAATGATGACGCATCTCTTCTTCTCCTACTATCTCTCCACCATAAAATTCCTCTGTAATTTTGAGGATAAGTTCTCCATCCTCCAGAATCTTTCCACACAAATCCTTATCACACGCTGCTACGATTATTTCGTTTTCGACTCTATATATCTTAGTATAAAATTTCATAAATGCGGCCTGCTTTAAATTCTATTAAACTAAATTTTCTTAAACCTGCCAATTTTAGGCTCGTATATCTCTCCATCACCCATAAGTTCTCCCAAAACTTCTTCAAGGTCTTCGTCATTAAGATTACTTTCATTCAACAAAGTTATATATTTTACTCCCTCTCCCTCATCTAGTTCTTCTATTAAATTCAAAACAAGCATTTTTTTATCAGTTATAGCAGATTCCTCTTCAATTTTCTCAGACACCTTTTCATGCTCACTTTTTTCTTTTTCCCCTCCTAACTTATGAACTTTTAAAAGTAACTCAAGTTTTCTAACTAGCTCCCAATTAGGGTCGTCTATTTTTCGAACAGACTCAACATTAATGTATTTTTCACCCTCGTATTCTTTTATTTTACCAACTATATCTACAATATCCCCCTCATTCACATTTTTGACAAATTCCACATCGCCCCTAAAAGCTCTACACGCTATCGTGTCAGTACCGTCGTCCAAGGTTAAAGCTCCAAAATTTTCTTCTTCATTTATATATTTTGATACTACTGTGCCCATAATCCTAACTCTTGAAATTTCTTCTCCTAAAGGCGTAATTAAAAGATTTGGATCAAGCCTACCCTCGCCTTTGATAAAGTCACCGCCGATTATATCTTTTATTCTAACTTTTGAGGCTATGCTTCTCTGCAATACCATTTATACCACCTTATACCTATCATTTCGCTTTGGATCATAAATGTAGCCATCTAATTTCAATCTTTCAATAGCTTTTTCAACTTCTTTTTCTGGGATTCCATATTTTCCGGCTCTCTCTATTATTTCAGATTTCTTTACAGGGGCGTTGAGTTCATTTTCTAGCTCCTTAATTATATCTAGTACCTGAGTGAGGCGCTCTCTTTGGGATTTAGTTACTCCCACCATTATTTTATCTATATCATATTTACCCGTCTCTAAGTCAAGTCCAGCTTGTTTTAAAGATTCTGTAATAAGCCTAATAGCTCGATTTACGTCCTCTACATCTGTCTGTTGAGATAGCCGAACTCTAGCTGAAGCCCGTGCTATTCTTATGATGGCCCAAAGCTGTCTAGCCGTGAGAGGTATGGGTACTCCTTCTGCCTCCTTAGCGGCTTCTCTCATTTCCACATAAAATTCTTCTATCTTTTTTTTAGCATCCTCGGTCAGAAGAGGATAGCAATTTTGCCGTGCATATGCAATATATTTTCTCAGGAGATCTGTAGGTATTCTTGGGCCTATCTGGGTTGGCGATGTAACGGTATTCAGTATATGCTTTGCTACTTCTCTGGTTTCCTCTAATTCATCTCTTACAAAAAATATTAGATCAAACCTTGATAATATGGTAGGAGGGAGATTAATTTGCTCCGATATAGATCTGTATTCGTCAAATCTCCCATATTTAGGATTTGCAGCAGCTAATATGGAACATCTAGCTCTAAAAGTCGCTAATAAACCCGCTTTCGCTATACTAACAGTTTGCTGTTCCATGGTTTCATGCATTCCCGCTCTGTCATTAGGCTCCATTTTCTCGAATTCATCTATGCACGCAATCCCTTTATCAGCCATTACCAAAGCGCCGGCTTCAAGACTCCATCCACCATCACCAAATTCATCCTTTACTGCGGCAGCTGTTAATCCTGCCGCAGAAGCTCCCTTTCCTGAAGCATACACTCCTCTTGGTGCAAGTTCTTTTGCAACGTATTGCAGAATCTCTGATTTTCCGGTGGCAGGCTCACCTATGATTATTATATGACTATCGCCCCGAATTCTGCCTCCATCCGGTAACTTGAGTGCAGGAGAAGAAAATAGCTGGTACATTATTGCCTCTTTAATGTCATTGTATCCGAAAATATGTGGAGCTATGCTGTCTCTAATCTTCTCATAAATTAGAGGGTCTTTAGAAAGTTCTTTTATTTTTTCCTCATCTTCCTTACTTATCTCAAGCTCTTCAAATTCCATTTCTATTGTTCTAACAGAATTTGCTTCCAAATAAATTTCAAATACCCTAGAGTTTTTTTCTTTGTACTTTTTTTTAATGGCTCTAAGTATACCAACAACTTCAATCTTATCTCCAGGCGTGATTCTCCCGGTTATATCGTCTTCTAGATAGATAGATATCTGTTTAGGATGCTCACCTCCGCGAAGGTCTTCCAAGGACTCTTGAATCAATATTTTTTGAGAATCTATTAGAACCGACTCGGAGATTTTCAACTTAAAGGGCCCCCGAGTTTCGCAATTTTCACAGAGAAAAGGTTGCTTTATTCTTTCTCCTTCTTGATCTACAAGTGTAACATCTCCGCATCGTTGACATTCAAAAGCTCCAACAACTAGTTTAGGTCTAACGTCGGTTGATTTCCTCACAATCCCCTCTACCATTAGGAGCTTTCCGACATCTTCGCTTCGAAGGTCGCGAATCATCATTTTATGGGTCTGGGGGAGATTCACGAACCTAACGTTTATTTTAACAGTTTCATGGTCTAATGGTAGATCAATATTTTTTAGAGCTTTCTCCATACTTGATATAAGATAGTCTGGGTTAACGATAAGTTCATCTGCTAGAGTCATATCGAACTTATCAAGGTCGTTGAAATCAATGTGAAGGCTCCGGATTTCTGGGTAACTCTCGGATACCTTTAATATTTCCCTCGTATAATAGGTCCTCAAGAATCTCTCCAATTTTGTTTCTAGGTCTACTATTCCGGTGCTCTTTGTTTCTGTATCATCCATAAATAACCCACGACCTTTTACTTAATTCTAATATAACCGCATTTCTATTTACGAAGGATAGCTTCTTTGGTGGACGTCTTCCTTTGAAAGACTCTCCTCGTAATAAGGGGGCATCCAATAGAAATAATGGGGGGATACTACTTCTTCTTTATCCGAGAGAGCATAGGAAAAGTGCCACTTTACTTCCACTACATTTTAGTAATCTAAACTAATGCCATAGGCATGCTCAATATTGTCTTTATGTATCTTCCAAAGGTCTTCTTCGTTTATTACTCCTCTTTCATATAGCAAGCGGCTTATTCTAGGAACACTTTTGGGACCTACTACAGCTCCGGGTCGTGATAGGTCGTCAATATAATCGCTTTCCATTAAGAACCTATTACCCTCCCTTACAGCTCTCGCTATATTCTCTTTAGATGCAATTAATGATGGCAATATTCCGGTCTTTTCTCCGGCCTTTATAAGGGGTGGAGAGTAGTGTTTTATCACTTTATAGGGTTTCAAGCCAGCTTGCAGGGCCATTTCTCTAAACTCAGTGAAATGTGTATCCGTGACGGTTTCGGTATGTAATTGTACTGCGCAATTTATATCTGCTGCAGTCTCCATAATTTTTAAAAGGAAGTCATTGCATGCTTCATAGACTTCATTTTCTACCTCGAAGTGTGGCCTACCTACTTCTCCTAGGGCTATTGCTTCTTCATTAACTATTTTTTTCCCCATCTTTTCTATGACTTTAAATCCTATTTCTTTGGCTGCTTTAATTGAGAATCTATTACACATTAAAACAAAGTCAGCAGGATGGATACCTATAACAGGAAATGACTTCACATTCGTTTCTTTGTTAATAGTTTTAGAGATCGAGATTGTCTTGTCTGATAGTTTTAAAAGTCCCTCTTCAGTAGGTTGGAGTTTCCAGTCGGCAGTAGTTTTACACACCAAAAAGATAAATCTACCTCCAGCGTGTTCAAACTTCTTAACTGCATTTAACCCCTCCCCATTAATAGGGTCAATATGTATATGGTTGTCCGTATAGCCTTCAATGGGAATTTTTCTTGGGATTTCCTTATATACCGTATTTGAATAAAGGACTTCAGCGCTGAGCATTTGCAAGCTCCGAAGAAGTACACGTTCTCCCCATATCTTCGATGCTTTTCTCTATTCCAAGTCTCATGACTCTAAATAATTCTTTCAAGTCTACTTGTGTTTCAACGCAACCATCTTTCACTAGAGGAATTCCTTGGACTATACACTCCGTTTTTGATAAATCATGCATTGCAGCGTTAAGGTCTTTAACACAGGCAACCCCTAAAGCAGCTTTAGGCTTTACAGCTTTGATAATTCTCTGAACAAAAGAACCGCCTGGAACTATATAGAAGCCGTATCCAAGTTTCTCGGCTTCACGTTTAAGTTCGCTTATCATGCATTTTCCACAATTTCTACACGCTACTCCGATGGAGGAGTCTAGTCTAGCAGGGCATTTTATGTATCTTAGACATTGTGGAACAACAATGATCCTATCCTTCCCGGGTATAGTAGAGAATTTCTCCCTATTTAGATGATTTCTGACTTGTATCCCGATTTCATCTATTATCCTTTCCCCCAACCCAAACATTTTAGCGATTCTTCGTGCTTGGAAGTAGAAAGTGTCGATTGTAAAAAGCAACAGTTTTGGTAGTATTAGCTTATTTTTCTTTACTACCAGTACCCCTAAGAACAGGGATAGTAATATAAGGAATAGGATGCCACCCCCTAGGGCTATAGAAATCTTTCCCACCACCTCGTAGAACATAGAATTAACAATCTACGCAAATTACATATATTACTTTCGCTTATCCCCCCAAATGGTGATCTTATTGGATTACGATATAAGGGATATTCAACTTGCTGGGGAAGGAAAACTAAGAATAGAGTGGGCAGAAATGCAGATGCCCGTAGTTAAATTAATAAAAGAGAGATTTGAGAAAGAGAAACCGTTGGAAGGTGTACGGATAGCTGCTTGTCTCCACGTAACATCTGAGACAGCTAATCTTTTGGATGCTTTAAAAAAAGGTGGGGCAAGCGTTGTGGTTTGTGCTTCTAATCCATTGAGTACCCAAGATGATGTTGCTGCATCTTTAGTTAAAGATTTTGAGATACCTGTATACGCTATAAAGGGGGAGGACAACCAAACATACTATGAGCATATTAATGCTGTCCTTGATACTATGCCGCATATTACTATGGATGATGGGGGAGATTTAGTTTCAACTATACATTCAAAGAGAAAGGACGTATTAGAAAATATAATCGCAGGTACGGAGGAGACCACTACTGGTGTAATAAGATTCAGGAGCATGGAGAACCAAGGAGTTTTGAAATATCCCATAATAGCGGTTAATGATGCTAAAACAAAACATTTTTTCGATAATAGATACGGTACCGGTCAGAGCACAATAGACGGTATCCTTAGAGCTACTAATATTCTCCTTGCTGGTAAGAATTTTGTTGTATGCGGCTATGGGTGGTGTGGGAGAGGTCTTTCAATGAGAGCTAGAGGTATGGGAGCGAACGTGATAGTTGTAGAGGTGGATCCTCTGAAGGCTTTGGAAGCTGTGATGGACGGATATAGGGTTATGCCTCTATTAGAAGCTGCAAAAATAGGGGATATTTTTGTTACGGTGACCGGCGATACAAGTGTTATTAGGAGAGAGCACTTTGAGGTAATGAAAAATGGCGCCATATTGGCTAACTCTGGCCATTTTAATGTGGAGATAAGTATTTCTGATTTAGAAGAACTATCTAATAGAAAGAGAAGGATTAGGAATAACGTAGATGAGTATACGCTGAAGGATGGGAGAAGGATCTTTTTATTAGGTGAAGGTAGGTTGATAAATCTAGCAGCAGCTGAAGGCCATCCTGCGGCGGTTATGGATATGAGCTTTGCTAATCAAGCCCTCTGTGCTGAATACATAAAAAAAGAAGGAAAGAGATTGGAATCTCGCGTGTACTCGGTTCCAGAAGAGATAGATAAAAAAGTTGCAAAAATGAAATTAGAAAGTATGGGGATAAAAATAGATAAGTTGACTCCAGAGCAGGAGAAATATCTTAAGAGTTGGGAGTTGGGCACTTAAATAATATTTTTGAACTGCTCACATTTTTTAGCTTCCCTTAAAGAGCTGAAAAAGGGGTTCTCTGATTTTATTCCTCACGCTATTAAGGGCTTTAAGTAATTGGCAGCAGCGTGCTTGCATAAACTTTAAATAAGAGCACCGCTACTCTGAATGAGCATAAATGTTCATTAATGTATAAAAATATACATTGTGCATGTGTATGAATTTTAAAACGATTCTCGAAGATTGCAAATCCCGTTATAAGGGCTTTGACCAAAAAGTAGTGCAAACTAGAAAACCTAGAGATTTTGTCACTTCAATTTTACAAGCAAAGAAATATGGATTAAACCCCATTATTTCAGAGATTAAGCCAGCTTCGCCTAGTGGAGTGTTAAGGGAGATAAACAATGTTAGGGAATTAGCTCTAGAGATGACCGCAGGGGGGGCATGCGGAGTATCGGTTCTTACAGAGGAAAAATATTTTCAGGGGGCTCTCGGAAATCTAAAAGCAGTTTCGGAAGTTTCTAATATTCCTGTTCTGAGAAAGGATTTCATTTTCGATGAAGCTCAGATAGATGAGTCTTATTATTATGGCGCGGATTCTCTACTATTAATATCCAGCTTTTTAAAAAAAGACCATTTAAAAAAGTTTATTGCGAGAGCTAGGGGTTATGGGATGGAACCATTAGTGGAGATCCATTCTCTAAGGGATGTCAAAAAAGCTAAAGTTGCGGGAGCTAAAGTTTTTGTTATTAACAATAGAGACAAAGATACTCTGAAAATAGACCTAGGGAAGAGTAAGAGTCTTTCTAAATATATTGAAGGGATAAAAATTAGCGCTTCAGGCATTAAAAATCTAGACGATTTGAATTTTGTGCTTGAGTATTGCGATGCAGCATTAATAGGTACGTCCATCATGAAGGCAGATAATATTCTAGAAAAGGTGAAGGAATTTGTTCGCGCTTGAGGAAGTCTACGATATAGCGGAAGAGTTAGGATACCCCTGTGTTATACCTCTTGTTAAGACCATAAAAAAAATTAGATTAAAGCCTACTGATGTATATGCTTCTCTAAAAGACAGTGATTATTCATTCTTGCTAGAATCAGCGATCGTAGGAGAAAAAGTTGCAAGATACTCTTTTCTGGGAAAGGAGCCTTTGGATGTTATTAAAATTAAAGATGGAGTATTGTATACCAATAAAGACAAAAGGGTATTTTCAAATCCAATAGAACTGCTCAGAAAATTCATAGCTCGGTATAATGTCTACGAGAATAGACTACCCCGCTTTTTTGGGGGGCTTTTAGGCTATTTTTCTTATGATTTCATAAGATATTTTGAGGAAATTGGAAATTCTTCTAAACCAGATTTAATAAACGACGCCGAGTTCATGTTTGTAAAGGATTTAATAGTGTTCGATCACTGGAGGGATGAGATTCTATTGATTTCAAATCTACTAATAGAGGAGGAAAGGGAAATAAGGCCTAAATTCAAAATAGCTCAAGAAATAATAAGAGAGCTACAGCAAATAGTAGGAGTTTCTAAGCCCTATAAAATAGAATTTAACGGCCAGGAAGTAGATGTAGAAAGCAATTTCAAAAAGGAAGAGTTTGAAGATGCAGTATATAAAGCAAAAGAATATATTTACGCTGGAGATATCTTTCAAGTCGTTCTTTCTCAAAGATTTTCATGTAAGACAGATGCTGACCCTTTCCATGTATACTTGGCTTTAAAGGAGATAAATCCTTCGCCTTATATGTACTTTCTCAAATTTGGTGATTTGAATATTATAGGTTCTAGCCCTGAGATCCTTGTGAAGACAGAAAGGTCTAAAGTCATCCTGAGGCCTATAGCAGGTACAAGACCTAGGGGGAGGGATATAGTTGAAGATGAAGCGTTAGGAAGGGAGATGGTAAATGATCCTAAAGAGAGGGCAGAACATGTTATGCTAGTGGACTTGGGTAGAAATGACATCGGCAAAGTCTCGAAATTTGGAACTGTGCATGTGAATGAGTTCATGGCTATTGAGAAGTATTCTCATGTGCAGCATATAGTTAGTAATGTGGTAGGCGAGTTGAGAGAGGGTATGGATTCTTACGACGCCCTACAAGCCACTTTTCCAGCAGGAACAGTGAGTGGGGCTCCAAAGATTAGGGCGATGCAAATAATAGAGGAGCTGGAGCCAGTGAGACGGGGTATCTATGCGGGTGCAGTGGGATATTTTTCATTTAATGGAGATATGGATTTCGCAATCACAATACGTACAATAGTTATGTACGGCAAGGATGCACAGGTACAAGTAGGGGCAGGAATAGTAGTGGACTCGAATCCTGAAAGAGAATATCAGGAGACGGTTAACAAAGGAAAAGCTATGTTAAAAGCTATAGAGATGGTGAACAAATGAAAGTTCTAATTATCGATAACATGGACTCATTTGTTTATAATCTGTATCAGTATATTGGGGAACTTGGAGCAGATGTAGAGGTAAGGAGAAATCACATAACGATTGAGGAAGTATTTAGAATTGACCCTGATAAAATAATAATAAGTCCCGGACCTGGAGTGCCTGAAAAAGCAGGAAGTAGTGTTGGAATAGTGAGAAGGTTTGGCCAAAATACGCCTATTCTTGGGGTTTGTTTAGGACACCAGGCCATTGGAGTAGCTTACGGTGCTAAAGTAAAAAGAGCTAAGACTCTAATGCACGGCAAAATTTCCTATATAACTCATGATGGGTCCGGTATTTATAAAGGAGTTAAAAATCCGCTAATAGCTACAAGGTATCATTCATTAGCAATTGCAGAAGAGGATTTCCCTAAGACTCTAAAAGTAACCGCGAAAAGTGAAGACGGAGTGATAATGGGGGTAAGGCATGTTAAGTATCCCGTTGAGGGAGTACAATTCCATCCGGAATCTATTCTCACTACTGAAGGGAAAAAATTGCTTAAAAACTTTCTGGACGGTGATATAGATTGAAGTATTTCATATCTAAACTGGTAGAAAAAGAAGACTTATCAGAGGAAGAGGCGAGGCAGGCAATGCAGACAATAATGTCGGGCAATGCCACAGATGCCCAAATCGGATCCTTCCTTACAGCCCTTAGAATGAAGGGTGAAACAGTAGAAGAGATATCAGCCTTTGCAAAGGTGATGAGAGAATTCGCGGAGAATATTAATCCTAGGGTTACCGGTACTCTAGTAGACACATGCGGGACTGGAGGAGATACGGTAAAAACATTCAACATCTCAACTATAGCATCCTTCGTTGTCGCTGGTGCAGGGGTACCAATAGCGAAGCATGGAAATCGATCTGTGACATCAAAGTCTGGGAGTGCTGATTTAATAGAGGCATTAGGAGTGAAGATAGATCTCCCGCCAAAGGAAGTGGAGACGTGCATTGAAAAAGTTGGTATTGGATTTATGTTTGCCCCGATTTTCCATAAAGCGATGAAATATGCTATCGGCCCTAGAAGAGAGATGGGTATAAGAACAGTATTTAATATTCTTGGACCTTTAACTAATCCTGCCAATGCGAATGCGCAATTGTTAGGAGTATTTGATATCAATCTTACTGAGAAAATGGCACGTGTTCTCTATAGGCTGGGGGTAAAACGGGCTATGGTTGTGCATGGAATAGATGGCCTTGATGAAATATCTACTTTGGGAAAGACTCAGGTTTCTGAGCTTAATAATGGCGAAGTAAGGAGTTATCAAATAAAGCCTGAAGACTTTGGTCTAAAGAAAGCCTCTGTTTCCGAGTTAGCTGGAGGTAATGCGGAGAAAAACGCAGCAATAGCACTTAAAATATTAAGGGATAAGGAGACTGATCCAAGAAGGGATATTGTAGAGCTTAATGCTGCTGCGGGCATCTATATTGGAAATAAAGCCTCATCTCTAGAGGAAGGATTAGAAGTAGCTAGAGATTCTATAGACTCAGGCAAGGCTTTAGAAAAATTGGATGCCCTTATTAAGGAGACTAATTATAAGTAGCCGGACATCAGCATTCTCCCTAATTCACTTAGCTTTACTTCAACTTTTTTTCTTTTCTCAAAGGTTTCAATTAGCTCCATTTGTACTAGACCCTCTACTTCTCTGCTACCATTTATATGATATGACAAGAGAGGGGGACTCATTTTTGTCTCTTTACTTAACTCGTTAAGTGAGGCAGAGCCACCAGCCGCAAAAAGAATCTCCTACGTGGCCTGTTGATAGTCCAGTGCCAACAAAATTCACTCTCCCTAATGGTATAGAGCAACTTTTCATCCATGTGAACTTTTATAAAGTCAGCATAAAGGGAGATAGATTTCTAGACTAAAACTCAAGGGAGACCCTCTCTCCCATTTTCCTTTTTTAATATACTAAATTTGTTTTCAAGAAACATATAGTTCATTGCAAAACCCAGAGTAACCGGAAGATTTATGTTAGATCTTCCAATACTAAGCTAAAAAAGCCGAGGAACATCATGTATGTATGGGAAAATAGCTTTAATTTTAATAATTATTTTCCTTCCTAATGTTGTTTACTCTCATGATGCTTTAAAAGTCGTTGTAGTTGCAAATTCCATCGACTATCAACTTGCCCAAGATTTCTTTGATTTTCTTAGAGACAAAGGCATAGAAGTATTACATCTAAATGCTTCCGAATTTCCTAAGTACAAAAACGAGAAATTCATAATCATTTTAGGCGGTCACAGGGCTTACGCAGGGGTAGGTGAGATAGCTGGACAGGTTCTCCTACCAGAAGAGCGAAGCTCTATCGAAATCGCTGGCAATAAGAAATTATTTTTCAAGACTAACATTTGGTCAAAAGGGCAAGTGGTGATCGTCATTGCCGGTTCTAATCGTCATCAGACTAGACAGGCTCATAATGAGAATAGAGCAATTGTTATCGAGAATTTAAAAGAAGCGGCTGAAAAAATATCTACGTCTATAGAGGTTTTTAATATAACCATTAGGGAAAATGAATCGGCTATCATAAAAGCCCGTCTTATAGATGAAAATGGAAATTCCTTAGCTGGTAAAAAACTAAGCTTTTATCTCAAATGGGGGGAAAAACTAGGCTCAGCTATGACTGATGAGGAGGGGTTTGCCTCTATAAGCTATAAGCCTAAGAACTGGGGTGTTTACAATATCCTGGTTTCTTTCCCGGAAGATGCGACATATGCCCAGTCGCAGGCTGAAGGAACGCTGAAAGTAGCACCATTGAAGATACCGACTTCACTAAGGATGGCAAAACCAATATTCATAGGGGAAAGCAGAGAAGAAGTAACTCTGGTAGCTGTTCTAGAAGACATATTAGAACTTGTAATGAACAGAGGATCGCTTAAAACCGCTATTGCTAAACCTATATCTGGAAAAACCATTTCATTCACTGTTGATGAAACCCTTGCGGGAACCGCAGTTACGGATAGTGACGGTCAAGCATCACTTAACTTCACTATCCCTTCTACATGGATAAGTGGCTATAAAGAGATTGAAGTTAGTTTTTTGGGAAGCTCCGAGTACAGTTCCTCACAAGGAAGCGGCAGATTAGCAATAACCTCCGCAACTGCTAGGTTAGTAAGGATTAATGAAGTTGAGCTAAATCCGGCAGGCGATGACCGTAGCGTAGGAGAATGGATAGAGTTTTATAATCCGTCCTCTTATGATATAAATCTGGAGGGGTGGAGGCTTGGCTTAGCGCGATTTGAAATACTCCAAAAAGAGATAGCTCCACCACTTTACATACCATTATTTGGTACTATACCTGCTAAAGGCTATTTTGTAAAAACCTTCTATAAAGGTATTTTTGGAGATGAAAACGAATTTACCCTACTTGACGTAGCTGGTAATGAGGTGGATAGGACACCAATTTTAAGTGACTATGAAGACAATAACAAAGCGTGGGGAAGGTATCCGGATGGCATGGATACGAATTCTAACTCTGATTGGAAATTCCGAAATTCAAGCAAAGGAGGAGTTAATAAACCGTGAAGATGAGCGACTTACCACTAGAAATAGTGTACATTAGATTATGAAGTTGTCATGAAAAGTAACTGAAAAGTCTTCTTCAAGAGGCATTTTAGCCTGTGTGGGATGTTATGGTAATTTTTTAAAATTAGTGATTTTTATTTATGCATTTTAAGGTGTTCTCAGACATGATATTAAAAGCCCATTAGCGGCTCCACCTAAAGTTTCGTAGTAATTGGATATAGGGGGGAAGAGTGCTGTAAAAGTAGGATTAGGGCCGATACATAAAGTATCAGCCCCTCGTATAGCGGGGGGTCGATTTGAACGACCGATCTCCGGGTTATGAGCCCGGCGGGATTGACCTGGCTACCCCACCCCGCTGATTTTATTTATTCTTTTTAGGATATTTAAGTTTTTCTTGTTTATCTCCCTCTTGAAAAGTCGGTTTTAACAGGAGGTAAACGTTGCTCTACTTATACCAATTCTACTGGATTATCTTATAGTTCACATCAATATAGCTATCATCTAGAACCATCTTAGCTCTCTCGCGATAGGGCTCTATTTTTTTAGAGTAGTAGCTTGTGAGTGTAGCAACGACTCCTGCATCGTCTAGGTATCCTGTGAATGGTATTATGTCAGGGATGAGATCGAAGGGGTTTATAAAATATAATAGACCGAATATTGCTGGGGACTTCTCTATCAAAGGAACGCTTTTATCTGTAACATAATAATAAAAGGCTAAGGCCTCTGTGGCGAAATCTATCCTGTTTATAGCTTCCTTAAGTTTCTTCTCAAATTTTTTGATAACTCTCGCTAGATCTGCTTCTGTGGCGTTCCATCTAAAAATTTCGTTCATAAATCAAAATCTCCTTTTATCATATAAATTATGCACGCAAATTTTATTAATAATGCTTAGAAAGAACTTAAAATAATGGTAGTTACGAGGATATGTGACAGGTGCGAGAAGGTAATTGGAGACAGCGAGTACTGGCTTTTCAAAATGGTTAAGGCCAATGATAAAGGAGTAATTCCCAGGACTGATAAAAGTAATGAGCTTTGTGAAAGCTGTTACGCTGATTTCCAGAACTGGCTTAAGGGCGAAACACAATACGTGGAGAAGAAACCTAAAGGGTCTTTGATCTCTTCTCTTCAGAAGTCTATTACTAAAGGCTAGAGTTTAATTCTCTCAGCCTATCTTCAAATGCTTTCCTTATCTCCTCTCTTAGCTCTGTGTCGTCGAGGACCTTCTCTGTTATTTTTTTAATTCTATCTGCTAATGCTTGGTCTAGAAGCGAGTACTTTGCCCATTTTTCGAGGTCTCCTCTAGTCGTATGATACTTTATAGAGTTGATATCTATATCTTTTACAGCCTCTATGAAATCTTTAATTCCGTAAACAGTCTTCAAAAACCTTCCCTCGCCCAGAGAGAACGTGAAAGGTTCATTTGCTTGAACAATATCCTTGTGTATGTGGGAGTCGAAGTCCATTAATACGCTTAAGTATGTTATGAAAGCATCGTATGGGGTATCATAGGGTGAAAAATAGCTATGCACCTCACCTGGAGCTCCACCAAAGGTAAACATATAATATAAGTGGTCGCTTGAACCTAAATATCTCCATATTTTCAGGAGTCTAGGATTTACCAGTCTTGGCTCCATCTCTTTGTGATACTGGAAACAAGCACGTTGCATATTATTACCAAGCCAGCAGCTTATATCTCTCTCCAAATCAGCCCAAGAAGTCGTTCCACCTACTTCAAAAACATCTATTTCACCCTTAGGCTCATATTTATCAATGATTTCTGATGGAGTTGAAAATTTTAGATTTTCCCACTTTAATACTTCTCCTGGAAGATGCTTCAAGAACTCGAAGATACCTGTGCTACTCCATTGGTGTTCTCCAAAAGTTTCGTAGTCTGCGAAGATGTTAATACAATCACCAGGCGTCTTGGCCAGCCAGTGGGAGTATTTGTTGGCAGTGAGCGGATATCCCTCCCATTTTTTTGAAGAGAAACGGAAGCCGATATCGTCTGTTAACTGATAATTTCGAAGTAATACTTTTATGTCTGCACCTTTGGCTTTATATACAAAGTTTGGATTAGATGCGACTCTTTCTATTCCTTCAGCGAAAATCCCTTTGTAGCCTAGATTTGCCGCTATGCTTGCGATCTTATTGTTATAAAGTAGCTCGGTGTTCTCAAAAACCCTACACTCGCGCTTAAATTCCTGTTTCATAAGTTTTCTATGGAGATTTATTTGTTCAACGAATTCAGAAGGATCTTCGTATAGGCTTGTCAAAGAGTGATAATAGGTCTGACTTAGAAACTCTACATCTTTTCTTTTTGCCAGTTCCCTAAAAGTTTCCATCACTTCCTCTCCGTATCTCTTGCACTGCTCAATGAATACCCCTGAGAGAGAAAAAGTAACCTTAAATTCTCCTTTGTGTTCGTCTAATAAACTTAAGATGAGATTATTTGAAGGGATATAACACTTCGCGGCGATTTTCTCGAAGATACTCCTATTTTCTTCTGAGAAGTAGTAGTCAAAGAGTTCTCCCCTCTTCTTAAACATCTTACGTTCCCAAAAAAAATCTCTGTCTAATCTAAAGGGTTGATGCACTTCAAAACATAAACATATCTCAGGCATGAAATTCAACAATCAATAATTTGTTATAAAAGCTTATTTTAAAGTTCAATATCATTATTAATAAGTCTATACTCCTCCCACTCAGTTGAAAACAGCTTATTTATGAATCTTATGTAGTTTTTATCTTCCACTCGCATTTCGATTATCCCTTGAGTCAGATTTTTTAGCGTGTTAACAGTAGCTGCATCAAGCAACCCTGAATCAACAAGGAATAAGCTCACTCCATTAGAACTCTTAATTTTGCTTGTTAAGTTATATACGAATCTTAGCACAGTTATACTTGGAGCACGTGCAAAAAAGTTTGTAAGAGTATCTATTATTACTAATATATTTTGGAAGCCTTTTTTATTGAAGCTATTCCAGTATTCATCCAGTTTTTTTTCTACTCCTTCCAAATCGTGAGGGCTTGAAACCCTCTTTAGAACAGAGTAGTCTTTTGGATAAAAATCTAAGTTCAAAGTCCTAGCGATGCAGTCAATAACTCCAAATCTATCTAAATCCATAATTAGGTTCTTCTGATCAAACCAGTCTAGGATATCTTCTCCTATCTTTCTTGTTGTAATTATCACACCCGCTGCATTTCTAGTTACATTGTTATAAAAAAATCTCCTTGAGAAATAACTCTTTCCAGAACCCACAGGTCCTATAAGTATAATATTAGAACCCTCAGGTAAGGAATCCACTAGTTTAATCTTCTCAAAACCAAAGACAAATGCCATTACTGGTATTTATAAGTAGTGAAACTAAAAAGGTTTTGCTAAATATGAAGGTGCATTAAAAGGTGATAGCTTGAAAATAGCAATGTTCTCTTGGGAATCTCTCTATTCAATAAGGACCGGAGGCCTAGCTCAGGCCGTCACAGACTTAGCAGAAGCTTTGTCGAGAATAGGACACCAAGTTCATGTGTTTACCAGAAGAGGAGAAAACCAGAGCGAAAGAGAAGAAATCAATAAGGTAATCTATCACAGATGTGGATTTCATCCGGGTGGGAATATATTAGAGTATGTAGAAAATATGTGTAATTCGATGGTTGATCGTTTTTATAGCGTAGAAAACGATGTTAACGGTTTTGATGTTTTACATGGTCATGATTGGCATGTAATAAATACATTAGATAAGATTAAATCTGCAAGAGGCTATCCCTTTATATTAAGCTATCATTCAACCGAGTTTGGAAGAAATGGAGGAGCATTTGGTGACTGGTGGGAGTTCAGGGAAATCTCAGGCAGAGAATGGTATGGAGGACTCATATCGGATATAGTTGTAACAGTTTCCCGTACGATGAAAAACGAACTCAGGCGGCTCTACGAAATACCTGAGTGGAAGATCAAGGTTATACCAAACGGTATAAATACTGCTAACTATGAGCTAGAAATAGATCCGGGGAGAATAAAAGAGAAATATGGAATTCACCCGTTAGCTCCTACAATACTCTTCGTTGGCAGAATGGTAACTCAGAAGGGTCCAGATTTATTGGTTGAGGCAATACCAACCGTGCTTAACCATAGATGGGATGCGAGGTTCATATTTGTTGGGGATGGAGACATGCGTGGATATCTAGAAGATCGATGCAGTGTTATGGGGGTAAGTCATGCTGTTAGATTTCTAGGATACCTACCTGATGAAATGTACAAAGAGGTACTAAACGCTAGCGATATAGTGTGTATTCCAAGTAGAAATGAGCCTTTCGGGCTGGTATTACTTGAAGCTTGGTCTGCTAAAAAAGCGGTAGTAGCTACTGATGTAGGGGGTCTAAGCGAAAATATAGAAAATTTTATGAATGGAATAAAAGTTTATCTCGAACCTAGTTCGATTGCATGGGGGATAAACTATATAATCAATGATGCGGAAGGAGTAAGAAAGCTAGGCATGGAAGGCTATAAGACTGCGCGAGAGTTTTTTTCATGGGGTAGAATAGCTGAGCGTACATTGGAGGTTTACACAACACAAATGACAAAAAGGTAGGTTAACATGAAATTGATACCGATAATTGGTAATACGGACTCAAACTGCTATCTTCTTAAAGGGCATGAGACGGCTTTGATAGATACTGGAGCAGGACTGGAGAGGCGGGTTGAGAAAAAAGTTAGAGATGAAGTCAATAAAGTTGACCTCATAATAAATACTCATGCTCATTACGATCATTGTGGGGGCAACATTTTTTTTCCAGAAGCAAAAATCTGTATCCACCGTGATGACGCTAACGAAATGCTTAATGGCAAATTTTATGGCACATATCAGTTTTTTGGTGAAGAGCGTCCAATCAAATTTCATAGACTTCTTCAGGGCGGGGACAAGATAGATTTAGGAGATAGAGTTATTGAGGTAATACATACCCCCGGGCATACATATGGCAGCATCTGCTTATATGATAGGGACAATAAAATCCTATTTACTGGTGATACGTTATTTAAAGACAGCGTAGGCAGAGTAGATTTAGGTGGGGATATTAGAATGATGGAAAACTCCATTAACAAAATAGCCAGCTATGAGGTAGAGATGCTATTTCCGGGACATGGGGAAGGATTAACAGGTAGAAAGCAAATTAAAAGAGCGATTATCGAGGTCTTAGAACTATTCTTCTAGTCTTTCTTTCATTACTATTACGAGTGAGAGTCCAATGAAAACTAGTACTAAAAGCATGATACCAAGAGGCGTAACCGCAGGAGAAAGTTGATCCTTCGTTGCTTCTTCTAATGCCTGAGTTACAATATCCCCTTCTACAGAAACTCCTCCTTTTTCAGGCGAGGTATATATAAAAAAGTCGAATCTAAATAGTCGTGGGTAAATGGGATAGAAAAATCCTACTCCAGGTCCGAAGGTATCCAACAACAGATGTGAAAAAAGAAAGTAAAAAGCTAAAATAGGTTGAGGACCTGACCTGAAATACAAGGCTACGATAAGTGTAACTCCAAATACAAAAAATAAGTTATGAAAAAGATATCTGTGGCCTATTATGAAATCTAAATCAGGAACAATAGCTAGGGGAGAGAGAATTAATACCCTCTTTTTATTTGGGAGGATAGAAAGAAGAATGAGGGTTGGAGCGAGATAATGTACAATCGGCTCAACCATATTAGCCTCCAATTTGGTATATCCTTACCTGAGAATTCGCGTAGATTAGTTTAAAGTCTTCAAATCCCATGCCGTTAAACAACATTAGAGAAGAAAGAAGAGTATTTTCAAGAACAGGCGGAACATAAATGATGAAATTATCTATTGGAAGCTGAGGTATCTTTAGGTCATTTTTAGAGATGTATACGGCGCCATTAATTTTAGGATCAACGTCGGTATAAACCCATGCCTTGGGCCTACCTTGGATCTTAGTATAAACCTTCTCAACAGGATAGAACTTATCAGCCCTTAGTTTTCCTACTATGATGTTTTCTCCATCCTTAAAAACATAAAAGTCTCCATAAACCTCGGCTGTCGTTCCTCCTATCTTACGAGGGCCTGTAGAACTCAGAATAGGATATTGGTACTTCTCTGTATTTAGTCCTAATATTAAGTCAAGATTAGTCATCTGACCTATCATATCTACTGATATGACTGCATAACGGAGTTGGTATTTACTTATAACCTTCATTACCTCAGATTCATTATCCTCCAATAGAGTTTTTCCAATTTCTTCCATCCTTCTAACGTTCTGTCCATTAACGGTATCTAGCACAGTGGGAAATCCTGCAATTCCTTGAATCCACGAGCCATAGTCCCACCATGTTAAAACTCCTCCTTCGTCCTGGGTTTCAAGAAACTTTAAAGCATCATACCATTCAGGGGTTATATGAGGCTTCTGTTGGGATGCATATACTGTACCGTTTACTACAGCCAGTAGGAGAATAAACACAGTAAGCAATGGTGCAGCCCGGTACCTCGACATAGCCTTTTCTTCAACCTTATAAATAAGGAGGCCTCCTAAAAGTGCTAGAGGAGCAGATGACAAGAATGCGTACCTCAAAGCGGTCTTAAATAAGAAAAGACTGGCCAACACCCAGACTGTTAAGAATATTATGAGGTAATTATCTCTTTGGTTATACAGTTCCCGAAGCAGTAATAAAAGCCCTATTGGAAAAAGAGTTAATAGTAATGTTAGAGCTTCAGGCATAGGCAGTTTATTAAAGTCAATTAAGTGTGAAATTATACTATATTTTTCCCATAAAGCTTTGAGCGTAGGAGGTTGTAGTTCGCCTATTGTTTGTAGAAAACCTGATGGTGCTCTTACTAGACCATAACCTGTTAATAGATTTCTCACAACATCTGGAGCAAGCTTAAACACCGAACCTAGAAATGCTAGGAGTAATAGGGCTAATATTGTAATACGTAATTTAACCTCAAAGCGCGTGGTTCCATATTTAATTCCTTCGAGTAATCCTGTAAAGGCGAGGGATGCGGGATAGACATATTTTATAAGATCCCTAATGTACTCCTCAGCATGGGGTTGCACCATTATAGAGTATTTTATGATCACTATTCCTAATCCCGCTGCAATCATATAGCTCAAAAAAATCCAAGACTTTTCAGCCTTTAGATATAACACGATAGAATATAAGATTACGAACAAAGAAAGTATTACAAATCCAAACATGAAACCATTCCAAACAAGCCCCATTAGCCCAAAAGATATGCCTGCTCCTATAGAGAACAGTATGCTCCGTTTGAAATTAGAATCAAAGGAACAAAGAAAAAAATAAAAACCGGCTGCCAAGAAGAATGCTGAAAAACCATCTCCCCTGTAAAACCCAGAGAATGTCCTATACGAAAAAGCCGGTAGAAATCCCAGTAATAAAATAGAAAAAAACGATGTTTTATAATTAAATATTTTTTTCCCAATCAAATAGATAGGGATAAGCGTAAACACACCAAAGAGAGGAGTAGAAAGTTTAAAAATGGAAAAAAAAGAGGCCCCAAATACCTTCAAAAATTTATAGAGGAACACAGAAACATAATACAGTCCCATGGGTTCTCCTATTTTGGCGCCTTTAGGGTAAAGTGAGAGATTCCATATCTCTGGAAAAGGGTTTCCCCTTGAAATATACTCAGCGATTTTATAATGGTGAAAAGGGTCGTATGCCATCAGATAAGGATACTTATAGGTGCTCATTCGAAGAGCAAATGCTACAAGCAATATTGCAAATAGGATAGATGTCTCTTTTGCCCATTTCCTACTAGACATGAGATAGAATAAAACAGGATATAATAATTAAAAGTTATGGAATGAAAAATTTGTTACTAGATTGAGAGTGAAACTCCTCGGTCTTACTCTGAGCGTCATCTGCCTTTTCCAGGACCTTCTGGACCGTGTTTCTGCCTGCTCTCAGGTTCTTCACTCCTTCTGGAAATTTGATTCTCACAAACTCTGAAAAATTCTTTATTTTTTCTTCTTCCCCTCCTATAAGAACTTCGACTTTATCGGATTTGATATTTCTTTCACTGAAATAGTAATGAGGGTGCTTCTTCAAGCAAAAAACTCTATAACCGATATCATGCACTCTTGAGCCTGTGATTACTATTCTTCGTTTTTTATGAGCGAATTCCAGGTGTAAAATATTTAAAAGTAATGAAATATGGGACGCTAAAACTTAAAGGCAGTTTTCTTCCTTAAATTTCTTCCATGACTCATCTAGGAACTCTCTCCGTAGTATTTGGCTTTGTAGGTCAAAATATTTTTTTTCAATTTCCTCAAGGTGTTCTCTGTATTCCTCCTCCTTAACTAAGAGCAATATTGTACTTTTAAGTTCATTAAAAAACCAGCGTAAAAACAGGTAGGCGATATATTCATCATCGACCTCTTCCTTATTCTCTAGATTTTCAAGATATTTTTCCCAAGCCGGATGTTTATAGCCCTCCTCAATTAACCGTTTAAACAAGCCAACATCTAAGCTGTACACTTTTTCTGCTATCCCTGCCCTTAGTTCGCTCTCCAGCACGTCTGCTTCATTAAAGTTTCGACCTTTATATAAGGTGTTTAAGTCTATTATATGTTGGACTTCATGAGGGATGACAGTCGCAGCAGATAGTATATCTTGGATATTATCACAATTGATACCTTTAGCTAGATTACCCGGCAAATTAATTTCCCCTTCAGGAGTGGAATACGGACCCCTCTTGCTCTGTTTTATAACTTTGCAGGCAGCCAGGGTCTTCTCGTACCAGTCTGGGGAAAATTCTTTAAGAGTCTTGAGCATGCATTTTACACTTGATTTGAATTCGTCATCTCCTTCAATTTTTAGAGGAGGGTTAACTCTCTTTCTCGTTTTTCTAGAGAATTTGCTCAGAAATGACATTACATATACCCTAATTCTCGAAGTCTTTTCATGATGTTTTCTTTATCTTGTCTTCTTCCAGCTCTTTCTGGAGTACTTTCTAAATCTTGTTCCCAAGCGGGTTTATCAGAGGTCTTGGTAGTAGAACCCTTAGCACCAAGCGAACGATATCCTTGAGCGTAAAGAACTGGAGTGGGTATATTGAACTTTTTTATAGCTTTCCATACATCCCGCTCTCTAAAGTGAAGAATAGGATGCACTCGGATATGATCTTCTCTAGGACTAAAGTAAGTTTCATCTCTCCTTGCTTCCTGTTCATCCCATCTTATACCTGTGAATAACGCCTGGACTCCTCTTTCTTTAATGTATTTTTTCATAGCAACGGTCTTCATAAGATGGTTACCGACATAGCTCTCAGGCTCAAATGGAAAATACTTCTCCTTGAATCCCAGCTTAGCGAGCTCCTGTCTATTCTCCTCATTAAGTCTATCTACGTATACAGGATCTCCGACTTTGCTAACTTGTTTAAGAACGTCATTGTTTTTCACTTCGCAAAGCCGCAAGTTCCATTGCTCTGCGATCTTTTCGACGAAACTCTTCACTTCTTCAAAAACATATCCTTCATTGATGAACATAAGCTCAGGCACTTCAATATGCTTCTCTTGGCAAACGTTCCGAATAATCCAGAGCATCAGCGTGCTATCTTTCCCGCCTGTGAAGGCAATCGCGGTTCTATCAAATTTATCAAACGCATCGGAGATAACTTCCCGTGATTTCCTGATCTTATCTTCTAGAGGTAAACTCATGAGCTGTGGATCCATGCTTCATACCCCATATCTATTTTGTATCGCATAATAAACATCCTCTGGCTGTCTTATTTCATAATTTATATTTTTCGTGATCAATATCGCCTCTGGATGATGGTCTCCTTTGATTTCTCCTTTTGGAGTAGTTGGAGGAAGAGTTCTTATAGGAGCTTTATGGTAGTCGCAAAAGCCGTGATCTGAGATTATTATTATTTCTTGATCATAAGGGATGAGCTTCCCAATAGCTTCGTCTACTTTTCTATAAAAGTCGACTAATATTGGTTCCCCCCAATGGTGATGAGATAGTTTGTCAAGAGCAGTGTATACAACGATGAATACCTCTGGCTTATCGTGTTTTAAGATTTCTAAAGCTTTTTCGGTTACTTTTTCTATTTCCTCGAGTAACTCTTCGGTTTCAACCGGAACTCCATTTGCCACAGGTTCAAAGTCTACGTTGTAGTTATAAGGGGGAACAATAAAAGGGATGTTTAATGCCTTTACAGAGATACCTTTTCTGTCTAGTAAATCCCATATAAACTCAGAGTGTATATCTTCCCTTCCAACTATTTCCCCATCTTTCACATAATCATGATGCCCATGTTCTTCTGGCGTTTTACCAGTAAACATAGAACACCATACTGAGGGAGACCACGGCTTCTGCTTTAGACTTATTGTGCTTGCTTTACCTTCGTTCATTATTTTCTTTATATTAGGTAATCGCTCTATGTTAGGCTTTATAACGTCCCATGTTGCAGCGTCTAAACCGATTACTAACACTTATTTTCACCTATTATTACCTTTAATTATTCAAATTCTCTTTTAAGCCATTCTATGTAGCTCCTCAAGCCTTCATCCAAATTTATGGAAGGCTTCCACCCAAGCTCTTTCTCTGCTTTTCTAACGTTTGCCCAGGTATGCTCCGCGTCGCCTTTGATATTTTCAGTATAAGTTATTTCTGATTTGCTTCCTATAATGTTTATAATTTTTTTTGCAAGTTCACCTATACTAATTCTTTCTCCTCCACCAATATTATATTCACCTACTCCTTTTTTTAAGGCTTTCAAAGTAGCATTAACAGCGTCTGTTATATAGGTAAAATCTCTGGTCTTACTTCCATCTCCGTAGATCTCTATAGGCTCATTTTTTAAAGCTTTTTTAGCGAAAATAGAAATCGCTAAGTCAGGTCTCATGCGGGGTCCATATACAGTGAAATACCTCAAAGACACTGTTTTTAGTCCATAAATTTCTCTAAAAATTCTGCAGTAATGCTCCGCAGCCAACTTTGAGGCTCCGTAGGGAGAAACTGGGGTAGTTGGATGCTTTTCATCAAAGGGCAGATACTTCACCTCGCCGTAAACAGAAGAAGATGATGCGTTAATAAATTTTTTAAGGCCTGAGTCTAACGCCTCTTTAAGAAGTTTTAGGGTTCCAATAGTGTTTATTTGATGTACTTTCTTAGGGTTTTTAATAGATTCTCTAACACCTGCCTGAGCTGCTTCATGAATTATATAATCTACTCCCTCTTGTAGAATACTTCTTAAAAGATTTTCATTACAAATATCGCCTTTAATTAGCCTGAAATTTTTGTTACCAATCTTATCTGCGATATTTTTTCTTTTGATATTCGGATCGTAGTATGGATCAAAATTATCTAAGCATATAATTTCGTGTTTCTTAATAAGCTCGTCTATTATGCTTGACCCTATAAATCCTGCTCCTCCAGTAACCAGTATCAGGGACATAGGAATTAGGATTAGCCTATGTTTATTAAAAAGGTTCCGTTAAAATTTTAGTGCGGTTTTTTGGTTTTAGTATTAGACTGAAAGAATCCTTCGCATATTTCATTCCTTTTATCTTGGGAGGGCGCACGCCTTTATACTGAACTAGCACTTTAAAAGTTTCTCCCATTTCGCCGGGAAGAATAAGTCTCTTTATTTGTTGGAGCTTTCTGTAATACTCTTGGTACTCGTCTTCCATTGCTCTGAAATATTCTTCCAATAAGCCCAATATGAAATGTGCTTGATCGGTATATCCGCAGAGTTCTAGCCCATTTAACCTTCCCCAGTAAGTTAAAGCCGAGAAATTGACATGGGTAGTGATGTCTTGAAGTCCTATTCTCTCATATGGATTATTGTAGGCAGAGTGTTTATAGTAACAGAGAAGGGTTCCTCTTGCACGGTGAGGGACATTGAGTTCCTCGGCGGTATACCCATAGTCTACCGTGATAACGAATCCTCTTCTCAAAGTATTAGCTACATTTTTAATCCATTCCAAGGCGTCTAAATTAATTTCAATGCGGAATCCTTCTTTAAGCTTAATTTCTAATTGAGATAAGTATTCTTCCAACAGGGGAGTTGAGGGCGGCCGTAGTTCCTCTACGAAACCCTCTTTATAAGTAACATAAACTTCCCATAGTTTTCCTTTACGCATTTCTACTATGTGAACCGGGAAAGAGTCTATTAGCTCATTGGAAATTATACATCCTTCGATCGATAAATTTTTGAGAGAATTTTCCCATGAAACTCTATCGTCTTGGATTGTCCTCTTCTGTCTTTCTGTCATCTGTGGGCTCTTTTCAACTATTACATAATTAATTGATTCAGAAAACTCTTTGTACCTCTTTGAGTACTCTAAGATATCTCTACATAATAGTCCCTTACCGGCTCCTATCTCTAGGATTGTGAATCTTTTTTTATCCATTATCTCCCATAATTCTTTGAGCTGGATGCAGAAAAGTTCTCCAAAAACGGAGCCAACATCTGGGCTAGTGTAGTAATCTCCTCTTCTTCCTATTTTTTCGCCGGGAGAAGTATAATATCCATATCCTGGATAATACAGGGCTATCTCCATAAAGTCCCTGAAAGTTATTCCTCTTTTTTGCTTAATTTTTTCAATAATTATCTCTTCTAAGTCCACTTATACTCTCCTATATGCTTCTTGAAGCTTCAATGCATCTACTTCTAGATTAGGGCTTTCACATATGACTTGACCTTTAACGTGGTACTCTCTCAATGCCTTAGCTAGTTCCTGAAACTTAAAGTCTGACTCATCAAAGTTCACGTGATTCTTTTCCCCTACTTTGCCGTAATTAATCCCAGAGACATGGCACTGAAAGTTATTAATGGCTTCTTTACCAAGCTCTTCTTCTATCTTGGATAAAATAGCACTAAATTCTTCAAAGGAGTTGTTCCGTTGGGTCCTAGCGTGCAGGTGGGCCCAGTCTATACATGGTAAGACTCCCTCAACTTCGTTGCTTAGCTTTAACAGTTCATCTAAGGTTCCAAATTGGCTATGTTTCCCAGTAGTCTCGGGTCTGAGAACTACATCTATTCCTGCGGAGTTAAGGTCCTTCGCCATTTTTTCTAAAAGTACTTTTATTCTCTTATAAACTACCGATTTTCTATCCTTATGATAGTAGGCAGGATGGAAAACTATATTTCCGGCACCGCAAAGATGGCCGATAGTAGCAGAGTCTATTATTCTTTTAACACTAGCTTCTACTTTTTTCTCTTCCGGCGAGTTCAAGTTAATATAATATGGTGCATGAACGCTTAGCCCAATGTTTAGTGCTTCTGATATCTCCCGGATCTCTCTCGCCGTATCTTTCCCCATTTTTACTCCCCTTACAAATTCCAATTCCATGCAACCTAGCCCCAGCTCTTTTATTCTTTTTAGGCCTGAGATGCTGTCCCGCGACTTAGCACTTGTCGGGACACCGGCTGTGCCGAAGAATAGCCCTTTCATATTCATCTATTTCTCTTATAAAGTGAAAAGTTTTTTCCATGATTTAATACCATGTAGTCATATCTAGTATTCCTTTCTTTTTGGCTAGGTTGCTACAGAACTTAAAGGAGAGTATAGAGATAAAGAAAAATCCTATCGCAAAAGCTACAAGCAATATTAAAATTTTAATGTCAGGCATGTCTGATAGTGATGGGTCTCCGAATCCTAAAAGAGCTCTTCTCGTTGCTTCCAGCCAATAAGTCATTGGGAGCATTTTCCCAATTATTTGGCCCCAGCTTGGTAGAACAGAAAGAGGGAATATTACCCCACAGAAAAAGTAAAATAGACCTGCCAGGCTTTCGCCTATGAAAAAGTTGTGTCTAGCGGTCAGTAGGGAAACCCCTGCCATTATTATCCCAAAGGCCGCAATTCCTGTTAACCCGAGGGCCAGAGTTAGGAGGAAGAGAAGGGGATTAGTTAAACTTATTTTAACTCCCAAAAAAGCCACCCCAAAAACCCCTGTTATTAAAACAGCAATTGTCGTTACAATGGTTTTGCTTAAAGCCCTGCCCAGTAAATACAGATAGATGTTTGAGGGGGCGATGAAGATATACTTCAACACCTTATAGTGTTCCCTATCCTCTTGGATAACCCATGAAACTCCGAATAGTACGTTGAAGATATACATATAAAAGATACTCCCTATGAACATTAAAGAAAAGAGATCCTCAGGCGCCTTAATGAACCAGTACATAAGCACTACAAGAAATGTACCTGCTATTGGTCTTACTATAGAATAAAGAAAAAAAAGAAAGGGATCTGTCCAATTGCTATCCATTTCCCATCCAAGCCATGCTGAATATTTAATTGTTTTTAAAATCGACATTCTTATCACATATATCTCAGGGTCAGTCGGCCCTCTTTTTTGCTCATGGTTTCCATGAAATTAAGAGCTTTTACAGCTAATGCGAAAAATACAGCGGTTAGACCTGTTAAGATGAGAATCTCTAGGTTGACAGGTAATAGGCTCCATTTTTTTGCAAAACTACCTCCCAAAAGTTGGTTCATAGCATCTATCCCTAATGTTAGAGGTATAAATGATGCAAGTAAGGCAATGAAAAAGCCGAGGAATTTAATTGGAAAGTAAAATCCGGATAGAATGAATATCGGCTCTTGCATTAGATTAGCGGTATGCCATGCCCCCCTGCCGTACATGAGAAATAAAGAAGCAAATAGCATTCCTAGCCCATAGAGAGAGGTCAGGGTCATTAAAAAAACCAGGCCCAGGCTTAATGGGGATTCTAATGTAAATGATACATTAAATAATACTGCTCCTAGAAGTATAGTAGCTATTGCTCGTATGGTAGTACTGAACATCCCCCCTAGGGCCATCCCCAACAGTATAGATGTTTTAGAGATTGGAGCCATCAAATATAAATCAAGGTTTCCTAATTCCTTTTCATAGTAAAAATTGTTTCCCATACCCCATAATACGTTCATCCAGAAGGCTAACATAGCTCCGCCTATAATCACTCTCGCTAGGAGTGAGTTGATTATTTCTGGCGGCGCTGTAGCTTTATATACATAAACGAAAGCAGCAACGCTTAGAAGCGGTAAGAATATTGTAAACACTACCCAACTAGGCTCCCTATTCATCCCAACTATTCTCACGTATGCTCTTGCATAGACAGCTTTGAGGTTTCTTCTTAGGTTATTCATGCAATCCTCTTCCGACAAGTTGTATAAACACATCCTCAAGGCTGGGCTCGGATTTCTTCAGGGATATTAGCTTGATCGAATTCTCTGTTAGTTTTGAAATTATCTTAGGTATAACAGATTCGTCTTCAAGTAGAAATCGCATTTTAGCTGTATTTTTCGCTAGATTTTTTTCAATCGAAAATTTATAGGGTAGGTCTATTCCATCAAAAAGAGATGTCTCAAGTTCTAGTACAACTTCCTTACTTACCAATTTCTTAAGATTTGAAGGAGAATCACAGGCGAGAATCCTTCCTCTGTCTATAATTGCAACTCTATCACACATCTCCTCTGCCTCCATCATGTTATGAGTGGTTAGAAAAAGAGTCCTTCCATTTTCACGTACCCATTTCTTCACATATTCTCTGATAGTCCTGCTTGCATTCACATCAAGGCCTACTGTGGGTTCATCCAGGAATAGTATCTGTGGATCAGTAACTAGTCCTCTGCAAAGATTCATTTTCTGTCTTTCACCGGTGGATATCTTATGAACACGAGTGTCTGCCCTTTCTTCTAAACCCATTAGTTTAAGTAGTTCATCTATCCTTTCCCAAGCTACTTTATCTGGGATACCGTAGAGCTGGGAGAAAAGCCAGATATTTTCTCTTACAGTAAGGATTCCATATCCTGAGGATTCTTCCCCTGAGACCATGTTTACTATTTCTCTAACTTTATTGGATTCCTTTACAACATCGTATCCCGAGACATAGGCTTCTCCGGAGGTTGGGTAGAGGAGGGTACATAGGATTTTAATAAGCGTAGTTTTACCGGATCCATTTGGGCCCAGTAGTCCGAATAATTCCCCTTGTTTAACTTTAAGATTTACGTTATCTAGCGCTGTAATATGTCCCTTTTCTGTTTTGAAAGTCCTTACTAGAGCTCTTGTTTCAATCGCTAAACTTTGCATATGAGTTATTTTTAGAGGAAAATACAAAAGTTTTTGGATATACGGATAAGCCTGATTTTAGACGATTAGAATATTAAATGTTGTTTTATTAGATGTACGATTTAGCTACGACTTTTCTCCTTTCTATGGTAATCTCTTAAATGCTTCTCTTTTAGGGCGGATAGCATCGTGGATCACTTTCTATTAAACTAGTCATCTGCATCTTCTATTATAGTTCCAATGCTTTCAAATTCCTCGCTGAATACAGGGCAGAAATAGTAGGGATCAGGCTCCTTTATTAGGTAAGCGACACATTTTTTCGTTGTGATTAAGCAGTCTTCTCCGCTTTCGTACTTGCACTCCATGATAAAAGAGGAAGCATTAACAAAACAAAAATATTTTACCGTTCTAGACTCAATAGAAAAATGAGACATTCAGAATTTATTTTGAACGCAGGATTCTTAATAGGAGGAAAAGAATGAAAAGGATTTTGAATTTTGAAAGAATCTCCGTAGATGATGGAAATGTCTGTAGACACTGTGAAGAGCAGTTAAGAAGGGCTTATGAGAAGTTGGAATTAGCTAAGGAAGAATTAGAGTTTTTGGAAAGGCCTAAAAGGTCTATAATTGTGAGCTTTCCTGTTAAAATGGATTCTGGTAAAACTAGAACCTTCACAGGGTATAGAGTCCATTATAACGATGCTAGAGGTCCAACAAAGGGAGGTTTGAGATTTCATCCCGAACTGAGTCTAGAAGATGTAAAGAATCTCGCTTATCTTATGGCGTTAAAATGTGCGGTGGTTAATATCCCCTTTGGTGGAGCTAAAGGGGGCATTGTTGTAAACCCTAAAGAACTATCTGAAAGAGAGCTAGAAAATTTAACAAGGGGTTATGTAAGGGCTATTCTTGATTATTTGGGCCCTATGAAGGACGTTCCAGCTCCGGATATCTACACCGATGAAAAGATAATGGCATGGATAATGGATGAATATGAAAAGGCCAGTGGAATACATTCCCCTGCCGTAGTAACCGGGAAGCCGATAGAACTTGGAGGATGCAGTACAAGAGCTATAGCTACCTCGCTGGGTGGGAGTTATGTAATGGGGGAAATAATGAGGTATATGAGATTAGATAAACGTAAGCTTACAGTAGCGATACAAGGGTTTGGAAACGTAGGGGGGAACATTGCAAAGATACTCTATGAAAACGGGATAAAGGTGATATCCGTAAGCGATTCAACTGGAGGAATATTAAATGAAGAAGGCCTTGATATACCGAGGGTAATTAAGCATAAGAAGGGCACCGGGAGGGTGACTGGGTTTAAAGGAGCAAACGAGATAACGAATAAAGAACTCCTGGCGTTAGATTGCGATATTCTTATTCCTGCAGCGTTATCAGATCAAATCACATCGGAAAACGCAGATGATGTACGAGCTAAGGTTATTTTGGAACTAGCGAACGCCCCAATTAACGTTGAGGCAGATGATATACTTTTTGAAAAAGGAGTATTTGTAGTTCCAGATATATTATCTAACGCAGGAGGTGTTGTACTCAGTTATTTAGAATGGGCGCAGAATTTAACAGGCGACTATTGGAGCGAAGATAGGATTGTTAAAAGGCTGAAAGAAATAATGACCACAGCAGTGAGAGAAGTCTATGGGCAGTGTGAGCCTTTAAATTGTAATATGCGAGTATCTGCTCATTATCTTGCAGTAAAAAGAATTCTTAGGGCAGAGAAGCTTAGAGGAAACTTCGTTTAAGGAATCAGCTATGAGGAACATCCCAGAGATAACCTATCATGCTAAGGACAATAAAGAATCCTATTATAATTAAGCCGATTATAGTTCTCTTTCTCTTTGTGGATTGGGTTTCTTTGCTTCTATCGATATAAGGAAGAAGCGTAAGCAACGAGGCCGTTAAGAGGAGTACCAAGATGTAAAGAAAGTTTAGCGAAGGGCTTAGAAACCCGATTCCTCTTTCTATCACGTACAGCCATAGGAACAGCCATATTGGCTTAAGTTGGGTTTGAAGTTCAGGACCAACTTTAGGAGATAGGCTAAAAGGCTCTATTACTGAATAAAGCAGAAGAAATCCCAATGTAATCATCCCAATACCAACTTCACTCCATTCGAGTTTTCTTTTCCTTACATAAGAGTAGTGAAGTGCCAGAAATATCATTGAAACAATTGGAAGAAACCCAATATGCATCATGTAAAATCTCGCTAGAGAACGGGAGGTTATCTCACTTCCCCCAAGCACTAGGCGTTCTAAAGCCCCTCCTACAAGTGGAGTATAGGCTATTATTGAGGCAGTTACTCTGGCACTCCAATACCCTACTTCGTCCCATCTCAGGAGATAGCCTGAGAAAACAAATAAAACAGTTATAATCAAGAGCAATCCGCCCATGACCCAAGGCTTCTTATGAATCTTATAGGTTCCCATAAAGAAAACCCTAACCATGTGGAGAAGGATTGAGATGAGTAGAAGATGAGTAGACCAGTGATGAAGAGATAAGAGAATTTTCCCGAAATAGACATATTCTGAGATGTACTGGATGCTCTCGTAAGCCCTTTCTGGCGCGGGTTCATACCAAAAGCTAAGCAAGATTCCAGAAGATACGAGAATAACAGCATTTGTTACGCTAATAACACTAAACCAGTAGATAGGGTTAAATTCTTTGGACATTTTCATTTCTCTGCGTAGACCTCGCCGTTCTTAACTTCTATCTTGATAGGCGTGAGTCCTCTAGGAGCTGGACCTGAAATCCTTTCACCAGTTACTGGATCAAAAGTTGAACCATGGCATGGACACTCGAGTAAGCCTTTGCCGGGAAGTGCCCTGCCGCTCACGGGACACCCCATATGAGGGCAGGAGGCAAGAAAAGCATGTAGCCCTTGGTAGTTTACGAGAATACCGGGCTCTCCTAAGAAATCAAAGACTTTTACACTTCCTACCCTTATCTCGTCTACACTACCTATTAGAACAGACTCCTGAGGCGAAGAGTAAACTTGTTCTGGTGCTCCACGCTTTAGAAAATATACCGAACTTAAGAAAGAAAGACTGGTAATGGATACTACTATCTTAGCCATATACTCGAGGAACTTTCTTCTTTTCATCACCTAAACCTCTTCATTAAGTAAACTAAAAAAATGACTCCCAGTAGAGCCATTAAAAAGATATATTCTAGAAAAGGCCTAACGTTAAGATATTTTGGATTTATGACTCTGTGAGAATCAGAGTGGCAGTTTACACACTCATCCGGCTCAGTTTCCCTATCTTTTTCAGGGAGGCCTAAATCGTCAGGAGCATTCCACTCTAACCCAAAAAGCCAAGGAGCGAAGTTCACAGTATAAGGAAGAGCATTTTCATCTATCTCGGAGGTATTTCTAATATTAATTATAAACAACCCCGAAGAATTGGCTACAATCTCGTGTCCGCCATATACCGGGAAATTCAGCACAGGATAAATGTGCGAATCTTTTGTTCCGAATAGAACCCACGTCGCCTTTGCCCGTTGCTCAGATGCGTTATGGCAGCTTATACAATCCCTAGCCTTACCGAAGCCGTGGGAAACTTTGTCCATATGGATCCAAAGTATGGCTTTATTGTTGCTTGGCAAGCTATCTATCGTTCCTACTATTGCATAGGCATCTCTAGATTTTTCTCTTATGCCTGGGATGTTTCTGAATTTTATGCCTGTTTGATTTAACTCAAATTTTTGATTAAAAACAGCATGAGGTACAGGTTTAACAGGTATCCATATACCCTTTTGATCTCGAATCAAAATAGGCTCCGATAAAGCTCCATAGTATGCTATTTTGGTTAGCGGATTTAGCTGGCCATAGAAGCTTCCGTTATTCCAAAAGACCATTTGATATCCTCCCAATTCCTGGATGTGGCATGCTTCACAGGAAACTTTTTCATGAACACTTTTCTTTATCTCTTTCTCAATTTCCAAGTGGCAGTTACCACATGTAGCTTCTCTGGAGATATTGTGGTCCTGATATATGTGACAATCTAGGCAACTTAAATTCTCTTCAAAATGTATGTCCGGTGGGAGGAAAGGTATAGAAGATTCTTGACGGTAAAATCCAGCTCCTCTACGATAGTCTTCAGCTCCTACATGACATATGCCTCTTCCTCCTCCAAGACCACAGCTTTCTGCGGGTGGCCTCTTGTTAAAAAAATGTCTTCCTTCAGCAGGATTATAATGGCAGTCAAGACAGGAGGTATGGCACTGCTGGCATGCACGTTCATTTAGCTTTGCTTGTTCTATCGTATAGTCGGTTGATAGGGTCTCTGCAATGGTATCTAAGTTCTTAAGCCAGTAGCCACAGTCATGTGGCCCCATCGGTGGAGTAACGAAATCTGAGTACTGTCTCTGCGTCAGCGTAAGTCCCATCGGCGTTGTTAGAAAATCTTTCAGTTCTTTGGGGTGACACTTGCCGCAAGTAGCATTAGCTATGGAAGGACTAAAGGCAAGAGTTATTGGGTCTCTATCATGGTAGAGTACGCTTCTTATCTCGAAATTTGGGAAAAAAAGATAAGGAGGCTCTGACCGCTGGGGAACCAACGCAGGTAAGATCTTATACCTATCTTCTACAGGTTTAACTCTCTCCTTAGATATAACTAGAAGTCTAGGCATTCCTTCGTGAGCCCCTATGAGTGTTTTATTTTCAGGATTTCCTAGGTGGCAGTCTTGGCAGTTTGGTCCGCCTAAGCCTAACCTAAACATCTTGCTCTCTTTCCAAACTTCTTCATTTGTGAAATAAAACTGTGGAAAACCCAGCTCTTCCAGTCTACTCTGGTTAGAATGGCACTCTATACAACTATTTTGAGCGTAAGCCAGCCCGATTACCCATATATAAATGAAGATAATCGCCTTTTTCATACTACCCTTTCTCATTTAAGGAGTAATTCTATTTCTCTCTCCATTCCCTTCTTACTTAAGTAGCCTATGAACTTCTTTTCAACCTCCCCCTTATTATTAAAGAAAACAAATGCTGGAAGGCTATCTATCCCATATTTTTGTGCCAGCTCTTTTTCTTCATCAAAGTTTGCGGTGAGGAAATTTACTTTCCCGCTATACTCTTTTTTCAGCTCTCTCATAGTTGGAAGCATTTCCCAACAGTAGATACACCAGTCTGCAGCGAATTCAAGCACAATGGGATTTCTGCTTGATAGGGCAGCTTCAAACTTTTCAGGTGAGTAGTCGTACTCTATTGACTCGCCAGCAGTTTTTTCAATAGATTTCTCGCTAGATATACATCCAACAAGAATTATTAGAAGAAGTATTATCTCTTTCATTAAGGAGAAATAGTTTTTAGACGGATAAAAATTTTGCCAGAAAGAATAGTTTTGTGTAGATTTGGCATTATCGTGCATTAAATATACTTAATATGTCCTTTTTCCCACACAAACTATGGAAGAAGAAAAAATTTATATATTGTTTAGGCAACCCCCTACTAGATTAGGTTAAAATTTTTGGATAGGAGGTGAAGAAGTGAAATATATTTTCAGCGCTACCTTTGTCGCTCTGTTGTTTATGGCCGTACTAGCATCGGGATGCATAGGGGGGGAAAAAGCAGCACCATCTGAAACAGTAGCTCCTGAAGAAACTGCCCCGCCGGCTGTAACACTAGCTAAAGGAAGAGCTTTCACAGCGGGGCATGGGGGACACTTAGCGGTTATAGATTTTGCGATAAATCCTAAAACTAAGGAATTTACAATATATAGCATAGGTAGGTTGGTGGCATATAGTCCTGATGGAAAAAAATACGGTGCAGAGAAAGCTTCTCATACAGTGTCTCTTTCTAAGGATGGCAAAACTCTCTACTGGGCGGCATTAGATGGAACGATAACTGAGATTGATCTGGATGCGGTAGGATTGACTCTAGATAAGGCTCCAGTAGGCACTCTGAAAGAATGGAGGACTTATAAGGCAAAGGATGTTGAGTGGGCTGAATTAGGTGGAGAAACTGATAATCTCCATTGTGGTTCAAGTCTAAGTCCTGATGGAAAGACGCTCTATGTTTCCAGTATAGGCAGCGGTGCAGTGCTCGTATATGATACCACAACGCATAAAAAAGTGGACAAAATACCTGTAGATGCGTTTGGTTGTACTGCTGAAGTTACCCCGGATGGCAAATACTTATACTTCGCAAATATGGCGGCAGGCGTAGTCGACAAAGTTGACCTTTCTACTAGGGAGATCGTTAAGAAAATAGATACTACACAATACAATGGATATTTCTTGCATATAGGAGAGTTAGCGCCTGATGGTAGATACCTCTGGCAGACTGCGGCTAATGAATTTAAGGAAGGTAAGCCATACAATATACCCATCGAAGGAGCTTCAGGCATAGGCCAGGGCTATGTGATAATAATAGATACGGTGAATGATAAAGTCGTAGATGCACTTAATGTCCCAGGTAACCCGCATGATGTGACCTTTACTAAAGATGGAAGGTTTGCCATTCTTTCAGCGAGGCATCTGCCTGAGAATCCAACTAGTAGTGGCTTAGTCCTTGTTGATACTACTGAGAAAAAAGTTATCAGCGAGCATGATGTTTGTGGAGCATGTCATGATGAACTAGGTGCTGATGTCAGCGAGTTTATAGATCCTGAGACTCAAGTGCTAACGAATCTAGGCTTGCTTGAACATCCTGAAACCGGACTCGCTTTGGCTTGCGGTATAGATATTACCTGGGAAAAGAGTACTACCTTAGGGTGCATGTAAAATAGACTGCACCCTTTTTTTTATTTTTTAAAAATATTTTTTTATTTTAATACTATCTGAGGATTTTGCATGGAAAAATTGAGCTTAACGTATGTAGCAAGGAAAAATATTAAGCGAAAGCTCTTTCGCAGTATTGCGTTAATACTAGCGGTAGGTATAGCAACTGGGGCTCTGTTTTCGAGTATTCTTATAATGAAAAGTGTGGAGCGTGGTTCTAAGACTGCTGTCTCCATGTTAGGGGCAGATTTAATGGTAGCACCTACTGGTTATGAAGCTGCGGCAAGAAGTTCTTTACTGGCTGGAGAACCACAGACCTTCTATATGGATCGCTCTATAGAAGAAAAAATAGCTAAGATAGATGGCGTTGAAAAAACTTCATCACAAGTTTACGCGGAGACCTCTTCTTATCCCTGCTGTGGATTTAGGAAATCCTTTTTAGTCGGGTTTGATCCGAAAACGGATTTCACCGTCATGCCTTGGCTTAATAAAAAATTAGATAGGCCTTTTGGTGGGAATGATGTTATAATAGGCAGCGAGATTCCGGCTTACCCTGGATTTACAACCTATGTGCATGGTCATGAGTTAACAATATGGGGGACTCTTCATCGCACAGGTCTGAAATATTTTGATAACACCATTTTTATTCCTATCGAGACTCTCTATAAAATAGCCGAGGAAACTAGGCTGAATAGCAATGTAGCACCATTAGAAATCAACCGAAATCAAATTTCTGTAGTACTTGTTAAAGGAGAAGAGAAAGTCAGGCCAGACGTGTTAGAAGTTAGAATCGAAGGAAGAGTGCCCGGCGTTATTGCAATTCCTGTTGAGAGCGTAGTTCATACGGTTAAAATACAGGTTTCCTCTCTTTTTGGGAGCCTCTTCATTTTATCAGCGGTTTTGTGGGTTGCTAATACTCTTATGATTAGCGCTATTTTTTCTACGATCGTTTCTGAGAGGCAGAGGGAGCTGGGTATTCTTAGGGCGATTGGGGCTGATAGGAACGCGGTTTTTAGGCTTATAATATTGGAGGCGGTTATCTTAACAAGCATCGGAGGCATACTCGGAATAGCTTCTGGCCAGCTTATATTTTTAGCATTTAAAAATAGTATAACATCATCATTTACTTCTTTAAAAATACCATATATATGGCCTAGTGCCGTGAACATTTTGATGATTTCTCTGCTGAGTTTTATATCCGCGGTTAGTATGGGCGTCTTTGGGGCCATTTACCCAGCATTCAATAGCACTAAAATGGAGCCTTATCTAGCAATTAGGGCCGGTGAGTGAAATGATAGTTACAGAAAATCTGACTAAAATATATAGGGTTGGAGACAGGGATATAGAGGCAGTCATTGATGTAGGACTTAGAATTAGTGATAATGAATTCGTATCTATTGTAGGCCATTCTGGTAGTGGGAAGACAACATTATTAAGCATGATAGGCGGTCTTACAAGGCCGACTAAAGGGAAAGTGTTTGTAGATGGTATAGATATTTGGTCGCTAGGAGATAAGGAACTTTCTAAGTTGAGGAATGAGAAGATCGGGTTTATTTTTCAGTTCTCAAGTCTAATACCTACTTTAACCGCACTTGAAAATGTCATGCTACCGGCGACCTTCAGCCAAAATAAGAAAAAAGAGGTGGCTATACGAGCTGAAGAAATGCTTGATCTTGTAGAACTCTCTCATAGGATCGATTCTTATCCATCACAACTTTCAGGAGGTGAGCAGAGGAGAGTTGCCATAGCTAGGGCGTTAGTAAATAAGCCAAAGATAATTCTCGCAGATGAGCCGACAGGCGATTTAGATCATGAAACGGAAAAAGATGTAATAGACCTCTTTCTCAAAATAAATAAAGAATTTAATACGACTTTTTTGCTCGTAACTCACAACATAGAATTAGCCATGAAGGCTGATAGAAAATTAGTGATGGATCAAGGTAAAATAATAGAAGATCCAAATGACTAGTGTAAGTTTGTCTTATTTAGCACGAAGAAATATAGTTCGCAAATCTTTCCGGAGTATTGTACTTATATTTGCGGTGAGCATCTCAGTCGGCGTCTTATTCTCTACCACTTTGATGCTTAAAAGCATCGATAAAGGAATAAAAGTGGAAATGGAGAGGTTAGGGGCAGACTTACTTGTGGCTCCGGTAGGATATGAAGCTAAGGCCCGTACAGTACTTGTTAGTGGAGAGCCGCAAATATTCTATATGGGCGAAGAAGTTGTTGATAAAATAATAGCTATTCCAGGGGTTGTAGCTGCTTCTCCGCAGATTTTTATGGAAACCTCTTCTTATTTGCTGTGTTGCGAGATTTTAGAAACTTTGTTAGTCGGGTTTGACCCAGAAACAGACTTTACAGTGACCCCATGGATAGAGTCTAGGGTAGATGGGCCTATTGATTATGAGCGTGACATTATTACAGGAGGGATGGTGGCTGTGTATGAAGGATATGCATATTATATCTACGGACAGGAGTTTAGAGTTTATGCGAGACTTCAGAAGACAGGGTTAAATTATTTTGATAGGACGATCTTTATCCCTCGAGCTCGAGCATATAAGTTGGCACAGCAAACAAAAGAGAGGAAAGGGGTAGCTCCACTGAAATTATCTTCTGGAGATGTCTCGATTGTTTTAGTGAGAGTTTCGCCTAATGCGAATGTAACAAAAATAGCGGAACAGATAAAGAGAGATATCCCTGATGTAAGTGTTTTAAAGATACAGGATATGCTTGCAAATACTAAACAGATATTCCTTAAATTGTTTGGAGGCTTACTAGTATTTTCAGCGGTTTTGTGGGTTGCTAATACTCTTATGATTAGCGCTATTTTTTCTACGATCGTTTCTGAGAGGCAGAGGGAGCTGGGTATTCTTAGGGCGATTGGGGCTGATAGGAACGCGGTTTTTAGGCTTATAATATTGGAGGCGGTTATCTTAACAAGCATCGGAGGCATACTCGGAATAGCCGTGGGAAGTATTACTTTTACTATTTTTAAGAGCCATATATTATCCTCTTTTACTATGCTTAAGTTCCCTTATATCTGGCCTTCCTCTCCTGAAATTTTGGCAATCGGTTTAGGTAGCTTCTTGGCATCCCTAGCTATGGGGATTATTGGAGCATTATATCCTGGCTTTATATCTACAAAATTAGAGCCATATTTTGCAATAAGAAAAGGAGAATAAAGTAATTAAAACTAATTTCCTAACCTTTAAGAACGTTGGGCTTTTACTTCAACGCTGCCAAATTTTTCGAATTCTAATATGAGAGTTATCTCATCTTCTGAAGGATCAGCTCCAAATGCCATTATATGATAGCCGCCTCTTTTAAGTGGCACCGTTTCTCCTTTTGGAATCTCAATTTTATCAACCTTTAGCATCATTCCGCCTGCTATGGTATGAAGCTCTACTTTTGCATTTGGAAACTCCTTTATTTTAGCCGAGATTAGATTATCTGCTCCTCCATGATTCTCTATAACCATAAAAATGGAGATAGCATTAGACATCCCGGAAGACATGAAATATACATCATGGACCTTGATCTCCGGAGGATTATTTATGCATCCTGCTGCTACTATAAATATAGCGAGTAGAAGATATCTTCCCATATTGGTTGAATAAGCGTAGAATAATCTAGAAAATTTCATATTTCAGAGGCCCCTAAATTGGATTTCTTTTATTCTTTATACGATTGATGTTTTAACTTTTTTGCTACTTACTGCTAAAAAGGCTCTGAGCTAGTCTTTAAATTTATTATATTCAGAAGAAATAATAAAAAACTATATTAACCATAGGAAATACGCTGTTAATATGCCTATCCATCCTATTGATTTCAGGTACGGAAGTCCTGAGATGAAGGCTATTTTTGAAGAGGAAAGTAGGTTGCAGAAATTACTTGATGTGGAAGCGGCTTTAGCGAGAGCGCACAAGAAAGTAGGCAATATCCCAAAAGAAGCGGCTGATATTATATCAAAAAATGCTACCGTGGATAAAGTAAAACTATCGAGGGTTAAAGAAATAGAAAATGAGATAAAACATGATCTTATGGCGGTTGTTAAGGCTCTGTCGGAGCAATGTGGAGAAGCTGGAAAGTACGTTCACTTGGGCGCTACTTCATATGATATAATAGACACAGCTAATGCATTGCAGTTCAGAGAAGCTTTAGAGGTCGTTGTTAAAGACCTTTATACTTTGGAGGGTGTGTTGCTAGATCTTGCAGAGAGGTACATCGATACTGTAGCCGTGGGCAGAACTCACGGACAACACGCCACCCCTATTACTTATGGCTTAAAATTCGCTATTTGGGCGAGAGAAACTAGAAGACATATAAAGCGCTTGCAACAGATGAAAGAGAGGGTTTTGGTTGGTAAAATGACCGGAGCGGTTGGGACGCAGGCATCTTTCGGTACGCAGGGGCCTAGGATTCAGGAGCTAGTGATGGAAGACTTAGGACTCAAGGCAGTCATGGTGTCTAATCAAGTAGTGCAAAGAGATAGATACGCTGAACTCATATCTATGCTCGCATTGATAGCAGCGTCACTTGACAAGTTTGCTAAAGAAATTAGGAATTTAATGCGTACTGAAATAGCGGAGGTTAGCGAGCCTTTTGCAGTAGACAAGCAGGTGGGGTCTTCTACAATGCCTCATAAAAGGAATCCTATTAATTGTGAGAAGGTCTGTGGATTAGCGAGAGTAGTGAAGTCAAATGTATTTGTCGCTTTAGAAAATGTGGCTCTCGAGCATGAACGAGACCTTACTAACTCCTCTCCAGAGAGAGTTATCTTTCCAGAGAGCTTTATCCTATTAGATGAGATGTTGAAAACAATGATCAAGGTTCTTAGAGGCTTAGTTTTATTCCCGGATAATATAGAGAGAAACTTGATGATGACTCGGGGATTAGAGATGGCAGAGGCAGTGATGATAGCTTTGGTCGAAAAAGGATTAGGCAGACAGGATGCTCACGAAATGTTAAGGGAAATATCTATGGAGGCTTATAAAAAGGGAGAATCGTTAGAGGAGGCTTTAAAGAAGGACTCTAGGATAACACAGCTTCTAAGCGATGAGGAGATTTCAAAGCTTGTAGATCCTCATAACTATATAGGAACTGCTATAGAGCAGGTGAGAAATGTCCTCGAAGTTTCTAGAAGAGAAAGAATTTCGTAATTTTTTCAACATACTTGGAGACTTGGAGCAAAGGGAAGAAATATTAGCCCAACTAGCAGAAAAAATAGAAGAGGGATCTAAAGTTGTAGATATAGCGACCGGCTCAGGATATTTTGCAAGGAATTTTTTAGAGAGAGAAGTATTCCTTGTATGCGTTGATATCGATACAAGGGCATTAATGTCTTTGAAAAAAGAGTTGTCCTCAATTTCTAAGAAAGCGCATTTTGAATTTATAATATCAGATGCCGCATGGTTGCCATTTAAAGAGCACGTGTTTGAGTACTCCATCGGCTGGTCAGCTCTTGTTCACATAAAAGACTGGAGAATCTCGGTTGAAGAGATGTTTAGAGTTTCTAGGAACATTATTTTAGCTGAGCCCTCCGGCGAGTATGCGGTTAGAGCGTTTAGAGATTTCATGTACAACTATAGCCCTCCTTCTCCCAGAGAGTGGTTAGGAGAATTTTATAGAAGGGGAAGTGTAAATATAAAGATAAAGGACTTTGTAATGGTGGTAGAGGTAAAAAGTGAGAATCGTAGTTGTGCTCCTAATGTTAATAGCAGTCTCTGGGTGCCTTCCTCAAAAGGTAGAGAGGCATGAGTTAGAGATTGAACCAGTTCTTGACCACTATGCCCTAAACGGCTATACAGAAAGTGCAGGGGAGGGCCTATACGTTATCCCAGGTTCCATAAAGGATGCTAAGAGTGGACTACAGGAGATCGTTATTAACGGTGAGCCTCCTAAAACAGTATTTAGTACTGGTGATGAGCTAAATTTCGTAGTTTTCAGAGGAGTTTTTCCGACGGGCGGATTTAGTATTGAGATTAGAAGAGTTGAGAAGGAGAACACCTTTTTCTTCATTTTCGCTGACTATATAGATCCTGGGAAGGGCATGGCTGTGACTCATGCATATACATCACCTGCGGTGATAATACCTATAGGCAGGCTTGAAAGAGGCAACTACCGAGTAATGCTCCTTGTCACTAAAGTCCGTAGGACCGCTGAGGGCGATGAAATAGTATATGAGGATAGGGAAAAAGCTATGGCGGAGTTCTCGGTAAAGTAGTTTCTATGAAAAGAGTGGTAGCAGGATTTATATTGCTTCTCTTCCTGAGCCAGCATCTAGCATCTGGCGTGGCTAGTAATCACATTATAAAGGATTTTGGAGAAAAGAAATCAGAGAAATATAAAGAAAAGTTAAGCCCTGGCTTGCTTAAAAAAATAGAAATAACTGCAGAGGACGAAGAACTACCTATTATCATATTCTATGAAGAGAAGAAAAAGGCGAGATCAGCAGTAACAGTTGAATCGTCCATTAAGGTCCTCGGAGGAAAAATAAAGCACAAATACACTCTTGTGAAAGCGATCTCAGCTAGATTACCGGCTGGGAAAATAAAAAAGCTGGCCGAGTCTACAGAGATAAAGAGAATATACCCCGATGAGGTCGTCAGGCTTTCAATATTCTCCAGCAATACGTCAGCCAAACTCGAAACAAGTGTAAAAGCCATAGGCGCTGATTATGCATGGGAGACCTTGGGCTACGATGGCTCAGGGATAACTGTGGCGGTGGTTGATACAGGCATAGACTATACGCATCCGGACTTAGGGGGAGGCTTTGGCCAGGGTTATAAGGTAAAGGGGGGCTATGATTTTGTAAACGAGGATACAGACCCAAAGGACGATAATGGGCATGGCACTCACGTGGCGGGCATAATAGCTGCTAACGGTACCGTGAAAGGTGTAGCCCCCGGGGCATCATTATTGGCTGTGAAAGTGCTTAATGCTCACGGATCAGGGTACTCTTCTGATGTCATCGCAGGTATAGACTGGGCAGTTTTCAATGGGGCTGATATAATCAGCTTGTCCTTGGGAAGCTCAGATCAGCCGAACGATGAATTCGAGAGCCCTATAAATTTGGTAGCGGATGAAGCAGTGGCCAGGGGAGTTATAGTCGTAGTTGCGGCAGGAAATGAGGGTCCAGGAACCGGAACAGTAGATCATCCTGGAGCAGCTAGCAAAGTAATAACAGTGGGAGCATCTGATGATAAGAACACAGTGTCTATTCTAGATGACAGTATATCAGCTATTAGTAGTAGAGGTCCCTCTGCTTTTGGAAGATTAGATCCTGATCTTGTAGCCCCTGGAGTAAGTATTAATTCCACTTACTTGGTTTCTAATGGTTCTTATGCGGTTTTAAGCGGTACCTCTATGGCAACTCCTCATGTTGCAGGGGCAGCCGCGCTATTATTGCAGAAAAATGCCTCTCTTACTCCCACCGAGATAAGATCTATTCTTATGCGCACAGCTTCAGCCGTCCCAAATGCCCATATATTCGAACAGGGTGCGGGTGTAATAAATGTTACAAGAGCTTTGCTCCAGCGTTCTTCAGCGTTTATTAATGGAGATGATAGGTGGGAAGTAACTGTCCCTCATGGATTTAGTTCTACCGCTGAGCTGGTATTGGAAAACGATAATAACGCCGGTGTTACCTACTTCTTTAATTTGCAAGAGTTATTTGATCTCGAGGGAGACAACTATTTGTCTCCTTCAAAATTATTCTTTCCTCAGAGCGTCTACCTTCAGCCTTATAGTAGAAGAGCAGTCGATGTAATATTTTCTTCTACTGGTGATGAAAATGCGTCTATCTACGGAGGAGTTCTTAATATAACTACTAATAGTTCTGACTCTCTTATGATTCCAATTGTTATTAATATCCCTCTTCTCGGTAGCGGATTTATTACCGGCACAGTGGACGATAGCGATGGATCTTTAGAAGCCGGTGACTGGATTTACTATAATGTCAAAACTCATAATGGGACATCCCTTACAGCTTCTATTAATTGGAGCAATCCAGCGTATGATTTAGATTTATACCTATTTGCTCCGAATGGCGAGCTTGTGAACAGTTCTAATTCCAGCGACCAAAGTTTAGAGCAGGTAACGCTGTCTGATATGGTCTACCATGAATATTGGCTGGCTATACACAACTATAATTCCCATGGAACCAAGGTTGTTTATGAATTGACTATAACCTATGATTCTAAATTATATGTGGAACCAGATTCATGGCAGGTTAAAGCTAGGAGGGGTGAAGTTAAGAACGCAACCTTTAGCCTAATAAACAATGGTGCAGGAAAAGCTGTGAATTTATCTGTTATGAGACTATCTCTTGGTACTAGCGGGTTTACTTCTGGGACTTTAGAAAACACAGGAGAATACTATAGGGTGATATGGAATTCTAGTGGAATAGATGTGAAGAACGCCCACTATTTAAATGCTACACTCGTATGGAATGATCCCGCAAAAGATCTGGACATGATGGTTGCATATTATAATGGAACCGGCTGGTCGGCCACAAGATTTCTGTCTGCGCATGATAACAAAGAGCTTGGAGAAGCCAGAGAGAGCTTAGAGAATGTGGACATCCAGTACTATATAAAGACCTACGGAGAAGTTGGCATAGCGGTGAAAAACTATGGTTCATCCGCAGATTATAATTTGACGGTTAACTTCACAGAGTTGGTTCCTTGGGAGGCGGCAACTGTAAGTCCATCTAATCTGACATTTGAGCCAATAGGGAATGTAACTGTGAATATCTCGATCAACACTACTCCTCTAGAAGATAGAGAGACTTATGATGCGGTATTTATAGTATCTAATGCTACAGAGGATTTTGCCATTGTGCCAGTTAGAGTAAAAGTTCTACCAATAGTTGTAAACCAGACCACTCCAGCGGATGTCGAGGGCTATGTTTATTACTCTTCAATTCAAAACGCTATTGATGATGTAAACTCTGCATTCTCCACAATCTATGTTTCTCCTGGAACGTATATTGAAAATTTAGATGTTAATGCTGGAGTAAAAATCATTTCATCTTCTGGGCCAAATTCTACTTTCATAAAGCCTAGCACTCCATATGACCACGTAATAGATATAAAGGGGGATTATGCGATAATCTCTGGCTTCACCATTCAGGATGCGAACAAGGGGTATGCAGGCATATATGTCCGAGTTAATAACTCCCAAATCTCTAACAGCATTATAAAAGGTAACTATTTTGGTGTTTACTTTAATAGCTCAAGCGGAAACGTTTTGCTAGGGAATACTTTCGATAATATTTGGGATTATTATTCTACATCTTCATCGGTTAACAACTCTGTTATAAATTGCTATATTAATCAGACTAGAGTTACATTTAAAGCCACAGATGTAGCGGTTACTTCTGTTGCTTCTCCTCCGCCAGTAGGGGATGAGCTTTTTGATATAGGCAAATTCGTTAACATAACAAACACCTCTAATAATAGCTGGATAAGCTTAAACATTTATTACGACTCATCAGAGGTCGGGAGGATTACAGAATCTACGCTGGGATTATATAGATTTAATGGAACCGAGTGGGGGAGAGTAGAGGGGAGCGGGGTTAATCTTTCTGAGAAGTATGTTTACGCTAATATATCCGAGTTCAGTGTGTTCGCCCCATTAGGTAAGGATCTGCCGCCTGCCATCTCACAAGTAGAGGCAACTTCGATAACCACAACCTCTGCCTTGATTATATGGAAAACAGATGAAGAGTCCGATTCGCTTGTGAAGTATGGTACTCGGACGGGAGACTATATCTACACGGAGAGGGATTATTCTAATGTTACAAGTCATCAAGTTCAGCTTACTGACTTAAATCCAAGCACTAAGTACTATTTCGTGGTTAATTCTACAGACAAGAGTGGTAATTCAAATCAAAGCGGAGAATATACATTCACTACAACTGCCCAGGCGATAGTAGCGGTTGGAGGAGGAGGGGTAGCTCCAACCAAAGAAATTGTCACAGAGCCAGGGAGGGCAGTTATTACTCTTCCATCAATACCGGCTGGAAAAACTGAGGAGATAGTCTTCCCATCAACTGAGGATTTCTACTTCACAAGACTTGAGATAACTACAAAGAAGACAGTTTCAGATGTAGAAATTACTATCAGCACTCTTTATAAAAAACCACAAGACTTAGCCGAAGATATTGAAGGGATAGTATACCGCTATATTAAAGTAACGCCCAAAAACCTTAGAGACGAAGACATCTTCAGAGTTAACATTTATTTTAAAGTAGAAAAGTCTTGGATAAAAGCTGGCAATATAGATCCTGCTTCAATATTTCTAGCGAGATATAAGAATGGGGAATGGAGAAATATTTCTACAGTAAAAATCGAAGAAGACGCAGAATCTATTTACTATTCAGCGGTATCACCTGGCCTCTCGATATTCGCTATATCCGGAGTTCCTATACCTATAGTTACTACGCCCCCACTGAGCACAGTACCTCCTCAAACTTTCCCACCAGTAACTGCCGAAGCGCCTTCGCAAACTGAAGCTCCTAAAATGACTCCGCAACCTTTGGAGATTCCAATGACTCCTCCTCCAGAAATCCCCCGGCGAAATATAACTGGAATATTTTTTGGGGTAATAGCCTTAGTAGGTGTAGTAGGATATCTCTTCAGGAAAGCTCTAAAGAAGAAATTAATAAAAAGATAGGATAAAGGCTAATTTTTTAAGCTAAATAATAAGAAATATTATTTTATATAATGTTTAAACGCATTATTTTTTCTAAAAAAACAAAACAAAAATTTTTTATACTCGATTAAGCAATAAAAAAACAGTTTAAAAATAGAGGAGGCTGGAGTTATAATGAATTCTGGTAAACTATTGTTATTATTTATTTTAATTGGAGGTACAGTAGGGGGGACTTCTATCGTAAGTGCTCAAGAGGAGCCGCCATCCCTGCCAAGTAGCTTTAATTTTTATGGATATACTTATGATTTAAATCTCAATCCGCTTAATGGCACTAACGTAACGATAGAAGTCTATGAATTTCTCCCAGGACAGCCTCCTCAAATAAATAGTACGTATTCTACTCTCTCTAATGAATCAGGTTTTTTTAATATAAGCGATATTCCCGTTAGTGAGGAATTTTTTTACAAACCTGTTGTGAGATACTTTAATGGGTCAAATTTAACCTATATGGGACAGAGCCTACCTCAATTGCCGATATTTGAGTTCCTCAATCTTGGGGCAGTTAAGTTCTATCTGCGGGAGGCAGCTACACTTAATATTACTGCGGTGGGTGATGAGAGAGAGCTGGAAAGCATGATAGTCGGCACTTCTAATAGCGTTTCAAATTATGGTGTAGGATTAGAATGGCTTCAAGATGTAAATGGAGGAACTTGGTTTTACCTTAATCTCAGTGGATATGGTATTGAATATTCCTCTGATTTTTCATCTTTTGTAACTACTTCTCAGCCTATTCCCCTACAGAATCCTACTGCTTTGGACTACAATGGGGGGAATATTTTCTATATAGCCAACGCTACGACAGTTATAGTATATAATAGAACTTCAGAAAGTGTTCTTGCTAGTTATAATGTATCGGGAAGGAATTATTATCAATTAGCGGGGCTTCAATATAATCCAGATGACGGGATGTTTTATATTAGTGCAACCAGAACAGCACCACCAAACGTTGTTATAGATGTATATAACTCTTCTTTTGACTTAATAAATACGATATCAGGGAATATTCCATCCGGAACATTATTTAGATACGCTGGCGAATGGTATCTAGCCTATAACGATACGTATGAAGGGGTCTATGCTTTAACAAAATATGATGATAATTGGGGGTACTTGTGGCGTTGGACTTTCTCGAAGAGTGTTGGAGGGATAGCTCATAATGGTATGAGCTGGTACTTTGCTTCTTCAAATGATAGCACTATAACTCCGATAACCCTAACAGATAAGGGCATTAAAAGTTTCATGTATATGGTTAAAGATACAAAGCTTGGGTATCCGGTTGCTGAATCCTTTAGCAGTTTTGTCCAGCAAGCCACGGTATATGTTCCGGCAGATAGAAACTACTCTATAATGCTATATCCCAACATGGCAATGCCCGTAAGCTATGATTTGAATAATATCTCAGCATATGGCCCGTCTCCAAAGATTGATATAACTTTCAACATTTCCGAAGACTTTAAGTGGGTGTCCGGCTATGTAAATTGCGGTGGCAGTTATAGCTTTGATGATCTAAAAGTGGTGCCCTACTTATTAGAGCCGGGAAATATGGTATTCCCGAGGGCTATGCCCTATAATATGAGTGCGTGGAGAGAGCCTTTTGCATCGCAGAGTGATGAATATAGTCCAAGCATTGGATTTTACAATATAACGCTTATAGGCTCCGCGATGGGCGCAGATGTGATGCTATTCATAACAGCTAAGAATGGCACACAGTACTGCGGAGGCTTTCAGAATGTCACTCTCTACTATGGTGGAGGAGACTTAACTGGAATTAATATCACTTTGCAGCCGCTGATAGGTAGCGAGTCAAACATTAGCGTAGAAAATGCTGCAGATTTCAGTCAAACCGTTAATATCACAACTAAACTGAAGTCTTTCAGGCTTCAAAACTCGACAGGAGATGCACCTACCAATGCTTTCGTAGAGTTCACAATAGATTACACTTCTTACTTCCCCAATAGCACGAGTTTCTCATGGATGGTGGACGTAGGTCAAGACGACAACGGGATTTTTAAATTGCCTGTGTTGAGTGCAAACGTGAAAGAGATAAATATATATAGTGCCGAATTCGCGCCTAAGGAGACATCCTTGAAAGCTAGCGATCTCGCCACTGAGCCCGTGAATATTACCTTATCTTCCTTTAGTCCTGGAGCTATAGATCCTGAGGAAATATTTACTGACCTCTATCTAGACCTCCTGCAGAGTAATTCTACCTGTGACGTGCCTAACCCGCCACCCGGCTGTTCTTTAGTACCTTCTCAGGAAGAGATGTTATTAGAACAGTTCAATCCTATGACAGTGATAATGGGCGGGGGCGATATAAGCTTCAGAATGAAGAAGCTCAGCAATAATATCACGGTGCACTATGCGCTGGTAGATCTTCTTGCTTCAGGACCGCCAGATGCGTTATTTGATAGTAATGCTTCAGAAACAACTACTGGTGCTACATTAGCGGAGGCATGGAGATTTGGAAGCAGTGGACCGGATATATATGATCATGTCTTAATTGGTATACCCTATAATGAAAGCAAATATGATGAGAGTGGGAATTTCACTGTAAATATAAAGTACTTCTACGATGCGGATTGGAATGTTATCTGGAATATAAGCGAAAATACTACAGAGGAGTTGCCTGACGAGTATAGTGAGTTCTTGCAGGATGAGTATCGACAGTACTTAAATCTTACAAACCCAATGCCATGCGATAAGACTGATCAGACTAGCACTTGCTACGTGGATACAGTTAACAACATGGTATGGATGAAGATACCTCACTTTTCCGGTGTAGCTCCTCTTGTTAGCGGTGAAGCGGTTGATAGTACTCCTCCATCCGTTATACCTCATAGCGTATCATATCCGAGTGGACAGACTTTTGCTAAGCCTTCTGACACTATAACCTTAAATGCTACAGTGACAGATGACCTTTCAGGTGTAAAGAATGTAACAGTGGATGCAAGCGATATAAATGCTGGAGTCATCATCCTTCAAAATCTAACTTCCATGTACTACAACGACAGCGTAGTTATCGGGAGCAATGTTGATTCTGGTGTTTATCAACTACCAATCTATGCATATGATAATGATGGGAACTTGAACAGTACTGAAAGAATAACTGTAATGATAGACTCAGATAACCCGAGTCTTACTGTGTATACGCCTACGGATTCCTATATCTCAACTAGCCCGAATGTCACTTTCACTTTCTTAGCATCTGACAATAACGCTACTACATTGCAGTATGAGCTAACATTAAATGGAACCGTTAACAAGACAGGAACTATAACGGCTGGAGAACTCAACAGCGTAACCATATATAACCTTGCTGACGGTTATTATACATGGAGTATAAGAGTATATGACGGGGCCAATAACACTAATACGAGTACAACTCAGGCATTTACTGTGCTGACCGAGATTGAGCTTCAGGTGCCGATAGCTTCTATGCCAGCAAATTATTCTACTGAACTGGTTACTAATGAGACTCCAATCGGAAAAGTTGCGTACTCAATAACCACTAATGGCACTACGCCAGCTGTGAATCTAACCATTAAAGTTTCTATATCCCCAGTAGGTGGGGCCGAAAGCCTTTCCAGTAGTACAGATATCCCTGAGTTGTATATACAGTTCAGCATCAGCAATGAATCTTGGTACTCGTATATATCCCATGTGCATGTTAGACTCTACTATAATGAGTCAAAGATACCTTCGGGAGTTAGCGAGAGTAGTCTTAGACCTAAGAGGTACACCAGTGGGAGCTGGGTTAGACTAACAGGAGCCGCAACTCTGGCGGATGGAACCGTTGTCTATGCTGCAGGGGTTGACGCTGATAATAACTATGTATGGGCCAATATCTCTAGGTTCTCTGTATACGGTGTTGGAGGAACTATTGTTCAGGCTGCTGCTCCTAGCGGAGGTGGGAGATATAAACCCGATGTAGTAGTACTTGCTAACTCTATTGATGCCGAGTTATCAGCTGACTTCCTAGGATTCCTTAAGACTCAGGCTCTCAATGTTATCTATGTCGATGCGAGCAACTTCTCTAAATACAAGGATAAGAAGTTTATAGTAATCCTTGGCGGTCCAGACGCTTATGAAGGAGTTGGCGAGATAGTGCAGGAAGTGTTAGATGATGCTGAAGAAGCTTTCCTTAGAATTCCTGGTAATAGGAAGATGTATGTTAAGACGAATGTTTGGGCTACCGGGCAGGTTGTTAGAGTGATCGCTGGCAGCGGCAGGACTTTAACTAGGGATGAAGCTTTAGAGAACCAGGCTGACGTAGCGTATAGGATCCGGTTTTATCCGGTAAGTTAAGGGGTAGTGCTAGGAATCAAAACTCTTCTAAATATTTTTTATTTTTAAAGATGTTAGGTATAACCTAAAGTTATACTAAAGTAATACTTGAGGTATAAATGGAAATTAAAGAAGAGATGAAAGTCGGTCCCAAGGGGCAGGTAGTAATCCCTAAAGTGTTTAGGAAAGCTCTTGGTATAGTGCCGGGGTCTACTGTAGTTATGAAAATAAAAAACGGCAATATAATAATCGAGAAACCAAAAAAAGACGTAGCTGGGATATTTAAAGAAATCGCTTTTTCAGGTACGGTTAAAAAAATTCATCCTCACTATGGCTATGAAACAAGTTTAAAAAAGCGGATTGAGAAGGCCTCTAAATGATTTATCTTGATTCAAATGTCTTCATTATAGCGGCACTTTACACTAATACATTAGCGGAAAAAGCAAGAGAGTTAATAAGGGAGGTGGAAGAGGGGAAGGTTAAAACTGCTACTTCTGCGTTAACCTACGATGAAGTTTATTGGAGCGTGAGAAAGATAAAGGACAAAGGTGCTGCCCTTAAAGCTGGTGATGCACTTCTCACACTTTCTAATCTCTCTATTATAGGGGTAGATAGAACCGTGCTTTTTAAAGCTCACGGCCTTTTAGAGGAGTATCTGCTACATCCAAGAGACGCTATCCACGTTGCTAGTGCTCTTTCTAGAGGTATAAAAACGGTAATCTCTGAGGATAAAGATTTTGATAAGGTTAAAAGTATTACGAGGATATCCCTGGGAGATTTCAGATTATCTACTATAAAATGAGGCACAGATCAACATGGAGAACTCAATGTTAGTTGTATTCTCTCCATGTGAATTTGCACTTGGTACACCTAAAAAACCTTGTTTCTGCCTCATCAGCTTTCCTCGTCTGTAAGAGCCACCACTCCGCCTCGGTGTTTCCACATTTGCGGCATTCAGCCTTTGTCGTAGGCAGGGTATTAATATCCTCTTCAAGGATAAGGAGCTTTTTTTTCTTTTCTCTATTCTTAGTTAAAGTGAACTCTTTTTTATCTGCTATTTCTTTGGTGGCTCCACATCTCTTACATACTAATTTATTATCTTTTGGAAGTAATAGACTTCCGCATTTTTCGCAGAACATTGTAATCCTCTAGAATCTTACCATGGTCAAAAGCTAGCTTTAAATTGGATATTTCTTCTATATTAAAAAATCTTGCATCCTCTGCGTCACTACCGGATTTTTCTTTACCTTTTGCTTTGGCGATATAGCATATAGATACTACATGTCCCCTAGGATCTCTTGAGGGATCGGAATAGACGCCGAGGAGACTTTCTACCTTCACATCTAGGCCTGTTTCTTCTTTAGCCTCTCTTATTGCAGCCTCTTCTGTGGTTTCTCCACACTCTACGAAGCCACCTGGAATAGCCCACTGCCCTTTGAACGGACTATTCTTTCTTTTTATAAGTAACACCTTATCATCTCTTTCAATGATTATATCTACTGTTAATGCTGGGGCTTCATGTCCGTTGCAGATACAGAAACAGCGTACCATATAGGTTCCTTTATTATTTAACTATAAAAGTTTGTGTAAGAGATTTTTCATCTATAACATAAGAAAACAAATATTAACGGTGCGGAAGTATTTCTAACTTAGTATTTTATAAAACCTAGATGATTGGAGGCAACTTATGAGAAAGATACCTCGCTGTATGTCGACCCAGCATCCTGATAACGTGACGGTGCCTTTTTTCTCAGAGAATAGTGTTTTAGCGGGCGAGGACGAAATAAAAGAAGCTTACTATGTTTTCTCTTCGTTAGAGTGTGATGAGCAGATGTGGGATTTTGAGGGTAAAGAAGTAGACGCATTTGTCGTAAAGAAACTTTTTTCTAAGTATGAGCACTTTTTTAGGGATAAGATATTGGGCGAAGATGTATTTTTGACTTTTCGAGTTCCGAACCCTGAGGTAGAGAAGGCTGAGGCGAAGGTACTTTTGGAAACCTTGGAAAGCATTCCTCGTTGTTATGATGCTGCGAAGTTATTTTATGAAAGAGAGGTAATTCCGGTATTCGAAGTCATTTTGCCTATGACCACATCCTCTAGGGCTTTGAATAGGGTATACCATTTTTATAGGCGCTTTATCTCTGGGAGGCAGTGGGAATGTATCTCTAATGGTGATATCGAAGTTCATGAATGGATCGGGGATTTCAAGCCTGAGGAGATTAATGTGATACCTCTAATCGAGGATATGGAACACCTTCTAAAGGCCCATACTATTGTCGGAGAATATGTTAAGGATAAAAGTCTTGAATATCAGCGGGTCTTCTTAGCAAGGAGCGATCCAGCCTTAAACTATGGGCTAGTTAGCGCTGTTTTGTTAAATAAGATAGCGCTCCAAAGGCTGGCGGTGGTTGAAGAGGAAGAGAGCATACCCATATATCCTATTATCGGCGTTGGTGCAGCTCCCTTTAGAGGGAATTTTAGACCGGATTTAGTGGAAAATTGCCTTGCAGAGTATCCCAGTGTTCAAACTTTCACAATCCAGTCTGCCTTTAAGTATGATTTTTCAGAGCACGTTGTACGTAAGGGAGTGGAGCATATAAAGAAGGCTAAGAGGAGGAAACCTCTCCCGTTAGATGAAGAAAGATGTCTTGAACTTCTCACAAGGTTTTCATCTTCCTATATAATGCAGCTGAAAGATGTGGTTCCATTGGTAAGTGCTTTATCAAAGCATGTTCCCAGTAGAAGGGCTAGAAGACTGCATATAGGTCTGTTTGGGTACTCGAGAGAAGTTGAAGGCTTCCAGCTTCCTAGGGCTATTACGTTCTGCGCAGCATTATACTCTATGGGTCTACCACCAGAGCTCTTGGGCATAAGCGCTTTAAGTGAAAAAGATTTGGACTACCTTTCTGAGGTTTATAAGAATTTTCATTCGGACATGGCTATGGCATTGAGGTATTTTAATAAGAACTCGCTCTCACTACTCCCAGATAGAGTTTCATCCAAGATTGAAGGAGTTTTAAGATTCTTCGATTACGAGGTCGATGAGGAACATTCTAGGGCGGTTGACGATATTTTACAAAGTTTTAAAAGAGGTCAAACGGAGGTTCTCACGGAAAAAATAGCTAGAGCAGCATGGATAAGACATTTTCTTGGTTAGTTTAATCTAATTCTTCTCTCTTATATTTTTAAGCAAGTCTGCAAATCCTTCCACAGAGGATTTTCTAATGTTCTCAGCGTCGAGCTTGTTGGCAAGTATCCCGACACAGTCCTCTATACTAATTTTTCCCTCTATCCAGCCTTGGAAGATATAGCCCTCCGCGTAGTCAGCTAATCCATGCATATCGACTCGAGTACCAGCTAGGTCTCGCATCCCAGCTTCTATAATGGCCTCTCTTAAAATGTGGTTATGCACTCTTTTTCCTATAGGTTTTCCTGAAACCATTGATAGAGCTAGAGAATAGATAAGGTTTACAAAACTATCCCCCAAGCTAGAAAACTCTCTAACATCCTTTACCTTAAGCTTGAGCATTAACCTTAGCCTCGGAAACAACTCTTTGCAGGTCTTTTAAAGCTTCCTTTAGAATTATCCTTGGAATTGTATCCTTTGTGTAATCCAGTTTTTTTGCTTCTTTTATGTATTTTTCCAGCATTTTTTCAGTTATCCCTGTTTTTTCCGAAAGGGCTGTGACATCAGCCTTAAGTAAGGCATTAGCTGTGTCTATTCCTCCATCTTTTAGTTTTTTTTCCACTTTTGGGCCAATGCCTTTAACCTCGGTAAGTGGTACAATCCTCTCCGCTTTTTTGGGAAGAGGCTTATCTTTTGTCTTAATATAAATCTTTGGATTGCTTAGGAGGGGATGCTCAACCTTATATGATGCGAAAATCACATCTTTGTGTTTATTTAAAATATGGCGCAGAGCGTTGCAGAAAGTGTGGTCCTCTCCAATAAGCTCGAATTCCAGCTCGTTTTTACTTTCTTTAATAATTTTGATTTCCATCGCAGATTCCTCTAGAGAGTTCCTTTCCCGTATTCTGATGATATCTTTCTATAAACTATTTGGTTGCAGTTACTGCATTTAAGCTTGTTGTTTATTTTTAAGAGAGGCATATTGCACTGGCTACAGTATCCCTTTATAACCCCTAATTCCTTTTCCACAGTGCTTAGAGCGAGAGGGGTTCTATCTGTATCAATTATCCTAGCTAGAATGATATCTCCGTGACCAAATTCCTTAGATAAATCAGGAACATAGCTATCCTTAGTCTTTGATATGTGTATGCTTCCTGAAACGCTACCGGATAGTTCTCGGTCAACACCCTTTATCTTGAGTATATCCACAATCGCAAACTGGGGTTTAATATCCACAATAGTTCCTACGATTATATCCCCTTTTTTAGGCACGGCAGGAGAGCTTGTTTTTGGTTCAACAGACATCTTCCTCTCTTTTAAATCTATTTTTAGTGTCCCTGTTATAGAAGCGTATATTTTCCCATCTTCCTCATAAGTACCCTCTCCAGGTATAAATTCCTCTGCATATCCTACTTCCATGCCTGGTAAGACTAACTCTTCACTTTCAACCATTTCTACTTCCTCCTTATTCTTAATACGATGACATTTATTTTTTTCAATTTTTTCCTATGGAACGCATACGTGTAGGGCAATTCGAATTCTAGCTTCATAGCCTCAGTTATTTCTCCACCTATATCTCTAATATATTCTTTGAGGAATCCCGAGGTTTCAGCTTTATGCATAGAGTATGTTATCATTCCAAGTTCCAAGGCTTTTTCTAGGAATACTCGGTCGGCACCTCTTCTTTTAACCCCGAAAGGGGGATTTTGAAATACTGTGTCGCATTCTCCCTTTATATCCTTTACGTTGGATTTAACCCATTTCACGTTTACACCAAGGTTAGCGGAATTGTGGGATGCTATCTTTAGAGCTTCTTCATCTATATCGACTCCCGTAATCTCCTTGGCCCCTAGGAGCGCACAGCCGATCGCAAGCCGGCCTGTGCCGCAACCTAGATCATATATCCTCTTATCTTTTATGTCTCCTTTCATGTACGCTAGATATAGTATCTCAGCTGCAGCCTTTGAAGGTATCGTGTATTGCTCTAAGACAGCTTTTGGGCTTTCAAACGCTTTACATTTCTCCAGCAGAATCTCAAGCCTCTTTTTAGTGAGCATAATAGTTAACTTAGAGGGTTGTAGTGAATATAGTTTTATGCGACGGTAGAAAGTCTTCGCGCTTTTTCTAGCTGTTGATATAGCGGCAGACTACTGTAAGTATTCAATAATAAAACGGTTTATCCTATTTGATCTATTCGGTAGTCTTCCCAGCTTTCTTCTCCAAGTAGGACTTCTACTTCAAATGGTGTAAGCATGGGTTGCTGATACCTTGCTGCATCGTCGATCGCAATCCTCGGACAGGCTGTGTTAACGAGAGCATCAAGCTTCCGGAATGAGATAAGGTGTTCTGGTGTTATCTCCCGCAGCGATATGAGATAAGCCCTTTTACCTTTTTCTTCCAGTTTCTTTTTTAGCTTCAAGGCTAATTGAACCCTCATTTGCCCTCTCTTTTCTCCAATAATGATCCCGAATGTATTAGCATCTTTAGCTTTTGCTATCCTCACGTATCTCTGGCGTAGAATTTTTTCCTTGAATTCATCCAGTTTTCTAACTTCACCTAGTATGGGGTCGAGAGCAAGAGTTGGCTTCTTGGTAGCTAGGCAGACCCCAAGAGGATGAAAGTTTCCGCTACCGATATAAAGAAAGCAGTCCACTTTATCTGCGATATCAGTTGCAGTCGTAAAGGAACATCCCAGTACCTGTCCAGGATATTTTACTCTACCTCCTGCTTTTCCTATGTGCACTTCAAATCCCTTGCTCACTAAAAATTCCTTTACTTCAGCTAGAATGTTGATATGTTGCACCGTACTAACAAGCCCAATTCTTGCGGGAAAGAGGTGGAGATTTTCTTCAATCAATTTCAATATGTTACTCCGTAAGTTAATCTCTATATAATAGACCGGTATAGAAGTATTTTTCAATATTTGTGAGTGACCAAAATGGAAGAGGCCATCACATCCGATGTTTTTCATTTCTTCATCAGCGAGATCGCAAGAGCCATAGCATGGATCGGAGGATATCACTACTAGGCAGCCGGTCATAGAGGATATTTCGTCAGCAACTCTTACGGCGTGGTCTTTTATGCCCTCAGGGAACTGTAAGCCAACCATCCTATAGTTGTTCTCCTTTATTATCCGGCTAATGCGTTCTATTTCAAAATCATACATATTTATCTTTTTAAAATATCCTTCAAATCTTCTATGAATTGTATGATATTCTCTTCTCTAATATGGGGCATGATAACAAGCCTAATTTCCCCGCTTCTCGTCCTCGAAGTGACCCATCCTTTCTCTGCGAGTTTCTGAGAGATAATGTCTGCCTTATTATGATTAAAAACAAGGATATTCATAGTGGGCTTTAAAACATCCATTCCCAACTCTTTAAGTTCATTATAGAGAAGAATAGTTCTATCCATGCATTTTTTCACATTATCTCTGTAGCCCTTTTTTCCGAGTAGCTTCAATAAAGAAAAAGTAGTAGCTGCTGATGCTCCACTTCTAGTTCCTAATATAGTATGTTGAACTTTTTCAGTCAAATATGGTGCTTCTGTTTCGATGTATTTTAACAATTCTCTGTTTCTAAAAAGTATACCTCCGCTTGGGATTACAGATAGGCCCATCTTATGAGGGTCTATAGTTATTGATGACACTCCTCTGAGTGAAAAATCGAACTTTCTTACCTCATATCCTAGATCTCTAAGAAAGGGTATCACAAATCCTCCAAATGCAGCGTCTACGTGAAGGTATATCCCCTCGTTTAAAGCTATTTCCGATAAAGCCTCTACGTCATCTATAGTCCCATACTCTGTGCTCCCGGCAGAAGCTACTATTGCAACAGTTTTCTCCCCTATATTTTTCTTTACATCATTAATGTCAACTGATCTATCCTTTTTATTCCTAGCTTTTATCAACTTCATTCCAAGCAAATTAGATGCTTTTTCTAAGGAAAAGTGGGCACCTTCTGATACTACTACTTCAGGTTTTTCTTTACCAGCTTTATTTCTAGCAACCCACAGAGCCATTAGGTTAGCTTCTGTACCCCCAGACACTATGAATCCACAAGCATCCTTATTGCTTAATAGTGATCCGAGCAACTTTATGCTTTGATCTTCCAATTCTTTAGTTCCCTTAAAAAGGCCCGCATCTCCTAGGTTAGTTTCCAGAAAAAAACGGTAGACTTTTCTCGCAAATATATGAGGCATAGTGCACATAGAACTCAGTATCTTACCATCCGAATATTTCAAATCTTTACGCCTACTAAGCCCTAATATTTTCAGAACTTCTTTTTCGCTGATCCCGTCTTCTTGCATTATAGACCTCTACTGGGATATGTGTTTTTTATCTCTCTAAAGCTTTCTCTAGAAGGATCTTTTGCTCTATACTTGCAACCAGTTTTTTAACTGCAATGGCGGTATCAGGATTGACGGACATCGAATCTATACCTGCGCGAACCAGAAATTCACAGGCAGAGTAGCTTATAGATGGAAGCTGTCCACATATTGAAACGGTTGCACCATTTGCGTGTGCCTTCTCTATAAGTATTTGCATAGCTTTTCTTAATGAAGGATCATCTGCACCATACTTCTCTGCCAATATCTCATTATCTCTATCAGCTCCTAAGACCAGCATTAAAAGATCATTACTACCTATTGAGAACCCCATCGCACCTGCTTTAATGAAATCTTCCGCTAGAAGCACATTCGAGGGAACTTCAGCCATTACCCACAGCTTGAAATCGTCACTAGGCTTCAATCCTTCCTCTTCGAGCAACTTCTTAACCTGCGCGAACTCTTCAACGGTCCTGCAAAACGGTACCATGACCCACAGGTTTGTTAGTCCCATTTCTTGCCTAATTTTTTTAACCGCCTTTACTTCCAGTTTAAATGCAGGCGCATATCGAGGATCAGTATACCGGGCAGCGCCTCTGAAGCCGATTAAAGGATTACTCTCCACTATTACGCTTTCATACTTATCCCCCCCCTTCAGCTTGGCGTATTCATTTGTCTTAAAATCACTAAAACGAAGTACAACTGGCCGGGGGTAGAAGGCCCTGCAGAATGTAGCTATACCCTCTGCTAGCTTTTCTACGAATTCTTCTCCTCTACCCTCATCTATCATATGCATAGGATGTTCTCTTATATAGTCGTTTATTATAAACTCCATTCTAAGAAGTCCCACACCGTCTACAGGGAGTTTTGCAACCTTCTCAGCGAGCTCAGGCTCACCTAGGTTAACGTATATCTTAGTGCCTGTGATTGGGGCGATTTCGGATATAGCAGGAGTAATAGCCGCTTCTTCAGTTTTTTTCTCAACTAATTCTTCGACTACCCCCTTATATACTACTCCTCTATGGGCATCTACTGTTACATAATCCCCTGTTTTAAGCACCTTAGTAGCATTTTTAGTACCAACTATACAGGGTATTTGCAGTTCTCTGCTTACTATTGCTGCATGGCAGGTTAGCCCCCCGCTATCAGTTATTATGGCTATACTTTTTTTCATCGCTGGCACCCAGTCTGGTGAGGTCATTTCAGTAACTAGTATCTCGCCTTTACGAAATTCAGATATTCTATCTGCAGATTCGATTACGTGGACTTTACCTGCCACAGTTCCAGGAGAAGCTGCGAGACCCTTCAATAGAATCTCTTTATCCTCAGTCTTTTCAGCTTCGAGTTCACTTTCATCTTTGTAGAATACGGTTATAGGCCGTGATTGAAGAAGGTAAATATCACCGCTTTCTATAGCCCACTCTATATCTTGTGGAAAATCATAATGTTCTTCTACTTTTTTCCCTAAACGAGCAATCGCTTTAATTTCCTCTTCGGTTAGAACCTGAGCGTTCGCCTTATCCTTAGGCACTTTAACTTTGACTGTTTTACCAGTTTTTTTGTCTCGAACAAACATTACTTCTTTCCGTGAAATTTCTTTTTCCAAGATTTCACCGTTTTCTTTATCAACTACATAATGATCAGGTGTCACCGTTCCAGAAACAACACCTTCACCGAGGCCCCAGCCCCCCTCTATCACTATTTTATTTTTATCTCCTGTAGCTGGGTGTACAGTAAACATGACTCCTGCTTTTTCGGAGTTAATCATCTTTTGAACAACGACAGCTATCAGCACCTTTTCATGAGGGAAGCCCTGTTTCTCTCTATAAAATATGGCTCTTGGGGTAAAAAGGGAGGACCAACATTTATGAACAGATTCTAAAAGGTTGTCTTTTGTTATATTCAAAAAAGTTTCCTGCTGTCCTGCAAAGCTGGCATTAGGCAAGTCTTCCGCTGTTGCAGAGCTTCGTACCGCTACAAACTCTTTTTTTGTCCCTGTTAGCTTGCAAAGCTTATCGTAGCTACTGATAATTTTCTTCTGCAGATCCTTAGGCATTTCTGCTTTTAATATTATCTCACGTATTTTTTTGGAAGCGTTATCCAGTTCCCCAGAATCGTCTACATTAGTCTTCTTTAGAACGTCCATTATTTGTTCGTAGATACCTCTTTCTTTCAGGAATCTTTTATAAGCTTCAGCGGTAACCACAAAGCCCGGCGGAACAGGTAAACCCGCCCGAGTCATTTCTCCAAGATTAGCTCCTTTCCCTCCAGCTATTCCAACGTCGTCTTTATTAAGCTCATTAAACCATACTACCTCCATTTGTTTTCACGCTCCTCCTTTTATTCTCTTTATAATTTTATTTCGAGATTTTTGATATCCTCTGATGCCTATTTCGAATATCAGTTTAAGATCATTTGGGGGTATTTTTAGATACACAGCGAGCATTGAAGTAGGGATAACGGCTGGATTTTTACCTTTTATTATAGAAACCTCCTCTAGGGCTTGTAAATCTCTTATAATTTTAGCCGCAGCCGCAATTTTTGAGAACTTTTTAACGAATTCGAAGGTAGGGGTTATGGCTCCACCTTCAATCCTTGATATAGTTTCTCTCCTAAGTTTTACTAGGGTACCTAGGTCTTCCTGGGTCATTCCTAGAATCTTTCTGATATTCCTAATTTCCCTATTCGGATTTCTAGCTGAAACGATCCTACCTCCAATCTCTCGGAAATATTTCGTGAACTCTTCATCAATATTATACATTCTCCCAAATTCCTAGTTGATGCGGGAGATTAATATTTGGACAAGTATAAATAACTTTTGTTACGCAATACGTAACAAAAAAATTAGAGTTTTAATATTTCTTTGCCTTTATCGATGGAAATACCACAAGGCATAGGTAGTTTAGCAGCCGCTCTTTTAAGGGCATCCTTCGCCGTTTGGAAGTGTTGAGGATCTACTTTTACTGTTATAATTTTCTGTCCTTTTTGGACTTTAGCAGCCAAACTCACTGGCTTACCAAAGGCTCTCCTCATCCCGTCTGATACCCTATCTGCACCTGCTCCAGTAGCCTGCTTATTCTCTCTTAAAATCTCGTGGGGAAACAGTCTTGCCTTCATGTAGAAACCATATCTGCCAGCTCTGTTCACTAAGTATCTATTAGCAGCTATTCTACTGGCTTCTAACGCATTATGGGTAATCTGCCCACTCTCCTTGGCATAAAGAGATAGCTCAAGAGCAAATCTATCAGGGTTTTTTACATCTCCCATATCGAATATAGTAATCTTTGGGGCAGGAGTTCCTTTCATATATTCCCGCCGAGTGTATGATCGATTTTTTGGTATTCGATAAATTTTTCCAGGTTTTTTAGTTGCCATTTTTTTTAAACCTCAACGAAGCAAAGCTTTTCATGACGTCTGCAAATATAAAATTTTCTATGGTATTTATATACAAAGAGGAACATTTAATATGTCGAGCTGAAATAGCCGATAGTTTCTTTGAGAGAGCAAGAGGGTTGATGTTCAAGAAAAGGCTAAAGAACAAAGAAGGCCTTTTAATTAAGTTTTCTGCTAAATTAAAATCTAGAACTATACATTCCCTTTTCATGAGATTTCCAATAGATTTAATATTTATTGATGAAAATCACTGTATAACTGAAGTAACAACACTGTATCCCTGGAGTTTTTATAAACCAAAAATTCGTTCCAGTAAAATGGTGCTGGAAGTTAATGCTGGAACAATTAACTCCCTTGGTCTAACAACGGGAGATAAGTTGAGATTCGTCAGATAACATTTTTCACTAATCTTGGTATTTCGTATGGAAACTTTGCTATTGTTGCTCCTGCTTTTTTTAGCGCATTTATTTTACTAAGAGCGGTGCCTTTACCTCTTGATATGATAGCTCCAGCGTGACCCATTTTTTTCTCTTCTGGCGCAGTTATACCTGCAATATATCCTATCACAGGCTTACTCATTTCCTTTATAACTTCTGCTGCTTTTTCTTCCTCCTCTCCCCCTATCTCCCCAATTAGAACAATGGCTTTTGTTTCAGGATCTTCCTCAAATTCTCTAAGAACTTCAGACATAGATGTACCTAAAACTGGGTCTCCACCTATCCCCACTAAGGTGCTCTGACCCAGACCTTCTTCCAATAAGGCGAGTGCGATTTCATAGGACAGAGTGCCGCTCCTGGAAACTAACCCTACTTCACCTTCTTTAAAAAACATTCCAGGCATTATACCTACCTTACATTTACCCGGGGAGATTATACCGGCAGTATTAGGACCGATTAGCCTCGAACCTTTTAATTCGGAAAAAGCTTTAATTTTCATAGAGTCATGCACAGGGATGCATTCAGTTATTACAACAACCATATCAAGATACTCTAAAGCAGCAAAAGCGGCGTCCTTGGCGAACATAGATGGCACAAATACTATAGAAACATCAGCATCATGCTCTGACAATGCGGCTTTCATGGTGTCATATACAGGCACTCCATTAATGTGTTCTCCTCCTCTCCCGGGAGTAACGCCCGCTACAATCTTTGTACCATAATCTAACATAGCTTTAGTGTGGAAGCTTCCATGTTGCCCTGTGATCCCCTGAACAATAACTTTAGTGTCCTCATCTATATAGATGCTCATCTCGCTAGCTCCACCACTTTTTTTGCGGCCTTATCCATTGAAACCAAAATCTCAAAGCCCTTCGACTCTAGTAGTCTAGTAGCTTCTTTTTCATTTGTACCACGCAATCTTATTACTAAAGGTATATCGAGTAAGTCTTTGCTATCTATTATCCCTCTAGCAATTTCATCACATTTAGTTATTCCACCTAGAATGTTAATAAATACAGCTTTCAGTTGGGGGTGTGAGATTATTTTTTCTATCGCTTCTTTCATTTTTTCCTTTGAGGCTCCGCCTCCGATGTCAAGGAAATTAGCGGGCTTCCCTCCAAGATTTTTAATAGTATCCATAGTACTCATCGCTAGACCTGCCCCGTTAACTATACATCCTATATCGCCGTCAAGTTCCACATAGCTTAAACTACTCTCAATTTTGATCCCCTGTCTAAATAAGGCATTGTCATCTACGACCATCCTAGCGTCCACAGCATAAGCGCCTTCATTAGTAATTCCAAGAGGATTAATTTCTAAGAGAATACAGTCTCTCTCTTCGAATATATTATAAAGTAAATAAAGAATATTACTTACAGATTTAAATTCCTCCCTTTTAAGTCCTAGGTTACCGATAATTTCTCTAGCCCTATGTGGGTAAAATCCGAGTAGAGGGTCAACGGTCTCTGAAAAAATACAGTCTTTCTTCACGGATTCTATATCTACCCCACCAAAACCACTAGCCATAACGACAGGTTTGCCCAAATTTCTATCGATTGTAATGCCTAAATATAGCTCTTTCTCAATCTTTATTTTTTCTTCTACTAGCAATTTGTCGACTGTGAAGCCCTTGATATTTGATTTAAGCAGTTTCTGTGCAATTTCATAGGCAGCTTGAGGATTGCTTGCAAATCTGATGCCTCCAGCTTTACCTCTGCCCCCAACCGGTATCTGGGCCTTTACTGCTACTGGAACCGCTAGTTCAGAAGCATATGCCGCAGCGGCTTCTGGAGTATATATGACTCTACCTCTAGGGGCCGGTATACCGTACTCTGTAAAGACTTCTTTGGCTTGGTATTCATAGAAATCCATAAGAAAGGTAAGGAGATTATTTTCTTAAAGCTTTTTTTAATGCATTGGAGTGGACATCACCCGCTACGTGAAGTGGCGCCTTCTTTTTTGAAATAGAGTAACCCCCTTTTGCTTTGCAAAGATACTGGACCTCTAGTGCTATCCTAGGAATTGCTTCTTCTACCTTCATACCTTTAATTTTCTCTGCGGCAACCCAGGTAGCCCCACAGGGAGAGCCCTTCAGGACATCTATCTCCCATATTCTTCCATCTTTCACTTTCACTCTAAACTCTGGGTGTCCGAATTTAAAATCCCGTAAATTAAGAGAACAGCATACGGGAGGGGTTATAGCGCCTTTGACTTTCTTATTTGGTACTATTATGGGTATATTCTTTTCTCTAGCGATTTCTATGAGATAGTCTGTTAGATCGCCATGATGCATGTGGTCAATTATTAATTCGGCTTCAAAATTTTCATCAATATACTCGGAGGGTTCATCTATTATCTGAGGTAGAAACTCATCCACGGATATAGTTATGACATCTACATCACCATATTTCTTTAATCCCTCTACGATATGGTCGGCAGAATGTCCTCTCTGAAAAACTGCTACCTTCATGGTCCCGGTTGAAAGTCTATACATTTTCTCTCCACTATAATGTCAAGATCAATCTCTCCGCTTATTGGGCATCTATTCCAAGTGGAGCCTTGGGATGTAGTGTGTATTTCTAATAAAACGCAGTCTTGACATTTAACCACTACTTCCTCACCACCGCCATCCTCCTTTTAGAAGGCTCCAAGCATGTTAAGTGATAATGTTCGAACCTATAGAAGATGCTCGGCTGTGAAGATTCAATGATCCTCCCACATCTAGCGCATTTAAATGTCATTTTTACCACGGTCTTGGAGAGCCCAATCAACTTTAACGAGTTAAAATCAAGCTATAATTTTTTAGAAGGTAACAGATTTCAACCCTGCAGCAATAGCAGCGAGTATTATACTTTCTAAAATTTTTCTAACAGAATTTTTCTTTGGTGTTTCGTCATTTATGTAGCCTGTATCGAAAATGTCACGGTAATATAGATACAGATATAGGCCTCCTACAGAGGCGTAAAGGAATGAAATCGATTCTATTAAGCTTCTACAGACCTCTACTAAAGCATAAGCCGCTGATGGATCGACATTAGCTTCTTTTAATATAAAATAATCCCCACCAGCGATGTATCTGCCTATTAATATGCCGTTATTATTGCCTAGTATCAATATAGCGAGGAAAGGACCTACTCCACTGAAAATCATTCCTGACAGTATACCGGCAATAGGCCAAAACAAGGTTCCAATCCGAGTTTCAATAGTGAGAAAATGCGATGGATTATTTTGCTTTATCCCCACAACGATCCCTATTATAAGCGCTAGTACATACCCTCTTATTAGAATCATCTGAAAACATTTTTTATTCATTTTTTTCTTTTTCAATATACCTCTGAATAGCCTTCCTAAGTTCCTCTAACTCTTTTTCAATGTCTTTTTGCTCTCTAAATGCTTCTCCGGAGTTCATTAGTCCTAATTTTTTAAGAAAAACCTCTTCTTCCTTTAATATCCCCTCTATTTCAGAGTCATCGATTTTGAATACTCCCCCATATTTCTCCTTTAAATCGGACTGTTCCGCTTGGAACTTCCTTGGGAATTTTGAGTTCAGTATTTTAGCGACCATCTTTTCAATTATTAAAGAGGAAATTATAGCAGCGGTATATAGCCCAAGATCAATTTTACTTAATGGATAAAGTGCTATAGTAGTAAATACCCCGATAGCAATGCCGGTAATTAGTCTTCTCTTTTTTGTCCATACCTCATACTTCCCTACTTCGATGAGTACCATCTGCCCCATAGTAAAGGACCCGCATAGAAAATATAGAACATCGAGCATGTTGCAAAGCTCTATAACTCCGTTAAATTAAATTTTCGAAAGCCGTTATAATTTTATGAATTCAAAAAGAAATGAAGTCAAATATATCCCATAAGGATACCCAAAAATCTTTTTAATTAGAATTTAATATTATTATTTGAGGTGATTTCAATGGGAGAACTTCCAATTGCAGCGTGTGATAGAATTATAAGAAAGGCAACCGGTTTGAGGGTGGGTAATGATGCAGCAGAAGCTCTTGCAGAATATTTGGAGGAGGTCGGAAAAGAGATTGCTAGAGAAGCAGGTGTTTTAGCCGAGCATGCTGGGAGAAAGACAGTTAAAGCTAGCGATATAAAGCTTGCTACTGAGTAAACCTTACGGGGGGAGGAAACTCTTTAAATTCTAAGAATTTTGGGACCCCTTGGAATAATACAAAATTTTAATTATTTGATATGCTATTTATTTTCGATGCTCTCAAGTCTTACTGAAATAAAAGGAGTAGGTGAAAAAGTAAGGAAGGCTTTGGTAGAACATTTCGGTTCTGAAGAGACCGCCATAAACTCTTTTCTAAACCTTGAATTCTATCCTTTATTCTCATCTCCCTTACCCGCTCACAAAGCTCTTGAAATAGCGAGGGAAGTCTATTCTCAAGTCGAGGGGTTTCATTATCAGGACATGCTCAAAACACAAGAAATGCGGGAGATCTATACCGAGATATTTGATATTTTAAAGTCTTTTGCATCTACTGAATTCGGCAGGTTCAAGTTAGGCCTCTTCTTTCCAACTTGCTCAAAAACAGAGCTTGAGAAGAGGCATAGGCAGGTCAGAAAGGCGATTGAGCTAATTGAATCAACTGAGAGAGATAAAATTAGAGAAATAAAGAAGACGTTGCCTAAACTGCTGGCTGAAGATGAAAACACCTCTCCAGAGACATTCTCGGCAGTTATAGTAACTGAAGATAAAAGTTTAACTCAAGAGTTGATTGAGAAAGTAAAAGGGCAAATAGAGGTTTTTTTATTAGAATCATCTGAGGATATTAGGTACCTCCTTGAATATAAGCACATTAGATACATCCAAACCGAGAATTCTAGGTTTCTGTCGCAGATAGAGTCTTTAGATAATGTCGAGGTCTTTTTTAATCCGAGAGATGAAGATTTAATCCCGGAAGTTGTTCTCTCTTATTATATAAAAAAAAGAAAAGCAATACTAGCTGGAAAGAAGATTATTGAATCCTTGGGCGTAGATAAACTCCACAGGCTGAAGCTGGATATAGATGTATCTGAGTTTTTATCTATCGCTGAAAAAGTTGAACTTATAAACGGTAACGAAAGGGAATCCGTATTTAATAGGTTCTCGCTAGCATGTAAAAACTTTCACGAGGTAATTGAGCGGGTTTCAAATGAAATAAACCGAGAAATTAGGGCAATTCTTGAGCAAGATGTGGCATTAAGAGGTAAAGATGTTCTAGCTATACTAGAGAGGGGAGATGTATATAAGTCTCTTCCAAATAAGATCTTGGAAATCCTGAAGGAAGGAGCAGAAAAATGTGAGAGAGCTATAGCTAAAGAGTTAGGCCTAGAGAAAGAGAGCCTCATGTTTTCTGGGCTCTTTGATATAAGGTATCCTTTTCAGCCCAATCAAGAGAAGCAGATTGAGATCCTTAGGTGGCTAGAATCTAAGAGAGCTGAAAAAGAGTTTGAATTAAAAAGAAAGTTAGCACATGAGCTGGGTGACAGACAAGATATAGTAAGGCGGAGCATAGAAAAACTACTCGAAATTGATGTCTTAATAGCGCTGGGAGAATTTTCGATAACATATAGAGGAGTTATCCCATCCTTTGGTGAGGAACTCAGTTTTAAAGGCGGCAGGCACATTAAACTTCAAGAACTAGAGCTGGCAGGAAACTATAAAGTGCAGCCGGTGGACTATAATATAAAAAAGATTTGTGTTTTGACAGGTGCTAACTCTGGGGGGAAGACCACTCTTTTGGAAACAATTGGGCAGATACAGGTTATGGCGCAATGTGGGCTTCCAGTATTGGCATCTAGTGCCGTGGTACCTATGATTGATGAAGTCTATTATTTTAGAAAAAGTATCCATGGGGCTAGTGCCGGAGCATTAGAAAACCTCTTAAAGTCCTTTGCAAGTCTCTCTACTTCTAGTAAAAAAAGACTAATACTTGCTGATGAGATCGAATCAGTAACAGAACCCGGCGCGGCTGCAAAAATAATCTCTTCCATCCTTGAATGGTTTTTGAAAGATGAAAATACTCAAATTGTCTTAGTTACTCACCTGGGAGAGGCTCTTAAAGATATCCCTAATGTTAGAATAGACGGGATAGAGGCTAAAGGCTTGGACGAGAATTTAAATCTAATTGTAGACAGGAATCCTCGTATAGGCAGGATAGCTAAGTCAACGCCAGAGCTAATATTAGAAAGACTGAGGAAAAAAGAAAAATCAACTGACTTTTATCGATACATTTTAGGAAAATTCAATAAACACAACCCTTAAATAGATTGTAGAGGAATTCAGAAAGAAGGGAAATGGCTAAGGTAAGTATAGTGAGGTCCAAGAAGCCTGATATCAGGCCAGCTCTTGATTTTATAAATTTTACTCCAAAAGAGTGCGAGATAGTGGCTATAAAGCCTAATATTTCTTCTCCAGACCCGTATAATACTGGCATCACTACTGACTTACGAATTCTCGAACAAGTACTGAAAATGTACGAGGGATTAGCCGAGAGAGTGGTTATAGAAAGCAATCCTTATTCTCATAAGATGGAGGAGGTCTTTGAAAAGACCGGTGCCCAAGAACTCTGCGAATACTACGGTGCGAAGATAGTAAACCTGAGCGAGGATCGCTTGATACCGGTAGAGCTAGATTACTTGGTTCTTAAAAATTTTAAAGCTCCCAGTACAATTCTGAAGGCCGACTTTCTTATAAATCTCCCTGTGATGAAGACCCATCCAATCACTAAAGTTAGCCTTGCATTAAAAAACATGATGGGGATTATACCGGGCTCTAAAGCTATTTATCATCCTAGGATAAGTGAGGCTATAGTTGACGTAATGCGTGTGAGAAAACCGGATTTAAATATATTGGATGGTATTGTAGGAGTAGAGGGAAGAGCTGGGAGAAAACCTAAGGAGATGGATTTAATTATGGCCAGCACCGACGCGGTTGCTTTGGACACTATTGCCTGCAAAGTAATGGGGGTTAACCCTATAAACGTTGAGCATATTTATATGGCTGGATACTACGGTATCGGGGAATATGTGGAGAGAAAAATTCAGGTGGTTGGGGAAACGGTTGAGAACGTTAGAGACAAATTCGAATATTAAATATCCCAGAATTCTAAAACTCTTCTTTTCACGGCTTGAAGCCTAGATTCTATGTAGTTAGTGACCATTTCTTCTTCGTTAATCGATTCTTCTAGCGGCTCGTCATATAGATCCATGATGGGAATTAAAGTAGCATAAACACATCTTGCTAAAGCGCTTAAGTTATATCCTCCTTCAAGTACGAAGATAGTGTTTGCCCCATATTCAACAAGTCTTTTTGATATCTCATAATAAGCCTGGGTTGTGAGCTTCATACCGCCAAGGGGGTCTTCATGGTGGGCGTCATATCCTGCGGAAACAAACACTAGTTTTGGTTTAAACTCCTCGAGCACTGGTAAGATGATTTCATCTATAGCCTTGAGGTAGCTGCTATTGCAGGTTCCAGGTGGTAGAGGAATATTTATTATATTTTCCTTTATTTCATCAATTCCGCCTGTTCCAGGGTAGAATGGATATTGGTGGAGAGAAGCGAAAAGCACGTGAGTATTGCTCTGAAAGATATCTTGTGTCCCGTTTCCATGATGAAGGTCGAAGTCTAATATGAATACTCTCTTTATTTTTCGTTTAGCTATAGCGTATCCAGCTCCGACAGCTAGATTATTAAATAGGCAGAAGCCCATTGCCCTGTCCTTTTCAGCATGATGACCTGGCGGCCTCACTAAGGCAAAAGAATACTTATAATCGTCCATTTGATCTACACAAGTTATAACTCCTCCAGCAGCTAGCATTGCTACTTCATAGCTTTTATCGGTCACATACGTATCAGCATCTATCATGCCCGTTGGGAAATTTGCTATAAACTCAAGGTGTTCTTTCGTGTGGACTCTTAGTATATCCTCTTTCTTAGCGGGTGAGGGCTCTATGAGAGGTATTTTTTCAAACGCATCTTTCTTAGTAAGAAAATTCATCACAGATTTTAGTCTTTTATTGTTTTCAGGATGGGTATCGTTATTATGTAGGAGATACTTTTCGGAGTAAACTATCATATTACTTCCTCACTAGGAAAGATATTACATGATACATCACGATTAAAGTATCGTAGAATGGTCTTATTGAGGTTTTCTCTTTAGCGTAAATACAGGATATAGGTACTTCTTTTATTCTGAAGCCTTTACGGGCTGCTTCCAGTATCATGATATGCTCTATAGCATACCTTTCGGCCTTTAATTCTAGTTCTAAAAGTTTAGAGGTTTTTATAGCACGGAACCCTGACTGGGGATCTGTGATTTTAACTCCTCCGAGAATCGATATCAACGTACTTGCGATATAATTAGAAATTCTATTTGCAAAAGGCATACCAGGGGTTTCGCTTAAAAACCTACTGCCTATACATAGATCGCAATCGCTGATACATTCCAAAAGTGAAGGTATTTCCTCTGGTGGATGCTGCAGGTCTCCGTCCATTAATACTATGACATCAGAATCTTTCGCTTTTTCTAATCCACGTTTGATAGCTCTTGCTTTTCCTTCATTTTTTGGAGACCTTATTACTGAGGCACCCGATGCCTTAGCCTCTCCATAAGTATTATCATAAGACCCATCATCAACTACTATAACGCGATCAACGTAGTGTGAAGCCTTTTTTACTACAGTACCAATATATTTCTCTTCGTTATAGGCAGGTATTATAGCAACAATTTCCATCTTCTAATATTAGCCCCCTATGACAAGTAAGATTTATTTTCATGCCGTAATACTTAACTCCTACGTCTACTAGGTATTATTTAATTCTGTTTCCGGTAATAAAAACATAAAAATAGATTACCCTAAGATAAATCAGTATTTCACTTTTATATGTTATCTCCTTCTGTTGTCCTGACCTTCAATAGTGGGGCTAGAGATTTCTTCAAAAGTCACTACTTGCTACTAAAGTTATTAGAACTAACTAGCTAGGCACAAAGCCCTTTTCCCCCGAAAAATTTAAATACTGTATCCTATAATTATCACATTGCCTGGAGGACTGTGGTACTAGTTTTCCTTGTCCTCTAGGCCCCCTCCCCCTCCACTTATTTTTTAAAATGATAAAAAATATAGTATAGTAGGCACCATTAACACAGACATACAATGTGACCTTTTTATGCCGCAGAGAGGCGTAATGAAACCTATTGATGTTGCTGTAACAGCGATTATGAGACCTTTTACGCCTGTTATACCTAGGATTAAAATAGTCAAGAATATTACTACAGTGCTAGATAGCTTTGCGTAGTCTATCTTTTTCACGTATCTAATGGATATTTTAGCTAACCCTAGCGTTATTCCAACTGCAAGTGAAGTGGTTAGCATTACCAGCGAGATTACCAGCAGAAAATCCGTATAAGTGAAGTCTCTCAGAATATATTCTACGGCGATAGAGGCACCACTTCTCGGATTATTTATCAGGTACAATGCAAGTATAGCGTATATGGACGCACTGGTATTAACACCTCCTTGGGCTACTAGAAACTGTTTTTCGTTCTTTTTTCCCAAGATATTTTGCACTATTAGAGCGCTTTGAGATGCCCCAATACTGGGGAGAAGACCTGCCAATAGTCCAGCTACGGATCCTATTCCTATGCCTTTTGCGTACAATTCCTGTGGGGAGCTTATAATTTGTTCTGGAGGATTAGACTTGGTCTTTAGAGACATGAGCAATGTTGAGAATCCAAAGAGCCCAGTTAAGGCTGGGAACAATGAGAATTTTGGTGCTAATATCTTGCCGTTTAACACGAGAATACCTAAAGCGCCTGAGTAGAGGGTAATAATAAGAGCAAAAATCTTTTTCTCCATTGTATCCTCTATATAGATCATATAGAATATAATCCCGATTAGGATAAATGGAAGAAACCTTTTTGTAAAAGAATATAGCTCCGGGAGAGCAATTATTCCAACCGGTAAAAAAGCGCAGCTTAGGATTATAGAACCTAGGCCCCCTACTACAGTGAGCCATATAGCCTCATATCCCCTTCCTTGCATTAGTAATCTGTGTCCGGGCAGTACTGATAAGACACTATCTTCCTCTGGCGCTCCTATTAAAATAGAGGGTATATACGACACAAAGGAATGTGTAATGCTCATTGCAACAACTATTGATACAATCTCGCGAGGCGTGAAATATTCTAGGAGTTTTGGAAGGAATGATAAAATAACGAGCACCACGGTGTTAACATGAATGCCAGGTACTAGGCCTGTGAAAGTTCCAAGTAGAATTCCTAATAGGGCTAATACTAAAGTGGCTAGCATCGTAAATCATCGGTGTTTCGTAGGATTAATTCTAAAGTGCCTTTGTAGTCTTCAATCTCGCCTGCGACCTCTATCTTATTCTTTTTTGATAGGCATTTTATCTTGTCTCCAAGCTTAGATGCTTGGGAACTGAATATAATCACATCTATTTTTCCCGAGGCATCTGCGACTTTTAGGAAAATGTGACCATCCTTATGAACTCTCTTTGATATTATTTGCCCCTCTATGAGTACTCTTTCCCCTATATCGTCGTAGGTAAGGTCTGCGATACTCGCATGAATAGGAGTTGAATTGAGGGATATATAATAAAGGAGGAGTACTCCAGCTGTAGAGATCAGGAATGATATGCCTATTAGATGACGTTCTTCCATTTTATCCCAAGATCCCCCTCTACCGGTTTAATTCTATCTAATCTCGGCTAAATTTTTTCAAGGACCTCTATAACTCTGCTTCCCCGTAAATTAAAAAGCCCTCGTTTAGTAAGTAATTTTAATGTATCTCCTACCCTAGCGTTTATATTGTTTTCAAAAATGTATACTCCAGGCTTAGTCCCTGCCATTAGGTCGTAGTTTACTTTTACCATCATGCGCTCAGAGCTAACTTCAATTACTTTCCCGAAGGTGTAGTCCCGGCCATATTTCTTCTTAAAAACTATCGATACTGCGCCTACTAATATAATAGAGATAGCAAAGAGATGAAGAAATTGAAATCCTACTTTTACTGTAGGCTTTATGATTTTAGTTATTAATAGGACTAGGGAGATTCCGAAGTAGGATAAGAAGAAATCTCTATAGGCTGGAAAATCGCTGGCATAATATTTTTTCAATGAGGTAAGCAGGCTTAAAAAGTACGAGCCTATTAAAATCAATCCAACTATTATTACTTGGGAAGTTGAAAATTCGAAGATGTATATAACAGAGAGAAAGAGGAATAGCATCACAGAAATCTGGGTTTTTAGTACGGCGTAGTCTTTCTCTTCTATCCCTTTTTTTTCGAAATAATTGTAGAAGCTTATTCCAGTTTTCTCCTTTATTTTTCTAAATGCTCCTATAACGAAGATTAGAAATCCAATTATGTAATAGGATACTCGATAGAAGAGTTTGATAACAGTCTCTCCGAGGTCCTCTATATAGCCCATCAATAATCCCTCAATATTTGTTCACCCACTTTCGAATTCAACTCTCACATAAAATTTATAATCAGAAATTGTTACACCATTGGCCCAAAGGTTGCTGTCTACCGTTGTCCAATATCCATTAAAACCATAGAATATGTAGTTTGTTGCGACTGCACCTAGAAATTTTCCAATATTGCTTTCAGAAGAGGGGGGATCATCCCCACCAGTTCCCACTTTTAATGTTAGATTATAAATCTTTAAGCTATTTACCTCACCGGCGTAGGCTATTTCTACATCCTTTAACCTCCATTTATCTGTGGGATAGCTTATGTCTTGGTCAAAGCTTGTTGTATAACCCATATTCAATAGGGAAAGAGCGTAGATGCCTCCATCCCGCGCCATAGTGGTTGCCTTATTAAGAACATTTTGCTGCGAAAGATATGGAAAGAGAGATATAACGATTATGAAGAGCACTCCTGTAACTAGGATAAATTCAAGGGAAACTTGTCCTTTCTCTCCCATTTATAACACCCTAATATACGTTTGGTTAGCATAAATAATAACAAAGCTTCCATTATTTCTAATCGTAGTTTGAGGATACAATATCGTGGGATCTTCCCTCGTTATATTAGCTGGTATAATGGATATAGAAACATTCCAGACTTCCATCCCGGTTTTGCTTGAGTTTTTCGTAATATTAATAGTCCGACTGCTTGTATCTACAATTAGAGGGAGTTGAACTCCAAGTCCTTCTATCGTAGTAGAGTTAAGCAAAGTAAAATTTAGGGTAGCAGAACTCAGATATAGGCTGAATCCTTCACCATTAGCGTAGACATTGTTAATCGCGGTAGCCAAAAGTTCACCAATAATTCTCGCTTCACCAGCTTCTCCGATTTCTCTCGCAGTGTTCAGCCTCTCCAGATTTATGCTTACAAGTGAAGTTAGTATTATAATAGTCAGCCCAAGCACCATTATCGCTTCTAATGATATCTGGCCTCTCATTTTACCTTCCTCCGGGAACTCTAGCGGCAAATCCTTGGGATGTGCAGTTATCAACAATCCATTCTAGTTCTGTTTGGGATGTAATATTCTTCCAGGAAATCACGAGAGTATAAGTGTATCCCTCATCTTCAAAAATTGGCTTTGGGGCAGTAGAGTTAGGTACATATATAGCCCACCCGGTACCAGGAAGGTCTTTTGTGAAACTATACTCCTCTTGCTTAGTGATTATGCCTTCATTACTGTACCTAATAGTTTGCACCGTAGTATTCAACACATCTCCATCCGTGCTGATGCACGATCTTATCCATATTAATGGATCTCCGGCCGGGGTCGTGCCAGAAGAGGAATATCCGGGTATATATATTCTTAATATTTTTTTTTCATAGGGGTTGGTTATTGAACTAGCATAGGTGGCTATTTGTTCTGCGACATATTTAGCGTCTGATACCACTCTAACGTCTCGTGTGGTGTCGACGGCTTCGAAAATATTGGAAATCGATACAGTAACCAGTATTAAGATAAAGACCCCCATAATGAAAAGGGCCTCGATCGTTACCTCTGCTTTTTGATTAATCACACAATCACCTTAATCCTCAAGGGTAATCAGCACGGTAGTTCCATTTGCTGATATACTAATTTCTGGCGAAGTTGTTGTAGCTCTATTCTCAATTTTTACTGAATAGGTGCCTGGGGAGAGATATCCACTCGAACTTTCATTGCCAGAGCTGGAAACTCCCTCTATGGAATTTTTTCCAAGCCCTCCTGAAGAACCGTTTTTTATCAGCTCTGAAGGTACTCTGTCGGTAGTTTTCCATTTAATCCAGTAGGTGAGGATGTCGTTGTTTGGATTGTCCGAATCATAGGCAGAGATACTCCAATTTAAGCTTGAACTCTTTATGGTGACCGTCCTTATTGATCCATTTCCATTTGCTCTAACCATCTCGATTGCTTTCGAGATCTTATCCAAATTCTCCCGACTTTCAAGTATGATTGATGCATCATTACTCGCTTTGTAAACCTTGATCATTGCGGGAAAAGATATTCCTACGAATATGAGGATGAAAAAACCCATTATCAGGATCCCCTCCATCGTCATCTGTCCTTTATTATCCATACAACAGCACCCGTATCGCAGTAGGAATATCGCCTAAAAGCAATGAAATAGTTAACCCTATTGCTATAACTGGAGCAAAGGGCATGCTTTTTTTTATTTTTATTCTATCCTCCATCTTTCCCCTCCTGACCAGGTCTTTTAACATTTCAACTTCTTTCTGAGTCAGCCCAGCAGCACCCATTGAAATGCCCTTTCTTCTAAGTTCTGAGATATTTCCATTTTTTACGGCATTCAGTATCTTTTCCGATAAGCTTCTCTCCTCCCTAATAATATCCTCTCCTTTGATATAAATTTCTTCTGCGGGAATCATGCCTTCTTGTAGGTTAGATATCTTTATTGTTTCTTGAAGGGCTTCCCTTCTCAAAAGTTTTATTGAATTCCAAAATATTCCAAAAATAATCATGACGACAAGTACCAAGAGATATGATGAAAAAATGAAGCCAGCTTCTGTGATGTTAGTTACCAGATAGGCTAGGGTTATCAGCAGAGATAGCGGTATAGCGAAGCTATTCCGAAGTCTATAAAGGAATATAATATATAAGACCCCAAGTATACTAACTCCGCTTTCCTTAGATATTACTATACCACTGACGAAAATCAAGGAAATTAAAGCGTACTCGCTAATATTCTTTAAAGGCTCTAAAAATCTTCTTGGATTTGTTTTAGATATTGAGAATAACAAAATAAATGGGAAGATTGCGATAAATGTATTAGCGAGGATGGATAATATAAAGGGGTAGGGTGGCAAGGCAGGGTTTAAATATTTAGCTAAAAACTCAGGGTATTTAGGAATCAGGGCAGCTATAAATAGGAACTCCTTAGCATCTCCAGCGCTCCAGCCTCCAAGGATCCAGAAAAGATATCCAATAATAAAAATAATAACAACGTTTTCTATAGTCAATACCAGAAGACTTAGGTCTCCTATATAGAGGCTATATGAGAAATATCCGGCTAACCCTAAAAAAGTTAAGGGGAAAGTAAGCTTGTTTGGGATTATTCCTTTCTTTAGGTCGGTAAAGCTGGCTATTAAAGCACCTAGGATTGCAATAGAAACAAAAAATTCTTCGATCATCGTGTGATCTTGGTTAAAGTAGCGTTTCTTTCTTTTTCCACCCAATTCGTAGTTACATCTGCAAAGGATTTTATAGTGCCCTGCAGTGACCATATTGTAAGGGCCGCTACGACAATTCCCCCTGTAAGAAATATGAATTCTATACTAACTTGGGCTCTCTCATTGACAATGAAATCCTTCAAACGAAGCATACTTTATTAATTTTCTCTTACAAGTATATAAAAGGGGAGTAGCTTAGAATGCAGATTCTAGATCCGCTTCATTAACACTACTCTTATATTTATCTAATACCGCTTCAACTAAAATATCTCTTGCTTCCTTTGTTATTGGATGGAATATGTCTTTAAATTCTCCTCTTTTATTCTTATTGGCCGGCATGCTAACCCATAAGCCTGCCTCTCCTTCTATTACTCTTAGCCCATGCACAACATATGAATCGTCGAGGGTAACTGTGGCATAGGCTTTTAAGTTCCCTGTACCCTCCATTTTGTATATTCTAACGTCAGTTATTTCAGCCATTTGAGTCACCTGTGCTTAGTTAAAGATTAGTGGTAAATAAAGATTATGCTAAAATTATATACCTGCTAAGCTAATATGATTTCATGGACACTAGGACACTTAGGGAAATTCATCGAATGGAAAGAATGCATGCTAAATTACAGAAGCTAGATAAGGATTTCTATGATAAAGTTGAAAACTCTATAAAAAATCTACACTCTCGATATCTAGAGCTTATGGAAAAAGGGGAGCTAACTAGGGCCGGGGTCCTGCTTGGAGAGCTAGAGAATATAAAGGCCGTGATAACTGATATTTATGAGATCAGAGAGAGGAAAATTGTTCTAGGGGCCTTAAATTATGCGCGTAGGGGAGATAGTTCTCAAATGGAGAATCTATTAGAACAGGAAAAAATTATGTTCAATAAGATCACAGAGCAACTTGGAAAAAATCGTAAGGAGATATTGGAGAACCTCCTATCCGATAAGCCGATAAAAAAAGTACAGGACAGTGGATTACAAAGAAAAATAGAGTTTCCATTGATAACTGTTAGAATATTAGAAGATTTACCTCCTCTGGTTGGTATTGATGGTAAGATCTACGGTTCTTTCAGAAAAGAGGATATCGCCAGCTTGCCTGAGCCGAACGCTAGGGCTCTTATTAGCCGAGGGGCAGCGGAGGAAATCCGAGTCAGTTTAAGATAGGTCACTCCTAATTCTTCATCTATTATTATCTAAGGAAGGGCAGCCGAACTATAGCTTGTATAAAAGTACCCCATCCGATCCCCACCAGTAGGCCGACAATGAAAAATACCCATCGATTATTTAACTGACTTATAGTATTGAGTAGCACGATTGTTGCGAATGTCAAAATAACTGCAAGAATAAATAAGGATTTCTTTTCTCTGCTGATAAATCCCCATATTCGTTCTCTTTTCTCAAGCTCTTCCTCTAGCTCATGTATTCTCCTTTCATATTCTCCAAAAACTTCAAACCTATCCTTAAATCGCTTATAGCACTCCTCCCACATCTCTAAATCTTCATCCAGTCTGCGCTTTTCCTCCTCAAGTTTTTCTTCGATGGCCATTAAATACCCTCAGAATTTCCATAAAGTCATAGTCTCAAAGAAAACTCTATGGCAGCCGGTAAACGAGCACGTAGTATTAGATATTAGGCTGATGGCTTTTTTTGCTTCGGTTTCATTTCTTGATTCAATAGCTTTTTCGAGTTCTTTAAGATATTCGTCTCTCATAAGGACTTCTGTGATCCTCGGCATTATTATGCTGACATCTTTCTTAGATTCGGTCCAATACTTTTTAAAGTCAGATAGGTGTTTTTCAGCTTCAGAAAGATTGTCCTCTTCTATAGCTTTTTTTATGTTTCCGTACTCTACTTCCAATTTGGCCATGGAACTCCCTGCGCGAGCATGGCAGAATTTAACTCCACAGCCTCCTCCTATTTCAGCCGAGAGCAATTTTGCATCTTCTAAGTCTCCAGAGTCTAATTTTTCTCCTAGAAGCTCCAGCTCCTCTTCAAGTACAAAGAAATCCAAGTGTTCTTTACCTACAACATTTTTAGCCTTCTCATACATTTCAGTCATAGTGTGGTAGCTTTCTTCAGCTTCTTTAATATTGCCCGTGTCGAGAGCGGCTTTCATGGAAAAAAAAGCATTCTCAAAATTTTCTTGGATTTGAGTTCCATTAAGAGGAGTTGTTGGTTCGGATGGGGGAGATTGGCTAATACAGCCAATAACAAATAACAAGAGTAGAAGAGATAACTTTTTAACATCCATATGCGATTCCTATTTTTCTTCAAATTTATATAAATGTTATTAAAAATACTTCAGTGAAAAGGAGAGGAAATATGAAAAATTTAGGTTTATACGTTATAGGGTTCTTAATTATTTCTATACCTACCTGCAGTGCAGTTGAGCCTCTTAGGGATTGGCCTACCTTTCAACATGATTACATGAGAACAGGATATAGTGATATAAATTCTACTGATTTAACGGCTGGAGGCTATCTATTGTGGGACTTTGAAACAGAGGGAGTTATTCGTTCATCAGCGGCAATAGCAGACATAAATGATGACGGAGTTCAGGAGGTGATAGTTGGCTCATATGATGGGAACTTATATGCCTTATCTGGCTTAGGGAGGGAGGCTGAAGAGTTATGGAGCTTCAAAACTAAGGATTGGATTTCTTCTTCTCCTGCTGTTGTTGATTTGGATGGTGATGGTAGGTTGGAGGCGGT